>NZ_CP134772.1:3326666-3952083 GCF_031882575.1 Pseudomonas sp. VD-NE ins
ACGGTTGGCCAAGTCGCCGTCAGATCTCAAAGGCAATCCAAAAGTGGCCACCGGCACCGGGGCCGCAGCAGCGTCGGGGGGCGCAGCCGGAGGTAGTGGGGCTTCTTACGGGCAATCGCTGGCAGATGATTCGCAACCGGCACAAAGTGTGTCCAACCTGTACGACGAAGCCAGTGGTTTCTTCGGCGGTGGCAAATTCAGCTTCGAAACCGGTATCACCTACTCGCGCTATGACACCCGTCAGCTGATCCTCAACGGCTTCCTGGCACTGGACTCGATTTTTCTCGGCAACATCAACCTTGACCGGATCAAGGCCGACACCTGGACCCTCGACCTCACGGGCCGCTACAACTTCGACAATCGCTGGCAGTTCGACCTGAACGTGCCGGTGGTCTACCGCGATTCGACTTATCAATCCGGCGGCGGCAACGGCGGTGCGTCCAACGTCACGACCGAGCAGGACGTAACACGCGATCCAACCATTGGCGACGTCAACTTCGGCATTGCTTACAAGTTCCTCGACGAGTCGGCCAACACGCCGGATGCGGTCGTGACCTTGCGCGTCAAGGCGCCAACCGGCAAGGATCCGTTCGGGATCAAGTTGCGCCAGACCGACGCGAACTCCAACCTGTTCGTGCCTGACACCCTGCCCACCGGCAACGGCGTCTGGTCGGTCACGCCGGGCATCTCGCTGGTCAAGACGTTCGACCCGGCGGTGCTGTTCGGCAGCTTGTCCTACACCCACAACCTGGAGGAGTCGTTTGACGACATCAGCTCGACGGTCAACCAGAAAAACCCGGGCAAGGTAAGGATCGGCGACAGCTTCCAGATTGGCGCCGGTATTGCGTTTGCGCTGAACGAGAAGATGAGTATGTCGTTCTCGATGTCTGACCTGGTGCAGCGTAAAAGCAAGCTCAAACAAGATGGCGGCGATTGGCAATCGGTGGTCTCCAGTGACGCCAACGCCGGTTATTTCAACGTCGGCATGACCATTGCGGCCACCGACAACCTGACGATTGTTCCGAACTTGTCGATCGGTTTGACCGACGATGCACCGGACTTTTCCTTCAGCCTGAAATTCCCGTACTACTTCTAGGTAAAAGCAAAAGATCGCAGCCTTCTGCAGCTCCTACATCGGGTTTGTGTAATCCCTGTAGGAGCTGCCGCAGGCTGCGATCTTTTGATCTTCAGGTACCTAGCGAATCTGGTGTTTATGCAGCAGGCGGTAAAACGTCGGCCGAGACACGCCAAGGACCTTGGCCGCAACACTGAGGTTATCGCTGTGCCGGTTCAACACATCGCACAGCGCCTGGCGTTCGGCGCGGGTCTTGTAATCTTCCAGCGTGCCCATCGGCGTGGCGATCGAATGCTGGCTGATCAACCCCAGATCTCGCGCCTCGATCTGCCGCCCTTCAGCCAACACCAGACCACGGCGTACACGGTTGGCCAGTTCACGGACGTTGCCCGGCCAGTCATGCTTGCCCATGGCAATCAACGCGTCTTCACTGAAACTGCGTGGGCGGCGGCCGGTTTCGTGGCTGTAGAAATGGGAAAAGTGGTTGGCCAGCATCGACAGGTCGCCATGGCGTTCACGCAAAGGCGCAGTGACCACTTGCAGGACGTTGAGCCGGTAATACAGGTCTTCGCGAAAACGCTTCTTTTCGATGGCCGCCTCAAGGTCGACGTGGGTCGCCGCCAGAACGCGAACATCCACCGGGATCGGTTGACTGCCGCCGACACGCTCGATGTGTTTTTCCTGCAAAAAGCGCAACAGATTGGCTTGCAGTTCCAGCGGCAGATCACCGATCTCATCGAGAAACAGCGTGCCGCCATTGGCCGCCTCAATCCGCCCGACCTTGCGCTGATGCGCGCCGGTAAACGCGCCTTTCTCATGGCCGAACAGCTCGGACTGAATCAGGTGCTCGGGAATCGCCCCGCAATTGATCGCTACAAACGGTTTGCTGTGACGCTGGGATTGTCGATGCAGCGTACGTGCGACCAGTTCTTTACCGGTACCGCTTTCACCGCGGATCAATACCGGCGATTCGGTGGGGGCCAGTTTGCTGAGCAATTTGCGCAGCTCCCGGATCGGCTTGCTGTCGCCGAGCAGTTCATGTTCCGGCTGATCGACGTGGATCGTGCCCTGCCCGCGCAACCGCGCCATGCCGAATGCGCGGCCGAGGGTGACCTGCACCCGCGATACGTCGAACGGCAAGGTGTGGAAATCGAAAAACCATTCGCAGACGAAGTCACCGACGTTTTGTAATCGCAGAACTTCCTGATTGAGCACGGCGATCCATTCGGTGCCGCTGCGACTGATCAACTCCTTGACGGCTTCGGGACGTTCGAGGTGAAACGGCTGCAATCGCAATAAGCCGACATCACAACTTCGATCGGCGGCATTTTCCAGGGTGCAGCTATCAACATCCCAACCTACGGCGCGTAATCCGGGCAATAAGCGGTGGCAATCGTCGCAGGGATCGACCACCAATAAACGTCGTAACGCTGGCGCTTCGCTCATGACTGTTCCTTGGCGCCAAATTATTAGAAATGATTGTAAAAACAGTCATTTGGCAGACCCGACTGTAACATTAGCAAGATTTTGACAGGGCCTTGTATCGATTGCTTATAGGTGTACAAGCAAACACGTTATAAGAACGCAAGTTGTTAGTGAGCTATCGACTAATTTTTCAATTGCAACCTTTCATCCAGCTTTCAAAACCCCTCTGAAAAACAATCTGCTGAAAGAAAGTTGAAATTTCTTTGTTTCATGTGTGACCTGCCTGCGGGTTCGGTGCATCAGTACAAGTACCAGCCGCACGGTAAGCCCAACCGACGGCATATCACTTGATTGGGCACGACAGAGAGAAAAACCCATGACCGCCCCGCTCCGTATCAACGAAGCTCTTTTGATTGCCAACCACGCGTTCAAACCTTTCCAGTGCGTGGCCTGGGCGCCACAAGACGGCAATGGCGAACTGAGCCTGACCGTGATCGACCGGACCAATTCGCATATCGGTCGCAAACAGATCCCAAGCAGCACCTACTCCGATCCGGCGCAACTCGAGCAACTGCTGCAACAAGCTCGCGCTGAACTCAGCGAAGAAGGTCACAGTCTGCAATCCTGGTCGATGCCACACTAACAAGCAGGCAATGCGGATGACGATCAGGTCATCCGCCTCCTCTGTTAGTTGTAATCTTTTTACTCTCCGTACTTTTGTACAACTATTTGCAACTTGTTCAGGCTTAACTGCTTGGGCGGCTTGCTATTGGTTCAAAAAGACACTGTTCTGGCACAGTGCGACCCTCCATCTGTTAGTTCTTACAGTTGTACTTCTCCCGGTTCAGGGATTGAATGTTTCGCTCATGCAGTTACCCACCCGGTTTCCGGTACAGGTCAACTCGCAAGGAGATGCGTGCATGTCCACCCTGAACACTTTTGCGTTGCCGGCGGTACCGACGACGCTATTCAATCGCGCCGGTCAACTCGACAGGACGTTTGCCGCCACCGGCGTCGCCCAAGTGTATTTCGCTGGCAGCGTGTCCAGCCTGACGGAGGATATCGCCCTCGATGCGCAGGGGCGGATTCTGGTCGCAGCGAAAGTCGGTGTCGCCACCGGTAGCCGATTCGGTCTGGCCCGGCTGCTTGTCGACGGCTCAGCCGACCTGACCTTCGGCGACCACGGCAGCGTGATCGATACCTTTGCGCCAGGTTTCGAAGCCACCGCCGGCAAAGTCCAGGTGCTGCCCGATGGGCGCATCCTGCTCGCGGGTCTGCATTATGAAAACGCGCATCGCACCTTGCCGGCGTTGGCCTTGTTCGACGCACAGGGCAAGCCGGACCTGAGCTTCGGTGACAACGGCCGTCAAGTGGTGCGCCTGCCCGGCGACTTGTCCATGGGCAGCCGAGATGCCTGGCTGCCGCCGGGCGTACCCGGTGCCGAAGCCTGCGACTTTGTCGTGCAGGACGACGGACATATTCTGTTGATCGCCAATCACCACTTCGAGCTTGCCGACCATGCCGGCATGCTGATTCGCCTCAAGCCCGACGGCAACCTTGATGAAACCTTCAACGGCCGCGGCTTCGTAATGATTCGCCACTTGCTGCTCAACACCTGGCTTGGCAGCCTGCTGCTGCAAAAGGATGGACGAATTGTGGTCGCAGGCTCCATCGACTTTCCGCAGGAGGGGCTGTTGGCGCGCTACCTGCCCAATGGTCGCCTCGACGAGCGCTTTGCCGTGGATGGCTTCATGGCCTTCAAGGCGCACGGCCAGAGCGCTCAGGTCAGTCAGGTCATTGAATCCACCGACGCGCTGCACTGTTTCGGCAGCAGTCGCGACCCGATCCGTTGCATGGCCTACAGCGTGCACACCAACGGTCGCCCGGATCTGCACAACCATGGCGGCCAGACGCAACTGCTGGAAATCGGCCCCAGCGGCTGCCAATGGAGCGCCGCCCAACCCATGGCGGACGGCCGCATCATCGCGGTCGGTGCAACCATTGGCGGGATCGAAGCGGATTTTATTGTTGCCCGTTACCTGAGTGACGGCAGCCTCGATCACAGTTTCGGCGCAGGCAAAGGCTGGCTGCGCACGCGTCTGGGACGCAGTCTGGACACGGCCAATTCGCTGGCCGTGCAAGCGGATAACGCCATTCTCGTTGGTGGTTATTCATTGGATGGCAACTATCGGGCAATGGTGGCGCGCTACCTCAACCTTTGAAAAACACGGACTGTACTTGATCTTCAGCAACGCATCCGGCAACTTGCGCGCTTCTAAAGACAAGGAGCAGCCGATGTCCGGTTCAATGGCCCAGGCGTTCGCGCAAAATTTTCTCGGGCACTCGCCGCGCTGGTACAAGGCGACCATCGTCGGTTTTCTTATCCTCAATGCCGTGGTGCTGTTCAGCGTTGGTCCGGTGGCGGCCGGCTGGTTGCTGGTGATCGAATTCATCTTCACCCTGGCGATGGCGCTCAAGTGCTATCCGCTGATGCCCGGCGGTCTGCTGCTGATCGAAGCATTGCTGCTGAAGATGACCACGCCGCAGGCACTTTACGATGAGCTGGTGCACAACTTTCCGGTGATCCTGCTGCTGATGTTCATGGTGGCCGGCATCTATTTCATGAAGGATTTGTTGCTGTTTCTGTTCTCACGGCTGCTGTTGGGCGTGCGCTCAAAAGCGGCGCTGGCCTTGATGTTCTGCTTTCTTTCGGCGTTTCTGTCGGCGTTTCTCGATGCGTTGACGGTGACCGCTGTGATCATCAGTGCGGCGGTCGGTTTCTATTCCGTTTATCACCGTGTCGCGTCCGGCAACGATCCGCGCCAGGACAGCGAGTTTGCCGACGACCAGAACCTGCCAAAACTGCATCACGAAGACCTGGAACAATTTCGCGCCTTCCTGCGCAGTCTGTTGATGCACGGCGCAGTCGGTACGGCACTGGGCGGCGTGTGCACGTTGGTGGGCGAACCGCAGAACCTGCTGATCGGCCACGAAATGGGTTGGCACTTCGCTGAGTTCTTCACCAAGGTCGCGCCGGTTTCGCTGCCGGTGCTGGCGGCGGGTCTGGTCACCTGCGTGCTGCTGGAGAAACTGCGCTGGTTCGGCTACGGCACGCTGCTGCCGGACAATGTTCGCGCCGTGCTGGCCAACTACGCCGCTGAAGACAACGCCGAACGCACGGCACGCCAACGCGCGGCGCTGCTGGTACAAGGCGCGGCGGCATTGATCCTGATCGGTTGCCTGGCGTTTCACATCGCTGAAGTCGGTTTGATCGGCTTAATGGTGATTGTGTTGATCACCGCGTTTACCGGTATCACTGACGAGCATCGTCTGGGCAGCGCATTCAAGGATGCCATGCCGTTCACTGCGTTGCTGGTGGTGTTTTTTGCGGTGGTGGCGGTGATTCACGATCAACAGCTGTTTGCACCGTTGATCCAGTGGGTGCTGGCGCTGCCCGTCGATCAGCAGCCGGGCATGCTGTTTATTGCCAACGGCCTGTTGTCGGCGATCAGTGACAACGTGTTTGTCGCGACGATTTACATCACCGAAGTGAAGCAGGCGTTCCTTGCCGGGCACATGAGTCGTGAGCATTTCGAGACGTTGGCGATCGCGATCAACACTGGCACCAACCTGCCAAGCGTGGCGACGCCGAATGGCCAGGCCGCGTTCCTGTTCCTGCTGACCTCGGCGATTGCACCGCTGGTGCGCTTGTCGTACGGGCGGATGGTGTGGATGGCGTTGCCGTACACCTTCGTGATGGGATTGCTGGGCTGGTATGCGGTGAGCTACTGGCTCTGATCAACACTGAATAAACCTGTGGGAGCGAGCCTGCTCGCGAAGAGGGAGTGTCAGACAACAGATTCGTTGAATGACACACCGCTTTCGCGAGCAGGCTCGCTCCCACATTGGTTTTGGGGTGGGGTCAGCGAGGGAGGATGTATTTCTCGATCGCCTCGGCCACGCCGTCTTCGGTGTTCGGCGCGGTGACCACGTCGGCCTGACGCTTCACCGCCTCCTCCGCCTGCCCCATGGCAATCGACAAGCCTGCGCAATGGAACATCGCCGGATCGTTGCCGCCATCGCCGATAGCCGCTGTCTGCTCCAATGGAATACCGAGATGTTCGGCCAGCGTCGCCAGCGCGGTGCCTTTGTTGGCTTCCAGCGCCGTGACGTCGAGATACACCGGTTGCGAACGCGAGACCTGTGCCATGCCGTTAACCTTCGGCAACAAGCGCGCCTCCAGCTCGATCAACAGTTCCGTGTTGTTGCTGGTGGCGACGATCTTGTCGATACGCTCCAGGTACGGCTCGAAACTCTCGACCACCACCGGCGGATAGCCGAGGCCATGCTGTTCGCGTGGCACCATTGGCCCGTGCGGATCCTTGAGCAGCCAGTCGCCGCCGCTGAACACCCAGATTTCCACACCCGGCTGATCGGCGAATGTGGCCAGCGCAATCAGCGCAGTGGTGGCCGGCAGGTAATGCGCAACCAGCAAACTGCCATCCGGATTGACGATGGTTCCACCGTTAAACGCAGCCGTCGGCAAATCGACGCCCAAAGCTTCGATCTGCTGCAACATGGCCTTCGGCGGTCTGCCCGTCGCGAGACTGAACAGCACGCCGGCCTCGCGCAGCGAACGCACGGCGTCGATGGTGCGTTGACTCAGCGTGTGATCCGGCAGCAAAAGCGTGCCGTCCATGTCGCTGAGCAGAAAACGGACAGGTTGTTTCGGCAATTCACTCATCCCAGGCCATGCCAGACGCGGCCATCGCGAGTCAGCAGATCTTCGGCGGCTTGCGGGCCGTCTTCACCGGCGGCGTAGGTCTGCACACTTGCATCCTGCTGCCAGGCGTCGAGGAACGGTTGCACCGCACGCCAGCCGTTCTCGATGTTGTCAGCACGCTGAAACAGTGTCTGGTCGCCGGTAAGGCAGTCGTAGATCAGCGTTTCGTAACCGGTCGACGGCTGCATCTCGAAAAAGTCTTTGTAAGCAAAACCCAGCTCGATGTTGGCCATGTTCAACGCCGGCCCCGGCCGTTTGGCCAGCAGGTCGAACCACATGCCTTCGTTGGGCTGGATCTGGATGCGCAGGTAGGTCGGCTGCAATTCGTCGACTTCGGTGTCACGGAACTGCGCGTAAGGCGCCGGTTTGAAGCAGATGACGATCTCGGTGTCGCGCACGCTCATGCGCTTGCCGGTGCGCAGGTAGAACGGCACGCCGACCCAGCGCCAGTTGTCGATCATCACTTTTAGCGCGACGTAGGTTTCGGTGTTGCTGTCAGGCGAGACGTTGGGCTCCTGGCGATAACCGTTCAGCGGCTTGCCGTCGACTTGACCGGCACTGTACTGACCACGAACCGAGTTGGCCCGCGCCTCTTCAGTGGTCCACGGACGAATCGCCCCGACCACCTTGGCCTTCTCGCCACGCACCGCGTCAGCGCCGAATGCCGCCGGCGGTTCCATGGCAACCATGGCGAGCAATTGGAACAGGTGATTGGGCACCATGTCACGCAGGGCGCCGGTGTGTTCGTAAAAACTGCCACGGGTTTCGACGCCGACGGTTTCGGCGGCGGTGATCTGTACGTGGTCGATGTAGTGATTGTTCCAGAACGCTTCGAACAGGCTGTTGGAGAACCGGCTGACCAGAATGTTCTGCACGGTTTCCTTGCCCAGGTAATGGTCGATCCGATAGATCTGCTTCTCGGACATCACCTTGAGCAAACAGGCGTTCAACGCTTCGGCGGTTTGCAGATCGGAGCCGAATGGCTTCTCGATCACCACCCTTCTGAACGCTTCGGGAGTTTCTTCAAGCAAACCGGCGCTGCCCAATCGGCGCACCACTTCACTAAAGAAACGCGGCGCGGTGGCCAGATAGAACACCGCATTGCCGGTGCCGCTGTCGGCGATTTTCGCCGCCAGCGCGGAATAAGTGCTGTCGTCCAGAAAGTCGCCCTGGACGTAGCTGATACCTTTGGCGAGCTTGGCCCACAAGGCCGGATCAAGCATCTGATCGCCCTTGCCGACCTTCGCCGCCACTTCGGTGCGGATGAAGTCTTCGAGCTTCTCCGCGAAGGCTTCATCGGTAATGGCGTTGTGATCAACGCCGACGATCCGCAGATTGTCGTCAAGCAAGCCGTCGCGACTGAGGTTGTACAGCGCTGGCATCAGCAAGCGCTTGACCAGGTCGCCGTGGGCACCGAACAGAAACAGCGTGGTCGGTGGTGCGGGTTCTGCCTTGGATTTTCTGCGGATCGTATGGGTCATTTCTTCGGTGTCTCCACGTGGCCGCCGAAGCCGAAGCGCTGGGCCGAAAGAATCTTGTCGCCAAAGGTGCCCTGACCGCGCGAGCGGTAGCGCGAGAACAGCGAGTTCGACAGCACCGGCACCGGCACCGCTTGTTCCATGGCCGCTTCGATGGTCCATTGACCTTCGCCGCTGTCCGCTACGGAACCGGAGAAGCCGTCGAGTTTCGGATCGCTGGCCAGTGCATCGGCGGTCAGGTCGAGCAACCACGACGACACCACGCTGCCACGGCGCCACACTTCCGCGATGTCCGCCACGTTCAGGTCGAAACGCTGATCTTCCGGCAGACGTTCGCTGGACTTGGTCTTGAGGATGTCGAAGCCCTCGGCGAACGCGGCCATCATGCCGTACTCGATACCGTTGTGAATCATCTTCACGAAGTGCCCGGCACCGGCAGGACCGGCGTGAATGTAACCGTGCTCGGCACGATGATCTTCGGACTTGCGATCCTTGGTACGCGGGATGTCACCCATGCCCGGCGCCAGAGCAGCGAACAGCGGGTCGAGGCGCTGCACAGTTTCAGCGTCGCCGCCGATCATCATGCAATAGCCGCGCTCCAGGCCCCAGACGCCGCCGGAGGTGCCGACGTCGATGTAGTGCAGGCCTTTTTCGGCCAGGGTCCTAGCCCGGCGAATGTCATCCTTATAGTTGGTGTTGCCGCCGTCGATGATGGTATCGCCGGCTTCGAGCAACGTGCTCAGGGTGTTGATGGTGTCTTCGGTTGGCGCGCCGGCCGGCAACATGACCCAGACCGCACGCGGTTTGGCCAGGCCGGCAACCAGTGCCGGCAAGTCGGCGACGCCGGTGGAGCCCTCGGCGACCAGGTTATCGATGAAAGCGGTATTGCGGTCGTAAACAACGGTGGTGTGACCGTTGAGCATCAGACGTCGCGCAATATTGCCGCCCATGCGGCCCAGTCCAATAATCCCGAGTTGCATGTGCTGATGCTCCTTACTACAAATAAATGTGTGTCATTGGTTATAGCCCAACGCGACTGATGGAGGTTAGTCCAGAGCGTTGCGATGAAGTTTCCGGGCATTGTGCCCGATCCAGACTGATAACGCCCCGAATCCTGCCGAAGACACACGGACCATGAAAAATAAAAAAGTTCCATTCACAGGCAAAAGAAATCAAAATCGGCGCCGATAGTAAGTCAGTACCCCAAAACGGGGACGACCTACAGTTGATGCACGCCATTTGCGAGGTGAGCAATGGGCACAGTACACACAGCAATGCCGCCACAAACCCTGTACGTGACGATTCGTCGCGATGAATTGCGCCAGTTGAAAGACGAACGCGACCAGTTGAAGCAGGAGCTGGCGCAGCTGCGCCTTTTGACCCAAGGTGCACAACCGCAACCTTTGCCGGTCGTCCAGCGTCATCCCCACGCCTGATCCCCCGCCTGATTCGGGAACGGCAGCGGCTGTTCCCGACGCGCTACCCTCTGGCCGCATGCCCTACGGCAAAAGCGCCACTTAACAAAACTTTCACATTCTCTTCGTAATACTCCGCCTCATTCTGGCCGTACCTTTGTGTGCGGCCTCCGTTCGTCGGTTTCATGGATGTTCCGGCGGTGGTTGTAACGAGTGAGCTGGAGCGCCGAATGGCATTGTTCAAACGCAGCAAAACGACTGCGACAGGTTTCGACTGGGCCGGACTTCTCTGGCTGTTTGTATTCTTCTGGTACTTCTCGGGTATCACCCAACTGCTGATCCAGCTGACCGGCACCTCCGGCTTCAGCGGATTCCGTCAGGCGTTCTTCATGAGCGCGCTCTGGCTTGCGCCAATGCTGCTCTTCCCCAAACGCACCAAACTGCTCGCTGCCGTGATCGGCGTGGTGTTGTGGGCCTGCTCGATGGCCAGCCTCGGTTACTTCTTCATCTATCAGCAGGAATTCTCTCAGAGCGTGATTTTCATCATGTTCGAGTCGAACATCTCTGAAGCCGGCGAGTACATGACTCAGTACTTTGCCTGGTGGATGGTGCCGGCGTTCCTCGCACACACCGCCTTCGCTTACTTCCTGTGGACGCGTCTGCGCCCGGTGTACATGCCCCGTGGCCGTGCCCTGGTAGCGGCGACGGCGATCGTGATCGCGGTGGTCGGTTATCCGCTGGTCAAACAAACGATGCGCATGGGCACCTTCGCCCAAGGCTTCGAGAAATTCGAAACCCGCATCGAGCCAGCCGTGCCCTGGCAGATGGCCGTGGCTTATCACCGTTATCTGGATACCCTCGCCGACATGCAGGGCATGCTGCACAACGTGAGCAAGATCCCGCCGCTGAAAAACCTTCAGGACGCCTCGGCCGATCAGCCGAAGACCCTGGTGCTGGTCATCGGTGAGTCGACCAACCGTCAGCGCATGAGCCTCTACGGCTATCAGCGCAACACCACGCCGGAACTGGACAAACTCAAGGATCAACTGGCGGTGTTCGACAACGTCGTCACCCCGCGTCCATATACCATCGAAGCCTTGCAGCAAGTGCTGACCTTCGCTGACGAAGAGCACCCGGATCTGTACCTGTCGACGCCGTCGCTGGTCAGCATGATGAAACAGGCCGGTTACAAGACCTTCTGGATCACCAACCAGCAGACCATGACCAAGCGCAACACCATGCTCACCACGTTCTCCGAACAGGCTGACGAGCAGGTGTACCTGAACAACAACCGCAACCAGAACGCCGCGCAGTACGATGGCGACGTGATCGAGCCGTTCAACAAGGCGTTGGCTGACGCCGCACCGCGCAAACTGATCGTTGTGCATTTGCTCGGCACGCACATGAGCTACCAGTACCGCTACCCGCCGACGTTCGACAAGTTTCAGGATCGCAACGGCGTGCCAGCGGGCGTGCGTGATGATCAGGTGCCGACCTACAACAGCTACGACAACGCCGTGCTGTACAACGACTTCGTCGTGTCAAGCCTGATCAAGGATTACGCCAAATCCGATCCGAACGGCTTCCTGCTGTACCTCTCCGATCACGGTGAAGACGTGTTCGACTCGGTGGGCCACAAGACCCTGGGCCGCAACGAAAACAAACCGACCGCGCCGATGTACACCATTCCGTTCATGGCCTGGGCCTCGCCGAAGTGGAAAGCCAACCACGACTGGAACTTCGCCGCCGACCTCGATCGTCCGTACAGCAGCTCGCACTTGATCCACACCTGGGCCGACCTCGCCGGTTTGAGTTTCGATGAACTCGACCGCAGCAAGAGCCTGGTCAGCGACAGCTTCAAGGCTCGCCCACTGCTGATCGGCGACCCGTACCAGACCGAGCAGCGTGCGCTGATCGACTTCAGTTTGATGAAGCCGAAGAAACCCGACGCCACGCCGGCGGGTGTCGCGCAGAAGTAACACCGGAAGGGGCCGCAAGCGGCCCCTTTTTCATGTCCGCCGACATTTCAACTGACAAGACTCGATCCCGGTGTTTTAACCCCGGCAGCACCCTACCGCTCGTCACCACCTGTCAGAGTTGACAGTAGCCAGCGTTCTCGCCTCAGTGTTTGATCAGGCCATCCAGGCCAGCACTCTTTGTTGGCCGCTCAACCAGGAAGGTGTGCCATGACGACCCCTCAGCCAGACAACGGAGTGCTAGCGCTCTACCCCGACTCAGGGCAGGCGCTGCCGAAGGCTGCGATGTTTTGCGCTGGAGAAACCTGGCGGATTGCCAATGCGAGTAGCTTCGCGCCTACAAGGAATACCGGCAAATTCCGGGAGACTGCAGCGGTTGACTGCCCTGCCCTCACTCCCTATCCTCGCGCCTGTCACGACTCATTCGTGATCGGGTTTGACGGCCTGAAAAATTCAAGACGCACATTGCTCTCCAATGTGTGCGCGCACTCCTGTGTCCGACGCACTGCTCAATGGTGACTGTGTGCGGGGCATCTTCGGGTGCGCCGGGTGTCTTGGACCGGTCCGTCAACCTGCACACAGTTGCCACCTATTCGTTTGACGGCGATGAAGTGGCAGTTCTCTGACTTCCAAGAGGCTGCACCCATGACCGATCCAACCACAAGATCCACCCCCTTCGCCCCCTGCGACCACGTCGCCCACCACCTCTTCGCCGTCCAACCCGACATCCCCCTCCTCGACGCCCTCGAACACGCCAGCGTCTACCTCAACTGCGCCGAAGCCCTCGCCCATCAAGCCCCCACCGCCACCCGCCCGGAACACAGCGGCTCGTTGCACTGGGCCAGCCAGCAAATGCTCGGCACCGCCCGCGCGTTGGTACTGGCCTCCGTCGCCGGTCTGCACGCCGCGCAGGCCGGAGGTGAAGCATGAGTGCGCACATTTCGATGACTCACAACGAAGACAACATTCCGGTTTTACTGGTCTCCACCGAGGCACCGCTGGATGTCTTGCACAGCAGCGCAGCCAGTCGCTTTCTGGCGGTAACACAGATGATGGAAAGTCTGGCCAGCCTGGATATCTCGTCGGCCAAAGGTGCCGATGTGCAGCAACTGGCCCATGCTGCCGCGATGTTGCTGCGCGATGGCTGTGATGTGATGGATGTGTTGGGCCGGCAGATTCGTTTGCGGGTCTGATACCGACAAGAGTAAAAGATCGCAGCCTTCGGCAGCTCCCACAGAGATCGGTGCAGGAGCTGCCGAAGGCTGCGATCTTTTGATTTTCAAACGAGGTCCAGCCATACCTCTGAAACACTTACAAATAACAATATTTCTCGTTTGACACTAAATCCCGTCCCTCCCCCTCGTCTTTGAACAAACGGAATTTTTCCCTCGAAGACAAGGAGTCGGCTGCGATGTTCGCGCCCATTACCCGTTCCATGACCCTCACCCTCGGCCTGTGCAGCGCTGCGTTCAACGCCGATCTGCTGGCTGAAACCGAAGCCGAAAAACCGCCGCAGCCCGGCAATCCGGCACTGGAGCTGGCCGCGACCAACGTCAGCGCGCAAGGCCTGGGCACCACCACCGAGAACACCGAGTCCTATACCACCGGTGCGATGAGTACCGCGACGCGGCTGAATCTGTCGATCAAGGAAACCCCGCAATCGGTGTCGGTGATCACGCGTCAGCAGATGGATGATTTCAAGCTTGGTACATTGTCCGAGGCCATGCGCCAGACCACGGGCGTGGTGGTTCAGCATCTGGATTCGGATCGGGTCAGTTATTCGTCGCGTGGTTATGCGATCAACAACTTCCAGATCGACGGGATGCTCAACACCTTCGATCGCATGAAGTCCGATTCCGACACGATCATTTACGACCGTATCGAGGTGGTGCGCGGTGCCACCGGGCTGACCACGGGTGCGGGTGATCCGTCGGCGACCATCAACATGGTGCGCAAGCGTCCGACCGCGCAATGGCAGGCGTTGGCCGGGGTCAGCGGCGGCAGTTACGACAATTACTACAGCTACGTCGACGTCGGCGGGCCGCTGGCCTTTGACGGTCGCCTTCGCGGGCGCACGGTGTTGGCCTACCGCGACAACCAGTCGATCAAGGACAAATACGCGCTGCAACGGGAGGTCGGTTATGGCGTGCTTGAGGCGGATCTGACCGACTCCACCGTGCTGGCGGTCGGGTACGACTATCAGAACAAACATGTGCAAGGCTCATCCTGGGGCACCGTGCCCTACTGGAATGCCGATGGCAGCAAGGCCGGTCTGGGGCGTTCGACCAACATGGCGACGTCGTGGAGTTCCTGGCCGCTTCAAGACAAAACCGCGTTCGCCACCCTCGATCAACAACTGGCCGGCGGCTGGCGTCTGAAGGCTGCGTACACCCATCGCGAGAGCAATACCGACGGCAAGGTCTATTACGGTGGTGCCGGTTTTCCTGCGGCTGATCGCAGCGGCATGATCGCCTACACCTCGCACATGATCGGCACGCAGAAAATGCAGGCGTACGACTTTAACGTCTCGGGCCCCTACTCGCTGTTGGGGCGTGAGCACGAAATGATGTTCGGCTACGGTGAGGCCGAACGCCGCTCGAATTCCCCGTACACCATTGCCGGCGCGCGCCCCAAGGATTACGGGACCATCCGCGACTGGAAATACATGGGCGATATCGCCAAATTCAGCGACACCGTCACCGACCTCACCGGCTCCAAGGACGATACCCGGCAGAAAGCCGGATACATCGCCACGCGCCTGAGCCTGACCGATGAACTGCACGCGGTGCTGGGCAGTCGCTACGGCAGTTGGGAGGCGTCCAGCACCAGCAACAGCTACGACGCCAACCGGCAACTGACCGAGGTGGATAACACCCGTCAAAAACAGAACGACGTCTGGACGCCTTACGCCGGACTGCTGTACGACCTGACCCCGGAATACACGGCGTACGTGAGTTACACCGACATCTTCAAACCCCAGGGCAACCGCGACAAGAATCGCAAATACATCGACCCGGTGATCGGCAAAAACTATGAAGTGGGCCTCAAGGGCAGCCTGCTCGAGGAACGCCTGAACCTGTCCACGGCGGTGTTCTGGAGCAAGCAGGACAACGTCGCCGAACTCGACAACTCGGTCCCGGCGGATCCGGTTACCCGTGAGCAGTTCTACAAATCCGGCGGCAAGGGCAACAAGGTCAACGGCTTTGAAGCGGAAGTGTCCGGCGAAATCCTTCAGGGCTGGAACATGACCGCTGGATACACCTACACCCACTCGGTCAACGGCGAAAGCGAACGGACCAACACCAATCAGCCGATGAACCTGTTGCGCGTCTCCACGGCGTACCGTTTGCCGGGCGAATGGCAAGCGCTGACCGTGGGCGGTGCGGTGAACTGGCAAAGCGATGTTTATGGCACGTCGAGCCGACCGGTTGGCGGCGACACCGAAGAAGCGCGAATCGCCCAGAGCGCCTATACCGTGGTCAATCTGATGTCGCGTTATGAATTCGACCGACACCTGTCGGCGTCGCTCAACGTCAACAACCTGTTCGACAAAAAGTATTACGACAACGTCGGTTTCTATAACGGCGTGTATTGGGGGGATCCGCGCACGGTAACGGTCAGTCTCGACTGGAAACTCTGACCGGCCTCCTCTAATGCGGTGCGCCTTGGCCTGAGGCGTGCCGCGTCTGTCCTATATCGCGCTGCAACATGCTGCAAAACCTCCACTGAACCGGCGTTAACCCCGCGTTAATTCACGCCACCCAGACTCTCTTCCGAGATCTGCTTCATGGACGAACGGCTCCCACTTGTTCAGTAGGAGGCACCATGAAAATCACTACCGTAATCCTTGCCGGGCTGTTGGCCCTGGGTTCTGCCAGCGTGTTCGCCGAAGGCGGCGCTGAGCGCATGCGTTATTACTACGACAACTTCCCGGTCCAGCACGCCCAGAGCGAGCAGAAGAGCGACGCCAACGCGAAAGAAATTCGCGTTCCCGCCGACCAGACGGCGCAAGTGACCGAGTCGTATCGCGACTGAAATTAGCGAGTAACCGATGGACCTTCCGTGGCTCCGCTCTGGCCTGGGAGAAGACAGTTTGGCGCCCTGAATGGGGCGCTTTTTTTATGGGCATTTAGTTGATTAGTCAGGATTGGGTGTTCGGCTTTTGATTTGTGCTGGATTCGCCCCTCATCGGAACGCCGCCCGCCCAGCCCTCTCCCGAGGGAGAGGGAGCCGATTTGTGGTGTTTTCGGGATCGGCGTTTGCCTGGTAGGCAGGGCTGGGCGTTCGGCTTTTGATTTGTGGCGAATTCGCCCCTCATCGGAACGCCGCCCGCCCAGCCCTCTCCCGAGGGAGAGGGAGCCGATTTGTGGTGTTTTCGGGATCGGCGTTTGCCTGGTAGGCAGGACTGGGCGTTCGGCTTTTGATTTGTCGCGAATTCGCCCCTCATCGGAACGCCGCCCGCCCAGCCCTCTCCCGAAGGAGAGGGAGTTGATTTGTGGGCTTTTCAAAACCTGAGTTCGGCTCGATGTTTCAGTTCGGCGGACCTCGCCCAAGCACCTCGGTCAGTCCCCTCTCCCTCTGGGAGAGGGCTAGGGTGAGGGGCTTCTAGACTTGCAGATTCTTGATCCAGAACTGCATGCGCCCGTGATCCGGGTCGAACATGCCCGGCGCAAAGCCGAATTTGCTGTAGGCATTCTGCGCTACGGCGTTGCCTTCCAGCACTTCGAGGGTGATCTTGCAGCAACCGCGCTGGCGAGCAATCTCTTCTACTTTCTGCAGCATTTTCTGGCTCAGCCCGAGGCCGCGGAACGTGCTGACCACCGCCACGTCATGGACGTTGACCAACGGTTTGCAGGCAAACGTGGAAAACCCTTCAAAACAGTTCACCAGCCCCGCCGGCTCGCCGCCGACAAAGGCCAACACGCTGAACGCGTGCGGGCGCCGGGCGAGTTCTTCGGGCAGTCGGCGCAACAGGTCAGGGTCGAGCGAATGGCCGCCGCCCATCGGGTCTTCTGCGTAATGATTGAGCACGATACCGATGGCCTCGGCGTGCGTTGGATTGCTGTAGCTGGCCTGAAGTACAAGAATCTCTGCGGAATCCATTTCCATCCCCAAACACAAAAGCCCCGGCGCGCAAAGTGCGTACTGAAAGGCTGTCTGACCTTAGCGCGGGGGTGATCGGGCGGGCAACCCGCAAATGCAAAAGATCAAAAGATCAAAAGATCAAAAGATCGCAGCCTTCGGCAGCTCCTACAGATAATCGGGTGTAGGAGCTGCCGAAGGCTCGGGCCGCGATCGGACGATCTTTGGCTTTTTCAGTGACCCCAGATCAACTCTTCAGTCCAGCCCAGTTCAGCAAAATCTTCGGCGCGCAGTCCGCTTTCGCCAACACAGAAAAACTCATCCAGTTGCGGCGGTTTCACCGCAGTATCGCTGAGCATCGCATGCACCTGCCCGCGGTGATGAAGCTGATGCTCGAACAGGTGCGAAAGCATACGCAAGCGGCTGTCGTGCTGCGGCGTATCACGGGCGATGGTGACGATCCGAGCCAGATCGGCATCGCGCAATTGTTCGCAATAAGCAATCAGCCGCCGATCAACATGCGCCTGCTCTTCGCGCAAATGCGTGGCGTCGGTAAACGGTTCGTCCACGTTGAAAAATACATAACAGTCAGGATGCGGCTCAGCCCCGCGCAGCTCGCGCTCCAGCGCATCGACGTAGAACCAGTCACAGGTGAGGATGTGATTGAGGGTCAGGCGAATGCTCGGAAAAAAGCTCACCCGGGGCGCCGCCAGATCGGCCGCGCCAAGCTGCGACCAGGCCTTGGCCAGGCGATGATTGGCCCAGGCATTCTGATAAGCCATGGTCAGCAAATGATGGGATAACGGTTGGCTCATGTCGGCGCCCTCCTCACTCAAGCTTCGGCAAAGCGCTGCAGCTGCATCTCCTGCAAGCGACTGAGGGTGCGCCGGAACGGAAATTCCAGATAACCCTCGGTATACAGCGCGTCCATTGGCACTTGCGCCTCGATGTACAGCGGTACTTTGCGGTCGTAGCACTCGTCGACCAGCGCGATGAAACGCCGCACGCCGTCATCGTGAACCGACAATTGCGGCAACTCACGGTCGCCTGCCACGACCCGCTGCGCGCCATCTTCGGTGCCGCGCGCGATGCGTCCTTCGCGTTTCTGTGCGCTGAGATTGGGCACTTCGCTCAACAGAATAGCCGTGTAGCGGTCGCACAGCGCGATGAAATCCATGGCGGCGAACGGTTGCTCGCACAGATCCGCGTAGCGGCACCACAACACCGCTTCACTGGCCTGCACCACGTTCAACTGGCGATGCCCGACCGCCACCGGTTCGGCGCTGGCCGCTTGCCCGGCGGTCAATGCCCGAAAGACCTCATCCAGCGCACTGCCCGTAGATGTGGCCACAAAATAGCGTTGCAGGCCCGCCCCCGGATGCAGGCGATGATCCTCGGCGCCATTCACCGCTACCACCTGCATATGCGCCTTGATCGCGGCAATGGCCGGGACGAAGCGATCGCGGTTGAAGCCGTCGGCGTACAGATCGTCGGGCGGCAGATTGGACGTGCAAACGATGACCACGCCTTCATCGAACATCACCTGAAACAGCCGACCGAGAATGATCGCGTCACCGATGTCGTTGACGAACAGTTCATCGAAGCACAGCACCCGCACCTCGGATGCCAGCTCTTTGGCCAGCACACGCAACGGATCGGCAATCCCGGTCAACTGGAACGAACGCTGATGCACCCAGCCCATGAAGTGATGAAAGTGCTGGCGTCGCGCAGGCACCCGCAAGCTCTGATAAAACTGATCCATCAGCCAGGTCTTGCCACGCCCGACCGGACCCCACAGATAAACGCCGGTGACCGAACGGGCACCGGCGTGCAGCGTTTCATGGCATTTTTGCAACGCCCAGACTGCGTGTTCCTGAGCTTCATCCTGGATGAAGCCCTTATGTTGAACGGCATGTTGCCAGGCGCTGAGAGGAGAGTCGAAAGTCATGCGCGGCAGTATGCCACGCCGATTACAGGGAAATATCCAGTCGGGCGATTTTCCCCTGCTCGTTCAATCGAAATGTGTAGCGCAGTTGCGCCGGACTGCCGGGGAAGGTTCCGGAAATCAGCCCGTGCACCAGCACTTTGCCGGTGCGTTGCTGGACCTCCAGCACTTCGACCCGAGGCTGATAGCGTTGCCCGGTGTCTTGCATCCATTGTGCGATGGCGTGCGGGCCGACCTGATGCTGGCCCTCGTCGAACACGTTGGCATCCTCGGCAAAAAAACTGGCGACCCGCGACGTATCGCGTGCGTTGGCCGCATCGATATACGCAGCGATCGCCGGGGCCAGTGCAGAGACGGGATGGGACATGGTTGCAGCTCCTTTTGTTTGGTTCTGCGAGCATCCTAAAACAGCGTTGCGTCAGTTTTTGTCAGGAGTGAAGCGCCCGCTTTCATCCAGTTGCATCTGCTCGCGCCAGGTGCGCAAAAGGTCGCTGCGCCGCCCCGGATAACCCTCGCCCTGACGGCTGGCCGCGCTGATCCGGTCGGTACGAAACGTACGATAGGCGCCGCGCAATTCGCACCACGCGACGATGATCCGCACCTCGTTGAGAAAACCCAGCGCCAAGGGCCAGATCAAGCGTTGGCTCGGCACCTGCTGCGCGTCGGCGTAATCGATGTGCAACTTGGCTTGATCGCGGATGGCGTGGCGGAACACGTTCAACGGCACGGCGTTTTGCGGAAAACCATAGCCCGGCGGGCCCGGCATCACGGTGGGATTGCGCAGCGCTTCCTGGGCTTGCGGATCGAGCACAGCGGCAATTTTCGCCAGCGCGTCCGCTGCCGCTTTGCCGAGCACTTCATCTCCGCGCTGATCAACGTAGCGCAGACCAAGGACAATGGCCTCGGTCTCGTCGGCATTGAGCATCAGCGGCGGCAGAAACAGGCCGCTGCGCAACACATAACCGATCCCCGCCTCGCCATGGATCGGCGCGCCGAGGGCGGTCAGCTCAGCGATATCGCGATAGAGCGTGCGTTCGGACACTTCCAGTTCGGCAGCCAGGGTCGCCGCCGTCACCGGGCGCTTCTTGCCGCGCAGCACTTGCAGCAAAGTCAAAAGACGAGTGGTACGCGACACGATGTGCAGGCTCTGGACGAAAAAGATGACGGAGCTTAGCAGAGGCTGGTGTCAGAAAATGGCAGGAGCCTTGGCTGAAAATGTGGGAGCGAGCTTGCTCGCGAAAGCGGCGGGTCAGTCGCCAACGATGTTGGCTGATCTGACGCCTTCGCGAGCAAGCTCGCTCCCACAGGGGGACGCAGTGTTGCGTCAAATATCGACTTTGTGTCGGGCGGCGTAGAGGCAGAGCATCTCCATCGCCAGTGTGGCGGCGGCCAATGAGGTGACCTCGGCGTGGTCGTAGGCCGGGGCAACTTCGACCACGTCCATGCCGACCAGATTGATGCTGCGTAAACCGCCAAGAATCTCCAGTGCTTGCACGGTGCTCAGGCCGCCGCAGACCGGGGTGCCGGTGCCCGGCGCAAACGCCGGATCAAGGCAGTCGATGTCGAACGTCAGGTACACCGGGTTATCGCCCACCCGCGCGCGGATCGCTTCGACAATCGCCTCGCAACCACGCCGATGCACCTGTCGGGCATCGAGTACCTGAAAGCCCATGTGATCGTCATTGGTCGTGCGCAAACCGATCTGCACCGATCTTGCCGGATCCACCAGCCCTTCCCGAGCGGCGTGCCAGAACATGGTGCCGTGATCGATCCGCTTGCCCTCCTCGTCCGGCCAGGTGTCGCTGTGTGCATCGAAGTGAATCAGCGACAGCGTGCCATGTTTGCGCGCGTGGGCCTTGAGCAGCGGGTAGCTGATGAAGTGGTCGCCGCCAAACGTCAGCATCGCGCTGCCGGCGTTGAGAATGCGCTCGGCGTGAGCTTCGATGCTTTCCGGAATACTCTGCGGGGAGCCGTAATCAAAGTCGCAGTCACCGTAATCAATCACAGCCAAGTGATCGAACGGGTCAAACGTCCACGGCCAATGGCGTTCCCAGGCAATCCCGGTGGACGCGGCGCGTATCCCCCGTGGTCCGAAACGGGCGCCGGGGCGGTTGCTGGTGGCGGTGTCGAACGGCACGCCGCTGACCGCAACATCGACGCCGCGCAGATCACGGCTATAGCGCCGGCGCATGAAACTGGTGATGCCGGCGTAAGTACTTTCGGCAGCGGTGCCGTAGAGGCTGTCGCGGGTCATGGCCTGGTCGTTTTGCATGGGCACATCCATCGTGGTGCTCCTGTTGTTATTGATGGCTACGGAAAGTGGTCCAAAGGCGCGTGCGCTGGCGCATGTCCTTGAGGCTCATGCTGCGATCGGCGTACAGCCGCGCGCGCACCTCGCTCGGCGGATAGATGTCGGGGTCGTTGCGTACGGCCTCATCCACCAGCGGCGTGGCGGCCTGGTTGGCGGTGGCAAAAAAAAGCATGTTGGTCAGTTCGGCCACGGAGTCGGGGCGCAGCATGAACTCGATGAACGCCCGCGCGGCTTCAGGGTGCGGCGCGTCTTTGGGGATGGCCAGATTGTCCTGCCACACCAGCGTGCCTTCCTTGGGAATGCGGTAGGCCACTTCGTACGGTTTATTGGCCTTGTGTGCCTGATCAGCGGCCATGCTTGCGTCGCCGTTGTAAGTCAGCGCGAGACACACGTTGCCGCTGGCCAGGTCATTGATCTGCCGGCCGCTGGCGACGTAGAGCACCGATGGTTGGAGTTTCTGCAACAACGCCTCGGCGGCGGCCAGGTCGTTTTTGTCCGTGCTGTAGGGATCCTTGCCCAGGTAATGCAGGGCCAGACCGATAACTTCCTGCGGCGAATCGAGGATCGCGATGCCGCAGTCCTTGAGCTTGCTGGCGTTCTCGGGTTTGAACAGCAGATCAAGGCTGTTCAGCGGCACATCAGGCAAGCGTTGTTTTACGGCCTCGACGTTCATGCCCAGGCCCAGCGTGCCCCAGGTGTACGGCACGCCGTAGCGATTGCCGGGGTCGACGGCAGCCATTTTTTCCAGCAAGTCCGGATCAAGGTTGGCGTAGCCCTTGAGACCCTCGTGACGGATTTCTTTCAACGCGCCGGCGGCGAGTCCTCGGGCCAGAACGCTGGACGACGGCACCACCACGTCATAACCGCTGCCGCCGGTGAGCAACTTGGTCTCCAGCACCTCGGAGGTGTCGAAAGTGTCGTAACGCACATGAATGCCAGTCTCCTGCTCAAACCGTTGCAGGGTTTGCGGCGGCACGTAATCGGCCCAGCTGTAGAGATTGAGCGTCTTGTCTTCGGCCTGAGCCTGAAGAGCCACGGACAACAGCAGCGCGGGGAAACACAGCTTGAACAAGAGAGCCATGACGAACACCTGACCGGAGAAAGTGGTTGCAGGATGCGCCGTCGGATACATTAGAAAAATTGCCGAATAATTATCCTGACTTTATCCCGGAGTAATGTGATGTTGGGTCAACTGCACGACGTGGATCTGCAACTGTTGCGCCTGTTTGTGCGGGTGGTCGAGTGCGGCGGTTTCAGTGCGGCCCAGGGTGATCTGGGGCTGAGCCAGTCGAGCATCAGCCAGCAAATGGCCAAACTGGAAACTCGCCTCGGCTATCGCCTGTGCAGCCGTGGCAAGGGCGGATTCAGTGTCACGCCCAAGGGCGAGCAATTGCTGATCGCGGTGCGCACGTTGTTTGAATCGATCGAAGCCTTCCGTCATCAATCCAACGGCGTCGCCGGGCGCTTGATCGGTGAAGTGCGTCTGGGGATTTCCGAGTCGGTCGATCAATCCGTATTACAACGCGTGGCCGAGGCGATCCGGCGTTTTCGCGAGCGCGACGAGTCGGTGCGCATCGAGCTGATCAGCGCCATGCCCGGCGAGATGGAACGGCTGTTGTTGCAACAGCGGCTGGATCTGGCGATCGGCTATTTCTCGCAAGTGCAAAGCGCGTTCGACTATCGCCAGTTGTTCAGCGAAACCCAGCATTTGTACTGCGCTGCCGGCCATCCCCTGTTTACCGATGAAACGCCGAGCGATGCCGCGTTACAGGCCTGCGACCGGGTCGATCACCCCTATCGTTTTTTGCGCAGTGACGAGCCGTTTCAGGGCAAGGTCTGCTCGGCGCGGTCGGAGCAGGTTGAAGGCACGCTGACGTTTATCCTGTCGGGTAAACATGTGGGTTATCTGCCGGATCACTATGCGCGGAGCTGGCAATCAAAGGGCCTACTGAAGCCGATCCGTGAGGGCGAGTTGAGTTTCGAAGTCGCCTTTCATCTGGCCCGGCATCGGGCGCAGGTGCCGGGGGATGCGCAAAAAGCTTTTGAAGAGGATTTACTGGCCGCATTCAATCTCGCGTAGGAGCTGCCGCAGGCTCGGGCCGCGATCGGACGATCTTTTGATCTTCAAAGATCGCAGCCTCGTTTCACTCGACAGCTCCTACACGGGCGTTTGCCGATAGCGGCCAATAAAACCTGACCTTTCAGGCAGTTATTGCTCGTTGCCCTCGCCGCCCTCTTCCGGCATTCTGCGCCTCCATTTTCTGACCCGGCCCCGCCTCGCGGCGCGCAAAACACCATGACCGCCTCTGAAAAAGCCCCGCGCAACAACGACCTGATTTACGGCCTCAACGATCGTCCACACCTGACTGCCACGGTGTTTGCCGCGTTGCAACACGTGCTGGCGAGCTTCGTCGGCATCATCACCCCGACCCTGATCATGGGCGGCGCCCTCGGTCTGCAAAGCGAAATTCCCTACCTGATCAGCATGGCGCTGTTCGTCTCCGGGCTCGGCACTTTCGTCCAGGCCAAGCGCTTCGGCCCGGTCGGTTCGGGGTTGTTGTGCCTGCAAGGCACCAGTTTTTCCTTTATCAGCGTGATTCTCAGTGCCGGGTTCATGGTCAAGGCGCGCGGTGGCGGCACCGATGAAATCCTCTCGACGATCTTCGGCGTGTGCTTTTTCGCTGCGTTCATCGAGGTGGTGCTGAGCCAGTTCATCGGCAAACTGCGCATGCTGATCACCCCGGTAGTCACCGGCACCATCATCACGTTGATGGGCCTGTCGTTGATCAAAGTGGCGATGACCGACATTGCCGGCGGTTTCGGCGCGCCTGATCTGGGTGCAGCCAGCCATGTGTTTCTGGCCGCGCTGGTGATTGGCACCATCGTCGTGTTGAACCGCGTCGACGTGCCGTTTCTGCGCCTGGGCGCGATTGTTATCGGCCTGACTCTGGGCTATGTGGTCGCCTGGCTGATGGGCACCGTGGATTTCGCCTCGATGCCAGAGGTGCCGCTGGTCAGTGTGCCGGTGCCGTTCAAGTACGGTTTCAACTTCGACTGGGTGGCGTTCGTGCCGGTGGCGGTGATTTTCCTTGTGTCGCCGCTGGAGGCTGCCGGTGACCTGACCGCCAACTCGATGATCTCCCGGCAACCGGTCAAAGGCCCGCTGTACATCCGCCGGATCAAGTCCGGCCTGCTCGCTGACGGCCTCAACTCGGCCATGGCCGCTGTGTTCAACAGCATGCCGATGGTGACCTTCGCGCAGAACAACGGGGTGATTCAACTCACCGGCGTGGCCAGCCGTTACGTAGCCTTCTTCATTGCCGGTTTGCTGGTGTTGCTGGGGTTGTTCCCGATGATCGGCGCGGTGCTGCAACTGATGCCGAAACCGGTACTGGGCGGCGCCGAACTGGTGATGTTCGGCACCGTCGCGGTGGCCGGGATCAAGATCCTCGCCGAGGCGGGCCTGCATCGACGCAACATGCTCATCGTGGCGATTTCGCTGGGCATGGGCCTGGGCATCGCGGCGGTCCCGGAAGTGTTGCGTGAACTGCCGCAAGCGCTGCGCAACATCTTCGAATCGCCGATCACCGTCGGTGCGTTGTGCGCTATCGTGCTGAACATCTTCCTGCCGGAAGAATTCATTGAACTGGAAGAAGACGATTTCGACCCGGAAGCTTCTATTCTTCAGGTCATGGAAAACCCGGACATGCCGGCCAAAGGTGAACCTGCCCCGGCGGCGGCTGTCGCACAGTTGAACCGCTAACGTCTGGCCTGAAAAAGGGCTGAACCGGTGACGGTTCAGCCCTTTTTTGTTGAGAGACCGTTTATGCGCCGCTTCCAAGCCGTCATTCTGTCACTGCTTTTATTGTCCCTCAGCGCCTGCGCGCTGTTCCCCAACCGTGATCCGGTGAACATCAACGTGGTCGGCCTCGAACCGTTGCCGAGCCAGGATCTGGAAGTGCGTTTCGCTATCAAGTTGCGCGTACAGAACCCGAATGAGACGGCCATTGATTACAACGGCATCGCGTTGGATCTGGAGGTCAACGGCCACTCGCTGGCGTCCGGTGTCAGCGATCAGAGCGGCTCGATCCCACGGTTTTCCGAAAGCATCGTCACAGTACCGGTCAGCATCTCGGCGTTCTCGGTGCTGCGCCAGACCTTGGGCCTGAGCCAGACGCAAACCCTCGACAACCTCCCCTATGTGCTGCGCGGCAAGCTTGCCGGCGGTCTGTTTGGCACCATGCGTTTTGTCGACAGCGGCAAGCTCAGCCTGCCCAAGGCCACCGCCGCCACCTGGTAAAAATGCGCTAACCTGCTTCGTTCATTGAAGACATTCAGGGAGGCTGCAGGTTTATGGAAGACATGCCGACGCTGTACACCGAACGACTGATCCTGCGCCCGTTGCAACTGGCCGATGCCGACGCCGTGCAGCGCGAATTTCCGCATTGGGACGTGGTGCGCTATCTGAACGCGGCCGTGCCATGGCCGTACCCGGAGGACGGTGCCCTCGCCTATCTGCGCGACATTGTCTTGCCGGCGGTTGCGGCGGGCAAGGAATGGCCTTGGACGATCCGCCTGAAATCGGCACCGGAGCAATTGATCGGCAAGATCAGCCTGATGGATCAGGCGGACAACCACCGCGGCTTCTGGCTGGCCCCGGCGTGGCAAGGCAAGGGCTTGATGACTGAAGCCAGCGCGGCGGTGACCGATTACTGGTTCAACGTTCTGCAACGTCCAGTGATGCGCGTGCCGAAAGCGGCGCCGAACATTGGCTCGCGCAAGCTCTCGGAGCGCGCCGGGATGCGCTTGATTCGGACCGATGAAGGCGACTTTGTCGGTGGGCGTTTCCCTCGGGAGCTGTGGGAAATCACTCGGGAAGAATGGCAGCAACGCCAATAAAAACTCGCTCTCGAAAACACTGAAAACCTTGTGGGAGCGGGCTTGCCCGCGATGGCGGTGTGTCAGGCACCATCAAGTCGACTGACACGGCCTCATCGCTGGCAAGCCAGCTCCCACAGGTTCTTTATCAGGCTGGGGTTATGTGTTGAAGCGCACGCCCGGTTTTGCCCGTTCATCCACACTCAACTCAAACACATCCGGCCGCGCATAGTGGCCGACCACATCGTAGTCATAGCGCGCCCGCACCAGTTCATCGGTGTCGATTTCCGCGCAGAGCAGCCCCGCTTCACCCCGTAACGGCCCTGCCAGCACATCACCCATCGGCCCGACAATCACGCTGCCACCGGCAATCAGCGGTCGATCCGCCGGCCAATTGGCGATTTCAACGCCCAATGCCTGAGGCGAAGCCTGCACCTGACACGCACTGACCACAAAGCAGC
Source organism: Pseudomonas sp. VD-NE ins (assembly GCF_031882575.1). Taxonomy (NCBI): domain Bacteria; kingdom Pseudomonadati; phylum Pseudomonadota; class Gammaproteobacteria; order Pseudomonadales; family Pseudomonadaceae; genus Pseudomonas; species Pseudomonas sp. VD-NE ins. The sequence goes on from NZ_CP134772.1 coordinate 3,353,496, forward strand.
GGCCCTCATGAGCAATGTGGCGCATGCTGACTTGCCACATTTCACGCTCGTCCACGGTCGGCGCGCACCAGACTTCAATGCCTTTGGCATACATCGCGGTGCGCAGCAGCGGCATCATGTTTTCCCAGCACACCACCGCGCCGAGCTTGCCGACCTGGGTATCAAGCACCGGCAAGGTCGAACCGTCGCCCTTGCCCCAGATCAGCCGTTCGGTGCCGGTGGGCATCAGTTTGCGGTGTTTGGCAACGAGGCCGGCCTGCGGGTCGAAATACAGCGCCGTGCAATACAACGTGCTGCCAGCGCGTTCGATCACGCCGATCACCAGATTGGCCCCGGTGCGTGCCGACAGCCCCGCCAGCGCTTCGGTTTCGGCGCCCGGCACATCGATCGCATTGGCAAAATAACGGGCGTAGGCTTCACGGCCCTCAGGCAGGCGATAACCCAATTGCGTGCCGAAACCCTCGCCCTTCGGATAACCGCCCAGCAGCGCTTCCGGCATCACCACCAGCGCCGCGCCGGCCTCGATGATCGCGCCTTCCCAACCGAGAATCTGTTCCAAAGTCGCACCTTTGCCTTCGGGCAACGCGCCGATTTGCAGCGCAGCAACAATTGATTTGGCCATCGCGATAACTCCATCAGGTTCAGTGGTTGCCGATTCTGCGGCGCCACGAGATCATGAATAAAGCCCCGTTCGCTGCTGAATGATATGAGCCAAATGAATATCGTAAACGTCGACCTCAATCTGCTGAAAGTCTTTGAAGCCCTGCACGAAGAGTCCAGCGCCAGCCGCGCGGCGTTGCGTCTAGGGGTGACGCAATCGGCCGTCAGTGCCGCGCTGCGCCGCTTGCGCGAGGTCTACAGCGATCAGTTGTTCGTGCGCACCGGACGCGGACTGGCGCCGACGCTGAAAGCCAATCAGTTGAAACCGGTGGTCAGCGAAGCGCTGAACAAATGCCGACAAAGCCTGGCGATGGTCGACCCGGCGGGCAATCAGTACGACGGACGCTCAGTGACCGTGGGGCTGTCAGATGACTTCGAGATTGCCTACGGTCGTCGCCTGATTGAAGAAGTTGCCCGCAGCGCACCGAAGTTGCGCCTGATCTTTCGTCAGACCCACAGCCAGATCGTTGCACAAGCGCTGATGGATCGCAGCATCGACCTGGCGATTACTGCCGGTGGCTTCGCCGAGCGCTTGCTCAGCCGTCAGGTGTTGGGCGAAGGCGGTTACGCGTGTCTGGTCGATCCGGCGAGCCTTGTGCCCGGCCAGCAGCAGATCGATCTTGAGGCGTTCGTCGCCCGCGAGCACATTCTGGTGTCGTCCGGCGGGTTTATCGGGATTACCGATGAGGGCTTGGCGGCGCTGGGCCTGAGTCGACGGGTGTGCGCCTCGACCACGCATTTCGCCGCGCTGCCGTATCTGCTCAAGGGCAGCCGGGCGGTGGCAACGATTCCGGCGCATGCCGCCGAGAGCATCGCGGCGCTCAGCGGCCTGGCACTGCTGCCCTGCCCGCTGAGTTTGCCGCGTTATCCAATCGAACTGGGCTGGCGCACCAGCACGCAGATCGATCCGGTGGTGGTCAAGGTACGCGAGGCGATTGCCGCGACGTTCAGTTGAGGCGTTACTTGTTGGCAGCCATCAGGCGATTGACTTCACTGCGTACCATGTTGGCGAACTCTGGCGGCGACATACCATCGAGTTCCGCGCGGACCCACTCGGCCCATTTGCCTTTGCGCTTGCCACGCTCGCCGAACAAACGCGCGGCTTCGCCTTTGGCTTTGCCCAGATTGTTCTGCCAGAGTTCGAACAGACGGGATTTCTCGTCTTCCAGCGCAGCGCGCTCTGCGAGTGGTTTGTCGGCCAGATTGAAACTCATGGGGAATTATCCTGCTGCGTAAAATGGCGACATCTTACACGCTCGACGGAAATCTCCCGCGCAGGTTTTTCTTTCTGACCTAAATTCAGTGCAACTTTTTGATCAGCGCCACACTCCATTGATCACTGTCCATTCAACTGCAAGGAGTCACCCAATGGCCCGCAAATCCGCCGTGCAAGCCGCCGAAGATCAAATCAAGGATCAGGCCTTCAGCGAACTTCAGGCTCTGATCGAAGAGTCGGACAAACTGCTCAAGAGCAGCGCCTCACTGGTCGGCGAAGAAGCGGAAACGCTGCGCGGACAGATCGCCCTGAAACTGCAACAGGCGCTGGATTCCGTGTCGAGCGTCCGTGACCGCACCAAACCGGCAGTCGATGCCACCGAAAGCTACATCGGTGGCCATCCGTGGCAGACCGTGGCGATCTCCGCCGGTTTCGGTCTGGTGGTCGGCCTGCTGCTCGGCCGTCGCTGAGTCAAACGCCCACAAAAAAGGCGAACCCACTGGGTTCGCCTTTTTTATGCCTGCTGGGTCTAATCGGTTCCAGGCTTGCAAAACCTGAACTCAGCTCGATCTTTCACGTCGGCGCACATCCCCCATTCACCTCGGTCAGTCCCCTCTCCCTTTGGGAGAGGGTTAGGGTGAGGGGCCTTTGCTCTTTGCTCACACCCCCGCCAACTCACGCAACTGCGCCAATGTCTGCGCATCCAGCACAATACCCTCAGCCAACGATTTACTGCGCTGCCAATGCCGACGATCCCCCGGCAAACGCTTGAGTCCGACGCCATGCATCTGCCGCACCAATTCCCCACTGCGCTCGGCAAAACCCTGCCCGGCGGCTTTGCTCGGATCGATGACGATCAATAACTGCCCGGTCCACGGCGTTTTCGCCCCGGGATGATCGGACCAATCAAATTCAAAGGAAAAATTGCCCCCCGTCAGCGCCGCCGCCATCAGCTCGACCATCATCGACAGCGCCGAGCCCTTATGACCGCCGAACGGCAGCAACGCGCCGCCTTCAAGAATCGCTTTGGGGTCTTGGGTCGGCTGACCGAGGCTGTCCACACCCATCCCGGCCGGCAACCGTTCGCCTTTGCGCGCGGCGATCTGCACGTCGCCATGGGCAATCGCGCTGGTGGCCAGGTCGAAGACAATCGGTGCGGCACCGGCCCGTGGTGCAGCGAACGCAATCGGGTTGGTGCCGAACAGCGGTCGGTCGGCGCCATGGGGTACCACGCAGGTCATGCTGTTGACCACGCTCAGCGCCACCAGCCCCTCGTCGGCGAACGGCTCGACGTCCGGCCACAACGCGGCGAAGTGATGCGAGTTGCGAATCGCCAACAAGGCAATCCCGGCGCTACGCGCCTTCTCCACCAGCAACGGCCGGGCGGCGGCCAGTGCCGGTTGCGCGAAACCATTGGCGGCATCGACACGGACAAATCCCGAGGCGACATCTTCGACTTGCGGCACGGCGTGGCCGTCGACCCAGCCGCTTTTAAGGGTCGAGACATACCCGGGAATGCGGAACACGCCGTGGCTGTGGGCACCGTCGCGCTCGGCGCCGGCGCAGTTGGCGGCCAGCACTTGCGCGACTTCGGCGGAGGTGCCGTGGCGCAGAAAAATCGTTTCAAGCAGTTGCGTCAGCGCTTCGAGAGACAACGAGGACGAGACAGCAGAGGACACATGATCGTGTGGCGCAGACATCTGAAGCTCCAGAATGATTATTGGAGGGAACAACAGCGTAGGGACGACTTGCTGATCGATTAACCATGGCGAAGCTGTCGGCTGTCAACCCTTGCATCGGGATGACTGCCATTGGCCCATGACACATTTCAATTCGATGTGTGCGGTAACTATGTACCGCCTGCGCGGCGACCTGCGTAACTAATCTTGAACTCCCCGCCCGAGGCGCCCCGTTCAGAGTTCCGATAATGTCTAGCCCCCTGCTATTTCCCGACGTACTCAAATCACCGGGTTTGCATGACGACTCAGGTCGCACGCATGGCCTCAACAGTAGAGATTTCATCTGGCTTGCGCATGTGCAACTGGCTACCCAGGTGCGGCGCAATGAGCAAACTCCGCCCATGCTGGCCGAACGCATTCTGCTGAACGCTGACAAGCAACTGGCCGTGCCGCTGGCCGGCAGTTTCATTCTCAGCGCCGGGCCGGATGACGATGGCGTGTTTTTGTACACCCCTTACGACGGCCTGAAAAAATACAGCGATCACGAAGCGCTGACGGACGCCTTGCAGGCACGTCTCGACAACGCGCAGGAAACGGATGATCTGTTGGCTTTTCTCACTGTTTCGCTGCGCAAAGAACTGGTAGAGAAGCGCGGCATTACCTTGACCCGCGAAACGATTGAAGGCGACGTGTTTGACGATCAAAAAGCCGCGATCAACCAGTCTCAGGAGACCTGCGCGCGCGATCTGCTGGATGAACTGAAACGCCTGCCCTCCCTCACCACCCTGCTGGAGACAATTCTCGACGAACTGCTCGAACCGCACTTTGCCGGTTTGGAGCAGTCGCGCACCCGAGTCAGTTTTTTTGCCGACACGGCGCCCCTCTCCGGGGATGTCAGACATTGGATCAATTCGATGTCGCTGAGTGAGGCATTGCTGCTGCATTTTCGCCGTCAGGGCTGGCCGCACGGCCAGACTGCGGAGTTCTCCCATCCGGCCCGCTCAAACCAGCAAGCTGACCAGGCAGCCTGGGCTGAGGCGATCAAGTCCGCGTCGGGGAAATTGAGCATGCTGCTGTTTCGTCAGCTTGAAGTGTACTGGAATGGCGCCGCGTTCGAGGGCTCGCCCCGGCGCACGTTCTTCAGCCAGACCTTGCAGGATCAGGTGCGCGCGGATTTGATGATCAAACGCGAAACGGAAATCATCTCCGCCCGCGAGTTCGACGCCCTGCACAGCTTGATCCGAGAACCAAGCGTGGCGGTCCGGCGACCCAACTTCGAAACGGTGTGTTTGAGCGAGAAGACCGCCTATGTCGAACTCGCCGGTTCGCTGATGATCAACCATGACAACGCCTATCTGTACACCCCCACTCAAGGCTTGCAGGTCCTCACGAACTACGACGAACTCAAACAGACGCTGACCGCCAAGCTCAATGCGGCCGGACATGAAGACGAGTTATACGGTCTCATGAGTCTGGAGGAACGCAATCGTTACCTTGGATTCGCCAACGCACAGGTATCCGGTGAAAACATCGGTGGTGAAATCATCACCACGCTGTTTGAGGCAATCCTTACCAAACAACGGCAGAACGTCGAGTTTGCCTTGCAGCTCTTTCGCCAAAGCGAACGCACTACCGACATCCATGCACTTTTCGATAAGGCGCTGGATATCCGCTCGATGATTCACGAGCGCCTGATCAAGCTTGACGTCAACGAGCGCTGGAGTACCCGACCGCTGTTTTCCAGCGCTCCGCCATCGTCAGTCGTGCAGGCTGACAAGGCTGGGCAGTTGGCGGCATCGCTCGAACGCACGCTGGACAATCTCACCAGCCACTTTAAAGACCAGCCAACCACGAGCAGTACTGAACAACGCGCCTTTCTCGAAGGCATTCTGTGGAAACTGGCGCAGGCTTTCGAGGACGGGGTACGTGGCGAGGCGCAAATGAGAAATCTCAGTGGTTCCTGGCTGACCGCCGAACGAAAAATAGTCGATACCGTGTTCGACGCAAAACATGCGACACGCATGGATCGCCAGTCCCTCAATGGGTTCCGGCCGGATGCATGGTCAATCACCCTCACCTGCGCTGGCAAAAATGAGGTGTTGTCGCTTGCCAACTGCGTGCTCCTGACCGAACGCGGAGGTATGGACGTCGAGCATTCCGGGCGCGCCATCCTGTGGACGCCAGCTATGGGCCTGGAATCGTTCGACGACATCGCCATTGCGCTAAAGCAGTTGCAACGACGGCTCGACGACAACAACCAGAATCAGACACTGCTGGAAAACCTGCCACCGAAGCAACGCCAACTGGATCAGCAATACACCTTGGGCACCTTCCAGCTGATTGAAGGCAATGTGTTGAAAAATCGCATGCAGTCAGCGATTGACCATTTCCTCGACCATTGCGAGCTGCTACGCGTTTGCATAAAGGACGAGGACACTCTCGCAAATTTCCTGAGCAAGATGAAAAACACCGTCATCGATACCAACTTGCGCCGGGCCATTGAACTCGCGCGGGCCATCGTCCGTCGGCTCGACTATCCAGACTGGCTGCGCATGGCCCCGGTCACCGAACAACGCACGCAACTCGCCCTGCTGGATGAATTGCGGCACAGCTTCATCGATGGCAAGGATTTTCTCGAGGGCATTCCTGCGTTAACCACTCATGTCGAGGAGACGCTGAAGAAACAGCTCAACGCCAGATTCCCGGGCAACGGACTCACGCCACAGGACATCCTGATCACTCCGAACCTGACGCTGGCCGGCCCGGCCTGCAATCTGCTCGATTTTGCCTTGCATCACTACAACATCGTGCAGGGTACCGGTTTCAAGATTGCCTCGAAAACAACCGCAGAGTTGCCGGCAAAGCTTGATCAATCTGCAGTACGGCAACTGTTGCAATCCCTCGATATCACCACCACCTACGCACAGAAAGTGACTGAAGCACTGTCAGCTGACAGCGACTCGGCACGCAAAAGCAAAGAACGCTTTCTACGTCAGTTGCCCTGGCAATTGATGCAGCACGCGCACGCGTTGAAGTTGCAGCAACAGCTGTCGGAAATCGGCTACGACGCTATTTGCCAGGTTCTGGACATGCCGGACGGCGTAGCGCGTGCCACCGTCGAGGGTGCTAACGCCTTTGTCTGCCCGCTGTCATTGATCAAGACGGGAGGTGGTGACTTCGTCGACGCCCTCGGACTCTATGTCATCGGACCCGGTATGGGCAAAACAGGACCACGGGTGCTCTACGCTCCGTACTCCAAATACGTTTTTCGCGAGTTCGAAGATGAAGCGCAGTTGATCGAGACATTGAATACCCCCGGGCATTTTCAGGATTTGATCATCCGACGCTTGCCCTCTGCGCAGCAGACTGTCTTCAAGAATCTGCTGAAAACGACAATCGGCAAACCCAGTGAAATCAAACTGCAAAGCACGGCCATTACCGGCAATGTATTGGAGCAGTTGCACAAGGACACGCTCAGCCTCTTGCCGCAATTGCTCAGGTGCCAGCCGCAGATCAATGCGCAAGCCGACTGGGAAGCGGCGAAGTGTCTATTCAGCCACGGTGTTCGTTTGGTTCCCCATCTATTGCCGGGAAAACTCGCCTCTTTGTTTTTTCTCTGGAAAAGCTACAGCGACTTCAAGGATTCCGCCGAGGATCTGCAGGAGCACCATTGGGCAAACGCCTTGAAAAGCTTCATTGCAGGGGCAATTTCCCTGTTCAGCCTGGGACGGCTGTCCTGGGAAACAGAAGTAGAAAAGGAAACGGTCGAATTTGCCTCTGAAGCGCAGACGACTGGATCGACAGTTGCCCAAACCAGCGGGACTACAACAGTAAAAGCCGCCCCACGCTGGGCCAAAGTCGCGCCTGTTACTGCCACTCGCATCAACCTGCAACGCTTTGAAACCACCACCGCTCTCGAGAAGCTCAAGCTTGAGAGCAATAACCTGGTTTATGGCGATCCGTCGACGACACAAAAATACGCGGCGATTGCCGGCAAGGTCTACCCGGTGATCCAGTCGGAAAAAACCTGGCATCTGCAGATAAAAGGCGGGGGCGAAGGGCCGGCGCTTGAACAGAAGAACTCGCGACTTGTGGTTGCCGGCGCGGACAAATCTGCCAATCGTTGCCGATCAAAGCAACGCAACCGTGCGCAAACCGAGATCGAGCGCGACCGTTCAGTAATGATGTATATCCAGGCCAGAGGTATGGCCCAAATCAACCGCCGCTACCCCGCCAGAGCCTTCGTGATAGAGCAAGCTGTCAGCAGGGCCAGAGACTACGCGCTGAATTGTCTGCATAACTTCGTCATATATCGCGACAACCTGGGTGGCTCTCGTGTGGAAAAGCTACTCAGAGATTTTTTTGAGGTGCCGCAAGTCACGCCCATGTTGCTCAGGAAAATCGAAAAGGTCATCCTCCCTCTTTGCCGCGAGTTGACGGATCCCAAAGATGACTTGCTCTACACGGAACGCTTTTTCGCGGGCCTGAATGCGCGGTATGACGACGATACGGTTGCCTTTGTTTTCAAGCAGGACAGGCGACGAATCGTCCACTTCACCGAACAATTTTTTAATCCGGAACTGGATGCCTACACCGCTTTTCTGCCTCCCAGGTTCAATGTTGACTCTCACGCTCGCGCGGTCACGCTGATCCACGAGCTGTCGCATTTAGTCTGCGATAGCGAAGATTTTGTCTTCGTACAGGCGATCTCGCCATTTCCCCATCTAATCGACACTTCAACCGCTGACGGGCAACTTCTTAAAGATGATATTGATCGTCTGCGTAAGTCCATGTCCCGCTCTACTCCACTTTCGCAGTTATTCGCGCAGAAGAATGAGAAAGGGCTGTGGGTGGGTCTGGATCAGTTGCCGGAGCGCGCCGATGATCTCGAAAAAATTCTCAAACTGACAAAAACCAAAAACCTTGCAGATGCCCGTCAAGCCTTTCGCAGTCCAGTCTCTGACGAGGCACGCATTGAGGTAAAGATGGCCAACGCCGACTCGATCGCGTTGCTCATCAGCGAAATGGGCCGGGAGCTTGATCCTCTTCCGGTACGAATACCCCTGCCGGCACCCATCGCAAGCCAGACAGGATCCTTACCTGCTTTGCCTTAACGACTGAAAAAAAATGCGCCGGCTCAACGCCGGCGCATTTTTACAAGAAGCAGTCTGGACCGTTAGTCTTTCTGATCCCGCAACACGTTGCCCGACGCCCCATCGATACGGAACTCGTAGACAACGCCATCGGCCTTGCGCCCTTCGCCCTTCCAGTAGCCGTTGTTGTCGGCTTCGATCTCATAGACCTCGACGTAACCGGCCTTGGTTTTGACGATCTCGATGGCTTTTTCGATGGTGACCCAGCCGGCGCCCGGCTTATCGGCCAGCGCCGCGCCTGCACTGAGCAAACCGGCAGTAGCAATCAACGCTGCGAATGTCTTTTTGATCATTTTTTTCACTCCATTTGTGGATAGTGGTCTTGGTCGTCCTGCTTTTTGGGTGCCTGAGGGAAAAATAAGTTCCACTTTGATGGGTAAATGCCATGACGGATGTTCTCGGTCACTTCCTGACAAGGTTAGAATGTGCGAAATCAGGATGAGTCAATGACCCAAGACACCCTCTCGGAAGCCGAATACGATGCGATCACCGATGCCGCCGCGCATTGGTGCATGCGTGTGCACGCTGCCGACTGCACGGACGAAGAGCGTCGCGCGTTCCGGCAATGGCACGACGCTCATCCCCTGCATGCGTTCGAATATGAGGCCATGCTGGAGATCTGGGACGTGGCCGAACACTTGCCGCGCCCGGCATCAGCCTCAGTCGTGCCTGCGCATCGACCTTCGCGCTCCTGGCGTCAGTTCGCTATAGCGGCGGGTGTCTGTGCGCTCGCACTGCCGCTGGCGGCTTACACCGGCTGGAACCTGGGCTGGGTGCCCGACAGCTATCAGCATTTCGCCGCCACCGATACTGTCCGGCAGGTCACGCTGAGTGACGGGAGCCAGCTCGAGCTGAACCTCAACACCGATCTGACCTTCAGCAACTACAAGGACGAACGCCGCGTCACCCTGAAAAAAGGTGAAGCGTTCTTTACCGTCAGCCACGACATGGCTCATCCATTTGTGGTTCGCGCGGGAGAAGGCAAGATCAGGGTGACGGGGACACGCTTCAACGTCTGGATGTATCAGGATCAAGTGCGCGTGAACCTGGTCGAAGGTTCAGTGCTGGTGACCAGTAATCGCTCGTTGCCGGGCGACGGCTTGCGTCTCGGCCCGTCGATGCAGGCACGTTACCAGCAAGGCGACTACATGCCGCAGATCAGCCAGACCTACGCCAGCGACACGTCACTGGCCTGGCGCAACGGCAAGCTGGTACTGGACAACCTGGCACTGAGCGAAGCGCTGCCACTGATCAATCGCTATCTGAGCAATCCACTGGAACTGGCTGATACCCGTACCGGTTCGATTCGCGTGGGGGGCATCTACAACATCAGAGAGCTGAACAACCTGGCCAACAGCCTGCCCAAGGTCCTTCCGGTCTACCTGACCCGGAACAAGGAAGGTAACCCGGTGATCAACTCGATGCCGCAACAACCGCCAAAAAGCTGAAGGCCGCAACCTTTGCAGGATGCGGCCCTCGGGCTTGACGCAATTGACACCCGGATTTACTGAGCGGCGACTTTCCCCGCCTTCTCCAGCGTCTGGCGAACAGTCTGAACCTGATACTGCGGGTCCGCCTGGATCTGCTGTTCGGTAAACGGCAGCACACTCCACTGTTTCTTCGAGAACGCCTCAGTCTGATCCCGCGAATACTTCGACGCCGGATCGCTCGACAGCGAGAACGCCAGTAGCCCTTGGGCGTGCGGGCCCTTTTCATCGAATGTCACGACTTGCAGATAGCTGGTGCCACTGACCACTTCGAGCTTGCCATCTTCACGCGGCACGCTCTGAATGGCGTTGTAGATACCCAGCGTGCCTGGGCCGCCGTGGATCGGCGTCTGTTGCCCGCCACTGCTGACGACCTGAATATCGCCCCAACGGGTTTGTGGTTTGAAACCCATTTTTGCGCTCGATTCAACGGACGCCAACATGGCCTCACGCAGCGCCTTGGCCACCGCGGGCTGCTCGACGGCCAGACCTCGCGGTGTGTGTTGAGCATCTTTGGGATCGAACGCCACGCGCCAGACATCCGGCGAAGCCTGCAAGGCCTGCATGATGTTCTGGAAATGCACCAGGCCCAGGCCCGATTCCAGATTGGCGCGACCATCCCATGCCTTGAGGCTGACGCAAACCGGCTTCAGTGCCGGCGCGTCGGCGCCGAGATCAGAGGCACAGAACTTCAGCAGATCCGGCACCACCTGCGTCGCCAGGTACACTTGATCGTCCATCACCATCTGCTGCAGATCCTTTACCGCCAACGGACCTTTCTTGCTCAGCGTGCTCAAGCGATCCAGGGCAAACCGGGAGCGCAAGCCCAGCGGTTGACCGTCCTGACTGATCAATGGCGAGAAACCGGTCAGCGGTTGCGCCGGGTTGGCCAGCCATGCCGAGTCGTTGGAATGCTGGACGAAGTCCTTGCGCAGCATTTGCGGTAATTGGCTCGAGGCATAAATGCCCTTCTGCGCGGCTTGCGGGTCAATGTCCCACGCGCACGCGCTGTTGGAGCCGTCCAGCACGATCATTTGCGTGCCGATACGCGGGTCGCTGCACTTGGCCAGTTTCTCGGCATTGACGTTCGGCACCACCGACAGGTTCATGTACAGCGTCTGGCCTTTGTCGTCGACAGCCAGGGTGTTGACCCACGGGATGCCCTGAATCTTGTGCACCGAATCCTGCAGTTCGGAAAGCGTGGACGCCTGATTCATGGTGTACCACTGGTTGAGCACCCGATCATTCTCGAGGTTGGCATCGCGCAGGCTGTAGGCGAACTGATTGTCCCAATCGAGCTTGCCCGGCCATTGCACAATCGGCCCGAACTGCGAGCTGTAGACATCACGCGAAACCGGCACAACTTGCCCGTCTGCCTGCTTCACCTGCACGGTGACGGTCTGCTTGTTCAGCGGCAAGGATTTACCATCGAGCATATAGCGGGTGGAATCTTTCGGATCGAGTTGCAGACGATACAACGTGAAGTGTTTCGAAGAGTCGACCGTGTGGGTCCAGGCCAGATGCTGATTGAAGCCGATATTGATCATCGGCAGGCCTGGCAAAGCGGCGCCCATGACATCGAGCTTGCCGGGGATGGTCAGGTGCATTTGATAGAAGCGCATGCCGCCGACCCACGGAAAATGCGGGTTGGCCAGCAACATTCCGCGCCCGTTGAACGAACGCTCGCTGCCCACCGCTACAGCGTTACTGCCACGATCCAGGGCGAAGCGCTGCTGACGCGCATCGGCCAACTGATAGGCCTGCACGTTGTGTTCGATGCGCGCTGTTGCCTGCGGCGGGGCAGCACCGGCCACAGCCTCGGCGAACTGCCCTACTCCGCCCTCGACCAATAGACGCCGAGTCAGCTTCACCAGATCCTCCGGCGCAATGTCTCGCACCCACTCACCCTGACATTGCTGCGGCAAGCCTTGCTGCCGACGCTCGCCCAGATTACGGTTGAAGCCGGCGACATAGCCTTCGACCAGATCACGCACCTGCGCAGGCTGCGCCTGCCAGAATGCCTCGACCGCTTCCGGTGTGTTGAGCCAGGTAAAGAACACATCGCTGACACGGTTTTCGCGCTGCTCGACGGTGAACTGCTCCGGCCCGAAGTAACGTGAGCGCTGGCCGTTGACCGTCACGATCTCGTTGGCCAGCAGGCACAGGTTGTCCTGCGCATAGGCATAACCAATACCGAACCCAAGCCCACGCTCGTCTTGCGCACGAATATGCGGCACGCCAAACGCAGTGCGACGAATATCGGCGCTGACATCAGTGGCCGGACTAAACGCATGGGCTGAACAACTCAAACCAAAAACCATACCGGCCAAGGTCAGTCCGGGTAACTGTCTGGAAATAATCACGCTCACTCCTGATCGACATGCCAAAGAGCGGATCCGACGCTGACGCAGATCCACCCTGGAAACACCCACGCGTCCACGCGCAATGAGCCTGTCGAAGAAACGAAGTCAGAGGGAAAAATTTAGCCCCTCCACGCAATCCCCCAAACGCAAAATCAAAAGCCCCTCACCCTAGCCCTCCCGAAACGTCGGACCGCCCAGAGGGAGAGGGAACTGACCGAGGTGATTGCGAGAAACACACCGAAATGAAATACCGAGTTGGACTCAATACTGCACCAGATCAAAAGCCCCTCACCCTAGCCCTCTCCCAGAGGGAGAGGGGACTGACCGAGGTGATTGCGAGAAATACACCGAAATGAAATACCGGGTTGAACTCAATACTGCACCAGATCAAAAGCCCCTCACCCTAGCCCTCTCCCAGAGGGAGAGAGGACTGATCGAGGTGATTGCGAGAAATACACCGAAATGAAATACCGGGTTGAACTCAATACTGCACCAGATCAAAAGCCCCTCACCCTAGCCCTCTCCCAGAGAGAGAGGGGACTGACCGAGGTGATTGCGAGAAATACACCGAAATGAAATACCGAGCCGCACTCAAATTCGGAAACAAATCCAAAGCCGCACCCACCCCCGCTCCTCACCACTCAACAGGATGAGCGTTAGCTCGGCTGCCGCTCTTGATCTTGCCGTGCAGGCCCCTTCGGCAGGCTGAGTGGAGGGATTTATCCGGGGGTGGGAGCGCAGCGACCGTTCGACGAAGTCGAACACATCGAGAGGAGGTGCAGCGAAGCAAACCGTAGGCGATGCCCCCGGATAGATCCCGTAACGAAGGAACCCGAGCCACGGCGAGGGCCGAACGCCGGGGCCCAGACCTTTGGTTCCTTTGGGGCGTTTGCCAAAGGGACTCGCTGTAAGAGCGAAACCGCCAGCCGCAACACCCAAAAAAACGGATATACACCCAAACCCGCAAGAGCATGGTCGGCCCAAAGGCCGCCAAGCCCAACCCAATTTCAACCCACGATCACAAGAAAAAGACAAACCCCCGACAAATTTTCTACATTTTTTCTTTCATGATTTGTCGTGCTGAAACGTCTTGTTTTAGAGAGCGCAAAAAAACCTCCCCGATCAGGCTCTGAAAAGGAGTAATCGCATGTACAACTCGCAACTACCAACGGACGGTAGCCAGGCCCCCAAAGGAGTTTCCATGAGCCCCCACGCGAGCGATTTCGGGCAACGCGTCGAGCGTCACGGAAACGAACGCATCCGCTTGCTGCTGAAAAGTTTCGGGCTGCGCACCAGCCTGATTCGTCTGAAAGTCATCGACGCCCTGCTGGTCGCCGCACAAAGCGAGCGGCGTCTGGGCGTACGTGGTGTCCACAGCCAATTGCTGGATCTGGATATTCCACTGTCCTTCCTCAGCGTGCGTGAGGTGCTCAAGCGCCTGTGCGCCGAAGGTGTGATCACCTTCAATGAAGACAAGAGCTACAGCCTGCATCCACAGGCTGCAGCAGTCCTCAGCCACGATTGAAGCGTGCGCCAATCGCCGTCAAGGCTTGACCTTGCGGCGCATCACGCCGTTGATCACCACCACGACCACCGCCACACCGATGGCGACGAACTGGAACGCCTTCTCCGTAATCATTCCGGCATTTTGCAGCCAGGACAGGCCGAGCATGATAGCCAGCACCGACACGGCGATCAGAATCGAATAAATCAAACGTTGCTTGTGGGTCATTACGGCTTCCTGAAACTTTGAAATGTATCCGGTTTGTATCCGATTGCATGCCATGCACTTACCGTTCTACGGGGATGCGCCGCTGCAATCGGGGTCTCATGTTACAGCCGATGAAGAGTTTTGGCTTCATGACGGCGTAACCATGAGGATTTTTCAAAATGCTGCGTCGAATCACCTGGCTGATTCCCGTTCTTGCCCTGCTGACCCTGAGTGGTTGCATCATCTTCCCCCACGGCGGCTGGCATGACGATCACCACCGTTACTACCAGGGTGGCCCTGGCTATTACCAACATCGCTAGAACAGGATTGTTCGCCCTGCCCGCTTGCCTATGGACAGACTGAGGCAGGTCATCAACAAGCCCAATCAACTTCAAATAAAGCCCGCCATGTTGCGGGCTTTTCTGTTCTGGCGCGCACGCAATGCTGAAACGCCCAAATAAGTTGTAAGCATTTGAAATCTAATGTCGCAGCAAAACAATAGGTTAAGCGAACTTCTGCAACTAGTCTCTGGCCACTTATTTCCACTCACTAACAGGGACGTTTATGCAGAACACTCTTATACATATCGGGCCTCGACAAGTGCTCGGTTTTTGTTTTGCCATCAGCGCTTTTGAATGTCTGACATACATGGCCAGCGATTTGATCATGCCGGCTATGCTGAACGTGACAAGCGAACTTCAAGCCGATGTGCGGCATGTTCCCAACGCCTTCAATCTTTATTTGATTGGCGGTGTCTGTCTGCAATGGCTGATTGGCCCACTGTCCGATCAGTGGGGCCGACGACGGGTATTGTTGATCGGTTGTGCGTTGTTTGCTGTGGCCTGCGCGGGGGCATTCGTCACTCGCAGTATTGAAGCCTTCAACCTGCTTCGACTGATGCAAGGCATGGGCCTGGGTTTTGTAGTCGCCGTGAGTTATCCGGCGCTGCAGGAAGTGTTTTGCGAAGCGGATGCGGTGCGGTTGATGGCACTGCTCGGCAATATCGCCTTGCTGTCACCGTTGGTGGGGCCGTTGTTGGGCATTCTGTTGTTGCAATGGCTGTCCTGGCGCGAACTGTTTCTGGGCCTCGGTCTGGCGGCGTCGATGGTCTGGCTGGGGCTGTTCGCCTGCATGCCGGAAACGGTCGGCGTCGTACGTCGCGATGGGCAGCAGCAGCTCGCCGTGCGCTTTTCCTGGCGCCAGACCTGCCAGCGCTACGGAGTTCTCTTTGGTAATCGTCGCTTCCTCGCCGCCAGCCTCGCGCTCGGGCTGATGAGCCTGCCGCTGATCGCCTGGATCGGCCTGGCACCGTTGCTGCTGATCCAGTTGCTCGGGCTGACGCCACTGGAATATGGCGTGTGGCAGATTCCGGTGTTCTCTGCCGTCATCGTCGGCAATCTGATCCTCGACCGCTTGCTGGTCACTCACTCTTTGCCGCAACTGATCCGGTTGGCCCTGTGGCCCTTCTGTCTGGGTCTGCTGGCGTTGATTGCCTGTGCCCTGTCTGGCGCCGGCCTGGGTCCGGTGGTCGCCAGTCTGGCGCTCTACGCGGTCGGGCTGGGTATGAGCAACGCCGCGCTGTATCGGCTGGCACTGTTTGCCAGTGATGACAGTAAAGGCCTGGTCTCGGCATTGGTCGGCATGATTTCGATTGCCGTGATGGGCCTCGGCGGCGTGCTCATTGCGGCCATCGGTGGTGGCGCGCGCCTGGAGCTTTTTGCGCTCTGTGCCGCCTTCAGCGGCCTGACGTGCCTGCCTCTGGTCCGGGGACTCGTGCAAGACACCGAGTCCCGATAACGCTTCTGCTCAATAAAGGAATATTGAATGAATCACTTCCCCGCCGGTGACGCGCTCTGCGCGTTGCCACACCCGTATTGCCCGGAATCCGTGCCTGCGGGCCTGTTCGACAGGGCCATGACCGAGATCAGTCGGTTTCATTGCCAGCACACCCCCGGCTACGCACATTGGCTGAACGCCAACGGCCTCGACGTGGAGGACCTGGATAATCTCGCTGACTGGTCACGACTGCCGCCGATTCTGGCCAGTTTTTTCAAACAGCAACTGTTGCTCAGCCCGAGCGGAGAGAACGCCCTGGAACTGACATCGTCCGGCACCAGTGGCCAGAAAAGCCGCATGCGCTATGACCAACGCAGCCTGGCGGGCGCGCAGTTCATGGTCGAGCGGATCTTTGCCCACTACGCTTGGCACTCACCAGACACACCGTGCAACTACCTGTTGCTGAGCTACGAACCGCAGGGTGCGATCACTCTGGGAACAGCCTATACCGACCAGTTTCTCTGTCGCTTCGCCCCCATCAATCGCGTCGTTTACGCCTTGCGCTGCAATGGCAGTGGTCACCAGTTCGATGTGTTCGGGGTTATCAGCGCGCTGCAGTCGTTCGCCGAAGAAGGCCTGCCCGTGCGGATTTTCGGCTTCCCGGCATTCCTCTGGCAGACACTGCAACACATGCAAGCCACCGGTGTGCCTGAACTGAAACTGCCAGCTGATTCGCTGGCGTTTTTCGGCGGTGGCTGGAAAACCCGGGCGAGCGAGGAAATTCCAAAACAACAATTGTATGAACGCATCAGCCGACAACTGGGTATCGAAACGAATCGGTGCCGCGACGGTTATGGCGCGGTCGAGCACGCAGTGCCCTATATCGAATGTGCCCACCATCATTTCCATGTCCCGGTTTACGCGAGGGCTTACGTCCGCAATCCGCTGGATTTTTCCGTCCAGCCCTATGGCCAGCAAGGCTTGCTGGGGTTTGTTTCGCCCTACATTTCGTCCAGTCCGGCTCACGCGGTGGTGATGAGCGACCTGGCGACGCTGCACCCCGGTTCGAGTTGCGGCTGCGGCCTTGTCAGTGACTGGTTCGAACTGCATGGCCGCGCCGGCACCAGCGCCGGCAGGAGTTGCGCGATGGCGGCCTCCGAATTACTGGGGAGGCACTGACATGTACCTGATCAACGGGGAACTGCACGAGGACCTCGACCTCGACAACGCACTGCTGCAGCTACAGCAGACCTTGCCGCTAAACCTGAGTACACCGCTGGACAGCGCCACCGTACTGACTGCCGCCGCACACTTTGCGCAGCAACTGCACAGCGCCGAGTTGCCCCTGGATGCCGAGCAGCGCCAGGCGTTGATTGACTTCTGTCAGCCTTACGCCCTGCAAACCAGAATTGAACGCGAGCTGGGCGAGCAAGCCGATTGCCTGCGACGCATCGATTATCGGCAATCACGTTTTGAGCGCTGGAGCCCCTTGGGTCTGGTGATCCATGTCACACCGGCCAATGCGCCGCTGCTGGCGTGCTGCGCCATGCTCGAAAGCCTGCTCGCCGGTAACATCAACTGGCTGCGCCCCAGCCGCAGTGATCAAGGCCTGACGGCGCGTCTGATGCATGCGTTGGTGCAATCCGATCCCAGTGGCCAACTGCGTCATTACGTGGCGGTGCTGCCGGTGGCGACGGCGCAGATCGGCCGCTTGTGCAAAATGGCCAATGGCGTATCGGCGTGGGGTGGCGAAGCGGCCCTGCAAGCCATCCGCCAACAGTTGCCGCCCGGGTGTCGCTGGATCGACTGGGGGCACCGCATCAGTTTTGCCTACCTGACACCGGACGCGGCATCGCCACAGGCACTGGACGCGATAGTCGATGAGGTCTGCCGGCTGGATCAACAGGCCTGCTCCAGCCCGCAATGGTTATTGGTCGACAGCGATGACCCCTGCGTTCTGGAAAGCATCGGCGGCACGTTGGCCAGGTCGTTCGAGCGTCGTGCCGGGCAATGGCCGGCGCTGGTCCCGACGATCCAGGAAGCCAGCGAAATCACCACCCACAGTCTGATGACGCGCCTGAGCAGGAGCTTTTCCGGGGTGACGGGACAGGTCTGGAGCGCGGCGGGCTGGCGAGTGATCTGGAGCCATGATCCGTTGCTCGCGCCCTCGCCACTGTTTCGCACCCTGCTGCTCAAACCGCTGCCGCACGCGCGCCTGGCGCAAACCCTGTTGCCTTGGCGCAACGTATTGCAAAGCTGTGCCCTGGCGTGTGGCGAAGCGCAGATCGGTGAACTGTCGCGCACGCTGATTGCGGCGGGCGTCAGCCGGATTGCACCGGTCAACGCGATTCATGATGGCTACGATGGCGAACCCCATGATGGCGTTTACGCGCTGCAACGTCTGAGCCGACGCGTGTCGGTCAGCGTCGCGCCGACGCAGTTGCCCACCCACATGAGCCTCGCCCCGCCACCTCGCGCGCCGAAACTGGCGGGCCTGCCGATCACCGACAAAGCGGCGTTTATCGCGCGGCCGACGACAGCGGCAGCGCAGCTATTCTTCCGCTCCGGCGGCAGCAGTGGCACACCGGCCCTGGCGGGATTCAGTTACCGTGATTTCCAACGGCAAATGCAGGCAACAGCCGACGGCATGTTCGCCGCAGGTCTCGACCCGCGCCGCGACAAAGTGATGAACCTGTTCTTCAGTGGCGGTTTGTACGGCGGCTTTTTCAGTTTTGCCAAAGTGCTGGAAATGCTGGGCGCAACGCACCTGCCCATGGGCGCGCCGGCCGACGATGATTACAGCGATATTGCGCAAGTGATCATCGAACAGCGCGTGACCGTCCTGATCGGTATGCCCAGCACCTTGCATCGATTGTTCCTCAATGAACAGCCGCGCCTGAGCCGCTATGGCGCGATTGAAAAAGTCTTCCTTGGCGGTGAACACATCAGTGAACAGTGCCGCGAACTACTGCATCGCTGCGGCGTCGCCAGCATTCGCTCGGCGGTGTACGGCAGCGTCGATGCGGGGCCATTCGGGCATGCCTGCGCCGTGACCGCTGATGGCGTGTTTCATCTGATGGACACCATCCAGCATCTGGAAATCGTTGCACTGGAGAAGGACGTGCCTGTCGCCGAGGATGAAATCGGCCGTTTACTGTTCACTTCCAAGGCACGCGAAGGCCAGCAGGTACAGCGTTATGACGTTGGCGACACCGGTCGATGGTTGCCTGGGCAGTGCGCATGCGGCCTGAGTTCGCCACGTTTCGAGCTGCGGCAACGGCACGGCAGACTCCTGCGCATCGGCACCGATTTCATTTGTCTTGATGAGCTCGGTCGACACCTGCAGGCGCCATTCCAGTTGCACCTCGATCACGCATCTGACGGCCTGGAACGCTTGCTGATTCGCAGCCCCGGCGCTCCCGCCGACATCCTCGGCCGACTGCAAAGCTATCCGACGCTGGCCACGCTGGTGCGTACCGGACTTGTCACTGTGCACGCGCAACACTGCGCACCACAGCAATTCGACAGAAACAAACACAGCGGAAAGACACCGCCAGTGATTGACGCGCGCCGCTAGAGGCAAAAATCGCCCACCGCCAGATCAATTAATGAGAACACCATGAACGCAGCACTTGAACTAAACAAGTTACTGGCCTTTGCCCGCGAACATTCAACGTATTACGCCAACCATTGGCAAAACATTACCGCGCAGATAACCGCACTGGAGGAACTTCCGGTGATCGACCCACAACAATACTGGGCAGCCAGCGAGAACTTCGAACAATGGCCGGTGCTGACCTCTACAGTCGAACGCGCACTGGTGTTCAAGACCGGTGGAACCACCAGCAGCGGTAAACTTTCGGTATTTACCCGCGAAGAATGGCAGACACTTGTGCGCGACTTCGGTGCGCATCTTGGTAGCCAGCTCAATCCAGGAGACCGGGTTGCCAACCTGTTTTTTGTCGGCGATCTGTATGCCAGCTTCATCTTTATCCACGATGCACTGGCACACGAAACAGCGGGGATCACCGAATACCCGTTTACCGGCAACGTCGAGCCAGCGGTACTGGCTGACGCCATTCGCCAGCACAGGATCAATGTGCTGGCCGGCGTACCCGCACAATTGCTGACGTTCGCTGACGCGCTGGAGCGCCAGGCGCAGACCCTGACCGAGGTCGAAACGATACTTTACGGCGGAGAAAGTCTGTTTGCCGGGCAATTGCAGCGGTTGCGCGGCGTGTTCCCCAACGCACGAATCGCTTCCATCGGCTACGCCAGTGTCGACGCCGGGTTCATCGGCGCCACTCACCGCGATTGCGCCTTGGGCGAACATCGCATGCTCGCAAGCCATAGCGTGCTGGAAATCGTCGACGAACACACCGGAGAAGTGATCGTGGACTGCGACCGTACCGGGCGACTGCTGATCACCAACCTGACCCGCCGGCTGATGCCGTTGATCCGCTACCCCGTAGGCGACCTTGCCTGCTGGAAAGAACCGGCCACAGCGCCGATGCGCAAGTTCGCCCTGATGGGCCGCAGCGCGAGCAGTCAGCGCGTACGGGTGAGCACTCTGACCCTGCTGATCGAAGACATCGCCCGGATCGTCCAGCGCACCACCGCCAGCGATGACTGGCAACTGGTCATCAGCCAATCGGCCAACGTCGATGTGTTGCGTCTGCAGTGGGTGGCCGCAGCGCTGATGCCTGAAACCGCTGATGCCAACACAACATTGCACAGTGAACTGATCGAGCAATACCCGCTGATCACGCAACTCTGCGCTGATCGGTTGATCGAGTTGCAGATCGCCCGATGCACTGGCGATGAACTCGCTCGCCATCCGCGCTCCGGCAAGCGCCAGCGAGTCGTCGACCTTCGTGTCTACACGCCTCCCCGCCCGGAGCAATGCCCATGGACAACGTAACGCTGCGCAGTTACCGGCGCTCCGACGCTGCAGCCATCAGCCGTCTGTTCCGGGAAATCTATGGCGATCACTACGTACAGCCGCACGTGTATTTGCCTTTGATGATCAACCAGAACCACTGCGATGGGACCTGGCACTCATTGGTCGCGGAATCAGGACAGAAAATCCTCGGCCACGCCACGTTGTGCAGAAACGCCGGATCGCACACGGCGGAACTGGCGTTGAGCGTGGTGCATCCATCGACGCGCGGGCAGAACATCGCCACGCAGTTGGGCACTCGACTGTTGATCCATGCGCAAGCGCTGGGTTGCCACGGCGTGACCATCAAACAGGTGACGCAGCACGCCTACACGCAACGCATGGCGCACAGACTCGGGTTTTGCAGCAGCGGCTTGTTGCTCGACTATGTCCCCTCGCCATTTGGCGAAACACTGCCGGAGTCGATCGTCATCGGCTACACCCCCATCGACGGCTACCGCCGCCCGCTGCCAGCCTTGTTATGGCCGCAAAGCTGTCGCGAGTTCATGGAGCATTTGTGCGAGGTGTACGGGACACAGGAAAAGGAAGCGCCTTGGGTGGGACCGCCGCTGCATGTCGAGCAATGTGCCGGGCGTTATGACGTGATGCTGAAAAAAATCGACAGCGGTTTGCTTAAACAACTGCGCAGACTGCCCCAACACTGGATGATCTCGATCAGGCTAAGGCTGGCAACGGGTTTCGCCAGTGCGGTGGTCAGCCTGTCGGCGTTGGGCTTTATCTTCACCGGGATTGCCCCGAATGATCGCGGCGCGGGATGGCTGGCACTGTTTCATCGGGGCTATCGCTCGCGCTCACTGGAACTGCATTGCCCACACATCCAGCGCTTGCATGATCAGGCGCAACTGCCCTTTGCAGTGCACGCAGAGGCATCGCCGCTGCCTTGATGACCCACAGCGCGCGAACCGCTGTAGCCCGCTCAAGCGTTGAGCGGGCTACAGCAATCGGTCTCACGCCTTGGCTTTGACGCCCTCGTCGACCGGTTTCGGCGCGTTGCCGTCACCGTAGGTCTTGAGGTTCTGCAAGACATAGATCGCTTTCTTGAACTCGGGAATCAGGCTCTTGCCGTAGGCGTTGCCATTGAGGCCATTGTTCTGAATGGCATCGAGTTGGGTCGCGAAATACTCCAGGGCGTTGAATTTGGCATCAATATCCTTGGTCACGCCAAAGCGGTCGAACTTGTCACCGGCGTTCTTCAACGTAAACGAGGTGATCTCGGAAATCAGCCCACGGCTGCGCAGCATCTCGCTCAGATTGCCCAATTGTTTTACCGAAACATTCGCAGGATCAAAGCCCTTGATGGCCTTGCGCATGCCCTGCTTGTCCATCTCGGCGGTATTCAGCGCGGTGGGGTTGGTACCGACCATGGTGAGCATCTGCTGCACCTTGAGGCTCTGTGACACTTGTTTCTTTGCGCCGGTGTCGCGTACCAGAACGCCCGCCTTGGCCTGCCAGCCGCCGACAATACCGATCGTCATGAAGAGACTCCCTGTAAAATGACCATGAAAATGTCCGTGTGAACGGCATTAATGGCCGCGAGTATCAGCGGGCTAACTGATGGCACCAACCCCTTTCTGCACTTTTTTACAATTCTTGTACATTCTCGATACAAAAGCAGAACCTCCCGAGAAGCCTGGCCCAGAGCTGTCATGGTACTGAAATGAAAATGACCCTTTTCATTCAATCCCCAGGCTTAACTCGGCCCATGTATCGAAGCTGATACCAACCGGTCATCGGTACTCAGGTTATTTAGGACGTATGTACCTAAAGCTTCCCGATGCAACGACGATACCCTGTGGACACCCGCACTGTTTTGCCCCTGCCCCCCTAATAAGAAACGCAGCTCAAGGACCGGTCTCCATGCCCGCATTCCGCACTATTCAGGCTCGCTACACGCTGTTTCTGGTTCTGTTCATCCTGCTGCTGTCGGTGTTGACCGTGGTCGGCATCAGCCAACTGGTCGCCCCCAAACTGCGGCATACCGAAGAACAGGTAGTCCTCAACCGCATCGCCGAAGTGGCCGAGCAGATTCAGGGCGAGTTGAACAAAGTGCAGGCGCAACAGCGCAGCATCACCCAGACCATCCCGCTGCTCGACAGCGCCGCCATCGACACGGTGCTGCCTGGCCTGGTTGATCAGTACGGCGAGTTGAAGGTGTTCGGCGGCGGGATCTGGCCGCTGCCGGGGCAACGTGAAGCCGGGCGCAACAAATTCAGTACGTTCTGGCACCGCGACGCGTCGGGCAAACTGGCCGTGAACACGTTCTGGAACAGCGACGCAGCCCCCAACTATTACGACCAGAGCTGGTACAAGGGCGGCATGGCCACACCGCGCGGCCAATGCGCGTGGGCGGCAGCGTATAAAGATGATGCCAGTGCCGAGCCGCGCACCAACTGCGCCATGGCCATCCAGAAAAACGGCAGCGCCTGGGGCGTGTCGACCATCGACGTGACCCTCGGTTTCTTCAACGATCTGGTGGCGCGCAAGGAAAAAGACCTCAACGCCGAGATGCTGATCATCGAAGCCGACGGCAAGATCATCAGTAACAGTTCGCGCATCAGTGGCCCGATCGTGCTGAAAAACATCAGCGAACTGGCCGGCACGTCGACCTTCGCCAGCCAGATAAAAGCCGGGTTGCAGAACCGCGATCAGGCGCAGCGCATCGAGTTCGACAACAACGGTGAAGCCAGCACCTTCTTCATGCGCCCGATTGAAGGCACGCCGTGGTTCCTCGCCAGCGCCCTGCCGACGAAAATGCTCACCGCCCAGCGTGATGACGTCCTCAGCACCTTGAGCCTGTTGCAGATTCCGCTGGTGATCCTGCTGGTGCTGTTGCAGGTCTACGCGATTCGCCAATTGGTACAGCGTATGAAAGCGTTGAAAGCCAACATCGACTTGCTGTCCAGCGGCGATGCCGACCTGACCCGCCGCATCACCATTCGCGCCGAAGATGAACTTGGCGCCATCGGCCACTCGGTGAACACCTTTATTGCCTATCTGCAGAACATGATCGGCGAAGTCACCCAAGCCACCGGCGCCATGGCCTCCAGCCTCGACAACCTGCAACGCACCTCGGCACACACCAGCCAGATCCTGCTGCGTCACGCCTCGGAAACCGATCAGACCGTTACCGCCATCACCGAGATGAGTTCCACGGCAGAAAGTGTCGCGCAGAATGCCGCCGAAACCGCTGCGTTCACCCAGCGCGCCAACGAAAACGCCGACCGTTCCCGCGTGGTGGTGGGCGAAGCGACCAACAGCGTGGTGGCGCTGATCGATGAAGTGGCCAGTGCCACGCACAAAGTCGAAAACATGCAGCAGGACGCCCAGCGCATCACCGAAATTCTCGGCGTGATCGGCGCGATTGCCGGGCAGACCAACCTGTTGGCGCTCAACGCGGCCATCGAAGCGGCACGCGCCGGTGAACAGGGGCGCGGTTTTGCCGTGGTTGCCGATGAAGTCCGCGCCCTCGCCGCGCGTACCCAGGCCAGCACGTCGGAAATCAACGAGATGTTGGCCCGCCTGACCCAAGGCGTGAGCTCGTCGGTCAGTGCCATGGAAAACACCCAGGCCAGTTGCCAGTCTGCCGCTGACGCCACCGCGCGGGTCAACTCCGGTCTGGATGAAATGGCCGGTTCGGTCAGCCACATCAACAGCCTCAGCACCCAGATCGCCACCGCCGCCGAACAGCAAAGCGCCGTGACCGAAGAGATCAACCGCAGCATGGTGCAAATCCGCCACATGGTCGATGAACTGGTGCAGAGCGGTAAAGCCAGCGAGCTCAACACCCACCAGTTACTGGAGGCCAACAGCCGGGTGAGCGCGATCATGGGGCGTTTCAAAGTCCGCTGATCCGTTCAGGCATTTCTGCCTGTCACATAACCCTGTGGGAGCTGGCTTGCCAGCGATGGGGCCCGGTCAGACACAACCTCATTGACTGACCTGCCGCCATCGCGGGCAAGCCCGCTCCCACAGGAGTCGACGGGGTCCAAACAATTGTTACCTGACGACCTTGTCATCTCACGCTCAGCAACCTGTCAGCCTTGATCTACGATCATCCTGGCAGCCTGCCTTGCAACAACTGGAAACATTGCGTTGATGCCGAGCAGGAAAAACCGGTCAAAATGCGTTTTTTCCTGATCGTCAGCCAAGCCGAGAATCCGTTATGCGAACCCACTTGCGTCTGGTCGCCCTGAGCGCCCTGTTCATCTCTTCCCTGGCCCAGGCCGCCGACCTGATCCCGATCGAAGTGCACCGCGACGCCAATTGCGGTTGCTGCAAAAAATGGATCAGCCACCTCGAAGCCAACGGTTTCAAAGTCGAAGATCACGTCGAAAGCGACATGAGCAGCTTCAAGCAACAACATGGCGTGCCGCCGCGTCTGGCGTCGTGCCACACCGCGATCATCAACGGCAAATTCGTCGAAGGCCATGTACCCGCAGAGCAAGTGCTGGCCCTGAGCAAGCGCGACGACCTGCTCGGCGTCGCCGCACCGGGTATGCCGATGGGTTCGCCGGGCATGGAAATGGACGGCATGAGCGATGCTTATCAGATCATCGGCCTGAAAAAGGACGGCGCTGATGTGGTCGTGGCGGACTACCCGGCCCATTGATCGGCGCCGCTTACTTCGGGCTGTTCTTTGCCGCATTCGGTGCAGCCACCCTGCTGCCATTACAGTCCGAGGCATTGCTGGTCGGTTTGATCGTCAGCGAACGCTACTGGTTGTGGGGCCTGCTTGCGGTGGCGACGCTGGGCAATGTACTCGGCTCGCTGGTCAACTGGTGGCTGGGCCGTGGCCTCGAGCGGTTTCAGGATCGGCGCTGGTTTCCGGTCAGCCCCGCTCATATGGTCAAGGCGCGCAAACACTATGAGCGCTACGGGTATTGGTCATTGCTGCTGAGCTGGTTGCCGATCATTGGCGACCCACTGACACTGATTGCCGGCGTCATGCGCGAACCGCCCGGGCGCTTCCTGCTGATTGTCACCCTGGCCAAAGGTTTACGTTACGGCGTGCTGGCAATGCTGACCCTGGGCTGGCTGGGTTGAACGATCAGGCGCGGGCATTGCCTGTGTTTAACGTCGGCATAATCCAGTCGTTCCAGCATCGGCCGATTTCAAACGGAGTTTGACCTTATGTCTGTCATGTTTTCCCGTTGGCTCCCCGGCCTGTTTCTGTGCGCCGCCCTGCCCCTGTCGGTGCAAGCTGCGGCGCCAGGTGAAGCCGCGCCGGAAGGTCCGGCGTATGGCCCGGAACTGCAAGGCTTCGAATACCCTTACACGCTTAAACACTTTGCGTTTCAGTCTCAGGGCAAATCCCTGCAGATGGGTTACATGGACGTCGCCGCCCACGGCAAAGCCAATGGCCGCACCGTGGTGCTGATGCACGGCAAGAATTTTTGCGCAGCCACCTGGGACAGTTCGATCAAGGCCTTGAGCGAGTCCGGTTACCGGGTGATCGCGCCGGATCAGATCGGTTTCTGTACCTCAAGCAAACCCGACAACTATCAATACAGCTTCCAGCAACTGGCAACCAATACCCAGCAGTTGCTCAAAGCGCTGGGCATTCAAAAAGCCACCCTGCTCGGTCATTCCACCGGCGGCATGCTCGCCACCCGTTATGCCTTGCTGTTCCCCGAGCAGGTCGAGCAACTGGCGCTGGTCAACCCGATCGGTCTGGAGGACTGGAAAGCCCTCGGCGTGCCGTATCGCACCGTGGATCAGTGGTATCAGCGTGAGCTGAAAGTCAGCGCTCAAGGCATTCGCGATTACGAACGCACTACTTACTACGACGGCCGCTGGAAACCGGAATTCGACCGCTGGGTCGACATGCTCGCCGGGCTGAGCAAAGGCCCGGGCAAGCCCCAGGTCGCCTGGAACTCGGCGCTGATCTACGACATGATTTTCACCCAGCCGGTGTACTACGAGTTCAAGGACTTGAAGATGCCGACCCTACTGCTGATCGGCACCTCCGACACCACCGCCATCGGCAAAGACCTCGCGCCACCTGAGGTGAAAGCGAAAATCGGCCACTATGATGTGCTCGGCAAACAAGTAGCCAAGCTGATCCCGCAGTCGACGCTGGTGGAATTTCCCGGCATGGGCCACGCGCCGCAAATGGAAGAACCGGCGCAGTTCCACAAAGCTCTGCTCGACTGGCTGAATACATCCAATCCCGTTCGTTGATGAGGTAAGGCTGATGGCGGTGCAGATTGCAGTGATCGATGACTGGCAGGACGTGGCCCGCGACGTGGTCGACTGGTCAGTCCTCGATAGCCTCGGTGAAGTGACGTTTGAACACGATTACCCGGCCGACAACGCGACACTGGCCGAACGTCTGGGCCGCTATCAGGTGATTTGCGTGATGCGCGAGCGCACACGTTTCGATGAAGACTTGCTCAAGCGTCTGCCTGATCTCAAGTTGCTGGTCACCGGCGGCATGCGTAACGCAGCGCTGGATATGCAAGCGGCCGCAAAGCTGGGGATCAAGGTCTGCGGCACCGACAGCTACAAGCATGCCGCGCCGGAATTGACCTGGGCGCTGATCATGGCGGCTACACGCAATCTGGTGAATGAGGCAAATTCCCTTCGCGCCGGTAATTGGCAGCGAGGGCTGGGCGGCGACCTGCACGGCAAGACCCTCGGCATTCTCGGCCTGGGTAGCATTGGCCAGCGCGTCGCCCAGTTCGGTCAGGTTTTCGGCATGCGGGTGATTGCCTGGAGCGAAAACCTCACGGCCGAACGGGCTGAACAGGTTGGCGTTACGTATGTGAGCAAACAGGCATTGTTCGAGCAGGCCGATGTGTTGTCGGTGCATCTGGTGCTCAGCGAGCGCAGTCGCGGGCTGGTCGATGCGCAAGCACTGGGCTGGATGAAACCGACGGCCCTGCTGGTCAACACCGCGCGCGGGCCGATTGTCGATGAAGCGGCGCTGATCAAGGCGTTGCAGAAACAGCACATCGCCGGGGCGGCGCTGGACGTGTTCGAACAGGAGCCGCTGCCGGCCATGCACCCGTTTCGCACACTGGACAATGTCTTGGCGACGCCGCATGTCGGGTATGTCAGCAGGCAGAATTATGAGCAGTTCTTTTCGCAGATGATCGAGGATATTCAGGCTTGGGCGGCTGGGGAACCGGTTCGCTTGCTGAATTGAGACCTTCATGAATTCGGTGGTGTAGCGACCATTGCTTTGGCGAGCAAGCTCGCGAAGGGGCACTCACTGTCTCCTCATCAACAAACTGCCCGCACCACAACAGTGCGCCAGCGCAGCCCGCTAGCACAAAATCGTGACCGACCAGTCACCGTTTTGGCCCTCCCTCACAGAAAAACCTGCACTTCGTCGGTGCGTTTACCCCTCAAAAGCACGGTTGGCGCTAACTGCCAACCGATTGTCGAACAATTTACCCATTTGCTCTGGCCCGCTCTAGGATCTGGCCTAGACTGACTTTCGCGGGGTAAAACCGACCGGTCACATTGCCGAAAAAAAGTCGAAACTTTTGCGCGCAGCGGCAGGTCATCTGAAAGGCGGGGCCTTAGCGACTGGTGCAATCCTTGCAACGCCCCGTTCACCCATTCTGCTTGCGCGTGTTGGGTAGCGTTTGCTCACCGATGCGTGGCGCGTTTGCGCCCGGCCACAGGACTTGGCCATGGACATCGCTTGTTCAAGACAAGAATCAGATCAACGAGACGGGAGATTCATATGATCAGTGCGGCATTGGAAATTCAGGGAGAGCGTGCTCAGCAGGCGGTTGGAGAATCGAGCACCGTCAGTGTTCCTGGCAGCCGACAGATCAACGTCCCCGGCACCAAAACGCTGACTCCGGTAGCGAGTCAGAACCCCAACAAGAAAAAAGTATTGTTTGTCACCTCGGAAATCGCCGATCTGGTCAAGACCGGTGGCCTGGGTGACGTGTCCGCCGCCCTGCCCCGGGCCATGGCCCATCTGCACGACGTGCGCGTGCTGATCCCCGGTTACCCGCAGGTGATGCACAGCGAAAACCCGATCCACATCATTGGCGAACTCGGCGGCCATGCCGCGCTGCCACCGTGCAAGATCGGCCGCATGGACATGCCCGACGGGCTGGTGATCTACGTGCTGATCTGCCCCGAACTCTACGAGCGCGAAGGCTCGCCTTACGGCGCCAACAACGGCCGCGACTGGCCGGACAACCACATTCGTTTCGCACGTCTGGGCCTGGCCGCTGCCGATATCGCCGCCAACCTCGCACAAATTCACTGGTGCCCGGATCTGGTGCACGCCCATGACTGGCCGGCCGGTCTCGCCCCTGCCTATATGCACTGGCGCGGGCAGCGCACACCGACCCTGTTCACCATTCACAACCTCGCCTATCAAGGCGTGACCAGCCTCGGCTCCTGCCCTGAGCTGGGCATTCCCAACCATGCCCTGCAACAGGAAGGCATGGAGTTCTACGGCAAGATGTCGTTTCTCAAGGCCGGCATGGCCTATTCGAGCCATATCACCACGGTCAGCGCCACTTACGCGCAGGAAATCACCACCCCGGATTTCGGCTGCGGCCTCGACGGCTTTCTCGCCGCCAAGACCCAGCAAGGCTTGCTCAGCGGCATTCCCAACGGCATCGATGAGAGCTGGGACGCTGCCACCGATCCGCACCTGTTTGCGCCGTTTGCCATTGGTGACTGGGAAGGCAAAGCGGTCAACGCCGCGCACGTGCGTGAGCTATTCGAATTGAATGACTCAGAAGGCCCGCTGTTCGCCGTCGTGTCGCGACTGGTCTATCAGAAAGGTCTGGACCTGACGATCGCGGTATCCGAGTACATCGTGCAGAACGGTGGCCAGATCGCAATCATCGGTCGCGGCGAACCGGAAGAAGAACAAGCCATGCGCGAACTGGCGCTGCGCTTTCCCGGGCAGATCGGCGTGCGCATCGGCTTCAACGAAACCGACGCCCGACGCATGTTCGCCGGCAGCGATTTCCTGCTGATGCCGTCGCGCTATGAGCCTTGCGGCTTGAGCCAGATGTACGCCCAGCGTTTCGGCTCGCTGCCGGTCGCACGCAATACCGGCGGTCTGGCCGACACCATTGAAAACGGTGTCACCGGTTTCCTCTTCGACGAATCCACCGCTGAAAGCTATCAAGAAGCCCTCAGCCGCGCGTTCAAGGTGTTCGCCTTCCCCGAATTGCTCAACGCCATGCGTTGCCGGGCAATGGCTGCGCCGTTCAACTGGTGCAAAGCGGTTGAACCGTACGCCGAACTCTACGAACGACTGGTCGCCAAGGCGCTGGGTAAAGCTCACCACAAATAACCAGGGAGGTTCACCACGATGCCGTTACGGTCTACTGAAACCTGGCCCCACGGCGCGATCATGCTGGACGCCGAACACACGCAATTTGCGCTATGGGCGCCGGATGCGTTTTACGTGAGTGTCGAACTCGAAAACGGTCAGTCGCTGCCGATGCTGCCTCAGGCAGACGGCTGGTTTGTGATCAAGGCCCGCTGTCCGGCGGGCACCCGCTACCGCTACAACATCGACGGCGAACTGGAGGTGCCCGACCCGGCCTCCAGAGCACAGGATGGCGACCTCGAGCACCACAGCGTGGTGGTCGATCCGTTGGCTTATCAATGGCGACACACGGCTTGGCACGGTCGGCCGTGGAGCGAAGCGGTGATCTACGAGTTGCACGTCGGTGCGCTCGGTGGTTTCGCGGAGGTCGAACAACATCTGGCGCGCCTTGCAGGCCTGGGCATCACCGCCATCGAACTGATGCCGCTGGCGCAGTTCCCAGGCGAACGCAACTGGGGCTACGACGGTGTTTTGCCCTACGCCCCGCAAGCTTCCTACGGCACCCCGGAACAACTCAAACACCTCATCGACAGCGCCCACGGCCACGGTCTGGCGGTGATTCTCGACGTGGTCTACAACCACTTCGGCCCGGACGGCAATTACCTGCATCGTTACGCCAAAGGCTTTTTTCGCGAGGACAAACACACGCCTTGGGGCGCGGCGATCGATTTCCGTCGCGACGAAGTGCGCGAGTTTTTCATCGAAAACGCCCTGATGTGGTTGCTCGAATACCGCTTCGACGGTCTGCGCCTGGACGCGGTGCATGCCATCGAAGACCCGGATTTCCTCACGGAAATGGCCCAGCGCATCCGCGCGCAGACCGACCCGAGCCGGCATGTCTGGCTGACCGTGGAAAACGAACTGAACCAGTCGAGCCTGTTGGAATACGACTACGACGCGCAGTGGAACGACGACGGCCATAACGCCCTGCACGTTCTGCTCACCGGCGAAACCGATGCCTATTACGCCGACTACGCCGCACAACCCACCGAACAATTGGTGCGCTGCCTCAGTCAGGGTTTTGTTTTCCAGGGGCACATCACCCGCCATGGCGAACCGCGCGGCGAGCCCAGCGAACACCTGCCCTCCACGGCGTTCGTGCTGTTCCTGCAAAACCACGATCAGATCGGCAACCGTGCGTTCGGCGAGCGCCTGCATCATCTGGCCGATCCGCGCGCCGTGCAGGCTGCGACCGTGTTGTTGCTGCTGTCACCGATGATTCCGCTAATGTTCATGGGCGACGAGTTTGCCGCCGAGCAGCCGTTCCAGTTTTTCACCAGTCACCACGGCGAACTGGCGAAACTGGTGCGCGAGGGCCGGCGCAATGAATTCGCCGCGTTCAGCGCCTTCACCGATCCGCACAAGCGCGAGCAGATTCCTGACCCGAATGCAGAAAAAACCTTCCACGCCTCACAGCCAAGGTTGATCGGCCATGGCAGCGAAAAACAGCAGGAAACCCTCGCGCTCTACCAGAAGCTCCTGCAATTTCGCCATCAATACATCATTCCCCACCTGTCCGGCACGCAAGCGCTCGGCGCCCATATGCTCGGTTATGGCGCGGTCAGTGCGCGCTGGCGTCTGGGCAATGGCAGCGAGCTGCGAATTGACCTGAACCTCAGCGACACGCCAGTGGTCAACCCTCCACAGACCGAGGCCGTGTGGTTGTTTCAACAGCCACCCACCGTCGATCTATCGGAATCGGGCGTACTGCCCGCGTATTGCGCGCTTGTCAGCCTCACGGCCGCAACCCCTTTGCAACCTCTGAATGGAGAGCGCCTATGAGCGATGCGCAACTGGAAATTCTTGCAAGCCGCGCCGGCCTCGCCGTCGACTGGATCGACGCCAACGGCCGCCCGCAAAAAGTCGCCCCGGCGGTGCTGCGCAATGTCCTGATCGGGCTCGGCCACCCCGCCAGCACCGCGCAGGAAATCGACGCCAGCCTGTTGGAACTGCAAGCCGTTCAACAAGACCGCCACCTGCCGCCGCTGTTGACCGCCGATGTCGGTGTCGGCGTGGATCTGGCGCGGTACTTCGCCCCGGAAACGCCGTGTGAAATCCACCTTGAAGACGGCTCACGGCTGAACCTGAAACTCGATTCCGAAGCGATATTGCCCGGGCTGATCCCGGTCGGTTATCAACAGGTGCACATCAGCGATCAGTATTTCACCTTGGCCGTGGCCCCGGAGCGCTGCTTCAGTGTCGGCGATGCGGTGGATAATCCGATTCCCCGCGTCTGGGGCCTGAGTGCGCAGTTGTATTCGCTGCGCCGCCCCGGCGACGGCGGTTTCGGCGATACCTTGGCGCTGGAAGACCTGGTCCGCGTGGCCGGTGAGCGCGGCGCCGATGCCTTGGCGATCAGCCCGCTGCATGCCATGTTCAGCGCCGATACCGGGCGCTACAGCCCTTATTCGCCATCCAGTCGGTTGTTCCTCAATGCTCTTTACGCGGCACCCGGGGCCATTCTCGGTGAGCGCGCCTTGCGTGATGCGATCGACGCGGCCGGCCTGGCCGAGCAGTTCGCGCAACTGGAAGACCTGACCCTGATCGACTGGCCGAGCGCCGCCGACGCCAAGCAAAAACTCTTGCAAGCGTTGTACGAAGGTTTCATCGCCGGTGACCATCCGCTGCACCCGGACTTCGCCAGTTTCCGCCACGCCGGTGGCGAAGCACTGGAAAACCATTGCCGCTTCGAAGCGATTC
The DNA here is from genome assembly GCF_031882575.1 of Pseudomonas sp. VD-NE ins. Lineage (NCBI taxonomy): Bacteria > Pseudomonadati > Pseudomonadota > Gammaproteobacteria > Pseudomonadales > Pseudomonadaceae > Pseudomonas > Pseudomonas sp. VD-NE ins. The sequence continues at coordinate 3,386,520 of NZ_CP134772.1, forward strand.
AGGAAATGCGCGCCGCCCGTGGCGAAAACCTCGACTGGCGGCAATGGCCGGAACACTGGCACGACCCACGCGGCGCGGCGCTCGAAGCCTTTGCCGAAGAGTACGCCGAACGCATCGGCTATTTCGCTTTTTGCCAATGGCTGATCCACCGTTGCCTGGAACGTGCGCAAACCGCCGCACGCAGCGCCGGCATGGGCATTGGCCTGATCGCCGATCTGGCGGTGGGTGCCGACGGCGCCGGCAGTCAGGCCTGGAGTTTTCAGGATGAATTGCTCGCCTCGCTCACCGTCGGTGCGCCGCCGGACATTCTCAATCGCTCGGGTCAGGGCTGGGGTATTTCCGCGTTCTCGCCGGAAGGCCTGATCCGCAATGGCTTTCGCGCCTTCATCGACATGCTGCGCGCCAACTTCGCCCATGCTGGCGGACTTCGCATCGACCATGTGATGGGCCTGCAACGCTTGTGGGTGATCCCCAACGGCGCGGCGCCGGCCGATGGTGCCTACCTGTATTACCCGGTCGATGACTTGCTGCGCTTGCTGACCCTCGAATCACATCGTCATCAGGCGATCGTCCTCGGCGAAGACCTCGGCACCGTGCCCGATGGTCTGCGCGAAAAGCTTATCGCCCGCTCCATGCTCGGCATGCGCGTGTTGTTGTTCGAACAGGACAACACCCATTTCAAACCAATTCTCGACTGGCCGGACAACGCACTCGCCACCACCAGCACTCACGATCTGCCGACGCTCAATGGCTGGTGGCATGGCCGCGACATCGACTGGAACGCACGTCTGGGCTTTGTCGATGCCAACGGTGAAATCGAATGGCGCCACCATCGTCAGCGAGAGCGTGAAGGCCTGCGCAGTGCGCTGAGCCAGGACCCGCAAAACTTTCGCGAAGAATCCCATGAGGCCGATCAAGTGGTCGATGCAGCGGTACGTTTCCTCGGCCATACCCGTGCGCCGCTGGTGCTGCTGCCACTCGAAGACGCGCTGGGCATCAACGAGCAAGCGAATTTTCCGGGCACCATCGACACCCACCCGAACTGGTCGCGACGTTTACCCGGCACCAGCGAAGCATTGCTCGATGACGCCGATGCGGCGCGACGTCTGGAACTACTCGCGTGCGCGCGTCTTCAGGCTGCCGAGCGTGACCAATGAATCAAGCGCTCATCCAGCCCCTGCGCGCGACCTTGCGCCTGCAATTTCATAAAGGCTTCACCCTTGAACAAGCCGTGCCACTGGTGCCGTACTTTGCCCGGCTCGGCATCAGCCATATTTATGCCTCGCCGCTGCTCGCGGCACGGGCCGGTTCCATGCACGGTTACGACGTGGTCGACCCGACCCAGGTCAACCCGGAACTCGGTGGCGAGCCAGCGTTAAGGCGCCTGGTCAGCACCCTGCGTGAACACAACATGGGGTTGATCCTCGACATCGTCTCCAACCACATGGCCGTCGGTGGCAACGACAACCCGTGGTGGCTCGACTTGCTGGAATGGGGTCGGCTCAGCCCTTACGGCGAGTTTTTCGATATTCAGTGGCACTCGCCCGACCCGTTGATGGAAGGCCAGTTGTTGCTGCCGTTTCTTGGCAGCGATTACGGCGTGGCGTTGCAGGAAGGCACGCTGAAGCTGCTGTTCAACCCACGCACTGGCAGCTTTTACGTCGAGCACTACGACCATCACTTCCCGATCTGCCCGAACGATTACGGTGAACTGCTGAAATCCGAGGAAGCGCTGAAGGCCTTGGCTGATCGCTTCAGCACGCTCAGTTATCAAACCGATGCCCACTCGCTGGCGATTCCACTGAAAGAAGAATTGCGGCAACTGGCGACGGATCCGTCAATCGCTGAGGCCATTGAAAACAACCTGCAACACTACGATTCGACCAGCGAAGAAGGCTTCCACAAATTGCATCAATTGTTGGAGCGTCAGAGCTATCGCCTCGCCAGTTGGCGCACGGCGGCGGATGACATCAACTGGCGGCGCTTCTTCGACATCAACGAGCTCGGCGGTCTACGCGTCGAACGTCCGGCGGTATTCGAAGCCACCCACGGCAAGATCTTCCAGTTGATCGCCGAAGGCTTGGTCGACGGCTTGCGCATCGATCACATCGATGGCCTCGCCGACCCGCGTGGTTATTGCCGCAAGCTGCGCCGCCGGGTTGATCTGCTGGCTCCGGGCAGGCACTTGCCGATCTACGTCGAGAAGATCCTCGGCGCCGGCGAAACCCTGCACCGCGACTGGGCGGTTGACGGCACCACCGGTTACGAATTCATGAATCAACTGTCGCTGCTGCAACACGACCCGGACGGCGAATACGTCCTGGGTGATCTCTGGCAACGGCGCACCGAACGCCCTGCCGCGTTCATCGAAGAAGCGCAACTGGCGCGTCAGCAGATTCTCAACGGCTCGCTGGCCAGTGATTGCGAAAGCGTCGCCCAGGCCCTGCTGCAAGTCGCCCGCGATGACCTGATGACCCGCGACCTGACCCTTGGCGCGATCCGCCGGGTGTTGCAGGCGTTGATCGTGCACTTCCCGGTGTACCGCACTTACATCAGTGCCATGGGTCGCTCCGAGCAGGACGAGGTGTTTTTCCAGCAGGCCATGGGCGGTGCACGGCAAACCCTCAGCGAAGCCGACTGGCCGGTGCTCGACTGCGTCGCTGCGTGGCTCGGTGGCACGCCGTGGCGACGCAAACCGCGCGGTCGTTCGCGCAAAATCCTCAAACATGCCTGCGTACGCTTTCAGCAACTGACCTCACCGGCAGCAGCCAAAGCCGTGGAAGACACCGCGCTGTATCGCTCGGCGGTGCTGCTGTCGCGCAACGACGTCGGCTACAACACCGAGCAGTTCAGTGCCCCGGTCAGCGACTTTCATGCAGTCAATCAGCAACGGTTGAATGAATTCCCCGACAACTTGCTCGCCACCGCCACCCATGATCACAAACGCGGCGAAGACACCCGCGCGCGGCTGGCCGTGCTCAGTGAACGCAGCCATTGGTACGCCGAGCAGATCGAATTGTGGCGCGCCCTCGCCCGTCCCGTTCGGGTTGACGATCAGATGCCGTCGAGCGGCGATGAGCTGATCCTCTATCAAGCGTTGCTCGGCAGTTGGCCGCTGCAATTGCGCGATGACGATCAGGCCGGGTTCGTCGACTACGCCAAACGTATCTGGCAATGGCAGCAGAAAGCCCTGCGCGAAGCCAAGCTGCAAAGCAGTTGGAGCGCGCCGAACGAAGCCTATGAAAACGCCGCACAGGCATTCACCGAAAAACTCCTCACCGGAGAGGAAGGCGAACTGCTGCGCGCCGCGCTGAGCAAGACCGTCAACAGCATCGCCGCCGCCGGCGCGCTTAATGGCTTGGCGCAAACCTTGCTGCGCATGACCGTGCCGGGGGTGCCGGATCTGTATCAGGGCAATGAGTTCTGGGACTTCAGCCTGGTCGATCCGGACAACCGCCGGCCGGTGGATTACGCCGCTCGTGAACACGCACTGGAGGCGCCATTGCCATCTGCGGAGTTGTTGGCGAACTGGCGTGACGGGCGCATCAAGCAAGCCTTGATCGCCCAGGTACTGAACCTGCGCGTCGAGCATGCCGAACTGTTCCGTCGGGGCACCTACCAGGCCCTGGAAGTGCTCGGCAGTCAGGCGCACAACGTGCTCGCGTTTGCCCGTGAGCACGGGGGGAAGCAGGCCATCGTGATCGTGCCGATCCGTTGCGCAACCCTGCTGGAAAACAGTGCTGTACCTCAGGTCGATGCGCTGCGCTGGGGCGATACGCGAGTGGTTTTACCGTTCGCCGCCTCTGACACAAACCTGAAGGGACTTTTTTCAAGCCGCGCAGTCACAAAAAACAGGGAGCTGAATATCAGCGACGCGCTGGGGGATGTCCCGGTCAATCTCTTTATCCAACACTTAACGTAAGCATGAGTTCAGTTCAGGAGCATTGCGATGAGTACCGACGATAAACGCATCCGCGAATTCGCCTATCAAATCTGGGAATCGGAAGGTCAGCCTGACGGTCAGGAGGCGCGCCATTGGGAGATGGCACGCAAGCTCGCTGAAGCGGAAGCCCTGGCACCGAAGAAACCGCCAAAAGCCGCTGGCAGCAAAACCGCGGGCAAGGCTACTGAGGCCAAGGCCCCCGCCGCCAAGCCGAAACCAGCGGCCAAAGCCAAACCGGCTAGCGCCGCGAAAGTGATTCCCCCGGGCGAAAAACCCGCCGAGAAAAAGCCTCGAGCGCCGAAGAAGCCTTCGGCGATCTGACGCTCTAACCGGATTATTGAACTGACTGAACGTGTGGCGGGTTCGCTCGCCACCGAGGGCTAACTCGCCCTCAAGAAACACACCCCCCCCTGTGGGAGCGAGCCTGCTCGCGAAAGCGGTGGGTCAGCTAACAGAGATGTCGGATGTGCCGACGCCTTCGCGAGCAGGCTCGCTCCCACAGGGGAAACAGTGTTAACCGAACTATCCCGATTTTTGCAGGAGCAATCATGACCCGTCCAAAGAAAGCCGAACCCACCGCGCACGCCGAGCCGTCGAGAATCCGTGAAGGCCTGCCCTTCCCGCTCGGTGCGACCTGGGATGGTCTGGGGGTGAACTTTGCTCTGTTTTCCGCCAACGCCACCAAGGTCGAACTGTGCATCTTCGACGATGCCGGCGAAGTCGAACTCGAACGCATCGAACTGCCGGAATACACCGACGAGATCTACCACGGCTACCTGCCCGATGCGCACCCGGGGCTGATCTACGGCTACCGCGTCTACGGTCCGTACGACCCGGCCAACGGTCACCGCTTCAACCACAACAAATTGCTCATCGACCCGTACGCCAAGCAACTGGTCGGCCAGTTGAAGTGGTCAGAAGCGCTGTTCGGCTACACCATCGGCCACCCCGACGCCGACCTGAGTTTCGATGAACGTGACAGCGCGCCGTTCGTGCCCAAGTGCAAGGTCATCGACCCGGCGCACACCTGGGGCAACGACCACCGCGTCAGCGTGCCGTGGGACAAGACCATCATTTATGAAACCCACGTGCGCGGCATCAGCATGCGTCACCCGTCGGTGCCGGAGAACGTGCGCGGTACCTTTGCCGGGCTGATGGTCGATGACGTGCTCGAACACATCCGCAAGCTTGGCGTGTCTACCGTCGAGTTGCTGCCGATTCACGCCTTTGTCAACGACCAGCATCTGCTGCACAAAGGCATGACCAATTACTGGGGCTACAACAGCATCGCCTTTTTTGCCCCGGACCCGCGCTACCTCGCCAGCGGCAAGATCGCCGAGTTCAAGGAGATGGTTGCGCACCTGCACGAAGCCAATCTCGAAGTAATCCTCGACGTGGTCTACAACCACACCGCCGAAGGCAACGAGCAAGGCCCGACCCTGTCGATGCGCGGCATCGACAACGCCTCGTACTATCGCTTGATGCCCGACGACAAGCGCTACTACATCAACGATTCCGGCACCGGCAACACCCTCGACCTGAGCCACCCATGCGTGCTGCAAATGGTCACCGACTCGTTGCGTTACTGGGCCAGCGAAATGCACGTCGACGGCTTCCGATTCGACCTGGCGACCATTCTCGGCCGCTATCACGATGGTTTCGATGAGCGTCACAGCTTCCTTGTCGCCTGTCGCCAGGACCCGGTGCTGCGTCAGGTGAAAATGATCGCCGAGCCGTGGGACTGCGGTCCCGGTGGTTATCAGGTGGGCAACTTCCCGCCGGGCTGGGTCGAGTGGAACGACAAATTCCGCGACACCGTGCGCGCCTTCTGGAAAGGTGACGACGGCCAGGTTGCCGATTTCGCCAGCCGCATGACCGCTTCCGGTGAGATGTTCAACCAGCGTGGGCGGCGTCCGTATTCCTCGGTGAACTTCATCACCGCCCACGACGGTTTCACCCTCAACGACCTGGTGTCGTACAACGACAAACACAACGAAGCCAACGACGAAAACAATCAGGACGGCAGCAACAACAACCTGTCGTGGAACCACGGTGTCGAAGGCCCGACTGACGATCCGGAAATCAATGCCCTGCGTCATCGGCAGATGCGCAACTTCTTCGCCACGCTGCTGCTTTCCCAGGGTACGCCGATGATCGTTGCCGGTGACGAGTTTGCCCGCACTCAGGACGGCAACAACAACGCTTATTGCCAGGACAGCGAAATCGGTTGGGTCAACTGGGATCTCAGCGAGGACGGCAAGGCACTGTTGAAATTCGTCAAGCGCCTGATCAAGTTGCGCCTGACTTACCCAATCCTGCGGCGCGGGCGTTTTCTGGTCGGCGAGTACAACGAGGACATCGGCGTCAAAGACGTCACCTGGCTGGCGCCGGACGCTACCGAGATGACTACCGAGCATTGGCACGATGCGCACAACCGCTGCCTGGGCATGTTGCTCGACGGTCGCGCGCAGGAAACCGGGATTCGCCGCAAAGGTGCGGATGCGACGCTGCTGCTGGTGGTCAACGCCCATCATGACATCGTCAATTTCACCTTGCCGGAAGTGCCGGACGGCGGCTTCTGGACCTGCATGATCGACACCAATCAGCCGTCGATCCGCGGTCAGGAACGCTTCGAGTTCGGTCACCAATACTCGGTTACCGGACGCTCGTTGCTGCTGTTCGAACTGCAACGTGATGAAGAAGATTGATATGGATCTGCACCGTTATCTGAGCCGACGTCCAGCGGATTATCCGCACACCGCCGCCCTCGGCAATTGCCTGCGGGCGCTGGTCGAGGCCGGGCTGGATCGCCTGCCGCTACCTGGCAGTGGCCGCACGCTGGAACGTTTTCAGCGATTGGCGGATGTCGGCGGGCATGATCTGGGTTTGTGCAAATTGTTCGAAGGCCATACCGACGCACTGGCGATCATTGAGCAACTGGGCGGCTCGCCGACACCGGGCAGCACCTGGGGCATGTGGGCAGCGGAACCGCCGCAGGCGAAGGTCAACGTCAGCCCGGTCGGGCACATGGTCGCATTGCACGGGCGCAAAGCGTGGTGCTCCGGTGCCGCCGTGCTCAGCCATGCCTTGCTCACCGCGTGGGATGCCGATGATCAGCAACAACTGGTGGCCGTCGCCCTCGACCAACCGGGCGTGACCGTCACCGAACAGGGCTGGCAAGCCGTGGGCATGGCCGCCACCGGCAGCGTTGAAGTGCTGTTCGACGGCGCCGAAGCGCAGGCCATCGGCAATCCCGGTGACTATCTGCAACGCCCGGGATTCTGGCAAGGCGGAATCGGCATTGCCGCGTGCTGGTACGGCGCCGCGCGGCAAATCGCCGAAGCGTTGCGCGCGCAGTGTGGCCAGCGCCCGGAACCCCACGCCCTCGCCCATCTCGGTGCGGTCGACAGTGCCTTGCAAGCGGCGGCGGATGTATTGCGGTTCAGCGCGCTGCACATCGATGCCCATCCCGAGGACCACGCCGAATTGCTCGCCCGGCGGGCCCGCGCGGTGGTCGAGCAGTCGGCCGAACAGGTAATGCGTGAAGTCGGTCGCGCCCTCGGCGCCGGGCCGTTTTGCAAGGATCGACACTTTGCCCGGCTCAGCGCCGATCTGCCGGTGTTCCTGCGCCAGAGTCATGCCGAACGGGATCTGGCTGCGCTCGGTCAATTGATTGCCGAACAAAGCGACGAGGCATGGACGTTATGAAAACCAACCCGATTGTCGGCCAGGGCACCAGCCTGCATCAGTGGCAGGCTTCGCGGCATCTGGCGGAGCTGGACAGCATCGACATCCTCAGTCTGGTGCCACCGAGTGCGCGGGCGGTGATTGTCGCGCCGCACCCGGACGACGAAGTGCTCGGTTGTGGCGGCCTGCTGCAATTGCTCGCTGCCGCTGGCCGGCCTTTGCAACTGATTTCGGTGACCGACGGCAGCGCCAGTCACCCGGGTTCCAGTCGTTGGCCGGTGGAACGTCTGAGCGTGGTGCGCCCACAGGAGTCTGCCGAAGCGCTGCGCCGCCTCGGTCTGCCGATGCATCGGGTGAAGTGGTTGCGCGGCGGTTTCACCGACACGCAGGTCGCCGCTCAGGAAGCTGAACTGGTCGACTTCATCGCGCGGCATCTGCGTCCCGACGACGTGCTCTTCACTACCTGGAGCGAGGACGGTCATTGCGACCACGAAGCTGTCGGCCGCGCCAGCGCCGAGGCTGCCCGTCGCGTCGGTGCGACTTGCCATGAATTGCCGGTGTGGACCTGGCACTGGGCAACCCCGGAGGACGCCTTCGTACCGTGGCAACGAGCACGCAAGATTCTCCTGAGCCCGGCGCAAGTCGCGCGCAAGCGCCACGCGGTGCACGCCTTCGCCAGTCAACTTGAAGGCGATCCTGACGCCGGACTCGGCCCGGTGCTCGCGCCCTACGTGCTCGATCGCCTGCTGCAGCCCTTCGAAGTGGTGTTTCTATGAGTGTCGACGATCGCTATTTCGACGGCCTGTTTGCCGGTAACGACGACCCGTGGGCGTTCCGTCAGCGCTGGTACGAGCAGCGCAAACGCGCGATCACCCTCGCCGCCCTGCCGCGTCCGCACTATCGGGCGATTTTTGAGCCGGGCTGCGCCAACGGCGAGTTGAGCGCCGAATTGGCCAGCCGTTGCGATCGCTTGCTGTGCTGTGACACGGCCAGTGCCGCAGTGGCGTTGGCGCGCACCCGTTTGAGCCTGTTCGATCACGCCGAGGTACGGCAAAACCGTCTTCCCGGCGACTGGCCGGAGGAAAAATTCGACCTGATCGTATTTAGCGAGATCGGCTACTACCTCGATAGCCAGGATCTGACAGAAGTGATCCGTCGAGCCAGTGATTGCCTGACTGCCGACGGCCAGTTCCTCGCCTGTCACTGGCGTCCACCCATCGACGACTGCCCGCTGAATGCGCGGCAGGTTCACGACCTGATTCACGACAAACTGCATCTGCCACGGCTGGTTCTGCATCAGGAAGCGGACTTCATTCTTGAAGTGTGGAGCCGCGAACCGCGCTCGGTGGCGGCACTGGAGGGCTTGCGATGATCGGCATTCTGATCCCGGCGCACAATGAGGAAGATCTGCTCGACGACTGCCTGAACGCGGCCATGCGCGCCAGCCGCCACGGTTTGCTGGCCGGTGAAAAGGTTGAGGTGTTGGTGGTGCTCGACAGTTGCACCGATCGTTCGGCGCAGATTGTCAGTCGCTATCCGGTGCTGAGCCTGCACATCGACGCGCGCAACGTCGGCCAGGCCCGGGCGGCCGGCGCACAGCTGTTGCTGGAGCGCGGAGCGCGCTGGATCTCCTGTTCGGACGCCGACAGCCGCGTCGCCGACGACTGGCTGGTGGCGCAGCTGGGGTTGGGTGCAGACGCGGTATGCGGTACCGTCACTGTCGAACGCTGGCATGAGTCGTTCGATGAGGCAGCGCAAATCCGCTACCACCGGGATTACCGTGCCTGCGATGGCCATCGGCATATCCACGGTGCCAATCTGGGCATCAGCGCCGATGCTTATCGCTGGGCCGGAGGCTTTAAACCGCTGGCTTGCGACGAAGATGTGCAGTTGGTGCGGGAGCTTGAACTCGACGGCGCGAACATTGCCTGGAGTCATCGCCCGCAAGTGCTCACCAGCGCGCGGTTCGACAGCCGTGCGCGCGGTGGCTTTGGTGACTATCTGCGAAATCTGGCACAGATGGAGCAAAAAAAAGCGGATCAGATTGATCTGTGACGCGACGAACTTCGCTTCATGAGCAATACTCTGCTTCGCGGCAATCCAGGGTTCGGAGCGTCGCAGGGCACTCAACCAGCCTTCACGGGTCGGTGGCGTCGGGCAATCACTGTCACGCGCACGACTGAGGGCGAGTCAACACAAGGACGTCATATCATGAAACCGTTAACCCTCAGCGACAGCAGTTCGTCGGCGCAAATCTGGAACAGCGCCGCGCAACTGGACAACATCCCCGTCATCAATACCCGCAGTCTGGTGCCCGACGGTGCCCGCGCCGTGGTCATCGCGCCGCATCCGGGCGATGAAGTGGTCACTTGCGGCGGCCTGCTGCAATTACTTTCCAGCCTCGGTCATCCGCTGCAACTGCTCTCGATCACCGATGGCAGCGCCAGCCATCCGGGTTCGCGGCAATGGTCGGAAAAGCGCCTGAGCGTATTCCGCCCGCAGGAAAGCGTCGAAGCCCTGCGCCGTCTCGGCCTGCCAATGCACAGCCTGAAATGGGTGCGCGGCGGCTTCACCGACAACGCTCTGTGCGACCAGCAAGCGCAAGTGACCGAATTCATCAGCCGCTACCTGCGCCCCGGCGACGTGGTGTTCAGCACCTGGCGCGGCGATGGCAACGACGACCACGAAGCGGTGGGCCGGGCCAGTGCGCAAGCGGCGGAACAGGCTGGCGCGACTTTTCACGATGTACCGGTTTGGGCCTGGCACTGGCCTGAACGCGACCAGCAACTGATTCCTTGGGAACGCGCGCGCAAACTGCGCCTCGACACCTGGACCGTGGCGCGCAAGAGCCACGCCACTCATGCGTATGCCAGCCAGCTCAACGGTGAACCGGCGATCGGCATAGCGCCGATGCTACCGCCGGTGATCCTCGAAAGAATGCGCCTGCCCTACGAAATCGTATTCGTCTGAATGCCAGAAGCACCGAGGTCCTGTGGGAGCTGGCTTGCCAGCGATGAGGCCGTAACCTGCACCTCATTGATCGCCTGATAGATCGCTATCGCTGGCAAGCCAGCTCCCACAGGGTACGGTGTGTTATCGAAGACTATCCAGAAGGAACTGCCGCCCCTCGCCATCAGTCGCATGAATAAGCGGCCCGCAATCCAGAGGAGTGAACGTGTCCAGCGATCCCAAGCGTCATGTTGTCGACGCGCCCGTCATCCATCGTCTAAGGGTGCTGACGGTCAACACCCACAAGGGTTTCACCGCGCTCAATCGGCGCTTCATCCTGCCGGAGCTGCGTGAAGCGGTGCGCAGCACCTCGGCTGACCTGGTGTTTCTGCAAGAAGTGGTGGGTGAACACGAACGGCATTCGAACCGCTACAACGAATGGCCGCAAACCTCGCAATACGAATTTCTCGCCGACAGCATGTGGAGCGACTTCGCCTACGGGCGCAACGCTGTCTACCCCGACGGCCATCATGGCAATGCGCTGCTGTCGAAATACCCGATCCGTGAATACCGCAACCTCGATGTGTCGATCACCGGCCCCGAACGCCGTGGCCTGTTGCACTGTGTGCTCGATGTGCCGGGTCACGCCGAAGTCCATGCGATTTGCGTGCACCTCAGTCTGTTGGAAAGCCATCGGCAATTGCAGTTGCAACTGCTCTGCCAGTTGCTCGAATCCCTGCCAGACGATGCCCCGGTGATCATCGCCGGTGACTTCAACGACTGGCAGCTACAGGGCAACGCCGCCCTCGCCCGTCGCAATTACCTGCACGAAGCCTTCGAGCGCCATCATGGGCGCCCGGCGAAGACCTATCCGGCGCGGTTTCCGTTGCTGCGACTGGATCGGATCTATCTGCGCAACGCCAGTAGCCGTGACCCGCAAATCCTCGGCAACAAGCCATGGACGCATCTGTCCGATCACCTGCCGCTGGCTGTCGAGGTGCATCTTTAGCCGCAATAGTGACAGCAATACCGCGCGCAATGGCGGTTGGTCGTTCGGCGGATCAGAGGTCTCGGCAGACCATCTGTCGGTAACTGAACACCTCTGAGCCGCGGCTTTCATCGCGTTATTCCATACAAACAAACACTTAGTTATGTGCAGAAAAACAAACGCTTGCAAATCCTGATTCAGGCCTACCGCTCATCGTTCAATTTCTTGACGGGTGCCTGCGACTCTTCTTATCTCTACCTTACTACCCCCGGAATCACCACCCGGGACGAGCCTTCGGACACTCGCGAAATCGAGCGGCCACGGTTCGCCCCGCTCCATTCGGTCGCCCCTCGTTCGGGGTAGGAGAGACGCCACATCGAGATACCGCATGCGCCTGCAAGGTAGACCTCCATGAAAACTTCCATCACCCCACACGAGATCAAAATCACTTTCTGCACAGTGTCGAGTTCTATCTTGCTGTGCTCATCCATGGAGGCGCAGGCCGGTCCTGCGGCGGATGAAACCACACCGTGGTATCGCGCGGATGTACCCGTCCTGACATTGCCCACCACCGTCATCACCCCCGGCCCGCAACGCTTCAGCCCACGGCCCGATCTGCAGGGCACACGCTTGATTACCGAAGACCTCGCACCCTCGGCTTGGGACGAGTTGTACGGTAGAAGCGCCCGGCAGGCGCAAACCGATGTGCTGTCGTCAGGCTACGCAATGCCCGGCAGCGGCGATTTCAAAGGCCCCGCCGTGTTGACTCTGCAAAGTGGTAGCCATACCCAGAAAATCGGACTGATCGGCGGCGTCAATCAGATTCAAGCCAATGGCAACGGCGTGCTCACCAGTCGCGCGTTGGCCGATCCGTACAGTGACACCCTCAATCTGCAAGGCCAGAGCCTCGGTGCCTATTACAGTTTGATCGGTGCCCAGGGCTGGCACGTCGATCTATCGGCCAGTGGCGGCCGGGTCAGTGGTTTCAGCCGCAACGAACAAGGCGCCCGGCAAGCCACCGAAGGTAGCGCGCTGACGTTGTCGGTAGAAGGCGGTTATCCGATCGGCTTGAGTGAGAACTGGGTGGTAGAACCGCAGGCGCAGTTGATCAATCAACGGATTACTCTCGACACGCCCTATGCAGGTTCAGGCAATGCGTCCTCCACCGACCTGACAGCCTGGAGCGGACGCGTCGGTGCTCGCTTGAGAGGCAGTTACGATTTGAATGGCCTGCCGGTCGAACCCTATGTGCGCACCAACCTGTGGCATACCGTCTACACCGGTAGCACGGTAACGCTGGATCAGGTCGACAAGATCAGCAGCAGCCGCAAGTCATCTACGGTTGAGTTGGGCCTGGGCCTGGTGGCGCGGGTGACACCAGCGGTGAGCCTGTATGTCAGTGCCGATTACAGCAGTGATGTCGATGACAATGATTTGAACGGGATTATTGGCAGCCTTGGGGTGCGGATGCGCTGGTGAGCGCTGAGCCGGATTTTGAAGGTGTCTGAACTGGCGCCTTCGCGAGCAGGCTCGCTCCCACATTTGGAATGTATTTCCCCTGTGGGAGCGAGCCTGCTCGCGAAGGCAGCGACACGGTCTCGGATCAACCCTCCGGTTTGAGGATCAACACCGCCAACGGCGGCAGATTCAGTTCCAGCGACAACGATTGACCATGGCTCGGCACTTCCTCGGTAAATGCCCCGCCGCCATTGCCGTAATTGGAACCGGCATAGGTGTCGGCATCGCTGTTGAGCAGTTCACTCCAGCGCCCGGCGAACGGTACGCCCACGCGATACGCCTGACGCGGCACCGGCGTGAAGTTGGCCACCACCAGCACCGGTTTGCCGTCCTTGCTCCAGCGCAGCCAGGCATAAACACTGTTGATCGCATCGTCGCCGATCAGCCATTGAAAGCCCTGCGGCGCATCGTCCTGGTCGTGCAGCGCCGGTTCTTCGCGATACAACCGATTGAGGTCACCGACCAGTTTCTGCACGCCTTTGTGCTCGGAATACTGCAGCAGATACCAATCCAACTGTTGATCGTGATTCCACTCGCGCCACTGGCCAAACTCGCAGCCCATGAACAACAACTTCTTGCCCGGATGGGTCCACATGAAGCTCAGATAGGCGCGCAGGTTGGCGAATTTCTGCCAGCGGTCGCCGGGCATCTTGTCGATCAGCGAATGTTTGCCGTGCACCACTTCATCGTGGGAGATCGGCAGAATGAAACGCTCGGACCAGGCGTAGACCAGACCAAAACTCAACTCGTTGTGATGGTGCGCGCGGTACACAGGATCCTGCTGAATGTAATGCAGCGAATCGTGCATCCAGCCCATGTTCCATTTGTAGGCAAAACCGAGGCCGCCCTGCTGCGTGCTCTGGCTGACGCCCGGCCACGCGGTGGATTCTTCGGCGATGACCAGCGCACCCGGCGCTTCCAGTTCAACCACATCGTTCAAGTGCCGCAGAAAATCGATGGCTTCGAGATTCTCGCGGCCACCGTGGCGGTTGGGCACCCATTCGCCGGCCTTACGCGAATAGTCGCGGTACAACATCGACGCCACTGCATCGACGCGCAGACCGTCGACATGGAAATGCTTCAACCAATGCAGCCCGGACGCCAGCATGTAACCGTGCACCTCAGTGCGGCCAAGGTTGTAGATCAGCGTGTCCCAGTCCTGATGGAAACCCTCTAGCGGGTTACCGTATTCATACAGCGCGGTACCATCGAACTGCGCCAGACCGTGGGTATCAGTCGGGAAATGCGCCGGTACCCAATCGAGAATCACGCCAATCTCGGCCCGGTGGCAGGCGTCGACGAATTCGGCGAACTGAGCAGGTGAGCCGTAACGCGCGCTCGGCGCAAATTGCGAGAGCAACTGATAACCCCAGGATCCGCCAAACGGGTGTTCCATGATTGGCATCAGCTCGATATGAGTGAAACCCAGTTCTTTCACATACGGAATCAGCCGCTCGGCCAGTTCCGGCCACGTGTACTGACGGGCGACTTCGCCCAGATCATCCAGCTCGCATTGCCACGAACCAGCGTGCAGTTCGTAGATCGACAGCGGCGCCGAGTGCTTGTGACGGTCGCGGCGGCTGTTCATCCAGTCCTGATCCTGCCAGTCGATTTGCAGCGGCTCGGCGACTTTCGACGCGGTGTCCGGCGGCAGACTGGTGGCCAGCGCCATCGGGTCGGCCTTCAGCGGCAGAATCCCGTGAGCGCCAAGAATTTCGTATTTGTACAACTCCCCCGCTTGCAGGCGCGGAATGAACAACTCCCAGACCCCGGACGGATGACGCAAGCGCATCGGATGCCGACGCCCGTCCCAGACGTTGAAGTCGCCAACCACCGACACGCGCCGGGCATTCGGCGCCCACACGGCGAAACGCACGCCATCGACGCCGTGCACGGTTTTCAGCTGTGCGCCGAGGCAGGCACTGAGGTCACGGTGATTGCCCTCGGCGAACAGATACAAATCCATTTCACCGAGCAGTTGACCGAAGCTATACGGATCCTCGGCAACCTGCTCGCCGCCGGCCCAGCGCGTACGCAACTGGTACGGCCGCGCCTGATCGAAATGGCCGACAAACAGCCCCGGCGTTTCGGTCTGCTCCAGTGGACCGCGTTCTTCACCGCTGTCCTTGTCCAGCACCACGACACTCAGCGCACCGGGTAGATACGCGCGAATGAACTGCCCGCCAGCGCCATCGCCGTGCGGGCCAAGAATGGAAAACGGGTCGTGATGTTCGGCGCGGACCAAGGCGTCGATATCTTTCGCCGAGGGCAGCAATGCTTCTTTGACCGCACCCTGTTCCTTGTTCGAGAAACTCATGACTACTCTCCACCAAGATCGGAAAAGGGTTTAAGCCCCGTCAATAACCCATACAAACCGTGCAACGGCACGGGCAGCCACGTGGGGCGATTTTCGGCTTCATAGGCCACTTCATAGGCCGCCTTCTCCAGGCCGAACAACGCCAGCGCGGCATCGGCACCCTCAGGATCTTGCCAAGCATGATCAAGACTAGCTGCCGCACGGCGATATGCCTGAACAAATGCCTCACGGGCCTCACGCAAATAGCGCTCGGCGACCAGACGCCGCGCCGTTTCAGACTCAGCGCTGTGGTCAACGTTGTGCACGTTGATCGTCATCGCGGCCGCGTAATCGAAGGAACGCAGCACGCCGCTGACATCCTTGTACGGACTGTGTTTGCCACGACGCTCGCTCAATGGCCGCGCCGGTTCACCCTCGAAGTCGATCAGATAGGCATCGCCCTTGATCACCAGCACCTGGCCCAAATGCAAATCGCCGTGGACGCGAATGCGCAAACCGCCGACGGCTTTTTTCGCCAGATCCTGCACATGCGTGAGGATGGTTTTCTTCTCGTCGATCAGGCGCTTCACCAGTTTCTGATCCGCCGCATTGAGTTCGCCCTGATGCTGTTTGAGCAGCTTCAGCGCGTGCTCGACCTGCGCCACGACATCCTTGCCCGTCGCCTGCATGTCCTTGGCCGTCGACACCTGCGGGGCGAATTCGGCATTGTCGGTGGGCGCGGCGAGCACCTTGTGCATCTCGCCCAGGCGCTGACCGAGCATGCCGGCAAAATCCTTCAACTCGCCGAGGGCGTTGTAATGCTGTTCCTGCTCGGACATGGCATCGGCCAGTTCATCGCGCAGCGCCCGTTCGAGGTTGTTCTGCGTCCATTCCCAGGCGTCGCCCTGATTGCTCAGATAGCCTTGGGCGATCATCAGCAGGTTGTCTTCGCCCTTGGCATCGCGGCGAATCACGGAGCCGAGCAGCGGAGAGATATTGGCAAATCCGGCCTCGGTCAGGTAAGCGCTCATCTCCAGTTCCGGGTGTACGCCAGAAGCGACTTTACGTATCAGCTTGAGCACCAGGCTGTTGCCGATCACCACCGAACTGTTCGATTGTTCGGCGGACAGATAACGCACTTCCGACTCAGCACCGAGGCCGAGTTTTTCCAGATGCGGCGTTGGTGCGAAGCGGATTTCACCCTCGGTCGACTCCAGCACGGTGTTGTTCTGCATGCCTTGCAGCACCGCACGAATAAACGCTTCAAGGCTGAACGCGTCGGTGATCAAACCGACTTGTCGTACACGGCGTACACGGGACAAGGCCAATTGCTGCGGCAACGCCGGGCCGACCTGATCCTCGGCAATAAAGCCGAACGGCAGTTGATAGCGACTGGTCTGCCCGCCACTGGTGACTTCGATTTCGCTGAGCAGCACCGGATGCTGCGCATCGCCGAAGCGCACGCCGTAGGCCAGATGCACTTTGTCGATGGCCGCATCCTTGCCTGCGAACCAGCGCCGGTTCTGCAGCCAGCTCGGCAGGATGCTTTGCTCCAGCGTCGTCCGTGACGGTGCTTCGAGCAGTTCTTCCATGCGTTTTTTCAGCACCAGCGTGGTGAAGTCCGGCAGGCTCTGCGCCGGTTCCACATGCCAGCTCGGCATCTGGTTTTCCGCCGCCAGGGCGAACCAGTAGAAACCGTACGGTGCCAGGGTCAGGAGAAAATTCAACTGGCCGATCGGCGGGAAAGCGTTACCGCCAAGCATCTCCACCGGCACCATGCCGACGTAGGCCGACAGGTCCAGCTCCACCGCTTGCGCACTGCGCGAAACGTTGGCCACGCACAGAATGATTTCGTGCTTGCCATCGGCATCGGTGAATTCACGGGTGTAAGCCAGCACGCGACGGTTGTTCGGCGAGAGCATCTTCAAGGTGCCACGGCCGAAGGCTTTGGACTGCTTGCGCACCGCCAACAGACGCCGGGTCCAGTTGAGCAGCGAATGCGGATCGCCGGACTGGGTTTCGACGTTGACCGACAGATAGCCGTATTGCGGGTCCATGATCGGCGGCAGCACCAGACTCGCCGGGTCGGCGCGGGAAAAGCCGCCGTTGCGGTCGATCGACCATTGCATCGGCGTACGCACGCCATCACGGTCGCCGAGGTAGATGTTGTCGCCCATACCGATTTCATCGCCGTAATACAACGTCGGCGTACCCGGCATCGACAGCAGCAGGCTGTTGAGCAGTTCGATACGGCGACGGTCGCGCTCCATCAACGGCGCTAAACGTCGACGGATACCGAGGTTGATCCGCGCGCGACGGTCAGCCGCGTAGTAGTTCCACAGATAGTCACGCTCTTTGTCGGTGACCATCTCCAGCGTCAGCTCATCGTGGTTGCGCAGGAAAATCGCCCACTGGCAGTTGGCGGGAATTTCCGGGGTCTGGCGCAGAATATCGGTGATCGGGAAGCGATCTTCCTGGGCCAGCGCCATGTACATGCGCGGCATCAGCGGGAAGTGAAAGGCCATGTGGCATTCATCACCGTTGAGGCCTGCAGCATCGGTGTCGCCGAAGTACAACTGAGTGTCTTCCGGCCATTGGTTGGCCTCGGCGAGTAGCATGCGGTCGGGATAGTTGGCGTCGATTTCCGCACGGATCTGCTTGAGAACGTCGTGGGTTTCCGGAAGGTTTTCGTTGTTGGTGCCGTCGCGCTCGATCAGGTACGGAATGGCGTCGAGACGCAGGCCGTCGATGCCCATGTCCAGCCAGTAGCGCATCACCGAGAGCACGGCTTTCATCACTTGCGGGTTGTCGAAATTCAGGTCGGGTTGGTGCGAATAGAAACGGTGCCAGAAGTACTGGCCGGCGACCGGGTCCCAGGTCCAGTTGGATTTTTCCGTGTCGAGGAAAATGATTCGCGTACCGTTGTATTTCTGGTCGTCATCCGACCACACGTAAAAGTCCCGCGCCGCCGAGCCGGGCTTGGCCTTGCGCGCCCGCTGGAACCACGGGTGCTGGTCCGAGGTGTGGTTGATGACCAGCTCGGTGATCACCCGCAAACCGCGTTTGTGTGCTTCGGCGATAAAGCGTTTGGCGTCGGCCATGGTCCCGTAATCGCTGTGCACGCCACGGTATTCGGCGATGTCGTAGCCGTCGTCGCGGCGTGGCGAGGGGTAGAACGGCAACAGCCAGATGGTGTTGACGCCGAGGTCGGCGATGTAATCGAGTTTGGCGATCAGGCCGGGAAAGTCGCCGATCCCGTCGTTGTTGGAGTCGAAAAACGATTTGACGTGAACTTGATAGATCACCGCGTCCTTGTACCAGAGCGGGTCTTTGATGAAGGTGGCTGCCTTGGGTTTCTTCGCCATGTGAAACTCCTGTTCAATTCTAGAAAAGCCGTGAGCCGATCACCTGACTCCAACTCAATGAGCAACCTGTGGGAGCGAGCCTGCTCGCGAATGCGGATTAACATTCAGCAAAAATGTCGCGTGCAAAATTGCTTTCGCGAGCAGGCTCGCTCCCACAGGGGGATCTGTGTTCAGGCAGTAATTCGCCAGATGCCGAACGGCTGGTAAGCCGGGTCCAGGCGCATGAACTGATATTTGCCGTGCCAGTCCCAGCGATGCCCGTTCATCAAGTCTTCGCCGTGGGTGGTCGCGTCATCAGGCAGGCCCATTTCCCACAGCGGCAGTTCGAAATTCGCCTCCTGCACGTTGTGCGGATCAAGGCTGACCGCGACCAGAATGAAATTGCTGCCGTCGAAGCTGCGCTTGCCGAAATACAGAATGTTGTCGTTCCAGGCGTTGTAGACCTTCAGGCCCAGATGCGTGTGCAGCGCCGGGTTCTGCCGGCGGATGCGGTTGAGCTGGGCGATCTCGGCAATGATGTTGCCGGGCGCGGTGAAGTCGCGGACGCGGATCTCGTATTTCTCCGAGTCGAGGTATTCCTCTTTACCCGGCACCGGCGCCGACTCGCACAGTTCGAACCCCGAATACATGCCCCACAGTCCCGAGCCCATGGTCGCCAGCGCGGCGCGGATCAGAAACCCCGGACGCCCGGATTCGTGCAGGAACGCCGGGTTGATATCCGGCGTATTGACGAAGAAGTTCGGCCGGTAGCATTCGCGCCACGGCGATTCATTCAGTTCAGTGAAATACGTCGCCAGCTCAGCCTTGCTGTTGCGCCAGGTGAAATAGGTGTAGCTCTGGGTGTAACCGACCTTGCCCAGCCGCGCCATCATTGCCGGCGTGGTAAAGGCTTCAGCGAGGAAGATCACTTCCGGATACAGCGCACGAACATCGGCGATCAGCCATTGCCAGAACGGCAGCGGTTTGGTGTGCGGGTTGTCGACGCGGAAGATCTTCACGCCCTCCTCGACCCAGCCAATGACGATGTCACGCAACTCGATCCACAGGCTCGGAATCGCGTCCGGCGCATAGAAGTCGACGTTGACGATGTCCTGGTATTTCTTCGGCGGGTTCTCCGCGTATTTGATCGTGCCGTCGGGGCGCCAGTTGAACCAGCCCGGGTGCTGCTTGAGCCACGGGTGATCCTGGGAACATTGAATGGCGAAGTCGAGGGCGATTTCCAGGCCATGATCGGCGGCAGCGGCCACCAGTCGGCGGAAGTCTTCGCGGGTGCCGAGTTGCGAGTGAATCGCCTCGTGACCACCTTCCTCACTGCCGATGGCATAAGGGCTGCCCGGATCATCGGGGCCGGCGGTCAGGGAATTGTTGCGACCCTTGCGGTGCGCGCGGCCAATCGGGTGGATCGGCGTGAAATAGAGCACGTCGAAGCCCATGTCCTGAATCATCGGCAAACGCGCGTGCACGTCATTAAAGGTGCCGTGACGGTGCGGATCGTCGGTGATTGAGCGCGGAAACAGTTCGTACCAACTGGCAAATTCGGCCAGTTCGCGTTCGACGTCCATCGGGAATTCGGGACTGACACTCAAATAGGCGCGGTGATCGGCCTCAGCCATCAATTGCGCACTGCGCGAGTGCAGAAACAGCGCGACCTGCTCGGTTTCGAGCAGCCCGGACAATTCGTGGTGCAACGCGGCAAGCTGTTCGCTGAGCTGACCTTCGCTGCGTTCGGCGGCCTGTTGCACCATGCTCCGGCCTTCCTGCAATTCCAGCGACACCGGAACAGCAGCGGTGTGTTTCTTCTCCAGTTCATACTGAAAACTGGCGAAGTGGTCGATCCACGCCTCGATGCAATACAGGAAGCGCCCCTGATGTTCAGGGCGGAACTGGCCTTGCCAGCCATTGTTGCCCTGATCGGCCATGACCTCGCTTTGCCAGGTCTCTTCGCCTTCCTCGCGCCAGCGGATGCGCACCGCGAGTTTGTCGTGACCGTCGGCAAACACCTTGCTGGTGACCACCACTTCGCGGCCGGCAATCGACTTCACGGCGAACTGCCCGCCCTCGAGGGTCGGCATGGTGTTTTCGATGGCAATGCGCGGCAGCAGCAACGCCTGCGACAGCGGCATGTGCGGGTTGTAGCTGAGTTCTGAGGGTCTTTCAGCAGTCATTGAGCATCTCTCCTTAACGCCCCAAGGACGCTCTTGTGCCGGATCAGTGTTCACAACGAAGCACCTGCCCCGAAATGAACTCACTTAGGTTCCGAGCGACCGACGCCGGGAAAAGTTCAGATGAAATTGCCGTGTCAGAAAAGCGGATCGAATTGCGTGCAGGGTGGTCAATCCACTTAAGCACTTCTCACGCCATGTGCCACACGGAGGTCATCAGATGAACATCCCGATCCCGGCCGAAACGCCAGATCCGAACATCGACAAACCCACGCTGCCCGAGACCGAGCCGCAACCGATTCCCGAGCAGGAACCGCCCGGCACCACGCCACCACCGAAAGAAGAACCGCCGAGCACGATGCCACCAGTCATCGTCTGATTGATCGTTCCCACGCTCCGCGTGGGAATGCAGCCCGGGACGCTCCGCGTCCCAAAGCGGACGCGGAGCGTCCATTGAGGCATTCCCACGCAGAGCATGGGAACGATCATCCGGCGCAGGAATGATCAGTGGTCATCAGTTTTTTCCTCGTCCTTTTCGAAAAGCTTCACGATGCGCGGCATCACGCTAAAAATTGCCAGTGCGAGAAAGGTGCTGAGCAATGCCGTAGCCTCTTTGCCCAACCCGGCAGCCACACCAATGGCCGCCGTCATCCACAGCCCGGCAGCGGTGGTCAGGCCTTTGACATGGCCTTCATCGCCTTCCTTGTTTTTCAGGATAGTCCCGGCACCGAGAAAGCCGATCCCGGCTATCACCCCTTGCACCACGCGGCTCATCGCATCCGACTCCGCCCCGGACGTCTGCGGCACCAGCACAAACAGCGCGGCGCCAAGCGCTACCAGCATGTGCGTGCGCACTCCGGCAGCCTTGCCCTTGTGCTCGCGCTCAAAACCGAGAATCCCGCCCAGTACCGCCGCCATCAGCAGGCGCACGGTAATGCGCGTCAATTGCGAAGCATCGCCAACGTCGGCGAATTCCGCTTGCAGGGTTTCCCACACTTCATGCCACCACCCGTTCATCGTGCAGTCCTGGTTATTGGCTGGATAAACGATGGACAGCGGCGACCATTAATCAGTTGCGCAGAACGATCGACGAAGCGTGCGCCCTAACCTTTCAGACCCCCCTGAAAAAAGGACTGCCCTTATGCCCCTTCGAGTCGATGAATCCAACCCCGAGCAAAAAGTGTGTTTTTTCACCGTTGAACATGGCGAGGAAATTCGCATTTGCGACACCCTGGAAGTCATGACGGATAGCGAAAAATCCATGTCGTTCGTGGAAATAGAAGGCCGACGCGTTTACATCACCGAGGCAGAAGCTGACGCCTTGACCGTCGCAGGCGCCAGGGACGGACGCAAACACCTGAAAGCCGACGAGAGTGATTCGGTGATTTGACTGACCTTGATCAACACCCCGCGCAAACGTCTGCGATAGGCGTTTGCGCCTTTGCCTGCGGGTTGCTTCAAGTTGTCGCAGGCGCAGCGCAAAATCGCATCTGATCCGCTTTTTATTGAAATACCTGAGTCTGTTATGCAAACAGATCGACGCTCATAGTGCTCTGGCCTGATGGAGGCTGATGAGCGAATAACCATGAGCGAACAAATCCCCGTCCGATCCGTAGAAGCATCCCCCACTATCAAAAGTGTGCCCGCACGCCCAATGAAGGCGACGGCCAGGTCCAGCGACAACCAGATCCACACCCGCAGCTTCACCGGTCTGTTCCGCACCCTGCGCATGAGCGGCGCGGGATTTCTGTTCGTGCTGTTTTTCGGCACGGTGTGGCTGAACTGGGGCGGACGTCAGGCGGTGCTCTGGGATCTTTCCGAAAGCAAATTCCACATCTTCGGCGCGACGTTCTGGCCGCAGGATTTCATCCTGCTCTCGGCACTGCTGATCATCGCCGCGTTCGGCCTGTTCGCCATCACCGTGTTCGCCGGCCGGGTCTGGTGCGGCTACACCTGCCCGCAGAGTTCGTGGACGTGGATCTTCATGTGGTGCGAGAAGATCACCGAAGGCGAGCGCAACCAGCGGATCAAACTGCAAGCCGCGCCGTGGAGCCTGAACAAACTGGCACGCCGTGCCGCCAAGCACACCCTCTGGCTGGCGATCAGCGTACTGACCGGCCTGACCTTCGTCGGCTACTTCACGCCGATCCGGCCACTGGCTGAAGAACTGCTGACCCTGCAAATCGGCGGCGTCAGCCTGTTCTGGGTACTGTTTTTCACTGCCGCCACCTACATCAACGCCGGTTGGCTGCGTGAAGCGGTGTGCATGCACATGTGCCCGTATGCGCGGTTCCAGAGCGTGATGTTCGACAAGGACACCCTGGCGATTTCCTACGACGTGGCCCGTGGCGAGAACCGTGGCCCGCGTAAACGCGACGTGAAACCGCTCGAGGCTGGCCTCGGTGATTGCGTCGACTGCCAGTTATGTGTGCAGGTCTGCCCGACCGGCATCGACATCCGTGACGGCTTGCAGATGGAATGCATCGGTTGCGCCGCATGCATCGACGCCTGTGATTCGATCATGGACAAAATGAACTACCCGCGCGGTTTGATCCGCTACAGTTCCGAGCGCGAATTGCAGGGTGGCAAGACCCATCTGCTGCGCCCGCGCCTGATCGGTTACACCGTGGTGCTGGTGGCGATGATCGGCGCATTGGCATTGGCGTTGGTCGAGCGGCCGATGGTCTCGCTGGACGTGACCAAGGATCGCGGGCTGTTCCGCGAGAACGGTCAGGGGCAGATCGAAAACATCTATAGCCTCAAAGTCATCAACAAGACCCAGCAGCGTCAGGATTACCACCTGAGTCTGGTCGACGGCGAAGGCTTCCAATTGCAGGGCAAGACCGAGCTGAGCCTGGCGCCGGGGGAAATTGTCGATGTCCCGGTGTCGGTGGCAATGACCACGGAACGCCCGGCCAGCAGCTCGCAGACCTTGAGCTTCAAGATTGCCGACAGCGATGAGCCTGAGGTTTACAGCGTGGCGAAGAGCAGGTTTGTTGCGCCGATGAATCGTTGAGCCGTTAGAATCTTTTCCCCTCACCCCAGCCCTCTCCCGGGGGTAGAGGGGGGCCGACCGTGGTGTCTGTCGCTATACATCGACCTGACAGACCGAGTTGATTATGAATTCAACAAAGCAATTTCAGGCCGAGTCGATTGTGGATTCAGTAAAGCACATCAAGCCGAGTCGATTACGGATTCAGCAAAGCACATCAAGCTGAGTCGATTGTGGATTCAGCAAAGCACTTTCAGGTCGGTGTAGTTCGCAAGCATCCCCCAATCAGTCCCCTCTCCCTCTGGGAGAGGGTTAGGGTGAGGGGCAGTTCCCCTGACACACCTCATCATCAACCAGCACCAAGGCTCCTCGATGAAACGCTACGAAAAATTCGCCGACGACATCGCTGAACTGATCCGCTCCGGCGTCCTTGGCCCCGGCCAGCGCGTGCCTTCGGTGCGCTACGCCAGCCAGACCTACGGCGTCAGCCCGTCCACGGTGTTTCAGGCCTACTACCTGCTCGAACGCCGCGGCCTGATCCGCGCGCGACCGCGCTCCGGCTACTTCGTCAACACCCATGCGCCGAGCCCGTTCTCGGAGCCTGTGATCAGCAGCCACGTCAACGACTCCACCGAAGTCGACGTCAGCGAACTGGTGTTCTCGGTTCTCGATTCGATCAAAGACCCGAGCACCATCCCCTTCGGCTCGGCATTCCCCAGCCCGACCCTGTTCCCGCTGCAACGCCTGTCGCGCTCGCTGGCCAGCGCCGCCCGCGAGATGGACCCACGCATGGTCGTCACCGACATGTCACCGGGCAACCCGCAACTGCGCCGGCAGATCGCTCTGCGTTACATGGTCGGCGGCCTGATGCTGCCGATGGAAGAATTGCTGATCACCAACGGCGCCCTCGAAGCGCTGAACCTGTGCCTGCAAGCCGTGACCGAACCGGGCGATCTGGTGGCCATCGAAGCCCCGGCCTTCTATGCCAGCCTGCAAGTACTCGAACGACTGAAACTCAAAGCCGTGGAAATCCCTGTGCATCCACGCGACGGCATCGACCTCGGCGTACTTGCGCAGACCCTGGAACGCCATCCGATCAAGGCCTGTTGGTGCATGACCAGTTTCCAGAACCCGATGGGCGCAACCATGCCCGAGGCGAAGAAACAGGAACTGGTCGAACTGCTGCGTCGCCATCAAGTGCCGCTGATCGAAGACGATGTCTACGCCGAACTCTATTACGGCCAACAGGCACCGAAACCGGCCAAGGCTTTCGACACTGAAGGTCTGGTGATGCACTGCGGCTCGTTCGCCAAGAGTCTGGCACCCGGTTACCGCATCGGCTGGGTGGCCGCCGGGCGTTATGCGCAGAAAATCGAACGATTGAAACTGATGACTTCGCTGTGCGCGTCGATGCCGGCGCAAGCCGCGATTGCCGACTATCTGCAACACGGCGGCTATGATCGGCACCTGCGCAAACTGCGCTACGCACTGGAAGAACAGCAGAGCGCGATGCTCGCTGCGATTGCCCGTTACTTCCCGGCACAGACGCGGGTCAGCCAACCGGCCGGCGGCTACTTCTTGTGGCTGGAACTGCCACCGCAGATGGACTCGTTGAAGTTGTTTCAGATGGCACTGGCGCAAGGCATCAGCATTGCGCCGGGGCCGATTTTCTCGCCGACGCAGCGGTTCAGGAATTGTATTCGGTTGAACTATGGCAGCCCGTGGACTGAAGACTCGGAAAAAGCCATGGAGACATTGGGGCGGATTGTGCGGTCGTTCTGAAAGATTGTTGCTGAATGCACTGGCCCCATCGCTGGCAAGCCAGCTCCCACAGTGTTCTATGTCACCGCGTATGTTGTGTACGACACAGAAACCTGTGGGAGCTGGCTTGCCAGCGATGGGGCCGGATCAGGCAACACAAATCCCAACGATCAGCGCCCACCCCCCAAATCAACAAACGTCCCCGTCGCATACGACGCCTTGTCGGACAACAACCAGACAATCGCCTCCGCCACCTCATCCGGCCGCCCGCCACGGGCCATTGGAATTGCCGACTCAAGCTTGCTGACCCGATCCGGATCGCCGCTCAAGGCGTGGAAATCGGTATAGATGTAACCCGGGCGCACCGCGTTGACCCGAATCCCCTCGCCTGCCACTTCCTTGGACAAACCGATGGTGAAGGTATCGAGCGCACCTTTGGACGCCGCGTAATCGACATACTCGTTCGGCGAGCCGAGACGCGAGGCCACCGACGACACATTGACGATGCTGCCGCCCTGACCGCCGTGCTTGGGCGACATGCGCAGGATCGCGTGCTTGGCGCAGAGGATCGGCGCCAGGACATTGGTTTTCATGATCTTGAGAATGCGGAATTCGGACATTTCGTCGACCCGCGACTTTTGCCCGACGGTGCCAGCGTTATTCACCAGAGCGGTGACGCGGCCCAATTCAGTGTCGACACGATGGAACAGCGCGATCACTTCGTCTTCGATGCTGACGTCGGCACGTACGGCGATGGCTTGGGCGCCCAGTGCACGAACTTGCTCCAGCACGCTTTGCGCGGCTTGTTCATCCGACTGATAGTTGATGCAGATCCGATAGCCTTGCTCGGCAGCCAACAACGCCGTAGCGGCGCCAATCCCGCGCCCGCCACCGGTGATCACAATGACTTTATCCATGCTGGCCTTTCCCCCAAATGCACACGTAACAGTCGGGGGGAAGAATAACCGCCATTGGCGGGTTTTGCATGAGCTCTGTTGTGTCGGGCCGGACGCCTTCGCGAGCAGGTCGAATCGTCGCACCGTCGCTCCCACAGGGGTATCCATTCCAAATGTGGGAGCGAGCCTGCTCGCGAAGAACGATAACGCAGTCGATCAGACCACCGCCAACTGCTCACCCCGCGCAATATTCTGCATGAATTTGTCCGCCGGCATCGGATGCCCCAGCAGATAACCCTGCAGCGAATCACAACCCAACTGCGTCAAAAATTCCTGCTGCACACCGGTTTCCACGCCTTCAGCGACAATGCGCAATCCGAGCGCCTGCCCCAACGCGACAATCGCCGAGACAATTGCCGCATCGTCGCTGTCATGCTCCAGATCACGCACAAAACCACGATCAATCTTCAGCTCGTTGGCCGGCAAGCGCTTGAGGTACATCAGGCTGGAATAACCGGTGCCAAAGTCATCGATCGACAGATCGACGCCCATGTCCGACAGCTCCTGCAACACTGTCATGCTCGCATCGGCATCGCTCATCGCCGTGGTTTCGGTGATTTCCAGAGTCAGGCTGTTGGCCGGCAAGTGGTGAGTGGCCAACGCTTTGGCCACGCTGCGCACCAACCCGGTGTGGCAGAACTGCAGCGCCGACAGGTTCACCGCGATGCGCCAATCGGTGTAACCGAGCACGTACCACTCGCGCATCTGCCGGCAGGCTTCATTGAGCACCCATTCACCAATCGGAATGATCAGCCCGGATTTCTCCGCCAGTTCGATGAACTTGTCCGGCATCAGCATGCCGTGAATCGGGTGTTGCCAGCGCAACAGCGCTTCAGCCCCGACCGGACGGCCGTTGGCGGCGTCGAACTTCGGCTGGTAATACAGACTGAACTGGCTGTGGTCCAGCGCCGCGCGCAGGTCCTGCAACAACTGCAATTGCTTGCGTGCGTTGTTGTTCATCGACGCATCAAAAAAGCTGTAACCGTTTTTGCCGCCGCCCTTGGCGTGATACATCGCCGCGTCGGCGTTCATCAGCAGTTCCTGCGCGGTCTGGCCATTGCCCGGATACAGGGCGATGCCAACGCTGGCGGAGATCTGCAGGTCATGCTCGGCGACACGGAACGATTGTGCAATCAGACCGACCTGACGTGCCGCCAGCCCCAGTGCGTCATTGGGTTCGGTCAGGCGCACCAGCAACACGAATTCATCGCCACCGATGCGCGCCAGTGTGTCCGGGCCGCGCAAGTCTTCACGCAAACGCAACCCCACTTCACGCAACAACTGGTCGCCCATGTGGTGACCGAACGCATCATTGACTGGTTTGAAGCCGTCCAGATCGATGAACATCAAGGCAAAACAGCCGCCCTGCTCATGAACCTTCTTCATTGCCTGATTGATGCGGTCGTCCAGCAACATGCGGTTCGGCAGGCCGGTCAACGTGTCGTGCAGGGCCAATTGCGTGAGTTCGCGGTTGGCCACGGTCAGCGAGTGCGCCAGATCCGCCGTGCGCGCTTCGAGGCGTGCGTCGAGAATCGATGTGAGCAAGGC
Organism: Pseudomonas sp. VD-NE ins; assembly: GCF_031882575.1. Taxonomy (NCBI): domain Bacteria; kingdom Pseudomonadati; phylum Pseudomonadota; class Gammaproteobacteria; order Pseudomonadales; family Pseudomonadaceae; genus Pseudomonas; species Pseudomonas sp. VD-NE ins. The sequence goes on from NZ_CP134772.1 coordinate 3,414,685, forward strand.
AATCGACAGCACTGCCAACGTGGTGATCAACACCAGGCTGTCGAGGCCATTGCCCTTCAAACCATTGACGGTGGCGCCACAGAAACTGCCATCAGGGAATTGCGCGGCGGCCATGCCGGTGTAATGCATGCCGACAATCGCGATGCCCATGATGACCGCCGCGCCGCCGCGAATCAGCCGCACATAAGGCGAATGCTGACGCAGGCGAAAAGCGATCCACAGTGCCGCCGCCGAGGCGCCGACGGCAATCAGCAACGAAGCGCCAAACAGCGTCGGGTCGTAGTCGATCCCCGGGGTCATGCGCATCGCCGCCATGCCGGTGTAATGCATGGCACTGATCCCGGTGCCCATGATCAGCGCACCGAACGCCAGTTGCAGAACCGGCAGTTTCGGCTGGCTGACCAACCATAAGGCGAATCCACAGGACAACACGGCGATGAGCAACGACAGCGCGGTCAGGGTGATGTCGTAGCCAAGGTCGATCGGCAGTTTGAAGGCGAGCATGCCAATGAAATGCATCGACCAGACGCCGATGCCCATGGCAAACGCACCGCCGGCGGTCCAGAAATGCACCGCACGGCCCTTGGCCGTGGCAATGCGACCGGTAAGGTCGAGCGCGGTATAGGAAGCGAGGATCGCCACACACAACGAAATGAAAACCAGGGTGGAGGAATAACTACCGATGAGCATGGAATTTCTCGTGGCCACCCAACGCGGACTGCGTCCATTCTCGGTCGGGCAAATGCGGCGATTGTACTGATTACGCAGAAGAACGCACTGACAAAGTAATCAAATGGCCATCAAGCCGATGAAACGCTTGCTTGATCGTTCGGCAAGGCTCTGGCCCGGCGCTCACGGCTTTGCTCAAAACTGAAACACATACCTGTAGGAGCTGCCGGAGGCTGCGATCTTTTGATCTTGTCGTTAACAGCAAAATCAAAAGATCGCAGCCTCCGGCAGCTCCTACAAGGGGCATGGAATCAGTTGGAGTTGCTCACGTCCAGTTGCCCATCCCAGCCACCGCCCAGCGCCGCAATCAGTTGTACGCTGGCGATCAAACGGCTTTGCAGAATATTCAGCACGCTGCGCTCGTTGCTCAGCGCCGTGGCTTGCACCACCACCACATCGATGTAAGCAATCAGACCGGCCTTGTACTGGTTTTCCGTCAGGCGCAGGGAATCGCGGGCCGCATCGAGCGCTTCCTGGCGCACCGCCGCTTCGTCTTCGTACACCTTCAACTGCACCAGAAAGTTTTCCACTTCACGGAAACCGTCGAGTACGGTCTGCCGGTATTTGGCCACGGTCTGGTCGTAGACTGCTTCGGTGCGGTCGACTTCTGCCGAACGAATGCCGCCATCGAAAATCGGCAACGACAGTTTCGGCCCGACCGACCAGAAACGGTTCGGCAGGCTGACCAGATTCTGCGAGGTACTGCTGCTGTAGCCGCCGCTCAGGCTCAAGGTCAGGTCCGGGTAATATGCCGCTTTGGCCACGCCGATATTGGCGTTGGCGGCAATCACCGAACGCTCCGCCGAGGCGATGTCCGGGCGCCGTTCCAGCAACTGCGAGGGCAGGCTCAACGGTACTTGCGGCAGATTCGGGATGGTCTGCACTTCGGCAATGTTGAAATCCGCCGGCGCTTGACCGGTCAGTACGGCAATCGCATTTTCGAACTGCGCGCGTTGCCAGATCAGGTCAACCAGATCGGCCTGGGTGCTTTTCAGTTGCGTCTGTGCCTGGGCTACCGCATCGCGCCCGGAAACGCCCGCGCGGTATTGGTTCTGAGTCATTTTCAGCGAGCGTTCGTAAGCGGCAACCGTGGCTTCGAGCAGCCGTTTCTGCTGATCGATCACGCGCAGTTGCAGGTAGTTCTGCACCAACTCCGATTGCTGGCTCAGGCGCATGGCGGCCAGGTCGGCAAAACTGGCCTGGGCACTGGCCTCATCGGCTTCCAGACCACGGCGCAATTTGCCCCAGACATCGGCTTCCCAACTGACGCCCAGCTCGGCGTTATAGGTGTCGCGAATGCCACTGGAGGAACTGCTCAGACTCGAACTGCTGCTGCCGGTGCCCTGGCTGGAGCGGGTCTTGCCCAGGCTCAAGTCAACGCTGGGATAAAACGCTCCGCGAGCACTGCGCACCAAGGCCTGAGCCTGACGGTACTGGGCTTCCGACTGTGCGACGGTCTGGTTGGAATTGTTGAGTTTTTCGATCAGCCCGTTGAGCTGCTGATCGCCGTACAACTCCCACCAGGCACCACGTGCCAGCGAATCGCTCGGGTTGGCCTGAGTCCAGCCCTCGGCCTCCTTGTACTGGGCGATTTCCACAGTTTGCGGGCGCTGATAGTCCGGGCCGACAGCGCAGGCACTGAGCATCGCCACGCACAGCGACAGGCTGAGCAAACGCGAGCCGCGAGCAGTGGCCAGATTGAAAAGCGAACGGTCAGTCATAGCGGAGTTTCCAGAGCGGCGTCAGTACGCACGCCACGCCATTTGTTGAAACGATGGCGCAGCTTGTCGAGATAGAGGTAAACCACAGGCGTGGTGTAAAGCGTCAGCACTTGGCTGAAAATCAGTCCGCCGATGATGGTCAGGCCCAACGGCTGGCGCATTTCCGCACCTTCGGCACGGCTCAGCAGCAACGGCAAGGCACCGAGGATTGCCGCCAGCGTAGTCATCAGAATCGGCCGCAAGCGTTGCAGACAAGCACTGCGAATCGACTCCAGCGGCGACAGCCCCTGATGCCGTTCCAGTTGCAGCGCGAGGTCGATCATCAGAATGGCGTTTTTCTTCACCACGCCAATCAGCAGGAACAACCCGAGCAACGAGATCAGGCTGAACTCGCCGCCCAACGCATAGATCGACAGCAATGCGCCGACACCGGCTGACGGCAAGGTCGACAGAATCGTCAGCGGATGAATGTAGCTTTCGTACAGCACACCCAATACCAGATACACCGCCAGCAACGCCCCGAGAATCATGAACGGCTGGCTCTTCTGCGTAGCGGCAAAGGCGTCGGCCGTGCCGGCCATTTTCGCGATGACATCTTCCGGCAGGCCGAGCTTGGCAATCGCCCGCTCGATCGCGGCACTGCCCTGCTCCACCGTCACGCCTTCGGCCATGTCGAAGGAAATGTCTTCGGAAGCGAACTGGCCTTCGTGGCTGACGCGGTCATCTTCCAGGCTGCTCTCATAATGAGCGATCGTCGACAGCGGCACCCGGGCACCGTCAGCGGTGATCACCTGCACTTGCTTGAGCGTCACCGGGTCCTGGGCGTATTTCGGATTGACCTCCATGACCACCTGATACTGGTTGAGGCTGTCATAGATCGTCGAAATCTGCCGCTGGCTGTAGGCGTTGTTCAACACCGAGGTAACCATGTCCATGTCGATCCCCAGGCGCTTGGCCTGATCGCGGTCGACAATCAACGTCACTTGCTGGGCACCCTTGCCTTCACGCGCGTCGATCGCGGTCAGTTCAGGCAACGCCCTTAACGCGGCAACCACTTTTGGATACCACTTGCGTAACTCGCCCAGATCGCCACTTTGCAAAATGTAGCTGTACTGCGAGGTGGTCTGTTCGCGGCCGCCGCCAAATTGCAGGTCCTGATCGGCCATCAGCATCAGTTGCGCGCCAGGTACCTTGGGCATTTCCTTGCGCAGGCGTTCGATGACTTTCTGCGCGTTGAGCTGGCGATCCTTGATCGGTTTCAGGCGTACCAGCATGAAAGCGTTGTTGGTGCCGTTGGTGCCGCCGATGAACCCGGCAACACTTTCCACCGCTTCGTCCTTGAGCACGGCGCGGCGGAAAATTTCCATTTTCGGCTGCATCACGCTGAACGACAGGCCGTCGTCACCGCGCACGAAACCGATCAACTGGCCGGTGTCCTGCTGCGGCATGAAGGTTTTCGGCACCACCACGTACAGCGCGACGTTGACGCCGACGGTGATCAGCAAGCTGAGTAACGTCAAACGCCGGTGGCGCAGGACCCAGTCGAGGCTGGTGGCGTATTTGTCGACCATCCAGTCGTTGGTACGGCGGCTCCAGCGTTGCAGGCGGTTTTCCTGCCCCGGTGTGTGGGGTTTTAGCCAACGGGCGCAAAGCATCGGCGTCAACGTCAGCGAAACCACCAGCGAGACGACGATGGCCGCGGCCAGGGTGATGGAAAATTCGCGGAACAGGCTTTCGACAATCCCGCCCATGAACAGGATCGACAGGAACACCGCGACCAGCGAGACGTTCATCGATAGCAAGGTGAAACCGACTTCCTTGGCTCCGAGGTACGCGGCCTGCATCGGTTTGACGCCTTCGTCGATGTGCCGCGAGATGTTCTCCAGCACCACGATGGCGTCGTCCACCACCAGACCGGTGGCCAGAATCAGCGCCATCAGCGACAGGTTGTTCAGCGAGAAGCCATAGAGGTACATCACCGCAAAGGTGCCGACCAGCGACACCGGTACGGCCAATGTCGGAATCAGCGAGGCGCGGAAGTTACCGAGAAACAGGAACACCACCAGAATCACCAGCACCACGGCAATCAGCAAGGTCATCTCGGCTTCGTGCAACGTTGCCTTGATCACCGGCGAGCGGTCCATGGCCAGATCCAGCTTCACGCTGGCCGGCAACACCGCTTGCAAGGCCGGCAGTTGCGCCTTGATCTCGTTGACCGTCTCGATGATGTTGGCGCCGGCCTGGCGGTTGATCACCAGCAACACCGCCGCGTCATCGTTGAAGAAGCCGCTGTTGTAGCGGTCTTCGACGCCGTCACTGACCTTGGCCACGTCCTTGAGACGCAGCGCCGCGCCGTCGGCGTAGTGGATGATCAGTGATTCGTAATCCTTGGCTTTCTCCAACTGGTCATTGGCCTGGATCTGCCACAACCGTTGACCGTCCTCAACCGAGCCTTTCGGCCGGCGAACGTTGGCATCGGCGATGGTCTTGCGCACATCGTCAAGCGCCACGCCGTACTGGTTCAGCGCCTGCGGTTCAAGTTCGATGCGCACCGCCGGCAGCGAACTGCCACCGATCTGAACTTCACCAACGCCCTGCACTTGCGACAGGCTCTGCGAAAGAATCGTCGAGGCCAAATCGTAGAGCTGGCCTTTTTCCAGCACATCGGAGGTCAGCGACAGCACCATGATGGGTGCCTGCGACGGGTTGACCTTTTTGTAGGTCGGCATGCTGCGCATGCCGCTCGGCAGCAGATTGCGCGAAGCGTTGATCGCTGCCTGCACTTCCCGCGCAGCACCGTTGATGTCGCGGTCGAGGTCAAATTGCAGAATGACCCGGGTCGAACCCTGACTGGAGCGGCTGCTCATGGTGTTGACACCGGCGATCGCGCCGAAAGAGCGCTCCAGCGGCGTCGCCACCGTCGAGGCCATGACCTCCGGGCTGGCACCGGGCAGGCTCGCCTGCACGACGATCACCGGGAAGTCCATTTGTGGCAGTGGCGAAACCGGCAGCAGGCCGAAGCTGACACCGCCGAGCAGCATGATCGCCAGGCTCAACAGCATCGTCGCGACGGGACGCTTGATGAAAGGACCGGAGAGGTTCATTGACCACAATCCCCGACTTCGCCGCAGATCCCTGTGGGAGCGAGCCTGCTCGCGAATGCAATCTTGTATTCAATATTGATGTTGCCTGACAGGCCGCTTTCGCGAGCAGGCTCGCTCCCACCTTGGATGTGCGATGTTTGCGAAGTCATACCGACACCTCTTCGCTATCGGTATTGGTCTTGCCAAAGCGCCGACCGAGGCGGTCGAAATACAGGTAGATTACCGGCGTGGTGAACAGTGTCAGCACCTGGCTCACCAGCAGACCGCCGACCATCACCAGACCCAGCGGTTGACGCAATTCAGCCCCGGAACCGGTGGCGAGCATCAACGGCACCGCACCAAACAGCGCCGCCAGCGTGGTCATCAGAATCGGCCGGAAGCGCAGCAGCGCCGCTTGATAGATCGCCTGTTCCGGCGCCATGCCTTGCGTGCGTTCAGCATCGAGGGCGAAGTCGATCATCATGATCGCGTTCTTTTTCACGATACCGATCAGCAAAATGATGCCGATGATCGCGATCATGCCCAGGTCATTGCCACTGAGCAGCAACGCCAGCAAGGCGCCAACTGCGGCCGACGGCAAGGTCGAGAGAATGGTAATCGGGTGAATGTAGCTCTCGTAGAGCACGCCGAGCACGATGTACATGGTCACCACCGCCGCCAGAATCAGCAGCAAGGTACTCGACAGCGAGGCCTGGAATGCTTCGGCCGCGCCCTGGAACTGGGTTTGCACACCAACCGGCATGCCGATGTCTTTCTGCACCTGTTCGATAATGTCGACCGCATGCCCCAGCGCCACACCGGGCGCGAGGTTGAACGACATCATTACCGCCGGGAACTGGCCGATGTGGGTGATCGCCAGTTGCGCCTGCCGCTCTTCCACGTGGGCCAGACTCGACAGGCGTACCTGCGCGCCATCGGTGGTTTTGACGTGAATCTGGTCCAGCGCCTGCGGGCCGATCTTCTCTCCGGCCTGGGCTTGCAGCACCACGCGGTACTGGCTGGCCTGGGTGTAAATGGTCGAGATCTGCCGCTGGCCGAAAGCGTCGTACAGCGCATCAGTGATGTTCGCCACCGAAACGCCGAGGCGGGAAGCGGCATCGCGGTCGATCACCAGATAGACCTGCAAGCCCTTGTCCTGCAAATCACTGGCAACGTCAGTCAGTTCCGGACGCTGGGCCAGCGCTTCGACCAGACGGCCGCTCCACTGGGTGAGCAGTTCGGAATCCGGCGAGGACATGCTGAACTGATACTGAGTACGGCTGACACGGTCTTCGATGGTCAGGTCCTGCACCGGCTGCATGAACAAGCGAATGCCGACCAGTTTGTCCAGTTGCGGTTGCAGGCGCGCAATCACTTCAGTGGCGCTCAGATCGCGATCGCCATGGGGCTTGAGGTTGATCAGCAAGCGCCCGCTGTTGAGCGTGGCGTTGTCGCCGTCGACACCGATGTAGGACGACAGGCTCTGCACCGCCGGATCTTCGAGAATGATTTTCGCCAGTTCCTGTTGACGCTCACCCATCGCCGCAAACGAAATCGACTGCGGCGCTTCGGAAATGCCCTGAATCACCCCGGTGTCCTGCACCGGGAAGAAGCCCTTCGGCACGACCATATAGAGGAACACGGTCAACCCCAGCGTAGCGATGGCCACCAGCAAGGTGAGCGGCTGGTGCTTGAGCACCCAGCGCAGCATCCGGCCGTACTCGGCGATCATCCAGTCGATGACAGCACCGCTGGCACGGTAGAAACGGCCTTGCTCATGTTCTTCAGGTTCACGCTTGAGCAGACGCGCGCACATCATCGGCGTCAGGGTCAGCGAGACCACCAGCGAAATCAGGATCGCCACGGCCAGGGTGATGGCGAACTCGCGGAACAACCGCCCGACCACGTCGGCCATGAACAACAGCGGAATCAATACTGCGATCAGCGAAAGGGTCAGGGAAATCAGGGTGAAGCCGATCTGCTTGGCGCCCTTGAGCGCGGCCTGCATCGGGCTATCGCCCTCCTCGATGAAGCGCGCGATGTTCTCGAGCATGACGATGGCATCGTCGACCACAAAACCGGTGGCAATGGTCAGCGCCATCAGGGTCAGGTTGTTGACCGAGAAACCGGCGAGGTACATCACGCCGAAGGTGCCGATCAGCGACAGCGGCACCGCCACTGAGGGAATGATCGTCGCGCTGGCGCGGCGCAGGAACAGGAACGTCACCATCACCACCAGGGCGATGGCGATCAGCAATTCGTGTTGCACGTCGGTGACCGAGGCGCGGATGGTCTGCGTGCGGTCAGTCAGTACGGTGACATCGAGGCCGGCCGGCAGGTTGTCGGTGATGCTCGGCAGCAGCGCCTTGATGCGGTCGACCACCTCGATGACGTTGGCACCCGGCTGACGCTGGATGTTCAGCAATACCGCCTGATTCTGGTTGGCCCACGCGGCGAGGCGCTCGTTTTCGGCGCCATCGACGATTTCCGCCACATCCTTGAGCCGCAACGGCGCGCCGTTCTTGTAGGCAAGGATCAGGTTGGCGTAATCCTCGGGCGAGGTCAGCTGGTCGTTGGCGTCAAGCATCGACACCCGCGTCGGGCCGTCGAAGTTGCCTTTCGGCTGGTTGACGTTGGAAGCGCCGATCAAGGTGCGCACGTCGGACAGGTTCAGGCTGTTGGCCGCCAACGCTTCCGGGTTGACCTTGATGCGTACGGCCTGACGCTGACCACCGGCAATGCTGACCATGCCGACGCCGCTGATCTGGGCAATTTTCTGCGCCATGCGCGTATCGACCAGATCATTGAGTTTGGGCAGCAACATGGTTTTCGAGGTGATCGCCAGAGTCAAAACCGGGGTGTCTGCCGGGTTGACCTTGTTGTACACCGGTGGCGCCGGCAAGTCCGTGGGCAGCAGATTGGTCGCGGCGTTGATCGCGGCCTGCACTTGTTGTTCGGCGACGTCCATGTTGATGTCGAGGCTGAAACGCAAGGTCAGCACGGAAGCACCGCCGGAGCTGGTCGAGGCCATTTGCGTGAGGCCCGGCATCTGCCCGAACTGGCGCTCGAGTGGCGCAGTTACGGCACTGGTCATCACATCCGGGCTGGCGCCGGGATACAGGGTCATGACGCGAATGGTCGGGTAGTCGACCTGTGGCAGCGCCGACACCGGCAGCAGGCGGTAAGCGATCAGACCGGCCAGAACAATGGCCAGCATGCTCAGGGTGGTGGCTACCGGTCGGAGGATGAACAGCCGCGAAATGTTCATGCGCCCTTCTTGGCCTTGTCAGTGACCGCGGCGTCTGGTGTCTGGGCGGCGGACTTGCCTTGCAGGTGTTCGGTCGGGGTGGTCGGTACTTGATTGCTGTCGTTGACCACTTCCACTTCACTGCCTTCTTTGAGGCGGTCGGTGCCTTCCAGTACCACGCGGTCGCCGGCAGTCAGACCTTCGGTGATGACAGTGTTTTCGCCGTCGCTGGCACCAATCTTCAACTGGCGAATGGTGACTTTCTTGTCGCCGTCCAGCGCATAGACAAAGGTACCGTTAGTGCCAAACTGGATGGCCGCCGACGGTGCCAGCACCACGCCTTTCAGTGTGTCAGCCAGCAAGTGAACGTTGACGAACTGGTTGGGGAACAGCGCCTGATCGCGGTTTTCGTAGCGGGCCTTGAACTTCAGGGTGCCGGTAGCAACGTCAATCTGGTTGTCGAGGCTTTGCAGAACGCCGGTGGCTTGCAGTTTGCTGTCGCCGCGGTCCCACGCCTCGGCCGGAAGCTTGGCGCCGCTGCGATAACGCGCGAGAACGGTTTCCAGGCTGTTTTCCGGCAAGGTGAAAGCGACGCTGATCGGTTGTGTCTGGGTGATCACCGCGAGGAACGTGGTGTCGTTGGCGGTGACGAGGTTGCCGACGTCAACCTGACGCAGACCGACGCGGCCGGCAATCGGCGCGCGGATCTTGGTGAATTCGAGATTGAGCTTGGCGTCGTTGACCGCCGCCTGATTGGTCTTGACCGTGCCCAGATACTGACCGACCAGTGCTTCGGCGGTGTCCAGCGTCTGTTTGGCGATGCTGTCCTCTTTGTACAGACCGCGATAACGCTCGACGTCAACCTGAGCGTTCTTCAGTTGTGCCTGATTCTGCAGCAGAGTGCCTTCGGCCTGCAGCAAGGCGTTCTGGTAAGGGCGCGGGTCGATCTCGGCCAACAGGTCGCCGGCCTTGACCATCTGCCCTTCTTCAAAATTGATCTTGACCAGCTCGCCGCCCACCCGGCTGCGCACATTGATGGTGTTGAGCGCGGTCACCGTACCCAGCGCCTTGTAATACAGCGGGAAATCACCGGTAACCGCCGGCGCCACGCGCACCGGAATTGGCCCGGCGCCGCCACCGAAGCCCGGCCGCATCATTCCCGAACGCCCGGTGTGCCCGGCCGCAGCCTTGTCTGCGCCCTCCTTGGGGCTCGAGCCGGCAGGCCAGAATTTCCAGCACAGGACAGCGATCACCAACAGGACAAGCAGGCTGATCAGCCAGCGACGGGAGTTACGGGGAGACGATTGCATGGAGTGATTAACCATTGGGCGCGTGGGCTTCTTTTACGGGAGGCTGAACGATAAGCACTGATGGGGAATTAGCAAAGCAGCTTTACCGGCAATTTACTTACACCTTACGTTTCAAGGTGTGAGGCAAAACACTGATACACAAATGAAAACGGCCTGGACAGGGCCAGGCCGTTAACAATTGTAAAAGCGCTTACTTGAGAACGGACAGTGCCGCTTCGTAGTTAGGCTCTTCAGCGATTTCCTTGACCAGTTCGCTGTGCAGGACGTTGTCGTTTTCGTCCAGAACTACAACGGCGCGAGCGGTCAGGCCTTTCAGTGGGCCGTCAGCGATGGCCACGCCGTAGTTCTCGATGAACTCGGCACCGCGCAGGGTCGACAGGTTCTGTACGTTTTCCAGGCCTTCGGCGCCGCAGAAACGCGCTTGGGCGAACGGCAGGTCAGCCGAGATGCACAGCACCACGGTGTTTGCCACTTCGTTGGCCTGAGCGTTGAACTTGCGTACCGAAGTGGCGCAGGTCGGGGTGTCGACGCTTGGGAAGATGTTCAGCACTTTGCGCTTGCCGGCGAAGTCTTTGAGGGTGACGTCGGACAGATTGCCGGCAACCAGAGAAAAGGCTGGCGCCTTGGAACCGGCTTGTGGCAACTGGCCGTTGACTTGAACCGGATTGCCTTTAAGGGTGACTTGAGCCATGACTTGAGTCCTTCTGATGTTTTGATTGGAAAGCATGCAAGAGGCCGAAGTTAACCACGAAATGGTCCGACGACCTATGCCCTGTTTGGAAATTGTTGGGTGCCTGCGCGAAAAATTGTATACAAAACCACCACCATTCCCACTGTGGGAGCGAGCCTGCTCGCGAAGAGGCCGCCACATCCAACATTTATACTGACTGACCCAGCGCTTTCGCGAGCAGGCTCGCTCCCACATTGGATTTTGCGGTGTTACTGGTCATTTATTTAGAGACCTTGTCGATTCACCGCTGGCCCGTTCGACTAAGCAGTGAATCCCACCAAACTCACGGAGTACCCGCCATGCGATTCATGATCCTTGTAAAAGCCAGCGCCGACTCGGAAGCCGGCATCATGCCCAGCGAAGAGCTGATCACCGCGATGGGCAACTTCAATGAAGAACTGGTCAAGGCCGGCATCCTGATCGATTGCGATGGCCTGCACCCGAGCAGCAAAGGTGCGCGCGTGCATTTCTCCGGTGACAAACGCACGGTCATCGACGGGCCGTTCATCGAGACCAAAGAGCTGGTGGCGGGCTACTGGATCTGGGAAGTGAAATCCAGAGAAGAAGCCATCGAATGGGTCAAGCGCTGCCCTAACCCAATGTCAGGCGATTCTGATATTGAAATCCGCCAGATATTCTCTGCCGAAGACTTCGGCGCCGAGTTCACCCCCGAAGCACGAGAACAGGAAGAGCGCATCCGAGAGATGGTGAAGAAGTCTTAAGGAGTTGACATCCGGGCAGGGGAACATATCCCTGCCCGGACAGACTACTAAATAGGGTGAATGTTTACCGCGCTTAGGCCTTTCCCGAGAACGTCCTTAACTTCAAATTCAACCCTCTGACCCTCCGCGAGCGTCTTGAATCCGTCAACCTTGATTTCCGAGAAATGAGCAAATACATCTTTGTTGCCGTCCTCCGGCGTAATGAACCCATACCCCTTAGATTCGTTGAAGAACTTTACTGTTCCTTTTGTTATCGCCATTTCTATCGCCCTCATTTTTAAAGCGTCTTGCCGTTTGACGAGACATTCCACTCTCATCAGACACCCGGTTCAGCCCTCCCACAACTGTCAAACCTGACAGGGTGTAAATATTCCCAGTACCCCTGCAACTGCCGAAGGCTGGGGTATCTTGATCATTCCCACGCTCTGCGCGGGAACGATCATTCAAGAGAGATCAGTTCTTGAGTTCGACGTGATCCAAGGCTTGATTCACCGCGAGTTCACCCAGCATGACGACCTGTGCGATCCCCAGTGCGGTCTTGCGCTGGGAGGTTTCCAGCGAGGCGGCGAAGTTCATCAGCATTTCGCTGGCCGAGCCGAGGGTTTCGCTGGCGTTGGCTAGAAGAGATTCGGTGTTGTACCTGGGATTGGCGAGGTACATGGGTTCCGGCTCGTTGGCGCTGGACATGATGCTGGCGGCGGGATTGAGGTAGTAGTCGAGGGCGCGGTCGGCGGCTTCGTGAAGTTTTTTACTGTCGACTGAGGCGTAGGGGGATGTGGTGTCGGCGTCTGATTCTGGGGGGTTGGGTGTTGGCTTTTTCATGGTGTAACTCCACTGGAAAGTTGGAGCTGCCCCATTCGGTTTCCGGTCGAAGAGGTGGCAGCTGTACGCAGGTTGGAAACCCGGGCAGCGGCGACCCGGACGACCCGAAGGTCCCCCGCGCACAGCCGCCATAACGGAGTGCACACATTCGAAGTGCGCAAGGATACGTTATGAAAGGCGTGTACGCGCCACTAATACCCGTCGGGGTTTCCAGTCCCGGTCGCTGATTTGGCAGCGACGAACACAGGCTAGAGACCCGACGTCCGACGGACAACCTGAAAACCTTGTGGGAACGTTCCGCAAATTCCAAACAACGCTTAAACATCCCGAATTGAAATACGCACAGGTAGGAGCTGCCGAAGGCTCGGGTACCAGCCGTTTAGTACACAAAATCACCGTCTTCCTGCTCACAAAACCAAAGAATTAATCCAATTTCCGATGCTGGGCTGATTGAACGGGTGGAGACGCACCGTCAGCGCCTGATGCAGTTTTATCGGGCGAGCCTGCATGCCTATGACGGCGATCGGGATGCGTGGGGGCAGGATATGCGCGAGGTGATGCGCTGGGATGGCGGGAATCCGTACTTTCGCTGGTTTACCGGGCAATGATGTAGCGCCTGAGCAAATGCCATCGCGGGCAAGCCCGCTCCCACAGGGAACGATGTGAATCAAAAATCGCATTCACAACGCCGAACCCTGTGGGAGCGGGCTTGCCCGCGATGGGGCCATCAACTGCGCTGAATTATTTGGACCCGGACTTCAACTTGAGATACGACTGACGCAAGTCCGAGGCCCAGCCATCGATCACAGGTTTGACGTCATTCGCCGTCATCGCCTGCTTGTCATTTTCCAACGGCTTGCCGGTGCCTTTGCGCACCACTTGCGCGACGACCTTGTTATTCGCGCCATCGAGAAACACCGCTTCGGTGGCCAGAGTGGTTTCCTGATCGCGGATACCGCTGGCGGTGCTGACCGCGGCGGCGACCAGGGCGATCGGAATCACTTCATACGCGTGCAGGCCTTCGGTCGAGCTGCTCACGGCGGTGATCGCCGCACGCACCACAATCACGCCTGGGCCCGGGCCGGTGGCCAGCGGCAAGTCTTTGCCAATCTCACGTTTGAGCGCCTGATCGTAGTAGGAGGTGATGCCATTGAGGGTCTGCTGGGAGATCTTCGCAGTCGGTTGCGGTTTCGGGTAGAGCTGGGTTGGTTCGATATAAACGCTGGTGAATTTCTTGATGTCGACCTTCGGATCGATCCAGCGCATCACCTCGGCACCGGACGGGGATTTGGCCTCCTTGAGCTGGCTGTAGTCCTTGAGGAAGCCTGAGTACTCTTTCGGGTCGACGGTTTTGCTGGAACAACCTACCACTGCGAGGGTGGCAAAACACAGTGTGCCCATCATCACTGCTAGCTTCATGCTGTAACTCCTGTCAGAAGGCCGAAAACTCTGCCTGGGGGAGTTACAGGTATAGCTAAAACTTCAGTAATTGCGATTGCACAGCACAATATTCACGCAAGGCTGCGCGGTGGATCACAAGCGTGATTTGAAAGACGTCGAGCATCCGGCAACGCTGCATTGAGCACTTGGCAATGCGTGAACTTCAAGAGTCGGCTGCACTGGAGCAAGTTGAGCCAGAACGCCTGCAGGTGCTTTTGCAGGGCTGGAGGAAGATGAATATGGGGGATCCGGCGCTTAAGTGACGGGCTGGAGATTGTCTTGCCCTCACCCTAGCCCTCTCCCAAAGGTAGAGGGGACCGAATGGGGGATATTCGAGAGATGCACCGACGTGAGCGATTGGCTTTGAATCCATAATCGACTCGGTCTGTCACGTCGGTGTCGCTTGCCAGACAACTCGGTCAGTCCCCCTCCCTCTGGGAATGGGGACCGAATGGGGATATTCAAGAGATACACCGACTTGAGCGATTGGCTTTGAATCCATAATCGACTCGGTTTTTCACGTCGGTGTCACTCGCCAGACAACTCGGTCAGTCCCCCTCCCTCTGGGAAAGGGGACCGAATGGGGATATTCAAGAGATACACCGACTTGAGCGATTGGCTTTGAATCCATAATCGACTCGGTCATTCACGTCGGTGCAACTCGCCAGACACCTCGGTCAGTCCCCTCTCCCTCCGGGAGAGGGTTAGGGTGAGGGGCTTTTGAAGATTCAACCGATTACCAGGAAGAAGTCTCACCACTACGCAACGCCATCTCCCGCCGACTGTTGATGTGCATCGCCTTGATCAACGACACCGTACCCACCAACAAAATCGCCGCGCCCAACAGGAAGTCGATGTTGTACAGCTGGAAGTCCTGCACCGGCCCGATCAGCAGAACCCGCACGATCGCGGCGCCCAGCAGCGTGGCGAGGAAGTCGATCCCCGGTTCATTACGGTAAAACACCAACAGCAACGGCAGACACAGCACCAACAGCAGCAGCAACACCACCACCTTGAACGAGCCTTTGCGCTCGACACTGAAGGCACATTCGTGCGGTCCGTAAGCCTTGTAATCCTCGTCACGAATCATCGAGGTTTTCTCGTTGATGTAGTCGACGCGGTTGTACTTCTGGATCGGCGTGAAAGTGTTGGACATCTCCATCAACGTGGTGATGTTCTTGAAACGCAGGTCGATGCGCTCGCTGCCCTTGAGGTAATAGAGCACCGGTTTGTAGCCGTAGCGATAGGTGTCAAACGGGAATTCGGTGACTTGGCCCTGCACGCCGATCGGGCGCGGTTCGAGTTCGGCATAGGCGCTTTTGTTGGTCGCGGAGAGGTTGCGGCTCAGTGGCTGCACCTTGACCTGTTCAAGGAAGATCGGCGTGACGCCGTAGGACCACTGCAACGGCTCCAGACGCAGGCGCAGTTCGTTGCGAGCGAGGTCGTAGCGGTTGAAGGTCCGTTCCGAAACCACCAGCGAACCGCTGAGCATGAACTCGCCGCGCAGGTTGTTGGTGACACGCAAGGTCAACTGATCCTTGCCCAGCAGCGCTGCTTCAGTGGACGGAGGCGTGCCGCACCACGCGGTGCTTTCGCCGACGCCGCCGAGCTGGCCGTCGCGGTTTTCCTTGAATACGTAAAAGTAACTGGCCCACAGCGTCAGCATCAAAAGCAACGCTGTGAGGCCGAGGATTTTTTTGCCCGGACTCACTGATCAGACTCCCTTCTTCGGTTCCATCGTCCAGCCGAAAACCCGCTGGCGAGGGCGACTCTACCAAAAGGCCACCACTGACCCAAGGGAAAATGCCCGACTCAGGAGGTTTCTAGGGGTTTCCCCGGTGGTAAAAGCCAGATCAAAAGATCGTCCGAACGCGGCCCGAACCTTCGGCAGCTCCTACAGTTGACCTCATGTAGGAGCTGCCGCAGGCTGCGATCTTTTCAAGCGTCAGCGCCGCCGGAACAGCGGGCGCGGTTCGATGACTGAGCGCCCATACAACACGCTCATGCCGGCCAACCCCTTCAGCGCATCCTCGGCGGATTTGTCCTCACGCACCGCGAAACTGTCAAACCCGCACTGGCGCATGTGGCTGAGCTGATCGCGCAACACATCGCCAATCGCGCGCAACTCCCCTGCCCAACCGAAACGACTGCGCAGCAGATACGCCTGACTGTAAGCGCGGCCGTCGCGAAAGCTCGGGAAATCCAGCGCGATCAGCGGCAACGACCCCAGCCACGGCACCAGACTTTCAACTTCATCATCCGGGCCGAGCCACACCGCGTGAGTCGACGGCGACTCCAGCCAATGCGCCAACGGCAACATCAACAGCCCGGCAGGCCTTGGCATCGATGGCTCGCGCACCAGCGTCCATGGATCGTCCGTCACAATCCGCGCCACACCCTGCTCCAGTCGCAGCAGATTATTCATGCCGTGGTCTCCAGCGTCTTCGGATAAACCCGCTCCTTGAACGGCTCCAGTCCGATCCGCGTGACGGTGTCGACAAACAGTTCCTCGTGCTCGCGATAGCGCACAAAGGTGCCGATGATGCGCTCGATCACCTGCGGGACCTCGGCGGCGCTGAACGACGGGCCGATGACTTTGCCCAGCGCGCTGTGTTTGCCCTGCGCACCGCCGAGGGTGATCTGATACCACTCGCTGCCGTTCTTATCGACGCCAAGAATGCCGATATTGCCGATGTGGTGGTGGCCGCAGGCGTTCATGCAGCCGGAGATATTCAGGCTGATATCACCCAGATCGTGCAGGTAATCGAGATTATCGAAACGCGCCTGAATCGCCTGGGCGATCGGGATCGACTTGGCGTTGGCCAACGCACAGAAATCGCCACCGGGGCAGGCAATGATGTCGGTCAGCAGGCCGACGTTGGCGCTGCCCAGATCATGTTTGCACGCCAGTTGCCACAGCGCGTAGAGGTCGGTTTTCGGCACATCGGGCAGGACGATGTTCTGCTCGTGGGCAATACGAATCTCGCCGAAACCGAAACGCTGCGACCAGTCGGCCACCGCCAGCATCTGCACAGCGGTGACATCTCCCGGCGGCGACGCCATGCCCGGTTTGGTCGATAGCACCACACTGGTGTAGCCCGGCACTTTGTGCGGCTGCACGTTGCGCGCGACCCAACGGGCAAACGCCGGGCTTTCCGCCAGGCGTGTGCCGAAGTCCAGATCGGTGTCGGCCAGGGTGTGATAAACCGGCGGCACGAAGGCACTGGCGACCCGTTGGTACTCGGCCTCGGTCAACTGCGCCGGGCCGTCCTTGAGGTGTTGCCATTCCGCTTCGACTTCCTTGGCAAACGCCTCGATGCCCAGCGCCTTGACCAGAATCTTGATCCTCGCCTTGTACTTGTTGTCGCGCCGGCCGTGCCGGTTGTACACGCGCAGCACGGCTTCGACGTAGGACAACAAATGCTGCCACGGCAAGCCTTCGCGGATCTGCAAACCAAGGATCGGCGTGCGTCCCAAACCACCGCCGACGATCACTCGCAGCAACATCTGCCCGTCACGACCGGGGTAAAGATACAGGCCGATGTCATGCATCATGATTGCCGCGCGATCCTGCTTTGCCGAGCAGATGGCGATCTTGAATTTGCGTGGCAGAAAGAGGAATTCCGGGTTGATCGTCGACCACTGCCGCAGGATTTCGGCCAGCGGGCGCGGGTCGATCAACTCGTCCGCCGCGACCCCGGCGAAAGCCTCGGTGGTGATGTTGCGCACGCAGTTGCCGGAGGTCTGGATCGCGTGCATGTTGACCTGCGCCAGGCGTTCGAGGATGTCCGGCACCTCGGCCAGTTCGATCCAGTTGAACTGCATGTTCTGCCGCGTGGTGAAGTGGCCGTAACCGCGATCGTAGTCGCTGGCGATGCTGGCCAACGTGCGCATCTGCTCGGCGCTCAAGGTGCCGTAGGGAATGGCCACCCGCAGCATGTAGGCGTGCTTTTGCAGGTACAGACCGTTTTGCAGGCGCAGCGGCAGAAACTCCTCTTCGCTCAATTCCCCGGCCATGAAGCGCTCGACCTGATCGCGAAATTGCGCGACGCGCTCGAATACCAGCGCCCGGTCGTAATCATCGTATTGATACATGCCTGCCACCTCATCAGTTATTCCTGTGGGAGCGAGCCTGCTCGCGAATGCGGTGTGTCAGGCAACTGCATTGTTGGCTGACACACCGCATTCGCGAGCAGGCTCGCTCCCACAGTTTTCTTCAGAGCACTATGACGAAGCAGCGCAGCACGTTACAGATTCACCTGAAGCGATAAAAACCATATCAGGGCGCGGCAGAACGCCGCAGTCAGCCCTTCAATCTGATCCGCACAAATCAAAGATTCCTGAGCCTGTTTTGTTTCTGGCGGGGTTTCTACAGTGCAGCTCATGCCAGACCGGGTGGCCTGGCAAGACTTTGCAACCGTGGATGAACTGACCATGAGCACAGCAACAATCGGACAGGCTTATAACTACAAGGTCGTCCGCCAATTCGTCATTGCGACAATTTTCTGGGGTGTGGTGGGCATGGCGATGGGCGTGTTGATCGCCTCGCAACTGGTCTGGCCAGAGATGAACCTGGACCTGCCATGGACCACCTTCGGCCGCTTGCGCCCGCTGCACACCAGCCTGGTGATTTTCGGTTTCGCCGGCAGCGCACAATTCGCCGCCAGTTATTACGCGGTGCAGCGTACCTGCCAGGTGCGGCTGTACTCGGACACCCTCGCCGCGTTCACCTTCTGGGGCTGGCAATCGGTGATCGTGATCATGTTGATCACCCTGCCGCTGGGCTACACCACCACCAAAGAATACGCCGAGATCGAATTCTCCGGCGCGGTGTGGATGGCCGTGGTCTGGGTCGCCTACGCCGTGGTGTTTTTCACTACCGTGGTGCAGCGCAAGACCAAGCACATCTACGTCGGCAACTGGTTTTTCGGCGCGTTCATTCTGGTGATCGCCATGCTCCATGTGGTCAATCACCTGTCGATTCCGGTGGACTGGTTCAAGTCCTATCCGGTGTATTCCGGGGCTACCGATGCGATGGTGCAGTGGTGGTACGGGCACAACGCCGTGGGTTTCTTCCTGACCACCGGCTTCCTCGGGATGATGTATTACTTCGTGCCGAAACAGGTCAATCGGCCGGTGTATTCGTATCGCTTGTCGATCGTGCATTTCTGGGCGCTGATCACCCTGTACATCTGGGCCGGCCCGCACCATTTGCATTACACCGCACTGCCGGACTGGGCGCAGTCGCTGGGCATGGCCATGTCACTGATCCTGCTGGCGCCTAGCTGGGGCGGGATGATCAACGGCATGATGACCTTGTCCGGTGCCTGGCATAAGTTGCGCACCGACCCGATCCTGCGCTTCCTCGTGCTGTCGCTGGCGTTCTACGGCATGTCGACGTTTGAAGGACCGATGATGGCGATCAAAACCGTCAACGCCCTCTCCCACTACACCGACTGGACCATCGGCCACGTCCACGCTGGCGCTTTGGGCTGGGTGGCGATGATCACCTTCGGCGCGACCTATCACATGGTGCCGAAAGTCTTTGGCCGCGAGCAGATGTACAGCACGCCGCTGATCAACCTGCACTTCTGGCTGGCGACCATCGGCACGGTGTTGTACATCGCCTCGATGTGGGTCAACGGCATCACTCAGGGCCTGATGTGGCGGGCGATTAACGAGGACGGCACGCTGACTTACTCGTTTGTCGAGGCGCTGCAAGCCAGTCATCCGGGCTTCATCGTGCGCTTTGCCGGCGGGGTGTTTTTCCTCACCGGGATGTTGCTGATGGCCTACAACGTGTGGCGCACGGTGCGGGTGGCGGACGTCGCGCTGGCGCACCGCGAAGCGCAGATCGCCTGAGGCAGGGAGCCGCTCGTGATGGAGATTTTCTTTGATGTGTTGGGCGTGGTGTTTCTGTGGCTGGCGGTGGAGTACTGCTTGCGGCGGGAGACGGCGGACAGTCTGGATGAAGCGAGCATGGTGCCGTTTGCCGATGACCCGGAGGTGGCGCGACGGGTGGAGCTGGCTACCGGTAAAACCGTGAAAGCGGTGGCGCCTGAAGTGGCGAAGCCGGGGTGGGTGAATCTCGATATGTGAGGGTGTCAGGTGGGCTGCCCTCACCCTAGCCCTCTCCCGGAGGGAGAGGGGACTGACCGAGTTGTTTGTTCGGGTTACGCCGACCTGAAATATCTCGGGTGAATGCAATCTCAAACACAACGAAGGTCGGCTCCCTTTCCCCCTCGCCCCCCTGGGGGAGAGGGGACTGACCGAGTTGTTTGTTCGGGTTACGCCGACCTGAAATATCTCGGGTGAATGCAATCTCAAACACAACGAAGGTCGGCTCCCTTTCCCCCTCGCCCCCCTGGGGGAGAGGGTTGGGGTGAGGGGGTAAGCTCTTGATCTTAACTACGCTCGCGCGGAATCAGGCTCTGCAACTGCTGGGCAAGGAAGTTTGCGTCAAAGGCAAACGTATCCGGATCCTTCAAACCATTGGTCTTGCGCCACTGCCACGTGCCGTCCGGCAAGCCCACCAGCGAAATGCTGCCATAACGCGCCGCCGTCAGCCCCATCACCGCAAGCGAGATCTGCCCCGCGCTGCCCATCACATCCGGCACGAACTCCACCGGTTTGCCAGCAATCACAATGCTCAGTTTCTCAGTCTTGAAGGTCGAGGTTTCCACCGGTGTACTCGGCCCGAACGCAACATAAGCCTCACGACTCACCTCCAGCAGATTCGGCGCCTGCACCGGTTCCAGCCATTGCTGAATCTCCCCGAACAGCCCGGTAATCCGTGTGGCCCACGCGGCCGATTGCGTCTCGAACAGTTGCTTCTTGTGCGCTTCGCTCTCGGCGTAGTGACGAAGCATCTCGCCCAGTTGTTGTACGTCGTCCATAGCGGTGTTCCTCGGAAAAGGACCTGCAAAGGTCGATAGTGGCAGATACCAGCCGCTGCGTACGATTAAGCTGCTGCAAGGCCGACGAAGCACCATGACACTTGGGTGAAACATCAGCGGTACAGTCATTTGTTTGCTGGCATCGGACCGTGAACAGAAGGAAACTCCGGGCAGACCTGAACGCTCGACACTGTCATTTGCCTGAGGAGTTCCAATGCGCACCATCGGCCTGATCGGCGGCATGAGCTGGGAATCCAGCGCCGAATACTATCGACTCATCAATCAGCAAGTCCGTGATCGTCTCGGCCCGCTCCGCTCGGCGCAATTGCTGATGTACAGCGTAGATTTCGGCCCTGTCGAACAGGCCCAGCACGCCGGGCGCTGGGACGATGCGGCGGCAATTCTGGTGGATGCCGCGCGCAGGCTCGAAGCCGGCGGCGCCGAATGCGTGGTGCTGTGTACCAACACCATGCACAAAGTCGCCGAGCAGATTCAGGCGGCGATCAGCATTCCCTTTTTGCACATTGCCGAACCGGCCGCACAGGCGGCTCTGGAGATTGATGCGCGCACGGTCGGGTTGCTCGGCACCGCATTCACGATGGAGCAGGACTTTCTCAAGCAACGTTTGATTGCTCAGGGTTTGACGGTACTGGTGCCGGACGAAGCCGAGCGCAAGGACGTGCACCGGATCATCTACGACGAACTCTGCGTCGGCGTGATCAGCGATCAGTCGCGACAAATCTATCAGCGGGTGATCGAATCCCTCACCGCGCGCGGCGCTCAGGCAATTATCCTCGGCTGCACCGAAATCGGTATGTTGGTCAAACCCGAACACAGCGCCCTGCCCCTGCTCGACACCACCGAACTGCATGCGCAGTCGGCGGTGGCGTTCGCGCTGAGCGAATGAGTCAGGCTTTCGGACGATTGCGCAGGCGGGCCATGCTCAGGGTGTCGACCCATTGCCCGTCGCGCACGGCGTAATCGCGAAACAGGCCTTCGGTTTCGAAACCGAATTTGCGGTAAAGCGCGATGGCGGCCTCGTTGTCGGCGTAAACCGAGAGTTCGACGCGGTGCAGATTCATCCAGTTGTCGGCGACGTCCAGCGCCGCCGCCAACAGCTTCGACCCCACGCCTTTGCCCTGCCACTCCACGGCGACTGCCATACCGACGCTGCCGGCGTGGCTGCGACGAATCCGCGAATAGTTTTCCAGCCCCAAATGGCCGATGACCTGACCCTGATGCAGCGCGACCAGCTTCAACACCCGTTCATTCTCCCCCAGCAGCCTTTGGCGCCAGACGTCGACGGACTGGAACGGCATCTGCAACACCTGCCGGGTGACAGCCCGCTCGTTGTAAAGCGCAGTGACAGCCTCGAGGTGCGACTCGCTGAAGCGTTCGATGTGAATGGCGGCGTTGTGGTCTGGCATGGAGGATCCTTCCTGGATCGATGAGTGGCCGACCACTCTAAACCGGTGAACCTCTGTCTGGCGAATATCAAAATGTGGGAGCGAGCCTGCTCGCTCCCACAGGGGATTAGCATCAGGGCTGGAACCACTCCTGGCGCTCGTTAAAGGTGTGGTGGATCAGGTCAGTCAGAGTCTGCACTTCGGCCACATTCTGTGAGTCAGCATTGACCGCCAGCCATGCCTGCAATTGCATGGGCTCGGCGAATAATCCGGGTAACGCAATCAGCCCCCTATCGAAGCGGCTCATGTACGCCGGCAACAACCCGATGCACGCGCTGCAGCGAATCATCTCCAGCATCAATTCATAAGACTGCATCTGCACCACCCCGGCCAACCGCTGTTCAACCAACTCATTCCACGGCCGGAAGCTGTCGATCTGCCGGTCATGCTGCCACTGCACGAGCATGAAGTCGGCGAGGTCATCAGGCGTGTCCGGGCGGGCGGTGACGCGGGAGTAGCGTTTGGCGATGTGCGGCAGGTAGTCGAGGCGCGCCAGTGGTTGCGGTTCGCTGGTGGCGAAAGTCGGGCCGGGGTGTGGGGTTTCGCCGTGGGCGAGCCAGAGGACGATGTCGGCGCTGACGGCGCGCAGGGACAGTTCGCTGTCCAGCGCGATGATTTCCAGACGCACGCTGGCGTTACGGCGCAGCAATGCGATGAGGTCGCGGCCGAGGATGTCGTGGAGGATCGATTCGGCGACGGCGAGGCGAATCAATGGTTGTTCGATCACCGGCAGTTTGCGTTCGTTGGCCAGCGCCACCAGTTTGGCCTGTAGCTGTTGGCCTTCGCGGGTGAGGCTTAGGGCGCTGCCCTGAAAGCTGAACAGGGTGTGTTGCAGTTCTTGTTCGAGCTGCGCCAGTTGTTTGCGCAGCAAGGTCGAGCGCACGTTGAGGCTGCGTGCGGCTTGCATGAAGCAGCCGCAGCGGGCGCTGACCAGGAAGTATTGGGCGACGTCGCTGTCGATGGTGGCGGCGTGTGCGAGCCACGGTTCGCTGTGGTCGTGTGGCCAGTGGTAATCGGTGCTGCCCTGGCGTCCTGCGGGTTCGGTGAATGACATCGATGACTCCCTGTCGATCTTTGTATTTTGGTTGCTTCCAGCACTTTTTAACTATTTCTGAACCCATTGGAGATCCTGTGGGAGCTGGCTTGCCAGCGATGAGGCCGGCAGATCCAACATCATGGGTGACTGATAAGCCGCCATCGCTGGCAAGCCAGCTCCCACAGGTCACTCAGTGAAGGTGAGATTAGTGTTTTTCCTCCAGGACCCTGTTGAGTTCAGCACCGTCGATGCTCAGTGTCGCGGTGTTGAGCATGCCGTCCAGATACGCCTGGGCGATTTGTTCCTGCCGCTGCGCACGCAAGGCCTGGGTCAGTTGATCGCGCAGTTCATCAAGGGTCGCGGTACGGGCGGGTTGTTGCTCAGTGAGTTTGATCACGTGGAACCCGGCGGCGCTTTGGACGGGATCAGAGACTGCGCCAACCTTGAGCCGCGCCACTGCACCACGCACTTCCGGGACCAGTTGCTGCAACGGTTGCAGACCGGTATCGCCACCACGTTCAGCGGTGACGCGATCCTGTGAGTATTGAGTCGCCAATGCAGCAAACTCCGCTGGCGTCGCCTGCGCTTTCTTGCTCAGGTCAAGCGCCTGCTTGCGCACCGATTCAAGATTCTGCGGATCATTTACGCCGAGGAAAATCTGACTGACCCGATACAACGCCGGTGTCTGCCAATTCGCCTTGCCTGAGTCATAAGCCTGCTGCAATTCAGCCGCACTCGGATAATCCGCCGGCACCTGGCTGACCGAACGCAAGTAATCACGGAAGACAATCTGTTCAGTCGCCGCCCGGGTCTGCCGCGCAACCTCGGGGCGCTGCGCCCAGCCTTGCGCATCGGCCTGCTCGAGCACCGCTTTCTCGGCCAGTCGCGTGCGAATCCAGCGCTCCAGCGCCTCACGATTGCCGCGCAGTTGTTCGCGAGTCTCCGCTGGCACCGTCGCCAGCAAACCCTGAAGTTCCGCAGGGGTTACCTGCTGATTACCCAACCGCGCCACCGCCGGCCCCGCAGCAACCGCCGCCAGCGGCGACGATTGCTGGGCGGCGACCGGGTCACTGCCCGGCCGCACCACCAGCGCCACGGCCACCACCAACAGCGCTACAGCTGCAGCGCTGATCACCATGGCAGGCTTTTTCACAGCGCGACTTCCTCTTGCTCGGCGACAGCGACTTTGGCGGTCTGTGCGGTGCCGTTCTGGGTGAAGTCACGCAGATAAACGATGAACTCCTGCAACAGGCGATCCCACAATTCCAGGTTGCCACGCAGGTGCTCGTTGCTCACGCCCGCCGCTACCACCACGTCCATTTCCATCACCAGAAACTCGCCCTGCAACGACAAGCGCGCAAAACGGCGCGTGGCGTTCCACTGCTCGGCCACACCCGGCGGCAACTCACCCTGCACGCGCAGCGCACAGCTGAAGGTGAAATCGACGTAGCTGCCCTGTTCCACCGCCGGATTGCCGAAACGCACGGCGTAGCCGATGCCCTGGCTGGCGCTGAGCAACTGGACGATACCGTTCTGCTCGGTCTGGTTGACGCGATAACCGGCCGCTTGCAGGACGTCGGTCAGGGATTGTGGCGATACGTGGCTGATCAATTGAGTCATTACTTCTTCCTTGTTTATCAGTGCGTGAGCGCGGCTTGCGGCGCGTCAAATTGAGTCTTGTAGAGGTCGTCGCCGAACCCTTGGGCCAGTTCATCGAACTTGACCCGGGCGCTGCCCGCGAAGGGCTGGCGGATCTTCATCACCTCGGCCACATCGATGTTTTCGTAGGCAGTGAGGATCTGCTTGGCGACGCCGTACATCTGCTGATTCTTGACTGAACATTGCTGCACTTGTGTGTCACGTTCAGCCAATTGCGCTTGAAGCTTAGACCGTTCTGCCTCTTTGGCACGGGCCATGACCAGCAACTCGTCATAGGCCTTTTTGAACTTGCCGGTCTGCTCGGCGCTGGCCGCCACTTGCGCCTGCGCCTGGCTGTGCAGGCTCTGTTGCTGCCCGGCCAATTGCTCGGCAACGCCTTTGGCCTTGGCCAGTTCAGCACTCAATTGCTTGATTTGCGCCTGCGCAACCTTGGCGTCGTTTTGCGCCGCCAGTTGCGCGGCGCTGGCCTGGGCCTGCTGACTTTGCAGGGCCTGCAACTGCTGCGTGGTGCTGCGCAATTGCGTGCGCAGGCGCTCTTCCATGCCTTCGGCATTCACCCCGGTGGCAATCAACAGCCCGAGCCCGAGCAACACAAATCGCGTTTTCATAACCCTCTCCCGGCGCCTTAGAAGCGCGTGTTGATCTCAAGCTGCAAGACGTCGATGTCGAACGGCGCGCCGTACACCGCTTCGGTGCTCATCCAGCGACCGGTGGCGTAAACGTTCTTCGCCAGACCGTAGTTGCCGCCGATGAAATAACCCTTGGCGTTGGTACCGCCGAGGTGGAACGACGAGTCGTTGAAGCCGTCCGGCAAGGCGTCGGGCTCGATGTATTTGTAGCCAGCGAACATGTTCCAGTCGCCCTGCTTTTTCAGGTCCAGCGCGCTGCCGAGGGTGAATTGCACCATCCACGCATTGGCGCCGCTTTCGATGTCGCCGTTGCTGTCGAGGTTGTTGACGATCTGCCCGGCCGAACGCTTGCGCATGTCGCCTTCGTCGTACGCGAGGTTGTGGATGTAGTTGCCCTGGCTGCGCAGTTTGAAGTCTTCTGGCAGGTCGGCATCCCACACCACGTTCAGATCAAGCAGATTGAATTCGGACGCGAGACCAACAAATTGCGGCTGCGGCGTGGTGGTCGGGTTGAGCGGGTTCGGCGTGATGTCGCGCAGCAGGAACACGCTGTTGCCCTTCTGCATGAACGCTGCGCGGCTGCCATCGCTGTCGCAGCCCGGTGCGCCGGCCCACGGTTCACAAGGGCTGGAGCGCTGGCCTTGAATGTCGTCGAAGCGGTAGTAAGCCAACGCACCTTTCAAGCGGTTGTTGCTGTTGATCGCCCATTTGGCGCCAATCTGCGCGCCGTACAGCCACTTGTTGTCGCTCTCTTCCTTGTCGAAGCCGTTGCTGCTGGCGGTGTCGTTGGTGTAGTCCACCGGGAACGCACCGACGGTGCCGAACACACCCCAATCGCGGTTGAGTTTGTGGTCGAAAATCGCTGCCACACCGTCGAAATTCAAGTCGTTGGAATAGAGCATGTCGGTGGACATGAACGGGTTAGCAAAGCGCCCGCCGGTCAGGGTCAATTCATCCGTCGGCTTCCAGTTCAGGTAACCCTGATCGAGCCAGATGTCCTTTTTGGCGAAGCCGCCGCCGAGGCTTTGCGTGGTCGATACCGGGTTGTTGTCGGAGCCGGTGCCGATGCGAATGCCAGCGGTCCATTGCGGCGAGATCTCGGCTTTCATGCCCAGTCGCGCACGAATGCGGAACTGGTTGGTGCGGTCTTCGCGGGTATTGAGCAATGGCGGCAGATTGGTGCTGCTGTTGGGGTTTACGTCGTACGGGCCGTTGTTGTTGAGCTTGGCGAAGTCGACGATCTCGTTACTGTTGCTGTCCGAGTAGTAGCGCGACTCGTCACGCAGACGAATGTCGCCATCGAAGCTGATGCGCGCAGCCCATTCCGGGAAGCTGTTGGGCGCTGCCCAGTTTTCCTGTTTGGCGGTGGCCATGACTTCGGCTTTGACCTGGTCGCGGATCTGGTCACGCACCGCTGCCGGCACGTATTGCACACGGACATCGCCCGGCGCCGCCACTGGCCCGGCCGCCACGGCGGTGGATGCCGCAGCCTGTTTCGCTTGGGCCGCTTCGTTCTGCGCCTGAGCGATCAGTGCGTCGGCCTTGTCCTGTTTCAGAATGCCCTGCTCGACCAGCAAGCGGATCAGATTGATCGTGGCGTTCTCCGAGGGCGCAGGCGCTGCCACGGCCTGACCGACCAGGGTCGCGATGACCATGCCGACCGCCAGGGACAATCGATTCACGTTGGAAATCATCTGCACACAACTCCTTTTGGCAAAGCGTAAATAAATGAATTAACCCGGACGCCGTCCTTGCAGGGACAGGCGCACAGGCAAAGTGATGGAGGCCGGTGGCCGTTCGCTCAGTGCCGGCGCACCACGCAGCGCGGCCAACACTTGCGTATCAATCTCGGGGTTGCCGCTGGACTTGATCAGCTCGACCCGGGTGATCTCGCCAACGCTGCTCAGCCAGACATCGGCCTGCAGCGAAAACGCGAGGTTGCGCAGCTCGGGGTTCTCGCGCAGCAAACGCTGGAAGGTGAACGCCAGAAACTGGCTGTACGTGCCCGTGCCCAAACGTCCGCCGCCGGTACCGGCCATGCCACCACCCTTGCCCGCGCCGATGTTGAAGGCGTCGTTGCCAGACTGCGCATCGCCGTCCATTTGCATCGGGTTGGCCAGATCGTCCGCCGGCGATGGCGGCGCTTCTTCCTCGGGCTTGACCTCTTCTGGCTCGGGCGTTGGCTCCGGCTCGACGACTTTTTCTTCGACCGGGGTTTCCGGTTCCGGCGGTTTTTCCGGCGGCGGAGGTGGCGGTGGCGGCAACGGAATGATCGTCGGCACCTTCGGCGCTTCGCGGCGGATGCCGCTCATGTCGTTGGCCCACTGCCACAAAAACCACGCAGCGAGCGCGCCGATCAGTAAGCCGGCGCCCCACTTCGCATAACGCAGCGCTGGCTTCTTCACCGGCAGCGGCTCGATCGGGAGTTGTGCGGTCATGACTCAGCCCTGACTCGGTTTGCCGGTCACAAGACCGACCTGGGACAGTTCGAGCCGGCGCAACAGATCCAGCACTTCGATGACTTTCTGGTATTGCACCGTGGCGTCGCCGCGCACGATTACCGGGAAATCCGGGCTCTGCGCTTTCTCGATGCGCAGGCGTTCTTCCAGCTCAGCCAATGTCACCGGGTAAGCGTCGAGGAACACCTGGCCGCCGTCATTCACCGAAATCGCTTTGGTCTTGGCCTCGGACAGCGACACCGAAGCGCTGGCCTTGGGCAGGTTGATCTGGATCCCGGAGACTTGCGCGGTAGCGGTGAGGATGAACATCACCAGCACCACCATCAGCACGTCGACCAATGGGGTGATGTTGATGCTGTCCACTGCGGCATCTTCGTCATCGTCATGGGAGGCATTTACGGACGCCATGTCAGTGCTCCTCAGGCCGGTACGGAGTGGTTGGCGTGATGGCCGCGATGCGACGACTCACTGAACTGGCTCTCGCCGTGCATTTCCGCCAGACGGGTGATGAACTCGTCGACGAACACGCGCATGTCGGCGCTGACTTCCTTGTTGCGGGTGATCAGGCGGTTGTAGCCAAACAGCGCCGGGATCGCGACGAACAGGCCCATTGCCGTGGCCAACAATGCGGCAGCCATACCGGGAGCAATGGCGTTGATGTTGACGTCGCCGGCCATTGCCGTGCCGAGGAACACCACCATGATCCCCAGCACTGTGCCGAGCAGGCCGATGTACGGGCCGCCGGCGATGGCGTTGGACAGGGTCGAGAGTTTCGAACTCAGTTGCTGGTTTTCGCGGGTGCGCACGCCGTCCATGGAGCAGCGGATCGCTTCGATGGTCGCGGCGGAAACCGAGGAGGTATCGGCGCCCTGCTCGCGGCGGGTGCGGATCTCTTTCACCGCCACCAGGTACAGGCGCCACAGCGACGAATGCTGCAAACGCTGCGCGAGTTGCGCGTCGTCGGCGAACATCTCCAGACGCGTGCCGACCTTGGCAAACTGCACGCGGAAATCTTCATTGGCGGCAGACACGCGGCTGAGGCTGCGGTTCTTGCGCAGCATGATGATCCACGACTGGAACATCATCAGCACCAGCACGGCGATGATCACCCAGGCGTCGATCGGCACCGCGTTGAGCAGGAAGCCGAGGCTGCCGAAACCGAAACCGGATTGCTCTTCATCAACGCCGTAAGCGACCAGTTTCGACTCGGCACCTTGCGAAGTCGCGTCCGCCAGCAACAGCGCTGCCGGGCGCGAAACCTTCGACAGACGCAATTCATCGATAGCGCCCACGAACGGCTGGAACGGGCCTTCGTGCAGATCGGCACCGATGGCCATGACCGAATTGAAGGCTGGCATCGCCTGAGCGAGCGTGGCGGCCTCGCGACCGTTGATGAACAGGGTCACTTTGGAACCTTCAGCGGTCAGTGCAACGTGTTGCCATTGGCCCGGATTCAGCGCTTGTGTGGCGACGGCACGTTGGCCATCGATCTCCACAAACGGCACGCCTTGGTTCGCACCGATCAGCAAGCTGTTGGCGCCTTCGCGACGGGCGAGAATCAGTTGCTCGCCACTGGCCTGATCAAGTCGCAGCCAGGCACTGAAGGTGAAAGCGCTACCAGCGTTGTGTTGCAGCGAAGGACTGGCCGGCAGCAACAACGGCTGACCGCTGAACTGCAAGGCGCGCCCGACGACGCCGTCAATCGCCGCGCCGGTCGCACTTTGCGCCGTGTTGCCATAGGCGGTGGTGTCTTTGGCCGGGGTGCCGGTGGCGCCGTCGAAGTGATAGAGCGCGGTGTAATTGGGGTCGAAGGTCAGTTGGCCGTTGCCAGTCGCCGGGGCCTTTTGATTGCCGTAGTACATCCAGATGTCCTGGCGCTGACCGCCCTCGACATTCGGCACATCGACCCAGATCAGCGCCATGCCCATCAGTGCGTCGAAACTCTCGATCTGGTGGTTGAGCACGGTCTTGTCATCGGCGGCGACGAAGCGCAGATCAGCGCCGTCCTCTTTCACCCCGTCAAAGGTGAAGTTGCCGGTGTGCAGGCGCACCAGCAGCGCGGTACGCCCGAGCGCCTGATTGATGCCCGCACCTTGTGGCGTGGTGTCAACGGCGATCTGTTTGCGGTAATGCCAGTCGTCCTGCCACCAGGCCTGAGCCGTGGCCGGGAGCACGAAGCCCAGGCAGATCAACAACGAAAGAATGAGGCGCTGCATGAACGTGCTCCTTTAAAAAGTCGCTTGAAGGTTGAAGTGCAGGCGCGATTCCTGTTTCGAGGTGTTCGGCCCTTCGAGTAGCGGGTAGCCCCAGTCGAGGCTGCCGGACAGCCATTTGCTCAGGCTGGCGCGGGTGCCGAGGCCGACACTGGCCAGGGCGTAATTGGCGTCCTGATCCGGCAGTTCGTCGCGCAGATAAAGCTGTGCGCCTTCGGCGAAGGCATAGAAACGCCAGTCCTGCATCCACGTGCCGGCGTACTTGGCCAGCGACGGCGTGCGCACTTCCTGGCTGAGCAGCAAGCCGTCATCGCCAGTTCGCTCGGCGGCCAGATAGCCACGCACCGAGGTCGCGCCGCCGGCGGAGAATTGTTCGTTGGAAACCAGTGGCCCCGAGGCCAACTGGAACGCGGCTTTGCTTGCGCTCTGCCAGTCGCTGTCGAAGGTCCAGGTGTAATTGGTATCACCCTTGAGCACGGCAAAACTTGGTTTGGCGCGGTAGCGTTTGTAGTCGAAGTCTTCGTCGGAGCTGCCGTAGCCGAAAATGCTGCGAGTGGCGGCGACCAGGCTCAGGCCGAGGCCGAGCTGGCTCTTCTCGGTGTAGCGATAGCCGTTGTAGGCGAAGGTGAACGGGGCGTATTGCAGCGGGACTTTGTCGCTCTCGCCGGACAGGGTCAGGCGTTCGTCGAAGTCCTTGAAGTCGATGCCGGCCGACAGCGAGTTCGACCAGTTGCCGCTGGAGGGCAGTGTGTAGATCGCCGAGATGCCGTAGCTGTGGCCCTTGCCGAGCACGTTACTGCCGCCGATGGTGGCGACGTTGCTGTCGGACTGGTAACCGGAGAACTGCACGCTCCAGCGCTCGGTCAGCGGCGCGGTGTAGGAGCCCGACCAGACCTTGGCGTTGTCGGTGTCCTGCGGCGCGGTGAAGTAGGTCAGCGAGATGCTATGACCGAGCTGCCAGAGGTTGTTGTAGCCGAGGCTGGTGACCGTGCGCAGCTTCTCGGTGTCGGCGCTGTAATCGTTGTTGAGGCCGACGCTGGCGGTCCATGGGTTCTGGTCTTCGACCTGCAAATCGACGTCCATGGTGCCGGGGCGCTGACCCTCGCGGACCAGCGGCATCACCTGCCGGCCCGGCGTTTTGTTCAACTGCGCCAGTTCGCCCTGAACCTTGGCGAAGTCCGGCACCTCGCCTTCCTTCAGCGCCGGGACGTCGTCGCGAATGTCCAGCGGCGAATAGTGTTTGGCGCCGACCACACGCACGCGGCCGACCTTGGTTTCGCTGACTTGCAGGTAAACGATGCCGTCGGCAACTGCCTGCTCTGGCAGCTCGACGAACACCGATTGATAACCGCGTTGCTGATAGGCCTTCTGCAAGGCGTCCCGCGCGCCTTCGATATCGGTGAGGGCTTTTTGCGGGCCGAGGAACGGGTATACCGCTTCTTCAATCGACCGCGCATCGAGCACGGTGTTGCCGCGCACGAAGTATTCGTTGACGTCGACCAGACGCTGGGCCGCTGCGTTGTTGGCGGCCTCTTCGGCCAATGCCGGCTGCGCGCCCGCCGTCACCAGCAGCCAGCCCCACAGCGCCAGCCGTGACTTGAAAATCGGTTCCACACTACCCCCTGAATTCGCGATGACCTGTTGGCGTTTCGAACGCCGCGTGTATGGCGTCAATTGCTGGCTGTCGAGGCGCAGGCGTGTTTGCCCAGCCACGTGTGCAAAAGCGCGAAGTTCAGCGAGAACTCGGGCATTTGCAGCAAGGCACCGCAGAACACTTCGCCGATGATTTTTTGAATGAGCAGCACCGCACGGGGCTCGTTGAGCAACGTGGCGATGTCGCGACTGAGGGCGTTGAAGCTCCAGACTTTCTGGTTCAGGCCAAGACCGACGAACCAGCGGAACAGCAGGTTGTAATTGAGCTGTTCATACAGTTGCTGCTCGCTGGGCACCGAATACAGCAGTTGCAGGAGCAGGATGTGCATGACCGTTTGCGCGGGAATCAGCATGCCGGGCTCGGCATTGAGGTCGTGCAGGAGGTCGCGGTGGGCATCGAGCAAGTCGTCGATCTGCGGGCGCAGCAACACCAGCGAATGGCCCGGCGGAATGTAGCTCGAGACCTCTTTCAAGGCGCCCTGCCAATCATCCTGCGAGACGATCCAGACCCACGGCGCGCCGTAGCGATACACCGAAACCGGCTTCTTGCGCGCGGCCTCGACGATCTTCGACAGGCGTTGATCGAGTTCCTGCATGCCCACTTTCGAGTAGCGTTCCATAGTCCCCATTGCCTCACTCCCGGCGTCCCGCCTCGGCTTGTGAAAAGCGCCCCGTTGGGCCCCTCAAGCGCGTTACATAGGCATGACCGGACTGGCGATGTGCTACCGAACTTTTGTCATAAAAGCTTCATTACAGAATTTGGCAATGAGATGGGACATACATCGAGAACCCTGTGGGAGCTGGCTTGCCAGCGATAGCGGTCTGTCAGCGACAGTAAAGGTTGCTGACATGACGCCATCGCTGGCAAGCCAGCTCCCACAGGGTTTTGCAGTGTTTGGGTGATTTGGGGTCAGTCGTAGACAGGCCAGGTGTCGATGATTTTGCCGCCGCGCACGGCCAGCAGATCGCCGAATTGCAGCAGTACGGACTCGGTCTGGGTCGGGCGCAGGAACACCTGGTCTTCCACAGTGAGGCCGACGGCACTTGAGCCGTTGACCATCTCCTGATTGGAGCTGCGACCATACACGCCATTACTCTGCAAACCGGCCGGCGATTCGAACTCGGCCATCCAGTTACCGCCATAGATGAAGAAGGTCTGGCGCTGATTCTGGTCCCACCACGAAAACAGCTTCGACTTGTCATCCAGCGCCGGGATATTCACCGCGCCGGTGCTTTTCAACACGGGCGTGGCGATGTAGGTCGCAGGGACGTGCTCGCTGAGCGATGGCAAATCATAGTGCGTCGGTTTGAGCATCGCCGTGCCCACGGAAACCTCGCTGCTGAGCTTTTCGTTTTCGTGAATGCGGTAACTCGGGCTGCCGGCGGTATTCAGGCACAAGCCGTCGTGCCACAGCGCCGGAAACTGCTGCCGGGTGAAATCGACGCAGCGCTGATAAATCACCATGACCTTGGCGAACAGTTCTTCCGGTGAACCGAGAATCCCCGGCACCCCCATGCCCACGAACGGGTCGTAACCCATGAACCCGGCAAATTCCAGATGCTGCGGGTTGGCGCTGATCAGCGTGAGCATTTGCCCAAGGACATTCACATCGCTGACGCCGCCGCGATGCAGGCCGACGTCCAGTTCGATGTTGATGCGCATCCTTGTGCCAAAACCCTGAGCCAGCGCGAGGTATTGCTGCAATCGCTCCGGGCCGTCGAGCAGCCATTGCAGTTGCCTTGCGGGATCGAACGGGCCTTTGTGGGATTGATAAAACAGTTCTGCCGAGCGCACCGGCAACGGCTTGCCCAGCAGAATGTCGGAATGCGGAAACACCTGTGCATCGTGATTGAGAAACGGCTGATGAAACGACATCAGCTTCTGCGTTCCGGCACGTTGCGCGATGTAGCTCAACAGTCCCGGTGACGGCAGCGACTTCTCCACCAGACGCAATTGTTTGCCGCCATGTCTGACCGACTGCATCACCACATCGATGTTGTGATCGAGGCGATCGAGATCGATCAACAGCACCGGGCGCATCGGGCCTTTTTCCTTTAACTCTTTGTTCAGTGCGCGGAAATAATCGCTGTACGGCGCGCCGTGGTCTCCCGGCCGCAACCATGCGCCGACGCCCACCAACAATGCGCCAAACCCCAACGTGCCAAGCAGAAAATTACGTCGATTGACCGTCATCAGCTCACCCCCAAAATCGACGACAAATGCGCATTGAGAAACCGTCCGCTGGGGTCCAGCGCCTGGCGCACATCGACAAACTCGCGCCAGCGCGGATACAGCGGTTGCAGGTTCTTCGCGTTGAGCGAGTGCAACTTGCCCCAGTGCGGCCGCCCGTTGTACTTCCAGAAAATCGGCTCGACCGCCGCGAAGAAGTTGTGATGATCCATCTGATAATGCTGGTGCACCGAGATCGAACAGCTGTCGCGCCCCTCGAACATGCTCAGCGGGATATCGTCAGCCTTGACGTAGCGGTACTCGATGGGAAACCAGGTGCGCAGGTCCTTGTCCTGGATCAGCTTGAGAATTTCGCGCAGGCACGCCGGGCCGTGTTCCGCCGGCACCGAATATTCCATTTCGTTGAAGCGCACCGTGCGCACGTTGGCGTAGATGTCGAAAGAGTCGCCGACGCGGTCATCGAAGCTCGCCAGATGACGCAGGCTATTTAGCAGCGTGCGGCGCAGGTCAGGGAAGTCGCTACCGTATTTGTCGATCTTCTCGATCAGGGTGACGAACTCGTTGCCACCCTCCTCTTCGGGCGGAATCGGTGGTGTGGCCGGGTCATCGGTTTCGTTGAGGGCGATGGACAGCGCGTAGTCGGAATGGGTGACGACGAGCATTTCCCAGTGCTGGTTTTCGCGGGTGTTCTTTTCGAGGTCTTCCAGCAGCTCTTCGGTCTTGGCGATCCATTGGCGCTCTCGCAAGCGGTATGCCGGACGGTTTTGCAGGCGGATTTTGGTGGCTACGCCGAGTGCACCGAGGGAGACGCGAGCAGCGTTGAATACTTCGGCATGGCGGTGGCTGTCGCAGTCGAGCACTTCACCGCTGGCCGTCACCAGTTGCATGCCGCAGACGTGCGCCGAGTAGGACTGGAAGTTTTTGCCGGTGCCGTGGGTGGAGGTCGAAAGGGCCCCGGCGAGGGTCTGGTAATCGATGTCGGCCATGTTCTGCAGGGCCTGGCCGATGTCTTTCAGTGGCTGGCCCATGCGTGACATCGGCGTGCCGGCAGCGAATTCGGCTTGCAGGGTTTTCGCATCATGGTCGAGCAGACCGTTAAAGTAGCTCAGCGACAACAGCGTGCCGTCGGTAGGCACCAAGGCGCTGAACGAGTGCGCCGAGCCGACCGGGCGGATCTTGCCTTGCGCCTGCTGGATAGCGGCCACCAGCTCATCAAGATTCTTCGGCGCCAGTCGCGCCGCCGGCAGGCAACTCTGCCCGCCCGACCAGTTGCGCCACGGAATCAGCCGTGGCGCCCGCAGCAATTGACCCAATGCCGGATGGCTCGCCAGCGCACTGAAGGCGCCGACGATGCTCGCCCGTTGCAACAACTGACGCCGTGTCAGATCCATGCTCATGCCGGGCACCTTATTGTGGGAGCGGCTGGTCGGCCATGAAGCCGATCAGTTGCAGGAATTGTTCTTCGCTGCACTCGACGCACTGCCCCATCGGCGGCATGCCGTTGTAGCCGTTGATGGCGTGATCTAGCAGCGTGTCGGAGCCCTGGCGGATGCGCGGTTCCCAGGCTTTGCGGTCACCGGTGAGCGGCGCGTTGGCGGCCGGGTTGGCGTGGCAGAGCTGGCAGCTGTTGGCGTAGATCTGCGCCAGTGCCGGGTCTTTGGGCATGGCGTTGTTGTGGATGGTGGCCGGGGGTTTGGGGTCTTCGCCGCAGCCGGGCAGCGTCATGGCAAACGCCAGCAGTAGAGTGAGTCGGATTGCCCGCATAACGGCCTCGCTTATTGTTGTGCTCACACCTTAAGGCAGCGGCTGCAACGGGTTGAGGGCATTGCGGGACAGTGAGGGG
The DNA here is from genome assembly GCF_031882575.1 of Pseudomonas sp. VD-NE ins. Classification (NCBI taxonomy): domain Bacteria; kingdom Pseudomonadati; phylum Pseudomonadota; class Gammaproteobacteria; order Pseudomonadales; family Pseudomonadaceae; genus Pseudomonas; species Pseudomonas sp. VD-NE ins. The sequence continues at coordinate 3,450,534 of NZ_CP134772.1, forward strand.
GGCAAACGGGGCCAGCTCTCCCCCCGATGATCGTTCCCACGCTCTGCGTGGGAATGCCTCAAGGGACGCTCCGCGTTCCAATGGGACGCAGAGCGTCCCGGGCTGCGTTCCCACGCGGAGCGTGGGAACGATCATCAAGCCTGTCCGCTCTGCTGTGCGCCTTTGCGTGACATTCCGGTGACATTTGCGGGTTTAAATTCCGGCGCATTCAGGCGTATAACCTGTGAAGGCTTTTTGATCTGCATACGGACATCAACACGGGGTAGCGACATGACCACAGCAAACATCCTTGGCAACCTGTTCCCTTCTGTCAGCGACATCCCGGAAAAATACCGCCTCGACGCTCAGGTCGAGCAACGCGAATACCTGGTCGACGGCCAGTTGCGCCGCTGGGACGGCCCGCTCGCCACCGTGCGCAGCCCGGTCTATCTCAAAGGTGACAACGGCGACGAACAAGTCATCCTCGGCAGCACGCCGCTGCTCGATGCCGAGACCGCCCTCACCGCCCTCGACGCCGCTGTGCGTGCCTACGACCGTGGCCAGGGCCTGTGGCCGACCATGCGCGTGGCCGAACGCATCCAGCACGTCGAAGCCTTCCTCGGTCGTATGCGCCAACAGCGCGATGCCGTGGTGAAGCTGTTGATGTGGGAAATCGGCAAGAACCTCAAGGACTCCGAAAAGGAGTTCGACCGCACCTGCGACTACATCGTCGACACCATCAATGCGCTCAAGGAACTCGACCGCCGCTCCAGCCGTTTCGAGCTGGAACAGGACACCCTCGGGCAGATCCGTCGCGTCCCGCTAGGCGTCGCCCTGTGCATGGGCCCTTACAACTATCCGCTGAACGAGACCTTCACCACGCTGATCCCGGCGCTGATCATGGGCAACACCGTGGTGTTCAAACCGGCCAAGCTCGGCGTGCTGTTGATCCGCCCGCTGCTCGAAGCGTTCCGCGACAGCTTCCCCACCGGCGTGATCAACGTCATCTACGGCAGCGGCCGCGAAACCGTCAGCGCGCTGATGGCCAGCGGCAAGATCGACATTTTCGCCTTTATCGGCACCAACAAAGCCGCCAGCGACCTGAAAAAACTCCACCCAAAACCTCACCGTTTGCGCGCCGCGCTGGGTCTGGATGCGAAGAACCCCGGCATCGTCTTGCCGGAAGTCGATCTCGACAACGCCGTCAGCGAAGCGGTCACCGGCTCACTGTCGTTCAACGGTCAGCGCTGCACCGCACTGAAAATTCTCTTCGTGCATGAAGACGTGGTCGACAGCTTCATCGAGAAATTCAACGCCAAACTGGCCACGCTGAAACCGGGCATGCCGTGGGACAGCGGCGTGTCTCTGACGCCGCTGCCGGAGTCGGGCAAGGTCGATTACCTGCACGGCCTAGTGGCCGACGCGCGCAGCAAGGGTGCCGAAGTGGTCAACCCCAATGGTGGCGAATCCCGCGAGTCGTTCTTCTATCCGGCGGTGCTGTACCCGGTGAATCCGCAGATGCGCGTCTATCAGGAAGAACAGTTCGGCCCGGTCGTGCCGATCGTGCCGTACCGTCATCTCGATACCGTGATCGACTATGTGCTGGAGTCCGATTTCGGTCAGCAGTTGAGCATCTTCGGCACCAACCCGGTGGCGGTCGGTCGTCTGGTCGACACCTTTGCCAACCAGGTCGGGCGGATCAACCTCAACGCGCAATGCCAGCGCGGCCCGGACACTTATCCGTTCAATGGCCGCAAGAATTCGGCGGAAGGTACGCTCTCGGTACACGATGCGCTGCGGGTGTTCTCGATCCGTACGCTGGTGGCGACCAAGTTCCAGGACAGCAACAAGGACCTGATCAGCGAGATCATTCGTGGGCGTGATTCGAGCTTCCTGACCACCGATTACATCTTCTGATCAACTGTCACGCGGATCGTGAATAAGCAAAAAGGCGACGGCAACCGCTTCTGATCCAAAGTCGCCAAGCGCCCGGCAAATCAGTGTCTACACTGATGCCAGCACTGTGCTGGATGCCGGGAGCTTGACCATGCTGGATTACTTTGCGCTAGGGGTTTTGGTGTTTGCCGGGCTTGTACTGTTTTACGGGATCATCGTGTTGCACGACATTCCCTATGAGATTGCCGTTCATCGTAACCACCCGCATCAGGATGCGATCCATGCCACTGGCTGGGTCAGTCTGTTCACGCTGCATGCGCTCTGGCCTTTCCTGTGGATCTGGGCGATGGCCTATCGAGAGGATCGCGGCTGGGGCTTCGGTGACGGTAAATCCGTGCAAAACCATGTCGTTCGCCTGGAGCAACAGCTGGTCGAACTGCAAGGACGCCTCGAACGACTCGAAGCGCTGAATGCCACTGCTCCCCACAACCGGGAGGGCTGAACACCATGGATCTGCTGCTTATCCTGACTTACGCCGCGATCTGCGTCGCAGTGTTCAAGATCTTCCGTATCCCGCTGAACAAATGGACGGTGCCCACCGCCGTACTGGGCGGCATCCTGATGATCGGCGCCCTGATTTTCACCATGAACTACAACCATCCCTACTCCGAGGTGGCGCGCACTTACTTCGTGTCCGTGCCGGTGATTCCCATCGTCAGTGGTCAAGTGATCGACGTGCCGGTGAAGGGTAACGAGCCGCTGGAAAAAGGCGATGTACTGTTTCGCATCGACCCTACGCCGTTTGAAAACCGGGTGAAATCGCTGAAGGCGCAATTGATCGCCGCCAAAGGTGATCGCTATCGCATCACCGAATTGATCCGGCGCAACTTCGGCACCCAACGTGAACTGGATGCGGCCATCGCCCGCACCGATGATCTGCAGGCGCAACTGGACAACGCCCAGTTCGAGCTGGACAACACCACCGTTCGCGCGCCGAGCAAAGGCTTCGTCACCCATGTTTCGCTACGGCCGGGGATGATGGCGAGCAAGTTGCCGTTGCGCCCGTCGATGGTGTTCATTCCCGAGGAAGGCCAATATTTTGCCGCGTGGATGCGCCAGAACAGCCTGCTGCGATTGACCGTCGGCGACGAGGCAGAAGTCGCGTTCGACGGCATTCCCGGCAAGGTGTTCGCCGGTCGGGTAAAAAATGTCATCGGAGTGATTGCCGAAGGTCAGGTGCAGCCTTCCGGCACACTGATCGGCTATACCGGTTCGCCGCCGGCCGGGCGAGTGCCGGTGATCATCGAAATCACCGATCCGGACTTCGCCCAGTACAGCAAGCTGATGCCGGGCGGTGCTTACGGGCAGGCCGCGCTGTACAGTCAGCACTTCCACCACATTGGCACGATGCGCAAAATCCTCCTGCGTATGGCAGCATGGATGAATTACATTTTCCCTTTCCATTGACCTGAAACCCAATCACGAGAGGCCCGCACTGAGTACTTACAGCACCCATCGACTTCCGCCCTTGCTGCGTCGTGTCCTGCGTCCGTTGCTTGATCCTTATCGACGTTACCGGCACGCGCGGCTGATCCATGCGGTGCGCGTGGCCCTCGGTTTGCTGGCAACGATCCTGCTGACCACCGGCATCAATCTGCCCCACGGCGAATGGGCCTCGGTAACCATGCTGGTGGTGATCGGCGGTTTGCAGCACCACGGCAACATCGGCAAAAAAGCCGCCGAACGCGCCACCGGCACCTTGATCGGTGCCGGCGTCGGTTTGCTGCTGGTGGCGCAGCAGGCGTGGCTCGGCATGCCGTGGCTGACGTATTTTGCGATGGCGGTGGTCTGCGGTTTCTTCTCTTATCACGCCATTGGTAAGGGTGGTTACACTGCTCTGCTCTCGGCGATTACCGTGTTCATTGTCGCCGGGCATGGCGACAATCCGATCACCGATGGTTTGTGGCGCGGCGTCGATATTCTGATCGGCATCGCCCTCGCCCTGGCCTTCTCTTTCGCCCTGCCGCTCTACGCGGTGTATTCGTGGCGCTACAACCTCGCCGATGCCCTGCGCGATTGCGCCACGGTGTATGGGCGGATCATCAGCGGCCAACCGGTCAGCGCCGATGAGCATTTGAAGCTGATGGGCCGACTCGGCGCGGTGATGGTGCAATTGCGCTCGCTGATGCCGTCGGTGTCCAAGGAAGTGAAGATTTCCATGACCGAACTCGATGCGATTCAGCGCAACCTGCGTATGTGCATCAGCACGCTTGAGATCCTTGGCAACACGCGACCGGATGCAAGCGATCCAGAAGCCATGGCGCATCTGCAATCTGCGCTGAAGGCCGAGCACCGGCAGATTCGCGTGCAACTGATCGGCATGGCCCGGGCGTTGAAAACCGGTGCCTCGCAACGTCTGGAGAAGCCGCTCGAACTGCCGGAAGCCAACCTCGATGCGCCGGTTTACAGCACGCTGGATGGCTACCGACTGTTGACCCGGCAACTGGCGGCGAATATCGGCGAGATGCGCCAGCGCCTGGCGAAAAGCGCACCGCACTGGAACATCTGAGGGTTACTGCGCAGCCAGCCGCCGGCTCTTCAGGCCCCAGCCCTGTTGCATGCCGGCGGCGGCCAACAGAATCGCGGCCACGCCGAGCCATTGCAGGGTTTCCAGGCGATGGCCGAACGCAAACCAATCGACGAAGATCGCGGCAATCGGATAGATGAATGATAGTGCGCCGGTCAATGCCGTCGGCAGTTTCTGAATCGCGCCGTACAACAGCACATACATAAGGCCGGTGTGAACGATGCCCAGCGTCACCAGACTGGCCCAGGCACTCGGCGCTTGCGGCAGCGCACTGAAATGCGCGAACGGCGCCAACAGCAAAATCCCGGTGCATACCTGAATCAGCGCGATCAGATGCGGCGGCGTGCCGGTCAGGCGCTTGATGATCAACGCGGCAATCGCATAGAGAAACGCCGCACCCAACGCCAACGCAATCCCCATCAGATAGTCGTTGCCGCTTTCACCCTGAGTGCCATGGGCACTGACGATCGCCAACATCCCCATGAATGAAATCGCCAGCCAGAACAGCTTTTGCAGGGTGATCTTTTCGCCAAGAAACAGTGCCGCCAACCAGACCAGCATGAACGGCTGCACGTTGTACACCGCTGTGCCAATGGCAATCGAAGCGCGGGAGTACGAGGCAAACAGCAACACCCAGTTACCGACAATCGCCATCCCGCTGAGCACTGCAAGCAGGAACGTCGTGCGGGTCAGAATCCCCGGGCGCAGGAAACCGAATGCCGCGCAGATCAGCAACAAGGTGCCAGCGCCGAACACGCAGCGCCAGAACACTACGTCGAGTACCGGTTGCCCGGAGACCAGCACAAACCAGCCGATCGTCCCGGATATGAGCATGGCGGCAGTCATTTCGAATGAGCCGCGCCGCAGGGTCTTGTCCATCATCAATCTCCTCAACAATTGAGCAAAGTATGCCAAGGCGTCCCTGCGGCGCTCCAGAGCAAAAAGCAGGCTAAACTCGCAATCTGCCTTTTTTATCGCGGGTGGTTTTCATCGATCGCCTAATACAGGAGTTTTTTATGACGGATGACATTGATCAGATCCTCATCGGCGCATTGATGGAGGATTCGCGGCGTTCGCTCAAGGCGCTGGCGCAGATCAGCGGCTTGTCGTCACCAAGTGTGGCCGAACGCTTGCGCCGGCTGGAGGAACGCGGTGTGCTCAAGGGCTATACCGTAGAAATCGATCCAAAGTTCTTCGGCTATCAGTTGCAGGCGATCGTCCGGGTTCGCCCGTTGCCGGGGCAATTGCAGGAAGTCGAGCGGCAGATCCTGGCAATTCCCGAATTCACCGAGTGCGACAAAGTAACGGGCGAGGACTGCTTCATCGCTCGCCTGCATGTGCGCTCGATGGAACAGCTCGACACCCTGCTCGACCGCCTCAATACCCTTGCGGAAACCAATACTGCGATCGTCAAGAAGACGCCGGTCAAGCGCCGTTTGCCACCGATGGCCTAAGTGCTTTTTCAACACGTTTGACGTAGATTGAGTTTTTTCCGACGAAGGATTGGCGGTATGAAAGTTCAGGCAATGATGCTGAGCGCATTAGTGTTGAGTGGTTGCGGGACAGTGCAAACGGTCATGCGCGACGACCAGGTCGCCGTGGACGATTTGAGATCGAACAAATCCTATTGCGGGGCGGTGCCGAGGATCTACAGCGGCGTGATGTATGACTTCTGCAGTCTGCATGCGCCGATAGACGAAGGTAACAAGTACAACGCCGCCCTGCCCGGCTGGGCGATTGATGCTGTGGCGTCCGGGGTGCTCGACACGTTGTTGTTGCCTTACACCATTTACAAACAGCAGACTGATGGCAGCATCCTGATCAACTGAAAAAAGCCTGCGCACGCCGAAACGTGCGCAGGCTTTTCGCTTGTTACTCCAGCAGTTGCTGCAGGCTCGGGTCACGAATGACTTTCTGCAACGGCTGCGGCGTGGCGTTGTTGGTGGAATTGAGCATTTTCAGTTTCACGTCCGACGCTTTGCTGCACGCATTCTTGCCGTCAGCGTAGATGCCGCTCATGTCGCATTTCCACTCGAAGTAATTCACCAGACCGCCGGACAATTGCAGGCTGTAGTCAGTGCTTTGAGTGCCCGGCGTGAAAGCATGGCCGGCCGGAATGTTCTGGAACCACTTCATCCATTCAGGCGAACCCGGCTTCGGCGCATTGGCCTGGAACGTTGGATTCATGATCGCCACTTGCGGCGTTTCGGCGGTTGCATGGCAGCTCAGGCAGGAACTGTTGGGGTTGTCCACCGGACCATTGAGGCGACCGTTCCAGCCCAGGTGAGTGGGCGGTAATTCCTGGGTCTTGGCGTTGATCGCAGTCTGTTGCAACGCGGGATTGATCTTGGTCTGCGTCGGTTGCGGGTTGGTGAAGTCGTTGCCGATTTCTTCCGGATCGTTGCCCCACATGATCCCTACCGGGACGAGGTTGTCCCAGCCAGGCTTGCCGGTTTTCGCGCCGTTGTACTGAAAGGTGCCGAAGATCCAGCCAGTGGCGCTCATGCGCTTATCGCGCACGGCGATATCCATCTGGATCAATGCGACATCTTTGACCTTGCGATTGGCCGACGTGAATGTTTCGGTGACGTAGCCCTTCCACAACACCGGGTTCACCAGGAACGGCACGGTGCTGCGATCAATATCGGCGAACAGGGCTTTGCAGACTACGGTGCCGTCGGGGAAGCTGTTGGGTGCCGATGTGTATTTCGGATCAGGGTTGTTCGGGTCTTTCCAGACCTCTCCGATGGTATAGGCACCGATGTCGTTATAGATGCCCACCGCGTATGTCTGGCCAGTAGCGGTCTGCGTGGGGGCGAGTTGCTTGACCTGGATCTGCGCCTCTTTGGTCAGGCCGTGAATCCCTTCGCGTCCCAGCGGGCCATAGTGCTGCCACGGCATGTGATACCACTGACGTTTTTTATTGTTCTGCACGTACCAATCAGCCTCGACGTTGCCTTCGAGGCAATAGGTTTTGACTTCCTCCATGTACGCACGCCAAGTCTCAAAATTGTTATCTGGCTTGGTCGGTAGATTCTTGAAAAAACCGGGTAGCGGTACTTTCGGCGCTGTTGCCGGGTAACTCTGGCTCAACTCGAACAGTGGACCAGAGTATTGGCTTGAAGGTGGCTGATAGCCGAAGTCAGGATAGACGCCGGCGAAGGTTGACGCGCTGAACAGCGCGGTGGTGACGGCCAGTACAGCCAGTTTTCCTTGGGGCTGGTTCATCGATGATCTCCTTGATTGGGACAACGCCCGCAATGGCAGGGCCTCCATTATTTTTCTGGTATCAGGGTCCCGGTCTTTCGCCGGGATACGGTCACGGTGCATGGCATTTGGCGTGGTTCACCTCCCGGTTTTTACTGGACGAACGAATACAGTCGCTCTCGACCGAAAGGCCTGGCGATCAACAGCGAGGGAAGTGAATGCGAGGGACGCAGGAATTACACGAGGGGTGCTGGTTACCGACTCCTGTCGATCAGGCTACTGCTCTTCCTTGGTAATTAGGTGTAGGTGATTTCCAAAAAGACGCCACTATTTTCAGATCATTTTGTATGTAAAAGGCCACTACGCTTTTCGGCGAGCAACAAAAAACCCGCCGAAGCGGGTTTTTTGTTGAAACGAATAACGATCAGTCGTCGCGGCTCATGATGCCGAAGATCTGCAACAAGCTGATGAACAGGTTGTAGATCGATACATACAGGCTGATGGTCGCCATGATGTAGTTGCGCTCACCGCCGTGGATGATGGCGCTGGTCTGGAACAGGATGCACACCGAAGAGAACAGCACGAAACCTGCGCTGATCGCCAGTTGCAGGCCGCTGATCTGGAAGAAGAAGCTCGCCAGTGTTGCACCCAACAACACGAAGAAACCAGCGGTGATGAAACCACCGAGGAAGCTCATGTCCTTGCGGGTGATCAGCACGTAGGCCGACAGACCACCGAACACCAGCGCGGTCATCGCGAACGCCGAGCTGACCACTTCAGCGCCGCCCTGCATACCCAGGTAACGGTTGAGGATCGGGCCGAGCAGGAAACCCATGAAACCGGTCAGCGCAAAAGCGGACACCAGGCCCCACGCGGAATCACGGAGTTTGTTGGTGAGGAAAAACAGCCCGTAGAAGCCGATCAGCACCACGAAAATGTTCGGGTAGCCAACACGCATCTGCTGTGCGACGAAAGCCATGACGCCGCTGAATGCGAGGGTCAGAGCCAGTAGGCCGTAAGTGTTGCGCAGGACGCGGCTAACCTCTAGCTGCTCAGCCTGCACGCTGTTATTAACTGCGTAATCCTGTTCGCGCATGGCGACACTCCTGTTGGTTTGAAACGTTCAGTCGCAAAGATCATAACAGACGCTCTGTAACAAGCCATGCAGAGAGTTTGACAGTGTGTTTCATTCAGGTATTATGGCGCCCGCAACGCAACGGAGGTGTGGCCGAGTGGTTTAAGGCAACGGTCTTGAAAACCGTCGACTGTAACAGGTCCATGAGTTCGAATCCCATCGCCTCCGCCATCTTATGTACGACAAAGCCCTGATTATTCAGGGCTTTGTCGTTTCTGGCGTCCTGAAAAATCTCCGCCTAGCCGAATGCGTTCCATAACGTTTGTGGACGCGTTCCATAACTCGACCGAGTTTTCCCCTCTCCGGCGTCCTGCCAATAGTTAAAACACTCTTCATGTAACACGGTGCTACGCTGACTCCTTGGCTGCCAAGGAAACCAAAAATGCCCAACTCCGACCTGCTCCCTTCCCTTCTCTTCAAAATCAACGAAAACCAACTCGCCCTCGAAGCCGCCATCATGGAGTTGTCGAACTGGGTCGAACAACGCGGATCGGCAGACGTCGCCGAGAATGTGCGCGGCGCGCTCTGGGCGATCGACAAGAACGAAGAGTTCATCAAGATGACGCTTGCAGTGCTGATGACGCCCGACTGACGAATAGACAGTCAGAACCGTTCGGAGATATCTAGGAATACGACTAGGAGGCGTGAGGGTCAAATGGACTTCATTTTCGATTTGATAGCTCATCGTGTTGGCGTCTACGTACTGAGCCTCTTGAGTGGCGGCCGCTTCAAGGGAGAAAGTGGTTTTGCCTGGGGCTGGGCAGTTGTCGTCGGCGCGCTGATTCTGATCTCTCCATTCGCAGCATTCATAGCCTTGCTCATCTACACCAGTGGCCCGTGAAGTGATGTCTCGCATGGGTCATTAACCGCACTTCGCGACAGGCGCCAATCGGCCAAAAAAGCTGACGGTACCTACAGGCAGCAATCGACCCACAGCTGCCATTTAGATCTGTTGTTATCTTTGTTAGAGCGGGCTTACCCGCGCGTAGGCTGCTTGAGCAACGCACATACTCTTCGAGCGATCTCATCTGCGCCATCGGGAATGACCACTGAAATGCCTAAATAGTGTTCAAGGTGCAGGGTAAGCGTGTGTTCATCCACCACCAGATCCCAATAGCGCTGGTCCGGGCTATCGAGCCTCTCTTTCCAGCAACCGCCCAGCCCTTTCTCAAGAACCCGGGCCGCGTCCTCGAAAAGCTTCCAGTCGGCTTCTTCTGATACTTCAATCCTCACCATGCGTCACCTCACCATCAATAGTCCTCCGATTTTGGTGGCTCCTGCGAATGGCCGCAATGGGTCGACACCTACCGGTGAAGGATGACCGCTATTGGCCGGTAGCGGTCGCTTGCAAACATCCGCTTCTGGCTGAAAGTAGCCGCACCGCTGCAGTTCGTCGCCTCACCCTCGCCCACCTGCCTCGTTTAAATTACTGTACATGCATACAGCTTTTGTACAGCGAACCCCGCAACATGAATTTCGACCAGGCAAAAAACCTACGGCTCCAGCGATGGTGCGCGACTCTCGACGATCAGGACTTCCGTATGCAAAACCCAGAGGGGCATCGGGAAACCCTCCACGAGATGGCAGCTACGCTCCGCGATGAGGGCCTGATCGACCAGCTTGAGCAATTCGACATGAACGAAATGGCAGACGCCGCGTACTGGCAAGCCGTCGAGGAGCTGCAGAACTCGCCCGGGCACTACCGCGGCGCCTCTACCTATGACGTCGTTCAGATCGACAACGGGAATCTGCTGGGCACTATCAGCCGGTCAATCTTCAACTTCGAAAGTGATGAACCGCGCGGCGCTTCCTTCGCCTATGACGGCAAGGTCTACTCTGACGCTGATGGTGTGCGGCTGACTTTGAGTCTTTCTCGGAAGATTGGGCTGATTTCAGGCCTGGTGCTGGAAATGAATGGTCGCCGATATCAGTTGGTAGAGACCGAACGAATGATCGTCGGCATCACCCACCCACCTCTCTCTGACGCTGACGCCTATCGAGCGCTTATAGATGCAGCGCAAGTCGCGCATGAAGAAAGGGATCTCCGCGTCTTTGAAAAGGTGCGCCCTCATATTGAGTCGGCCGCTTTCTGCCTTTGCCCCGCCTGTCTCGATCGCTTTGGTGTGCGTGACGATTGCTCGACCTGCGCCGGGAAAGGTTTTGTGAAGAAGCCGGCGCCGACGTATCTACGCTGAAAGATCAATGTTCAAAGCAAGAGATGCGCAGAATTGCTGGCGTTTGTGGTATGGAGGTTTTAAAGGGCTTCAGGGGGCCCTCAGCCCCTGAATCTCCCCAAAAAAGAAGGAATGGTACAAAAAGTGGTACGATAATTTTTTTGCAGCGCGACTGCTGAGCGCCATGACTGCGACAATCATCCGAAAGACAGATTGCTGAAAGCCCAAATCAATAGTGTAAAAATAAAGATTGATAGTAATCCGAACGCTACACCACTAAGTTCATACAGAAACCTATTGACTCGGCTTAGTGCGGAACTGCTAAAATACAGCTCATCGCACCCAAGTTCTATTTTCTCCACTATCTGAGATGCTAAAGCTCTAGCCTTGTAACTAAGCTCATCTCGACCAGACTCTTTGAAGAAGTCCAAATCTCTTAGTGCACCGACCATTGCAATATCAACCAAAGATGTTCGAACATGGCCATTTAACTGATTGACACGCAGTTCCAGTTCCAGCATCAACCCAGTATACGCCTCCTCCGCTCTACTCGCATCGAAATTCCCCTTTGTAACTTCATCCTCTACCCACGATGACAAGTTATCCAATCGGTCGATAATTTTATCTTTCCGCTTCAGAGCCTCAGCTCTTCGGTTTGCATTGTATTGAAGATAAATGGTAAACATCCACCCAACCAATAAAACTATTAGCTGACCGGGAAGGTTTTGAAAATTCATTTATCCTTACCACCTGCAGCGTCAATTCGATCCTTGATTAGCGTTTCAATGCTTTTAACAAGAGAATGTGAATAAGTTAATTTTCTTTGCAACTCATCCCAAGTAAATCCTTCTTCGCGGATTAGTCCACCAAACGCCTCATCCAAGAAAGATCGACCATAACGATTATAACCATCGAGTTCCACGTGAACCTCGTCGTACTCTCGCAACTTAGGAGCGAGAATTCTTTCTCGAAAGTACTGGCCGCAACCTTCCCCGTCGTCAGGATATCTGCCATATGGACGCTTACTAAAATCCTTGACGACACTAATTGTAATTTTACTCATAATTCTATATTCCATTGGACCAAGGTACCAGGGAACTTATTCTTCAGCTTAGACGCACCTGGCTGCTGCCCGTCTTCATTAAACGTATAAAGACCGTTATTACTAAACACCCACAAAACACCACCATCCGTATCGTTAACAAGTGCTTTTATACTCTTGCTACCTTGACCATGCTTTTCTTGGCGGGTTCCAGAAACGTCATTTTGCATGGAAAAATAAATCAATCTCTCATCAGAAACTCTAGTGGGCACTGCATCAAAAATCTTAACACCTGAGCTCTCGAAATCTGGAATATCTTTAGTCATGTCATCATAAAGCTTAGGATCAGTAAATTTCAGAAGCGGGAAGAACCACGGTTGTTTCACCACAGTTTTCGGTATCCCCACACCACAATCATATATCGCTAGGTATAATTTCTTCCCGAAAGTGCTACACATCAGCCACCAGCGTTTATTCTCGTTGGGCTCTCCGGGATAGGCGTGCAACCTTACATTATTAATAGTTTCAGATACCGCATCACCGTAGACGTGCTCCTGCTCTGGGCTCATTCGACCGTCGTATATTCGACGCTGGATAAAATCTACGACTTCATCCATTTGCTCCCTACCAACACTCGACACAATTGGCATATTCCTAGAACTAGTAAGAGCATACTTAATCTCAAATCCATTTATAAGCTTATGCAAATTACTAGATTTTATTGCATTATTAACCGCAGGAGACTTGAGAGAGAGAGAAACGCTAGCTTTGCCTGACCGGCCGACGCCTGCGAGTTCAATTGCAGCGTAAACCACTACTAACGCTGCTGCAGAAATCTTCTCTGTTCGGGAAAAATCAACTACACAATTTCGGTTCCGGTACTTCTTGCGAATCTGATGTAGAAACTCCATTGTCTCATTATACGGACTGACTCTACTTTCAAATTCATAAATAGAGATGTATTTGGGGGCAATAAAAACATCTCTGTCAATCAACGCACGTACAGGTGCAATTTTCCCTGCAATATATTTTTTATTTTTTCGACGCAGTTGTATAAGCCATCGAGCCTCGCCGGCGGCCTGCTTTATATCCCTATGTTCTGCGCTAATTCGCTTCATCTTTATTCCGAAGTTGTTAAATCTTCCTTGCCGCCCCACTTCTCGATAACCCGCTGAGCCAGTAGGTCGCCACCTTCATTCTGTCCGCTGTATGTGACGGCACCGCACATTATCAAAAGCGAGTCTGAAGGTCACTCATCGTCCCCAACAATAGCTCATGCAAAAAAGGATTAACTCTCTCGTGGGACAGCCATTTTTCGAATTTTCCGCCCATTCAATCAGATTCAAAAATTTTTCTAACATACGATTGACACGCCTGCAGCGCGATCAACCCCCGGTCGCTGGTGTTGGTAATGTCGATAATTCGTTGAGCATGCGCCGGGTCAAGTCGGGCGCGTACGGTTGCATGATCCACGCCGCGGGCGCCGGCGGTGGCAGGCATGTCGCAGCCTTTGGCAACGTCGGTTGCGTCGAGGAGGACTGACAGCCGCAGATCAGAAGTGGCAAGGCGATCACGCAGGCGATCTTGGTCACGTTGGGCATCGGTCATTTTCTCGAAGTGGGTTTTCTCGCTGGCCGAAAGCTTCTGCTCGAGCGCCAGGCGCTTGTCCTGCTCGACCTGTTGGGCGGTAGCTGCAGCGATGGTCAATTGATTGAGGGTTTCCGCGCTCAGCCTCGCCTGCTCCGCCAACTGTTGCCCATAACGCCAGTCCTGAAACTGCCAGGCGCTGCCGAAGCCGGCGAGCACCAGCGCAAGCGCGCCCACCGCTTTCCAAGGTACGACCATCACGGCACATCCCTGAAGAACACGTGACCACCCAACTTGAGCGTCTGCTTTGCCTTCGCCGCCCAGGCCGGGGCCTTGATGCTGGTGGCGTAGTAGTGCGTGGCACCGCCGGTAGGATCCAGCACTTTCCCGTCGATCACTTGGTCAGCCGCGATCCGGCACTGCGCCAGCTCGCGGAACGGAATCTGCTTCACGCCAATCAGGAACTGATAGTTCGGGTCTGTCTTGTTCCAGCAGCTGAACTGGTACTTTGCCTGGCAAACGCCAGCGTAGCCCTCACCCCACCACGAACTTTCCCTCCCATCAAACACGCGGTTGCGAATCGTCCAGGCCACGGCGATCTGGCCGGCAGTTCCTTCGCCGCGGGCCTCTCCCCACAGCGTGCGCGCGAGGATGTCTCGATCTTTTTCGGTTGCAGTCATCATTATCTCCAAGCACAAAAAAACCGCCTCATGGGCGGCCGGGTATTCTTGATTCGATCACGCCGGATTGGCTTGCGGCAGTGGGTACCGCGCTTTAATCGCCGCTACTGAGGCGACCCACGGCAAATAGTCCGGCTCCAGTCCCTGACTGAGTGCGTCATAGGCGATTTCCAAACGCAGCGGATCCGACTCCGCCTGATAGGCCGCACGGCGCTGCGCACGGGCTGTTTCGAAATCGGCCTGAAACTGCTCAGACTTCCGCTGCTCGGCGGTGATCACTTTGCTGAAGTCGATGTTCATTCCGGCAGCCTCACTTCGCCGTCTGGCGGGTTGACGATATCGACCGGAAAGCACGCAGCCTCACCGGCGTCCACGGCAATTGGAAGTGACAAAGTGATAACCAGCTGGCCGTTTACCCGCTCAACCGGGAGTTCGACCCGCCGGCATCCTACGGCTTCGGCCGGCAATGTCGCGCCGTCCGGCAATGCAGTGAAGTCGAAGGTCTCACCGTCAATGGTGAGCGCGTCGCCAGACTTGGAAAGCGTCATGACGCCGTCCATGCGGATGGGGGAAAGCTTGATGATCATGAAGTACTCCTTAGAACCAGCGGCCGGTTGCGAACAGACGCGAAGCGCGACCGGTGGAATCGTTGTAGAAAGCCATGCGCGACCAGTTCACGCTGGTTGGTGTCGGCGGTGCATTTTGGGTCATGACGCCGTTACCCGTGTTGGGCATCCCGAGGAATACCGGTTCTGACCCAGCCACGAACGCGGCAGGAAACGTCCAGACGGTACCGGGGCTCATCCAGCCATTCCCTTGTGCTGTAGTCGCCGTAGTCGCACCGGTCGTGCACGTGCAGAACTGCGTCCCGTCAGCAAAACGAACCCAGGTCCCGTTGACATTCGACCCACTCTCCACGACATTGCGCCCAGCAAGCTGAAGACCCACTGGTACGTTCAGCACGCCTGCATACGAGTAGGTCATGAAAGGGCCGCCGGCGGTATTGGCCTGGTTGACGGTTCGCCAACTGAAACCGCCGCTGCCGCCACCTTGGTTGCAGGTGAAAGACACTGCGCCAGACATACCGCTGCCATTACCGGTTTCGTTCCAGCCTAGGAAACCACCACCGCCCGAGGGTACTGCCCCGGTCACCACACGAAGCGAATTGAAAATGGGCGTATAGGCGCCACCCACCACAGGCATAGCACCAATAGCAGCAAGCAATTCAGAGTTGTTGTTCGTCGCGACCCCGACACCGCCCTTGGTCAATGGCAGGATTTCGTAGTTACCCGTGGTGCCGAGGGCCGCGAGTTTCCCTCCCCACTGCAGGTTGATGTTATTAAACGCATCGGCCAACGCTTTCGGATAACCCTGAACCGGCATAATTGCGTATGTTGCCCCGCTCTCAGTTGCGCCTTTGTAAGCCGGTATAATTGAAATAACTGTCGCGCTAGCAACATTTCCTACTTCGTAATTCAAACCATCCGGCCCAACGAAGGCGTCACCTATCTTTGCGTTTGCGGCAAAGTCTGCATTCACACCAATAACCGTCGTCGATCCGTTCGCAACATTAACTGTCCCGCCTCTAAGCCAAGGCATAGCTACCCCTCTTTGGCAAAGTACCAAACATGCAATTTAAATTAATACAGCTGTATCAGCCGAGCTTTGCAAACATCGCCGGCAACCAGAATGCATACGGGTTTGAGAATGCGACAGTTACCGCATATAGCGCCTTATTTTTGAAATCCCACCACGAATAAAGAGCTCTACCAACGTTATCGCTGTTATACATCCGAGTTGAAAAGGAGTTAGCCAGCAAATATTCATTTTCAGGAAAATCGAACGGCACAGTATAGTAGTTAATATATTCGCCCTGCGCCCCTCGACCGGTCATCACGTAAGTCCAGTTTTGGAACGCGCGAGTAAACAATACGCTCGGCGTACCGGTATCGAAAATAGGCTTGGCAGTTTCAGAAAAAAGTCTGACGCCGTATTCTGCAATCGACTGAGCACCAAACGAAGCGACGATATACCTGCCGTTTGGATAAAACCCGATCTGGTTGTACATCCCCGTCAAAAAACCTGTCCAGTTACCGGGGCTACCTATCAAGCCAGCGGCGCCGCCCAACTGTGCCATCCCGTCAACAGTATCCGGTCTGATGAAAATAAAGGGCTGTTCGATGGTGGTTATAGGGGTTGGGAAGGTGACCACGGATCCATAATTACCGGGGCCGTAGTTCGGCGAATATCGCCCTGTGAAAATCACACACAGCCTTGCATATTCCGAATCCAGGACAACTTCATTGTCTTTATTGACAAAACTCAGACCATAGGTCATTAACGAAACCTCACAACAAACAACCGCATAGAACCTGCTGATGTATTACTGGCGTCGAACATGCGCGTATAGTTATACACGCGCGCGACACCATTCAGCATTTCAGTCTCAAACTGTCTATCATTTGACGTAGGTGTTGTTATTGGCAGGATAAACGCGATTGCATTATTTGGATTACAGCCGGGAACAGCAAAGTCCTGTGTTCCTTTTGCGTTAGGAAAGGTCACCACCACTGACAATACCAACCTGACAGTGAATGAGTTCTCGTCAATCTCCGGAAGTCCTTGTGCGCTCCACGTGCCCAATCCATATTCCATTATGAAAGTCTCCCGAATTTGGCTCGCAGTGTTCCAGCTGCATCGAATGCCGCAAGTCCATCATTATTGAGAAGAGACGAACCTCCAGAGCCAGCGCTTCGCAGTGTCAATGTCCCGGCTGGAATGTTGATTTCCAACAGCGGCTGGCCTTGAGCGTTTAATGTTGCCGAACGCAGCGTCATGCCTAGGACCAGATCCTTGATGAAGGCTTGGCTGATAATTGCGGTGTTCATGAACACCTGGCCACTCTGTACAACAAATGGCGCAATCATTTGGCCGCTCACTTCATCAAGGATCGCGAAACGTTGAGCGAACGCAAGGATCTGCGACTCTTGCTGTTCACCCTCCACGCCGATGGCGAGGCCAGCCATCACTGTTCTGTTTCCCACAGTGGTGGACGTTTTGATGGTGGTCAGCGCAGACACTTTGCCGTTCAAACCAGAAACGGCGGTGCTCGCGGTTTCTGCTTTTGCGGTGGCGTTGTTGGCGGTAGCCGAGATGGTCTCGATGCGCTGCGCCGTGGCTTCTTTATCTGTTGCAACCGCAGATTCCAGTGTTGAGAGATTCGCGGCATTTTTCCCTACCGCAGCATCAATGGACGTGAAGCGCGTTGCTGACGCAAGCTTCTCCTCCGCTATTACCTTCTCATTTGTCACGATGCTGGCCGTGTTGTGATATGCCTTCAGCGCCTCGCTCATTGCGCCAGTGCCGTCATCCTCTCGCCACACCGCTTGCAGGGCCTGCATCGTTGACGCCTGCGCGGAAACCTTGCCATCGATGGTTTGAATCAGCGTCGTGTGCTGCTGGATCTGTAAGGCCATCGCATTGGTGGTTTCGGCAATGGTGCCCATGTCGTACCAGAACTCAGCATTCGGCGGCGTTGTGCCGGCCGGCACAGCCTTGATGGCTGAAAATAGCCGGCCATCCAACCGCACTATTTCGCCTTTTCCGTATGGCTTCGCCGGGTCATAGACCATGGCATCGGTGATTTCGCCGATCAGGTTTTCAAGCTCTTGCTTGGCTTGCTCAAGCCGCTCATTGACCGAACCTTCGCCATCGCCAGAGATTTTCCCAATCTCTTTGAAAAGCTGCTCTCCCAAGGCTGACTCTTGGATTTTCCCGAGGAAATACTGCTCGTACTCAGACTGGTCGATGCTCACCTGCCCGTTGACACCATTTACTGCTGGGTACCATGGCCCTACGTTGCCAATGCGATCGACCAGCCTCCCCCAGAAAAACAGAGTGGTGCCCGGCACAACGTTCTGCATTTCGTGGTTCGATTGGGGATAGGCGAAATCCGCCAACTTCACAGCAGTAGCCAGATCGTTGATCTTGTTGTTCCAGATCTCCGTGCGCTGGGTGTCTTCCGCACCAGGTGGAAACCCCCATTCCAGACCAATGCCGTAAACCTTGCTGATCGTTTTCAGATACGCCAGTGCGGGCGGCAGCCCCTGCTTCCCGCTGAGGTTCGTCAGGATCGAGTTGCGCCATGGCGAAGTGATGTCGAACGCGCTCACCGCACGCACCCGCGCCACGTAGGCACCGGCATAGATACCGACCACGTCTGCGTTGGTCATACCTGTGCGCTGTAGTTTGATCCAGTTACCGCTGTCTTTGCGCCATTCCACGTCATAGCCAACCGCGCCGTCCACGGCGGGCCAGCTTATGGTCATGGTGGCCACGGCCAGACCCTGCACGATCGACGACGTCGACGACAGTGTCACGCTCGCCGGCGCTGGAACAACGGTGATCGGGATGACGCTGATCGGCCGCTCTTCCAAGCGGGCGCCGGTATCGATATAGGCGAACTTGCTCGGTTCAAATTGCAACGCACTGATTTCGTAGTCGCCTTCAATCGTGCGTTTGGTGCGCAGCACGCGGTACAGCGGGATTGCCAAATCATCGGCGTCGAGCGCCCATTGCAGTTGCGCAACCGGTGGTTCGCTGTAGGCAACTGTGACGGTCACGGCGCGGCCGTTGACGCTCTGCACTGTCCGACCTTCGGCGCGGCCACCCGGCAGGTTGATGATCAGCCGGTCGCCGGCCTTGGCCTGGGTATCGCGATCAAGTGTGATCACCCGCCCCGCCACTGCCGAGATCCGGCCGCCGACTTCACGACCAGCGAGCAGCGAATCGGCAACCGGGATGACATGGCCAGGCAGCGGAATCACACCTTCCATACCGGTCTTAAACGACACGGTGCGGTCTTGGTTGTTGCTCAAGATCGCCCACTTGCCACGGCGCTGGGCCTCAGATGCGCGTGTGCAGCCAATGGCGCTCAGCTCGGTCGGCCGATCACCATACCGGCGCTGCAGATCGAGGTCAGAAAACGGGATGACGTCTGTGTCGTAGTTGTTCGCCGGGTTGTCATAGCTGACCAGCGCCCGGGTGTAACGGGTCTTCGCCGAAGCGCTGCCATAGGAGAACTTTCCGTCGATAACGTTGGACCGGGTGAAGACGTAGTCGAAGTCCTGCGCTCGCGGCATGTCTGCCTGCATCACCAACTGTCCCTGCGCCCAGTACGTCATGCCTCGGTAAATCGCCGAGATATCGCGCAGCAGCGACCAGGCATCGGCCTTCCCCTGCAGGTTCATGTCACAGAGGAAGCGTGGTTCCTGCCCGCTTAATCCGTTCGGCACCAGCTGGTCGCAGTATTGGGCGATGCGATACAGCTCCCACTTGTCGACCATGAACGGCTTGATGCGCTTGCCCAAGCCGAAGCGCTCTTCAGTGCAAATGCCGTAGGTGATCCACGCCGGGTTATTAGTCCAGGCCGATTTCATCGAGCCGTCCCACGTCCCCGTATAGGTGCGCTGAATCGGGTCATAGTTGCTCGGCACCATCCAGCGGCGAGCCTTGCACTTGACGGTGACGGCCGGGATGTTGGTGAACTGCTCAGCGTCGAACTCGATGTAGAGAAGCGCGGTATTCGGGTAGCGAAGCTTCGCGTCGATCACCTCGGTGTAGCCGGCCACCAGCATGGTGTCGGCGATCTTGTTGGTGTTCTGATTCGGAGTCAGGCGGCGCACGCGGATCTGCCAGCCGGTAGTGGCGTCCGGCAGGTCAATGCGGCGCGAGCGCTCGTAGCGCGTGGTGGTCTTGCCGTCGACAGCATCCACCAGCACCTGCTGATAGGCGCCGCCGTCGGTGGCCACATCAATGGCGTACTCCATGCGGTACCCGCCAACGTTGCCTTCGTCGTCGGACCGTTGCAGTGCCGGCCAGGCCAGTCGCATGCGCACCGCAGAAAGCTGAGTGTTAGTAATCGACCGCACCCACGCGGTATCGCTGCGCAGTTCGATGTTCAGCGATGTCTCATTCTCCACGGCCGGAATGCCGGGGATGTAGGTCTGATCCACGGAGCCCGGGCGCCAATCCCACTTCACGTTCGGGAAGTTGTAGTTGCCGCTGGAATCGCGGATTGGCGTGTTGTCCAGATAGATGTCGTAATCGGTCGGGACGCCGTCGAATTCACCCTCGCCCACGGCGATCAACAGCTTGGCCAAGTTGGTCGAGCGCAGGCTGTCGGAGGCTTCGGTTGGCGACTTCGGCTTGCTGCTGCCGCCCTTCTCGCCGCTGATGTCGATCTGTGCTGCTGCGCCCATGCTTTCCTCCAGGCATAAAAAAACCGCCTCATGGGCGGTTGATGTGTTGCTGACCTGCTTACACTTTGTCTTCAGCCAGGATCGAAGCAGAGATGATCATCCCGCCCCACCGGCGTTCGCCGATGCAGATCGGTGCCGGGTTGCCGCTGGCCGTGGTGTTCTTGGCGCTGCCGAAGGCGTAGGACGGGGAGTTTTCGGGGGATGCGCTTTGCTTCAGGCCCGTCGCTTGCGGACTCAGGAGCTGCACGACGCCACCGATTGTCAGACCAACACCGGCTGAAAAGAGACTCGGCCCAGCCCCGCCAGCAAAAAAAGAAGCCGCGATCAGCACCACCCCGATAATCGTTTGGAATACCCCTGCGCGTTTGCTTCCCGTAATTACTGGGACGATACGAATTTCGTGAGTACCTCCCAATGAGAAATCTTTCTCGCCGACGTTCTTTTTATTACGGAAAATCGCGAAACGCATGCCGCGTAGATCTAGGTCTTTGATCGCCTTATCAAAACCATCTAGCGTGCATTTCAAAGCCTTGAAGGCCTCACCAACTGACTTTGTTCCGAGTTCTCGATAATGAGTTCGCCCGAACAGTTTTGCCAGCGGCCCCGATAGTAGGATGGTTGTCATCAATGGATTGGAAGCTGTCGCCGACATAACATATTTACTCCTGACGAAAAAAAACCGCCATTTGGCGGTTTGTTGATCTAGTCGGGTCACAGACAGTCTCGGACTGCGTCCTCAATCGCTCCGCGTCCCACCATTTTTGCCCACGGCATTCTCTGATAGAGGGACACCTTGCTTCCCGAGCCGACGCTGGTTACTTCAAGCACTTCATCAGCCGAGATATCTGTTGCCACGATTAAGCGATAGCCGTTCTCAGTTTCAGACATAGTCGATGCTGAGCGGGACTCCTGCCATTTAGGCAGTACACACAAAGCGTATTGTTTAGGCGACTTCTTCGAGCTTGCGCTAATGGACGGAGGATTCTTTTTCAAATCACTCGGGGTTGAACAACCCGCCAACAGCATTGCCCCCAACGCCACTACGATAAATTTCATGCAGGTCACTCCTGTGGAAAATGGCCCACGATATCACTGCGCGTCCTTGTGGCGCAGCACCAACCGTGTTCTGTCGAGCCACGGCCCGCCGAAGACTATGACATCAGGTGCTAGTCCATACATATGGTGTAAAGAGCGGGGAAAAACCGAACGCTGCGGCATGCTCCAAACAAAAAAAGCCGCCTGAAGGCAGCCCTGTCAAAGACATTTATTCACAACTTCGGCTCGTCGGTTTTTACGCCAATCCATCAGTCCAGACGTGAAATACAATTCAACGCGGCTTCCATTTGAAGAGTTCTTAAAATCCGCAAACTCAATCTGGCCTGCGCTTACGACTGTCTTACCACTATCAGGTAGCGGCTGTACAAAGACGTCGTAATGCGCCCCAGCTATGGACTGATTCTGCCAGCCATAGAGAACACATTCGGCCACAGTATTAGCATCTTTTTTACTGTTAAATGTTTTCCATGGCCCGTCAGCACGACGCTCGCTCATTGAGGCACAACCAGCCAACAGCGCTACCGCCAACGCTCCTACGATCAATTTCATCCAGGTCACTCCTGTGGGAAAGGAGAGTACTGTAGCGCGGCACTGTCCGGGCATCCAGCGTGGATGGAATGCCAGTGGCAAAATTGGATCCATAAGTAGTAGCGTTATGCCTTATTTCTTTTGAAGGATCCGGTATGGATCTCGCTACTGATTTACCTAGCTACAAAGATCTGTATCTCCCTGTTCTTGTCGCTTTGGCTTTTTGGGGCTTCAAAAAAGCTTTCGTTCCCGCACAGCGCTTTGTAGGGAAAGCCCTTCGAAAGTCTCGCAGCAAAGAGCTGAAAAAGGCGAAAGCGATTCGTGTCGATGCCTTCGCTGTACAGCGACAGCTTCAGAAAGAAGGCGCGCTTTTCGGAGCGTTCATGTTGTCAGCAATCGTATCGATGGGAGTCATGTTAATAGCGCTTCAAACGACTTCTTCAACAAGTCGAGTCTTTTACCAACTCGTTTACATGGCTCCGCCGCTCGCGCTAGAAGTGTGGTGGTTATCCCAGAAAACGTTTGTTGAGACGCTCCTTCAAGAAGCCAGTCGCCTTGGACATGGATTCACAAGAACCATCCCCTCCAGATATCGCTCGCCTAGGCGAGCAAAAGATCGTGAAGTTCGACAAGAACAAATCAGGATCGTGAAGAAAACGAAGACCACTTGGAGGCAAATCAAACAGTGCTGATTGCTTTTAAATACCCAGTCCTTTGCCTGCAAGCCCAAGGACTGGGATTGCGCCAATTTCGGCGCGGATAACGCAAGGAAAGTGAAATGAGCAAAGAGCTGCCAAAAGATCCAGAAAATGAAGGCTGGGTACTCGGCTGGGGTGTTGTCCGCAATGCGCCTTGGAGCTTTATTGGCATTTATCAAAGCGAAGACGAGGCAAGATCCGCAGCGAATAATGCTGGAGAGGGCTACTTGGTACATCACGGATCGCACAAGCCAGGAACAGATGATTTCGTCTGGACTTCCTAAGCCAGATTCGTGAGCGTAACGGTCCCGGGGCCGAAGGTGATTTCGGCTCTTAGCCCAGGCTTTCCAATGTAGCCGCGACTATGGCCATCACCGCCGGGGCCGACTTTGCCCTTGAAGTTCAAACGGTCGATTTCAATATTGTCGTCGAGGACAGAGATCACAACTTCTGCACCCCGCAGCGCCCCGCAGGACGCAGTAAATAAATCTCGAATATTCAATACGTAGTTCTGAGTGACTTCCATTTCCTGCTCCCGCGGCCGTGCCGCATCAGGTGGTTGGTTGTGCATCTTTATGCCGGAGTATCAGGCGTGTTCTCTCATGCCACGGACCGCCGAACACGATGACTTCGGACGGCCTGCCATACAGGTGGTGAAGCAGGAACGGACCGGGGCCGAACGTTGCTGCGCCCTCACCGGGCAAAGCCGGATCAGCGCCTAGGAAAATCCCGGCGTGGTTTGGGTAAACCGTGCGCCCCACTTCCATCACGATCATGTCGCCGCGCTGCGGCTGGTCGACGCGGTAGAAGCCGGCGGCCTCGTAGTTCGCCTCGTACAGACTGGTGTTGTCCTTGCTCTCCCACCAGCCATCGGCGCGTTTGAAGGCTTCGAACTCCAGCCCCCACTCGCGCTTGTACCAATCCGCGCAGACCTGCCAACAGTCCCACGCGCCGTGCACGAAAGGCCGCTTCAGTAGCGGCACCTCGCCGGACGGTATGACCGTTCGAAGATCGCCTTCGGGCCAGCTCAGGATGTGCCAAGGCAACGCAGTCGCCTCGCACATGGCCAGGTCGCGCGGTGACGGCCTGCTGGTGGCGTCCGGATGCGAATGAACTACACCAATCACCTCCCCGACGTCCTCGGCCGCTGCGTACTCCTCCGGGTCGATTCGAAACTCTTCGTTCGGCTCAGTAGAGACGTTGCGGCACGGGTAGTACTGCTGCTTTCGACCCACCGCCAGCAGCAACCCGCAGCACTCTTTCGGGTACTCGGCTGCCGCGTGCGCCTGGATCGCATTCAAGATGTGCTTTCGCATGTCAGCTCCTTGCGATCAGGGATACAGCCGGGAAGCCACCGAACGGCAACGGATTACCCTCGCCGAAGCGCGGGATGCAGCCCTTTCCTAGTGTGGCGTCGCACTCGTCTAATTCCGGGTTGTCGGTGATGACGCCATCTTTCGTGACGTATGGCCCGGTGTACCCGCAGTTCGGCCCGCGATAGCCGCCGGTGAGACACCAGTGGCAAAGGGTTGTGGCCTGCCGCCCGATTGATTCATTGCCAACGTCGCCCGGGCTGGCCAACTCCCAACTGACGGTCTCCCCGTCCTCGTTCATCTTCTGGTCGACATACCAAACCTCAATCGTCTCTTGAGTCGGATCCGCCGTAGGATTGCCCCCCGGAAAGTTCGCTGCATCAAGGTATGTGCCGAGCGTGTGGCGCATCGTCAGTTTGAAATCGGCCAAGTCTTGGAACGCTAAGCAAAGCGCCGTGATGCGCCCGTTTACGTTGCCGACCGAAAGCGTGGGCCGAACCGCCGTACCATCCCCGTTCGCCTCAATGCCTTCGATCTGCATCGGCCAGGCGCTGTATTCATCGCCCTGCCAGTAGATCGCCTTCGCCGGGAGTTGGTCTGCATTGTCGCCGGCGGCAATCAGCTCGGCCGCCGTGTGCGGGATCGCGTGCCCGTGGAAGCGCAGAACGTCCGCGCCGTAGTCCGTGCCGTCCAATTCAAAGAGCAGCACTTCGCTGCCAGGCTCGAGCACTTGGATATCACTGATCAGCGGCATGATTGCCCCTTATGGTTGGAATGCCCGCTCGAAAGTGGCGGTGAGTTTAAAGACCCTGCCACCCATTGCTGTGGGAGCGGGATTTTTGCAGGTGAACAGTCCGAGTTCGCCGAGCGGCGTTGTCCAGAGAAATGCCTTTGCCCCAGCGTGCCGGTCGAGGAACTCCATGATCTTCACCACCACGGCCTCCTGGCCTACGCAGGTGACCGGATACGAGTCCTCTTTGTTATTCGGCCCGTCACCGACGTTCTGCGCGTAGCCGTTTCCGAATTTCGAGGTACGCACCCGATAATTGATATCGGGCGTTTCCCCCCGCTCGGTCGGCCAGGTGAATTTCTCGATGGCCATCAGGCCCTCCCATTTGCGTTTCGGAAGCTGGTACCGCCCGCGCGCCAAGAGTCAGCGACGGCTTTCTCGGCCACGGCCTGCATTTGCGATTGCAGGTTTCTCGACAGGGCCTGCTGGTCAATCTGCATGCCTTCGGAGCCTCGATCCTGCGTCACCACCGTGACCGGCGCGCTGATGCTGATCGCAGTCCCGGAGCCACCGCCGGCCGCGAGGACACCCAGCTTGCCGCTGGAAGTCCGGGTCAGTGGCATGATCGCCTCCGGCCCCGCCTCACCCATGACGCCCGCCCGGCCTCCAGCCATCCCGAAAGCGGTTGGCGAACTGACGATGTTGTTGGTGAAGGCGCCGCCATTGGCGAACATTTGCACGCCGGACGACCAGGCGCCGCCGAGCGCTTGCGGGAAGTAGTTGCTGGAGTAACCCGCCGAGGACGCCCCGAGATTCGACGATGTCGCACCTGCTGATCCAGCCGCCAGCCCATTCCCGCCACCTCCGCCAGTGAAGTAACTGGTGGCCGCACCAACCAGACTGCTCAGCAACGCCGAACTGGCCTGACGGGTCGCGATCCGCGCCATATCCGCCAGAATCGACTTGGTGAAGTCAGCAAACGACAGCTTCCCGGTCATGGCAAAGTTGACGACCGCGTCTTCCATCGAACTGAAGGCGTTGCCGAACAGGGTCTTCGTCTGGCCAGCAATATTGCTCGCCGAATCCAGGTAGTTGGCCCAGGCCGACGTTGCGCCTTTGGTCCAGTCACCCTGCGCCGCCTCCACGTCCGCGTAGTTCTGGCGGATTTGGTCGGTGCCAGCTTTGTTCGCATCGGCGAGGGCCTGCGACTTCCGAGCGAACTCCTCCTCCGACATGTTCCGCGACGGATCGGACTTCTGGTTTGCCAGTTCCAGTGATTGCTGAGCGAACCGATCCTGCTGGCTATTCAGCTCATTGTTGAGCGCGTTCTGGCGATCGCCTTGTCCGACGCCAAGCACGGCGCGCTGCCCCGCCAGTTCCAACGCTCGCTGCTGCTGAGCCAAGGCCTGAACGTAGGTCGCTATCGCACGCTCTTGTCGGGCGAGGCGGCCGGTCTCGTTTGTGGCCAAAACCTCGAGCTGGCTGTCCGCATCTTTCTGCGCTTTGACCATGCCGGCGCGCGCATCGGCGATCTTCTGGTCAAGCTGGATGCTTTGGGCGGCAGAGGTGGTCTTTTTCGCCTTCGCGGCTTCCAGTGCGGCAATCTCTGCCTCGTAGGCTGCGGTTACCTCGTCGCGCTCGTTGCCGATCAGTGCTTCGCGTTTCAAGGCGTAGTCAACTTGAGAAACGAGTCCGGCCTTCTGCGCGGCGTCCAGTTCCTTCTGGGCGTTTTTGTACTCTTCGCTGATGGCTGCGAGGTTGTTCTTGGCGTTGTTGAAACTGGTCAGATCAACCTGCGACCCGGCCGCTTTCGAATCCTTGAACTGGTCGTTGATGTTCGCCAGGTTCTTATCGATCGCGGCCTGATTCAGGCGCGGGTCATTGGGGGCTACCTTGCGGATGTCTTCGAGCTGCCGCTTGTACTCCTTGATCGCGTCGGTACGTTTCTGCTCATTCGTCCACGCTGACTTGGTGAGTGCGTCTACCTTCGCCATTGAGGAGACGGCATCGCCCTGAGCTTTCGCGTGCTCTCCTTGCCATTTGGCGATATCGGCTTCGGCAGCCTTCTGATCCTCCAGCATGTTGAGACGATTCTGGTAGAGATCAATCATCTCCTGTTTATTCTGGAACAGGCCGACATTGCCTGCCTGAGCGCTCGCCAAGTCGCGCTGGGCTTGCTCGATATCGGCGCCGATATCGCTGCGCCCGATATTCTTCAATCCATCAGCAGCCCGAGCAACGGCGTTGTAGCCCTTCTCCCAGAAACTCAGATTCTCGAGGATTCGAGGTGTGCGCTCGTTGATTGCATCAGCGAACGACTCGGTGGCCAGCTTCACGGCGCCGGCATGATCGCCCTGCTTCTCCAGCGCGGTGATTTGCGAATAAACCGACGCGGTCAGGTAGTGGTATTGCTCGTTCAGTGCGGCAGAGGCTTTGACCGGATCGTCGGCGAGCTTGGCGAACTCCGCTACCGTCTCGCTCACTGCCTTGCCGGTCGCTTCCTGCATCGACACCGCGGCTTGAGTGATGCCCGTAAAGCTCTCGCCGGCGATCTTGCCATTGTCGGCAAGCAGAGCCAGCACGGCTGCGGCTTGGCCAGTGGTACCAACGGTTGCGCTGACCTGACGGGCCATGTCGCCCAATTGCCCGGCGCTCACACCGGCATAATTGCCGGTGAGGATTAACGATTTGTTGTAGCTGTCCTGCTCTTCGCTGCCCTTGTAGAAGGCGTATGCTAGCCCACCCACCGCAGCGGCGGCGAGCGCAAGCGGACCAAGAATTGCGAGCAGCCCCGCCGCACCCTCGCCCGCACCGGCACCCAATTGCGCAACTGCGCGAACACCGCTACCCCAGTCTCCCGAAGACAGCGCATTCCCCAGTTGCACGACGTTTTCCTGTGCCTGGCGCGTGCCGAGTCGCAGCTTGTCGAAGCCGGTGGTGGTTCTGTTGAGTTTGTCGTAGTCCTTATCGATCTTGCTCAGGGCGGTGTTGTACTCGTCCTGACTAATTCGGCCGGCGTCCAGATGCTTGCCCAATTGCTCGACCTGCGTATCCAGCTTCGCCAGCGCGGAGCGGGCGGGATCGATGGCGCCCAGCAGGCTATTCAGCGCCTTCTGCTCATCCATGGTCGACTTGGCCAGCGCTACCTGTTGCTTGTCGAGCTGCGCAGAGATCTTCGCTGCCTCAGCCTCGCCATAGGCGCCGGTCTTGGTCAGCTTCGCCAATGCATCGCGCTGTTTGGCAAGGTCCTGTGTGGTCTTGGCGTTGGTAGAAAGCGATTTCTCCAGCGCCTGCATTTCGTTCATCAGCGAAACGGCGGACTGCTCGGCCCGACCGCCAGCTTTCGCCATTTCATCTAGGCTCGTTTTGGCCTCGATCGCATCGGCCGAGTCGATCTTGACGCCGAGTTCTGCAATGTTCATCGACTCACCTTGAATAAGTGCCCGTGGTTACGGGCTGTTTTCCCTTTCCTCCGCCATCACGCGCAGGGCTTCGCCTTCCAGCACCTGCAGGTCAGGAAAGATTTCAGCGAGTTTCTTTTTCTTGATGCCGAGGAATTCGGCGACGTCGCGAATGCAGTTGTAATCGAGACCGATCGGGCCACCGGTGCCGACCCGCCACTGCGTGGACATTCGATTGAACAGGAGAAAGGCCGGCCAGTTGCATGGCCAGACCTCTACATCGTCACCCGACAAATCGGCAGCCGTCAGCCCGAGGATTGCCAACTGCTCAGCAGATGGCCCGCTTTCGTACAACGCTGCGGCTGCTGCCCTCAGTTTCCCAGCCGGGCCTGATTGAATGCGCTCTGGTAGGCATTCACTACCGCTTCGGCAGTACCTTGGCATGACTTCACAAGGGCAAGGATGCTCTTGTCGTCGAACTTGTCATCGAAGCCCCAGCCCGCGACCAGGTCCTTGATCTGCTGCACCTGATATTCGGTTTCGGCAGCAACGACATCTGACAATGTGGTGCCTTCCCCGAACCCCTCGCGCATTTCCTTCGCCTTCAGGTTCCATTCGTCGAACAGCGCGGCGAGTGCCGGGCGATCGCGATACTTGAAGGTGAACTCGATTGCCTCGGGCTCACACCCAACGACAGGGATGTGCACAAGTGCCCTGAACGTAGGGTTCTGGGCGATCCTGATCTTTGCCATGGGGAGTCCTTATGCGCCGGCCAAGTAACGAAGCGAACGAGCCGAAAGCCCGATGCTGATAGTTCGCGTCATCACGTTGTTACGCTCCATCGTTGGATCAGGAGTGATGCTCACATAACCCGGGTAGAGGATCTGATCGCCGTTACGCAACTTCATGCGTACAACGGCCAGCTCTTTGGTGTCGTCGAAGCCTTCGACAGTCTCGACGTATTGAGCGGTCGGCTGATCCTCCACCACGATGGTGATCGTGGTCGGGTTGCGGTTGGTTGGAAATTGCTTGTCGTCGTCATCTTCCAGGTAGCCAACAGTTTGGTATTGCTGCTCACCGCCGGAGGATGTGAAGGACGTAACTTTCGAGATTTGCGTCCATCCGGACACAGGAATCACTGAGCCAGAACCTGCGCCAACAGTGAATTTGTCAGTGTTGATGGTATTGAGACCAGCCAAGGCAAAAGCATCGGCAGTGACGCCGGACGCCTTTACTGCGCGGTCATTGATCAGCGCCCAACCGGAGTTGATCAGCAAAACGTCGCCATTTTCGATGCTGTGCCCCACAGAAGCAGCGACCGGCGGTTTCGCATTGGTCAAGGCAGTGAAAGCGACGGCGGATCCCATAATGCTGGCAATCTCCAGCACAGCGCCGTTCGGCAGCGGGAAGCGTGCGGCCATGGTGTGTTTCCTCTTGAGTGCCCGCCTGACGGCGGTAGGTTATGCCCCAGCGGGCGGTAGGTCTGCGACACCTGCGTAGGTGAAGCTGGCCGGGACCGTGTAGGTCGCCGACTCTGTGATTGTTGGCCCTTGATCTACTGGTTCCGTGATGAGGCCATCGAACCCGTTGCGGGCCAGTGGCGTGTCTACGCGAAAGAGTTGGGTCAGCTCTTCAACAAGCGTCTCTGCGGTGGCCATGGCCTGGGCAGATGGACAAACGATGCTGATCTGATAAACACCGGCGTATTCGTAGGCGTCCCCGCCGAGATAACGGCAAGTGGTGCTGGCTGGTAGCTGGAAGGCCCGGAGATAGGTTTCAGATGGATTTGGCGTGAATGGCTGATTCGAATAGGCCACTCGTATTGGACGCGCAGCCGACCATGCGGCCAGCTTCGTTTCGATGGACTGACGGGCGCGTGCGTGACTCATACCTGATTGTTCCTGATGGCCTCCTGCACGATCTGCTGAAAGCGAGCCACGGTTACCCGGACCATGCCGCCAGGAGCTTGGGTCGAATGACCGAACTCCAGCGGAATCGCGTAGGGCAAGTTGTTGATGATGTAGGCCATCTGGCCGGCGGTGAAGTCGCTCATTGCTGCTACCAGCGCCGCGGTAGTCTCCGCGCCGCTCGGGTCAACCTCGTCGAAGGTGACGCTCTCGACCACGCCGAGAGATATGTGCCAGTTCGCGCGGAACCGGCCGCCGACGTAGCCTTCAGGCGCCTTGATGTCCATGCCGTCGTTGAGCTTGCGGCCCTTCTTCAGTCTGCCGCCCTTCGTGGGGTTGGCTGGGTCACTGCGCAAAGCGCTGCTGTGGTCGTCGACGGCCTTGTTGTATTCGGTCGCAATCGCGTTCTGCGCCCAGATCTCCGGGTTACCGACAGGAGACATGCGGATCAGGCTGCTGCCGACCTCGATGATGATCTCGCGCACACTCGCGTCGATGGCTTCGCTGGTCTGGGCGGCAAACTCGGCCAGGCTCATAGCGAAGCTACCGGACTGGCCGGCACCTGCCCGGCTCACGACCGCACCTGCAGCTCATACAAGATGGGCGTACCGGCAGGGTTGACCTCTTTCAGCGGCGGGACGATGGCCCAAGTACGGTCCTGAGTGACAACCTTGTCGAGCAAGCCCGGTACCCAGGACAGGCCCTGCGCGGCAATCTTGAGCTTCTTGTCGCCCTGCTTGATAAGGCTGTTGTTTTGGAATTCTTGGCCGGTGAAGTCGAGCAGGATGCCTTGGGCGATTTGCTCGACGGGCACGCCTGGCGCTTCGCCGCCGAGATCCGGGTCGTACTCGCCCGGCTGAGTCTTGCTGATAGTCACCGACTGGCCGAACTCTGTGATCATCTCCAGAGCCATCACGGCCATTTCGTCGTAGAAGGCCATGGTGGCTCCGTTTCAGCTATGCGCGCACTGCGAACAGACCGCGCTTCTGTAGGTAATCTGCAAATTGCGTGGCGCTCGGCCGATCCGGCGCCGCCGGCAATAGTCGGCCGCTGGTGTTCGGGATCGTCGCGTATTCGCGGGTTACCGCGCCCTCGACACGCTCAAGCGTTACCGCGCCTTTGCGCTTCTCGATCGGGTCGACGTCGTCAGTGTGGATCTCGGCAGCCAGCGCCATCTGTCCGTACTGGATCCGCGCCGGCAGGTAGTTGTCGGGCTTGAGCTCGTAATCCAGCTCGACGCCGCGGCGTGGCCAGGACAGGGCCTGTTCGCTGTTAGACTTTCGCCCTTTCCACGTCATGCCATCCATTGCCAGCGCGGACCGGCGCAGCAGCGCTTCCTGTACTGGCACATCTGCCGGGATGGTCACGCCAAACTTCACGGCGTAAATGGCCAGGTCTTCGGCGGATGCGTAGCTTTCGGCGTCAGGCTTGCCGGTACCGTCCTCAATGATGAGAGTCATGAATCAGCTCGCTGTGGTGTTCTGGATCGGATGCCACGTTACCGGGCACCCGGATTGTTACGCCTGCTGTAGGTCAGCAACTGCCTTTTCCAGCGACTCTACCGAAGCGTTCGCTCGATACGGCACATTAGCGGCGTCGAGTTGCGCCTTGAGGCTTGCGATCTTCTCGGCATTGTCGACCGGCTCAGCTGCTGCCTTGAGACGCACGACTTCAGCGCGGAGCGATTCAACCTCGCCCGCCAGGTTGTCACGTTCACCCGTGAGTGTTTCGAAACCTTCATGAATGGCTTTCAGCGCACCGAACAAGCGGATTGGCAGTTCGCCGGCGCCCGGGTGTTCCAGATCCGATTGCCCCTCGGCGGCGTCGATCAGTCGCAGAATGCCGTCACGCTCGGCGCGCAGCGTGGCGTTGTCCTGTTCCAGGCCGACAATAGCGTCGGCATCACCCGAATCAACCGGCGGGCTGATCAAAGGCTTCAACACCGAGACGTCGACGCCTTGCGCCTCATAAGCGTCGACCACCTTCGGCCAGTCACCAATCACAACTGCATGAGTTACACCCGCCTCAGGCTGATCAAAGTGCGCGGGATTGCGGTACCGCTTCTCCGGATCGAAGTCCGAATTCTGAGTGGAATAAACCAGTTCCATAAATATCTCCGTAGCGGCCATCGCTGGCCGCTGTCTGGGCCGGTATCAGCCGCCGGCTGGTGGCGTAGTAGTCAGGTTGATCAGCACACCAGCAGTCACCTTGTTGCTGTTGGAATGCTTGACCCAGTTCGCAGCCGAACCCACGGCGGCAAGCGTTGGGTTCGCACCACCAGCAGCTTCCTTCCAGCTGTAGCCGAGAACGTCGATGTTGACGGCGCCTTCAGCGCGGTAACCGATACCCAGGTTCTCCTCATCGTTCACCGCATACGAACGGAAGCCCGGCGCCTGAGACTCGGTGATCAGCACAGCGTTTGGCAGCAGGCCGAAGATCACATCTGCGGGCGCAGTGTCGGTCACCAGCACTGGCTTGCCGAGTGTGCCTGGCAATCCGCCGTAGATGACAACGCCGGCCTCTTCGTAAACCTTGTTCGCGATCGCTTCATCGACGATGTCGAAGTAAGCGCTGGAGTGCATGACCCACAGAGCAATGCGGCCGAACTTGTCACCGAACTTGCGCATGCCGCGGGTCAGGGTCTTTTTGCCGTCGGTTTCAATGTTGGCCGAAACCACCATGTCAGCGTTGGAGCTGATCGAGGCACGCAGTGCAGCAGTGGCGTACTGGATGAAACCTTCCAGAGTGGCGTCGGCAACGTCGGCGCCGATGATCTGCGAGAACTCGTCGACCGGTCGGCCGCGGCGTTTGAACGCTTCTTCGGTGGTCTGGTACGGGCCGTACTTCCACGGTGCTTTGACGCCAACGGCTTCGCCAGCGCCGATCTTCTTCGCGGTCACCTTGCCGGTGGAGTTAACGTCGCGGTGCTCCAGCGAACCGCCGATCTTGTAGAACGAGCGCTTGCGGAAGTCGCCTTCGATCAGCTCGTTGTCGAGCACGATCGCACCATTGGACGATGCGTTGAACACATCGAGGTTGTCCTGGACACGCTCCAGGTATGCAGTTTGCGCCTCATCGTTGTAGATGATCAGGTCGCTGTTCACAGTCGTTGCCATGGGTGGATCCCCTTACTTGGGCAATTGCAGATATGCGGTTTGGCCGTGCTTACGCTGGTAGTCGCGCTTTTGCTCAGCAGTCATTTCGGAGCGCTTGAATGCAGCCTGGCCGCCACCCCCGCCCGGGGCTTGTGTCCCTGAGGCCCTTGGCCACAGATGAGGTGCGCTTTCGCGCAGAGATTCCGCCCATTCGAGCGGGGTCAGAGGGGTCTTGCCGTCTTTGCCGAGGATGACCTGGCCGGATTCATCAACGGCGACCGCTTCACCCTCTTCGTTCAGCGAGAACACGCCTTTGGCGCGCAGGATGATGTCGTCGGTTGCTTCCGGCAGTGCGCCGGCTTTGAGCGCTGCACCGCGCACCGAATCGCCCAGGACTTTGCCCTGGAACTTGGCGGCGAATGCCTCGGCCTTCTCGGCCCGCGCTGTGACGGTCTTCAACTGCTTGTCGTAGTCACCGCGCAGGCGCTCGGTGCGGCGGTTAAAGACCTCGTCCACCTTGCCCTCGGTCAGCAGCTTGGTTTCTTCGTCCTGGCCGGCACGACTGAGCAAGCCTTTGACGGCGTCGATGTCGATGCCTTCAAACTGGGTTTCGAACTGGGTTAGCTTGGTGGAGGTGTCCTTCAGCTTTCCCAGCAGCTCTGTATTCTTGGTTTTCAGCCCGGTAACAGAGGCTTCAACGGCAGTCGCGATAGC
Organism: Pseudomonas sp. VD-NE ins; assembly: GCF_031882575.1. NCBI lineage: Bacteria > Pseudomonadati > Pseudomonadota > Gammaproteobacteria > Pseudomonadales > Pseudomonadaceae > Pseudomonas > Pseudomonas sp. VD-NE ins. The sequence goes on from NZ_CP134772.1 coordinate 3,484,523, forward strand.
GGCCTTGATTGCCGGGTTTTCTAGGTCGATTTCGTTTTCTTCTGCCACGTTGATGCACCCCTTGGGTATGTTTCGCCCGTTTTGCAGGCATAAAAAAACCCGCCGAAGCGGGTTATATTCATAATCGTTTATTCTAAATACATCTCTAATGTCTCAAGTGTTTCATCATCTTGAGCGAACTCGCATATAAGGTCTGTGATCGCAATTAAGCTGCGTCGCGCCTCAACTTCCTCTTTGCTACCAGAGACGGCTGAAATAAAAGTGTGGGCTTGTTCGCGTACGTGCAATCTTAACCATCTATTATTCCGAATACTTGCCAGCACCAGCAAAATATCATCCTTATACTGGTGGGAATGGGCAAACACTTTAATGCAGAAAATAGCATTGCGTTGATTCCACAGCCGATCAACAAAACTATGAAATCCTGCTAACCCAAAAGCTCGCACAAAATCATTGAAAAGGTCTTCTTGCTCTTGTCCTTGGAGTTTACCCAGCATCCGACACCTTCCTTGATATAGCGCTAAAACAATCAGATTAGCAGACCAGCCCTTTCAAATGATAACGGTTCTAGAGCGCGCATCTGCACCAGAGTCAACGGGGCGAAGTTGCGATCAAGCTGCAGTTCGGCGAAGCGCTCCACCGTCAACCCGCCCTCACGGAACAACTTGGCCCGCACGGGACCGATTGCCACGTCCTGGAACGATGCGGGCTGCTGCTGAAGCCAGTGGTAGTAATCGAGGTCAGCACTGACCTGCTGTCCGCCATCAGCACCCACCGAGGCGCGTGTTGCGCCCTTCGCGAACATCTCGCTGAGCTTTGTCAGCAGAGTGAATGTGGTGCGACAGTTCGGGTGAAACGGCGGCCGCGGCCCAGAATCGACCGGAAACCGTCGCTTATCCATCGACCGACACTGCTGGCTGGTCTTGCTGTCCAGCGTGGCGACCATCTCGACTTCAGACACGATGTCCGTGTTGGCCTTGGCCACCTCCATGCGCGCCTGAGACGACACATGCTGTATCGCGGTGTGCACGACGGTGCTGGCATTGCGGTTGGTGGTAGCGAGAATGCCGTCCTTGTAGCCAGCCGACTTCGTGCCGCGGATGTTGCGAATGATCTGGAAGTTCGTCTGCCCCTCGAAGAAGCCCTGCCGGATCGTGCCGGTGACGCGCTCGCGCTCTGCACTGGTCCAACCCTTGATGAACGACTTCAGCAATTTACCGCCCCCGGTGCCGCGAACGCTGAGTGGGTTTGTCAGTACAGCTGTACGGATAGCCGCTGCCGTCGGCGCGACTACATCCAGCGAGACTCCAACCGGCGCTGACCGGGCCAGGCTCGTAGCCTCGAACTCAGCCTCGTAGTTGGCGATGTCGATCAGGTCGAGGTTCAATTGCGCGCTGTAGCGGTCGAAGATGCCCAGCAGCAGACTGTCGACCTCTTTCAGCAGCGCCTCCAGCCGCTTCACGTTGTACTCGGTCAGATCCGACTGGGTGAGCCGGTCGCGGATCGAGCGGTCGATCTCCTTCAAGAAGGGGGCAAACTTGCCGACCTCCCCAGCCTTAAGCTTTTCGAGGAAGACAGCGTGCCGAATCGTAGCGTCAAGGATTGCTTGGTCTGCCGCCATCTACTTTGTCCTCATCGTCCAGGCCCAAGCCGTCGCCCTGCTCTGCCAGCTCGCCATCGATATGCTGGTCTGTGCGCTCAGGCGCGATCAGGCCCAATTTGCGCAGGTACGCCCGAAGATCCGCTTTGGCGAATCCACCGTTCTGCCAGAGGCCGACCAAGGCGGTGATCATTTGTGGATCAGCCGTCAGCTCCACGAACTCCTGATTGATCTGGTAGGCGACCTTCGCGTCGTTGACGCCCATGTACGTGCAGCACCACATGATCGCCCGGGTGTAAGCCTCGCTGACGTTGGCCACGCAGCCGGCGAGCACCGACGTCGATGCAGATTGATCACCACGTGCTTCGGTCGCCGTCTTGGAAGATAGAGAGGCCACGACCATCCGGGCGCCAAGCTCAATCATCATCTGATTCTTGTCGGCCATCGCCTCCTTCACCAGCGTGTTCGGCAATGGCTGGGCATAGCCGAACTGTCCGCCGGCAGGCAACATCATCGGGGCGCGGGAACCAACGTAGACGCCGTTCTTCTCCATCCAGTCGCGCCACTGTTCGTCCAGACCGGAAATCCATGGCTGTGCCTGGCCACACCAGAAGACGCTGTCCTCGTAGTCGGCGCTGTTCCGGTAATGGCCCAAGTTGATCATGGCGATGTCGTACAGCGGCGACTCATCTATGCTCGGATCGTTGTTCTGCGCGCCGACGAAGGTGAACGGGATCTCCTTCAGGCGGCCGGCGGCGCCGTTGGGCTTGAAGTCCTGAACAACGGCCAATGGCCCGCCACCTTTAGGCCCGGACCGACGCCACACACGACAAACAAAACCATCATCCTCAAGCGCAAGCTCTCGGTATTGCTCGACCACCTTGAAACCAAATCCATCTTCGATCTCCGGCGACTCGCGCAACACCACCAGGGTCAGCACGCTGTGACCGTTCACCATGCCCGTGCGCCAGTTGATGATGTCTTCGGCGCAGTACGACAGGATGACGGAGTGGCCACCGGTGCCGGCGTCTTGGTGATAGTCGACATACAAACCGTGGCGACCAGCCTCAAGCACCTTTTCCAGCGTACCTTGCGAGTGCTGGTAAATGCTCACGCCTGACCCATTGGCATTGTCTTGCAGGTACTCCATCTTCTTCGCAACGACCAACGTCGGGTCTTTGTGAAACGCCAAACCAAGCAAACCGTTTCGCGTATGACCAGTGGCGTTCTTGAACACCGCCCGTTCTCGATAGGCCTTGTTGCGATCAACGTTCTCCGGCGACTTATCGTGAGCATTGATGTAAGGCAGTCGGTCGACAACCCGGTGCTGGCCAGCGCAGACATCGCGCACGGTCGACCAGCGATCCAGTACTTCGATGTAGTCCGCCCGCTTGAAGGAAACGTCGTTGCTCATCGGGCGTATCCCATTTTGATAGCGGTGACCGGTTTGATAATCGGGTACTCGCGGTGAATGAAGTAACCGCCGCCGTCGTTGGCGTGGTCGTTGCCTTGGCTCTTGTCTGGCTCGCCATTGGGCGCCCAGATCTGCTGTTCCAGGCCATCGGCGTAGGTCGGGCATGTGAACGGGTTCACCAGGTAACGCCGCTCGCCCTGCGCGTTGCAGAACATGGCGTTCATGGCGTTGATCCGATCCTTCACCGGCGGGTTGGCCGCCGGCGCGATGACCGTGAAGCCCGCCTGCTTGAGCATGGCGATATCGGTGAGGCTGGCATTGACTGACTTGCGCGAGTCGCCAGAGGCGTCCGGGTAGATCCGGATCTCGCAGGTCTTCTTGTAGTCGTTGCCGGTGTGCTCCCAGTACCGCTCTTTGATGCGACGAATCATGTCCGGCGTGTCGTAGCCATCCATCAACTCGTCCACGGCTCGCGGTAGGCCTTGGTCACGTTTGACGTGGGTGATCGCGGCCATTTTGCCGACGTTGAAGTCCATGCCGATGAACAGCGGCTCGCCAGCCTGCACAGTGTCGAAGCACTGGTTCAGCTTGCGGTCGTAAGCGTGGTAGATCGATCCGGACGTCAGGTTGACGAACTGTCCGTTCAGGTACGCGCGGATCAGCTGCTCGGGGTACGACTCCATCAGCGATGCGATGTAGTCGTCAGGCAGGTTCAGCTCGTTGTCGAAGGTGCTGGCCTGGATCAGGCCATACATTTCCTTTAGCGCCGGCTTGTCGCGTAGCTGCTTTACGAACTGGAGGAAGACGAACTTGAAGCCTTCAGGCGTCGTTGTCACATCTACGCCGTTTTTCAACCCGGGCAGGTTATAACGCATCCGGGCAATGATCTTGCGCCAGGCCTGCTGCGCCTTGATCGACGTCAACACGTCCAACTCATCCACTAGAGCGTGACCGATCTTGAAGCCGACGATGGTCTGCGGCTTCTCCATCGACCGGCAAATCACAGTGCCGCGATACTGCCGGCCGCTGTAAATGTGAACCTCATGGTTCGCCTGGTTGATCTTGGTCTTCAGCCCCCAGTCGTAGGCTACCTCCTCCATTGTTGGATAGAAGATGTCGCGGATCTGCGGGTATGTCGGTGCGAAGTAACCAGCGTTGACGCCGGGCCACTCCATGAAATGCTTGCTCAGTGCTGAGCATCCGACCCAGGTCTTCCCGGAGCCGAATCCAGCAACGAAGGCGCGAAACTTGTGGGGCAAAAGGAGGAACTGCGACTGCGGAACGTTAAGGCTCGGCATTCGGCTTCCTCGCATCCACTACGTCGACCTGGATGCGCGTCGGGATTGCCGGCTCATCGTCTGGCTCATCCTTCCGGTGGCGATTGACATAGACGTCGCCGACTTCCTTCGCGGCTTGCTCGAGGATCTGCATCGCCAGGCCGATGTTCTTCAGCGACTCGGCCCGCTCGACAAACCGGTTCATGGCGCGGAGCCGGAACGCTCGGTTCGCGATCGGGATTTCGGCGGTCTCCTCGCGGAAGCGCTTGCGGGTATCTTCAAACACCGCTTTCCACTTCACGCCAAGGTCACGGCCGGCATGCTTCGTTGGGTCGTACTGTTCGCACTGCTGGCGAGACACTTCGACGCCGAATGTTTCCTTGACCGCCTGCACTACCTGAGTCGGCGTATCAAAGCAGGCCAACGCCTGCACAATGAACCGCTTCACCTCATCTTTCAGGGCTGCCATATGGGTTTATTCCGTCAAGGTCCTGTCAAGGATCAGGCCAACTTGAGCAGACAGGTTCCGCAGGCCCTCGATATGTTCAATTTCCCCACCTCAGCAGGATTGTTTGCTGCGTCCACCAGTTCTTGAACTTGAGGGCTCGCCCCATACCGACGCACCACACCGACGAACTCTTCAACGTCGTGTCCTCGCATCTCAAGCTTGGGCAATCCTTCCTGGGTGAACTTGGGTGCGCCGTACTGATCTGTCGCCTGAGCGATGTGGTACAGCTCGTGTTCGACCAGTGCGCAGAAGTCAGCGTCACTGCATTGAGCGCAGTAGTCCGCGGCCAAGGTGATGATGTAGGCCGGCACTTCGCCGAACCAATCCAGCATCTGCTGTTCCATCCGAGCCTTCTGCCAGCCACCGGCGCGGAACGCAACTTGCTCGGCCTGACCTACAACCGTGCGACCCTTCTTCGTGAAGGCGGCAGACGCCCACATCACACGAATATCCGCGTCGATCAGATGGGCGTGTTCTTCGTTGTGGATGCTTCCGGTATCGGCGAGGATCTCGGTTTGGAGCCATTTCCACACTTCCGGAGCAGGTATCAGGCGGATACCGAAGGCCGATAGCTCTGAAAGCTCAAGCACCGATGATGGAGGGAATGGCCTTTCCACCAATGCCTCCTTCTTTTATCTTACTGCTAAGAATAAAAAACCCAGCGTTTTGGCTGGGTCTGTAGCTCGGGCATTTGAGATGTCATGTCTTACGGAGTTGGGCATTGAGCAAGCAATCCGACCGCAGCAATGTTTGATTCACTAGCTGTCTTCGCGGCAGAGAATGACTTCACTCCATTTTCTATTGCCTGCCCGACTGCCGCCCTTCGCGCCTCGTACGCGGCCGTGCCCAGAGGTCCCTTTTCGCTCGAGCCCAAGGTGGTACTGACAAGACCTGCCACCCCGGCAGCTATCCCGGGAGCTACCCCACCAGTTCCAGCAGCAGCCATGACTGCTCCTGCTATACCAAACACACCGCCAGTAAGGCCAATTCCTAGTTTGTACCCTTCAGAGCACTTTGCACGGTTTTCATACCAGTTATAAACGCTACGACAAAATTTGTTCACCTTCCAAAAACTCGCGTCTGCGTGCCCTCTTTTTATATCTTCCGATTTCTCGGCTATCACCGCTGTTGGATAGGCGCTCATATCAGGATATGGCTCAACGCTTGATTCAGTACACTCCCAAGCAGCGCTAGCTTTCGGACAAGTTAGGATAGCCAAGGTGGCCATCATGCAGATTTCCTTTTTCATATATATCTCCCCATACCGCCTAAAATAGGCAGTTTAGAGGTTAGATTAAGGATAGATTTCTGCACCTAGCAGCAGAGGTATTTGTGTGCATCTATAGAGCACTCACCAACACATCATTCGCCACCCGACAGCACATCAATCAGCTTCTGCTCACCCAGGCGCATTGCACCTAGGCATTGGAGGTCGTCGCACTTAGGCCCGAGCCCGAACACAGTCACCTGCCCTTTCGGGCCGATCAGGGTCAAGGCGCCTACGGTGCATTCCGGATGGACACCAGCATCGAGGTCGTCAGCGATCTTGCGCAGGGTCTTGGCGGCGTCGCGCCAGCCCTCACGCTTGAACTCAACGAGCTTCGCGGTCATGCCGTTACCCTCTGGAACCACTCTTCAATGATCCGGCGCACTACCGGCTCGGTCAGGATGGCTGATGGCTCTTCAACGGCGATCACTGAGCGCACCAAGTGACAGGGCAGAACATGGACACCGTCCTCAGCCGTTACCGTCAGGTGCGGGCGCTGATCAGCGATGTCGTGGATGTCTGCGGTCATGCCTTCACCATGTTGTGGGTCTGTGCGTGGGCGTGCCCGTGCAGCCCGGCGACGATCAGGCCCTGAGGCAGTCCAGCAGCCTTGGCCGCGTCGATGGCCTTGGCGATCGCGCTATCCAATTCGGTCAGTACCTTGTTGATGTCCTGGCTCAGGGGTAGCGCGTGGCGCAGGCGAGTTACGTTGCTCATCAGCTGAAAGGGTCAGCGGGTTTTGCGATCGAGCGAACGAACCACATGAAGCCCTGCTGGAGATTGGTCTTGGCCAACGCCAGCAGCCGAAGGTCAACACCTTCAATCTGGCCGATCTGTTTGAACAGTTTGCCGGCGCCGGCTTCCAGAGCCTTGATCGAGTTCATACCGTCGATTTCAGACTGGGTCAGGTCGCGGTAGCCGGTTATCTTTTGGTGCTGGTTATCCATGCCGCTCTCCTCGTCGCGTGTCGCGACACAATTTGAGTTGTGTGAAAAAGTGTCGCGGCTCAGTCCATCCGAAGGATGCGAGCGAAATTGCCGCGGGCCGGCCTGGTTGGGACGGCGTTGTCGTTCGCTCGGTCAGGAGCCCGACACGCTCATCTGCAACCATTAGCCACTTGGCTGCTCACGCGCGCCGGGCGGCGCAGCCTTTACACATGCTTTAAACTCCTTGGCCGAATTACTTCCATGGCAGGAACCCATGACTCAAACAGCTAACCACCAGACTCCATCCCCTTCTTGGTTTACAGTTACTTTTTTCTCACTGCTTTTCTCCGTGATAAGCGGTGTAGTCGTTGCTGCGGTCGGTTATGGCAAGCAAGAGGCTGCGAACGGGACGCTTGTGCAGCGTGTCGCGGACTATAAAGAGGCGAATGATCGATTAGTCGCAAATAGTGAAAAATGGAGTAACGCCTACGACGTCAGAGGCGAGCTACTCGCGTCCGCTCAGTCGCGCGTGGCGGAACTGGAGAACGACCGCTGCACACCTCTAAAACGAGATATTGATGCCATTCGGAACGACATTAACTTTTTAGAAAACAACAACCAATCCGCTCAACAAATCGAGCGAAACATCCGCCAGATGAACGATTACCAACAATCTCTGCGAGCTTGCTATGCCTCGACGGGGCACCGCTGAATGCGGATTGCTAAAGCGTCCGCCTAAACTTGACTCACTCAGCCTTGCGGGTCGGCAGCTTAAAATCGGTGACCCGATCCGCGATGTTGCGGATCTTCTCGACACCCAAGAAGCCAACCCAGCCGCCGGCGAAGGTGGCCATACTCTGAGGCAGGCCGAAGAAGTCCAGACCGCTGATGATGGTCAGGGTCAGACCGCCGCATATGGCGCCTTCCACAAGCATCTGGCGACGAGTACCGCCACCGTAAGTGATCCGCAGCACGGCCATGGCGCAGGACAGCGCAGCCGCATAGAGGATTGGCGAATGCTGGCTCAACCACGCAAGCGCTATCGCCCATGTGTCTGGTTTGTCTGGCATGTTTGGCATCTCGGTTCCTCCCCGTCAGGGAGTCAGGAATAAAAAAGCCCGGCAAAAAGCCGGGCTCTTGGTGTTGGGATTGTCACATCCCGAAGGACGGACCTGATCTGCTTTTCTTCCGCTGCTTCTCCGCCTCAGCCTCCTGATGGAGCTCAGCCTCGGCTTCCCTCTGGCGCTCGGCCTCAGCTTCCGCATCACGCTGCTCAAGAAGCTTGATATAGCCCTCGGCTTGCTCTCGGGATGGATACGGATTGCCAATGGTCTTCCCGCCGATGAACACCTGATAGAGTTTCTGGCCGGTTATGGAGCCACGACCTTCATTGATGTGGTACTTCGACATACGATTCCCATCCGCGATGACAAAGTGCCACTCTATCAGAGACAAGAACGAAAAAGTCCCTGCAAGTGCAGAGGCCCTGAATAGGTGCGCTCGTCTTTCTGAGCTGTTGGCCAAAGGCCTTCTCAACGTCGACGCCCCTTTGCATCGATCTCGCTGATCCAGTCTCGCGCCACCCCGACAGCATGGTGAGGTAAGAGTGCGCGGGCTGCCGGTGTTGATTCCGTACGTCGCACTATCCGGCTATCGACGTCCAAGCCTTCCCGAAGGCTGTCCTGGCTACAGGTGAAATTACAGATTCTTTTTATGGATGCGCCAACCCATGGCGACACCGGGATGCAGATACTCGCCGGTGCGCGGATGGCGCGAGAAGTCTGTCTCGCCAACTTGGCGTGCGGCCGCCTCCCAAGCCGTTCTGGCGCGATCCAGAAGATTGCTTTTGGCTTTCAGCTTCATGCGCACCTCCGGAAGGTTGAATTTGAGGCAATAAAAACCCGACACGAAGGCCGGGTTTTAGGCGAACTACAAATTTCTAACTGGTTTGAGTCGGATCGATTCGATCAAGCTCATCATGGCCAAGCCAAGTAAGTTCGGTAAAAAGGTAGTCAGTGTAGTAAATCCCGGTCCCTTTGACGGCCGCGGCCCCAAGCGCCTCTACGTATCGGTTTTTAACCAAAAGCTCTGCTGCATACATCGCTTCTGCGAAATAGGACTCTCTAGCCTCTGGCGCATATGGCTTGCTGTATTCTTGGGCAATAGTCGATGCAAGCACCTCGCCCTGCATTGGAAGCGCACCAATTTTTTGCAGAATCAACTTAACCGCTGCTTTGCTTCTTCTCAAAGGTCGCTCCTCGACGGTTGTTCGACTGCCATCTGGCAGCGCAAGGAGCATACCAAGACCGAGACCAAAAACACAAAACCCGGCGCTGTGGCCAGGTTTCGAAGTGGTCCTGCGCTGTAAGTAAGTTGCGCAGTGTGGGAAAAGTACATCAAATCCCCCACCATGGCAACACCTTTATGCCGCATCCTCTGAATTTTCTGCGTGAATAACCTGCCACACAGGCTGTTGAGCCTGAATATCCACTTCCTCGATGGCATTTCTCAGGAAATTCCAGATGTCGATCCAGTCGCGATCCCAGTGCTTGGGCTGGATAGCGATCCCGTACAGCTTCATCATGGCGTCAGACACTCGAGCCGGCCCCCATGCATCACCGCCATTCGCCTCGGCCTTGTAGGACTGCAGGGCGCAGGTGATCAGACAGTGCACCTTCGCCGCCTTCGCGTCGGTGAGCGCACTGAAGTCAGTATCCGACCAGATCAGCTTCTCGGCGTTGAGCATGTGAACGACCGTCATGCACGGGTGGTAGAGGTAGTGCCCCAACTGCTGCACCTGGAACGGCAACGACTCGATCGCCTTCTGCACTTTCCCCATGGTCACCAGGTGGGCAGCTCGATGTGTCGACCGACCAATTGGCGTGCGGCGCGTCTCGGCGATGTGGATCTTCTGGCGCACAGCCATGATGCGCTCTTCCTTGTCCTCGCCCTGGGCGGCAAAGATTATCTCTCGAAGCGCGGCCTTCTCCTTCCTGACGACGATCGCGGATTTTGCCCGGTCAGCTGCCGCTGCACTGATTGAGGCGTTCGACTCATGCTGTGCATCTGTCCACGCTTGACGTGCGTTGATCAATTTCATGCTGCCTGCCCCTTTTTCAGTTCTCGGGTCTTGGCCCGGTATTCGGCCTTGATGGTTTTGATTTCGTCGACGGTGTACTTGCGGGGCTGATGAGGCCCCTCCAGCCAGGCCACGGTTTCGGCGCCGATGCGCAGCACCAGCCGGATGCGGTACTCGACTGCGTTGCCGGACAGGTTGCGGTTGCACTTCACGCACTGACGATGGATGTTCAGCGGCTCGAAACGCAGTTCCGGGCAGGCACCCACGGATCGATAATGCCCTGCGTCCCAGCGGCTGCCAGTGATCAAGTCACTGTCGTTCGGCATTGAGTCGCAGCTGATGCACGGCAAGTGCGCATCGCGGAGGCGGACGTACTCGTTCACCGCGGCCTGGGCTTCGCGCAGGTGGTCAGCCCTGGTCTTCAGCTTTTCCTTGCGAACTTTGATTTCACGGCGGTCGCGCTGAGCGATAGCCTTCTTCGCCCTCTGTTCATTCCGTGGCGCATCCTTCAGCGCGCAGGCTGGGCTGCACACTGCCTGCCCCAAGCGCGCGGGAACGAATGAGGCCCTGCATGTTGGGACGCGGCATTTTTTGGCACGGGGCGGTTTTCGTTCGATCGTCATGCAGCCTCCTGACCCAGCAGATCATCGAAGTACACGCCCTGCTGTGCGAAGCGCGCGACGATGCGGTCGGTGTACGCCACGCCCTGGGCTCGATTGAAAAGACTGGTTACTGGGAAACCGTCCGGGCCGAACAAATGGCAGCCCCCCATCATTTCCAGCTTTGTCGCGTACGGAAGATGGCGCATCACCCGGTACCACTCCGCCTGAAACCCGGCATCCTCGTTCAGCAGGATCTGCACGCCGATGTGCAACTTGCAGTACCGGCGCGCGTCGGCCTCATCGCCGATCTGGGTCATCTCTGCGATGCGCTTGTACATCGCGAACCACAGCCGATTCTGGTCGAGCGTGCGATCCTTTCCCGGGCGCAGCGATACGACGACGAACTTCTTATCACGGTACATGGCGCTAAGCTTCGTGATGGCCTCTGAGAGTTTCGCCTGACAGTTCACGGAGATTTTGTCAGCCATGGGTGGCCACCTTGTTCGGCAATCCGTTGATCAGCTCACCGAGTTGCTGTGTCAGTCGCTCGTTCTCGGCCAGCAACTCCAGCGCCACCTCCTCCACGGTCTTCTCCCCGAGAAAGTCCTGCAGCGCTTCGGTGTTGCGCTTCCAGTCCGAGCAGTCGGCACGGAATGACGCGGCTTCGGCCCACAGCAGCTTCTGGAGTTTTTGTTTATCGATGCTCATTGAGCCGCACTCCTTGCTTCCAATTGTTCAGCCTGCTGAATCAGCAGCGCCCGGCGATCCGCCAGCTCATTGGCTGCCAGAATTCGCAGTTCTGTTTTTTCCTCTGCCGATGCTTGGCGCATGGCGAGCATCGAATCCTTCACCGCGGCGAGCTTCTCGCGCAGTTTTGGCGAAGGACGCGCAATCTCACCGGTGAGCAGCGCAACGACGGCACGGCCGTCTTCAGTTACCGGCGCGACACTCAAGTCGGCCAGGTACAGCTGCCCGCGCTCATGTGGGATTCGCTGCATTTGCACGGCTTTGGTGATCGCCTGCGTGCGGAGGTTCGCATCGAAGCCGACGGAGACGTGCCAGTTGACCTGTTTGCTGTCCTCTCGGGCCTGCCCCACCAAACGCTCGTAAGCGCTGTTGAACGCCATGCGCGCACCTACCTTGTCGCCCGCATCGAGGACAGGTTTCGCAGCAGCCAGTGCGAGCTGGATTTCGTCGGTCAGCACCACGGTTTCAAATTCATCGTTGGTGGTCATGGCGATCGCCCAAGCTTCGTCCTTGCCCGGACGGCCGTCAGCAGCCTGCACTCGCTGGAGAATGTCAGCCATGGCGAGCTTTCCCTTCACCTCAAAGCGGCATGCCTTCAGCGCGGCTTTCACGGCGGGCACCGAGTACGCGCAGAGGTCTTCGGCCATCATCGCCGCAGTGCCTGGGTTCATTTCCTGACCCATGGCCTCGGCGGTGGCGCAGATCGCTGCAGCAAGCCCGGCAACCTGTTGATCGTTCATTTTAAAGGTACTCATTGCGCTCTCCCGCTTGGCGCTTGGCCAATACCATTTGCGCGGCCTGTTCGGCGGCGGAGACGTTCGCCTCGGTACGCTCCATCTGGCGTGCAGTTGTCCCGTTGATGCGCTGACCGGTCACCCACTGGGTGTGGTAGCTCTCGGCGTTGGCCAATAGTTCGTTGAGGCTGTGGCACTTGCGCAGGACGGCTGCATCGCTGGTTTTCAGGAAATGGGCAGCGACGTGGTGAGCGACGTCGGCGCCGAGGCGGTCGACCAGTTGACCGAGTTGGCCACCGACCTTGGCGTTCCAAACCGGCCAGGTGCTGTAGCGCTTGCGGTAGGCCATTGCGTAGTTCGCCCAGACCTTGAAGGTTTTGCAGGACTGGTCTTTGGGGCCTGGCATGTCGGCGGGAATCTCAACCCGTGGCGCATCGGTGCGATCAACCACCAGAATCAGATTGCGGGACTGAGCCGGCACAACCTCGGCGGAAGCCGGGAGTGCAATTGGTTCAATGACCGGTTCATTGACTGGTTCAGAACAGTGACTGGTTCTGGGTGCAGCTCCTGCACTACCCCCTAGTGCAGGAGATTCACTAGGGGGTGAACCTGCTGCACCACCCTGGTGAATCTGCTGCACTACCCCTGGTGCAGGAGGTGCACCACCATCAAGCGTCAGGAAGTAAACATTCGACGAATTGCCCTTCGGCCCACCCTTCCTGATTTCCTTGCGCAGCAACCCTGACTCACACAACGCGGTGATGTGGTTCATAACGGAACGCTTGCTGATCTCGCACTGATCGGCGATGTGCTGATAGGACGGCCAGCACTCCCCCATATCACTGGCATTGTCTGCCAGCTTGATGAGAACCAGCTTGCGAAGTGGATTGCCGACGCGAAGCTTCATCGCGGCGACCATGAGACCCATGCTCATGCTGCACCTCCAGTAACGAGCAAGGCTTGCTGGAAGTTCACACCCAACGTGAATGCCTTCACCTGGTTGATCGTGTCGGTAAACTGCATGTCAGGTGTTCCTGACGCTAGGAGCAAAGAAATAGATGCGCGACACGTTTTTCGAATTTTGAAAACGTGTCGCGACATTGTTCGGGGTATTGCTCGAATTGGGTTGGCTCTGCATAATCGGGCTTCTCTAGTTTTGCGAATCAGCCGACCTTCTCCGTCGGCTTTTTTGTGCACGCTGTTCAGGCGATCTTCAAATTCGGTCGGTGTTTTGCGATCAGTGCCTCAGCCTTCCGGCCCAGCTCCCCTGCCCGCGCTTCAACCTGACGGCATTGCTCGGCGAACATCGGCAGGTGCGGCAAGTCCTCTTCGCACATCACCTGGTCATCAAAGACTTCGCTGCCGGTATCAATCACATCGCCCAGCGCGCGGATCAACGCACCGAAGCTTTTGTTGGCGCATTGATCGCTTTGCATTTGACGGGCGCCGATCAAGCCGTGGCGCCCGGCCAGCTCGTTGATGCAGTGGACGCGGAACTCTGGCTCCAAAGCGTTCACCCAAGACTCTTCCAGCCAAGTTGGCATTTCCTGCTCACCGGAGAGCCAGCGCTGCACGCGCTTCAGCCAGCGGCCAGTCGCTTTCACGAACTCACTGACGTCACCGGCCAGTTCTGGCGAATAGAAGTCAGGAACTTCCTTCTTCTTAGCGCGCTCAGGAATCGATAGGTGCAGTTCAAGGCTCAACGCCTGAGCGAAATCGTCCTGGCTAAGGCTGGTGCGGGCTATCTGATTTGCCGCGTGCGCCACCAACACCTGGTCGCGAGTTTGGGCGCTATGTCTTGGACTGGACGTTTCCATAGGAACTGCTCTCTTATAATCTTGCTTCGACGGATTGGCGGGCAGGGATGTCGCTTAAGCGGCTATCTCGGCCCAAGGAAACGAAGGGCATAGGTTTTCTTTTTTGAAAGCGCCTCCGGTCAATGCTTCCGCTCGCTTGGCAATAACCGGAGACATGCCGTGCTTCCCTCGAACCCAACCGGAAACGGTGCTTTGATCAACCTTGAGCTTTTCGGCGGTGGCCTCCTGAGTGCCGAAGTAGTCAACGAGTCCCTTGTAAATTGCATTCATGACGCCCCTCCATACGGGAATACCCATATATTAGGTTATGGGAATACCGATTTGCAAGAGTATGGGAGCGCCCGTAATACTCCGCGGATGGAATTCAAAGACCGACTTAAAGCAGCCCGCAGCCACGCCAAGCTTAATCAGACAGAGCTTGCGGAGCGTGCTGGCCTCACCCAGACCTCAATCTCCGATTTGGAGAGGGGTAAATCGAAGGCTACAGCCTTCGCGGCTCAGATCGCCTCAGTTTGTGGCGTATCCCCTATGTGGCTGGCGGAGGGCGTCGGCGAAATGATCAAGGGCGTCCCCGAAGAGCAACTTCAGCGGATCCAGCCCAGCGTAAAACTCGGCAACATCGAGACTTGGGACGACGAAACGCCGCTCGATGACGATGAGGTCTACGTTCCCTTTCTTCATGAAGTAGAACTAGCAGCAGGATCTGGCACCTTCGCAATTGAGGAAAGCGCTAATTCCCGTCTGCGCTTCTTTAAGAAAGACCTTCGCCATAACGGCGTTCAGTTTAGCAACGCTAAGTGCGTGAGGGTTGGTGGAAATAGCATGGTGCCGGTGCTGCGTGACGGCGCCACTGTTGGCGTGAACGTTGGAAAAAACTCGCTAAGCGATATTGTCGACGGCGAGATGTACGCCATCAACCACAACGGTCAGCTTCGTGTAAAACAGGTTTACCGCATCCCGACCGGGCTTCGCCTGCGCAGCTTCAACCGTGAAGAGCATCCGGACGAGGACTACACATTCCAGCAAATTCAAGAGCAGCAAATTTCGCTTTTAGGGCATGTGTTTTGGTGGGCAATGTATTCAAGATAATCACCAGCTTCAATAACCAAGAATGGATTCAGCATGAATGATAGCGCAAGCCAACTATTGACAAATCTAGTTAAAGTACATAGGGAAATTGAAGAAAAAGACTTTGAAAAAATCTGGAAGGAGGGAATTTTTGTTTTCGACTCCAACGTTCTCCTGGATTTATATCGCCTTCCCGAGTCTGCAAGCAAAGACCTCCTGAAAGTTCTCAAAAATAAAGACTTCACTGATCGCATCTGGATAGGCTTTCAGGTAATGGTGGAATTCCTGAACAATCGCCATGAAGCAATTAGTGATCAGAAAAATAAATTTGAAGAGGTCAGGAAACATCTTGCGCACTCTATGTCTCAGTATCATGAAACATTCAGCACGCTAACCAACTCCCTTAAGGGCTTAAAACTAAAGCAGCGCCACTCGCTTATCGACCCTGACAAATACATCAACGAACAGAAAATAAATTCCGGCGTAGAATTCATTGAAGAATTTATTGAGCATTTAAACTCCCTTGAAAAAAAACAGTCCGATGTCAATGACAAAGATACGATAAAAAGTATCGTACTCAGTCTTTTCGAGGGCAAGATAGGCCAAGGCTTCACCAAATCCGAACTTGAAAAGCATTACGAAGCAGGCGAAAAGCGGTATGTAAACAGTATCCCTCCAGGGTATAAAGACAAAGCAAAAACTGGATCTTACCTCGTAGACGAACGGGAATTCATTCGCAAGTTTGGCGATCTCATTCTATGGCATGAAATAACACGAAAAGCAAAAGCAGAAAGCTTAAAGTATATAGTACTAGTAACTGGCGACGTTAAAGAAGACTGGTGGTATGAAAAACGAGGTAAGAAATTAGGACCCCGGAAGGAGCTACTGAATGAGATCTATCACGCGGCTCCAGAGTTAGAATTCTTTCACATGTATGACACCTCGAACTTTCTATTACGAGCCAGAGATGCATTCAGCATTAATGTCCAAGAGTCGTCAATCAAGGAAGCAAAAAACCTCATTGAAAATAGCCGCACAGACAGTTCAAGCAACGATGTAGGCGCAATCTCACTGCAGCAGTTATTGTTAAAAATAAGCGGACACTTCTCCAACGCAAACTTAAAAATGACCGCAGCCTTCCAGCGCGTACCACCGTTAACTTGTAATGAAAATTTGCTTTATGATGCTTTTTTTGAGTTTTTCTCCATCTGTTTAACATACGGAAAAGGCAGCAGCATTATTGCAGGTGCTGGTACTCAAAATGGACAGCTAACGGTGCGTATCCAAAATAAATTACCTGATGAGCCTGCGTATGATTTGCTTCGTTCTGGCGAAAATGACGAGATGTTTAGTTCCAACTTATCAAGGATTCGACTAAGCCTTACAAAAGAAGGAATAACAAGTACAGTTAAGTATGCCGCCCAGAAATTCTTGGTGGATGTCACTTTTTCCAGCGAAAAACTTCTCAAGCAAATCACCACGCTTGCTGAGGACGTATAAGGCAATATTCGGAATCTAATATATAGATTACCCTTTTTCTTAACACACCTCGCCTCGTCCTCAGAGCGCTTGAAACGGCGGCGATTCTGATCGCCGCCAGCCCTCCATTTATAGAATTCTCACGATTTTCCCCACGAGCAACCATGAGCAACGCAAAAAATATGGGTATTCCCATTGACGATAAATATGGGATTACCTATATTGCACTTAAGCCGTGCACCGCGGACCTAGCAGCGAAAGCCGCGCCGCTCTTTAAAAGTCAGGAATCTTCGCGGATCGATCCCCGGAAACGGGCATAGCGCGAAACACAAACTTCGATCTCCATGCAGGCTCTGGAACCTGCCGTCCTCCCCATATGGGAGGACGCCAAACCATGCAAGCCAGCCGGCGAAGAACACCGAACACGAAATGTGTGACGCCGGCCAGGTGGGGAAACCGCGGCGCCGAGCATGGGGCGGACAGCAACACGGAATTTTTCACTGATGCACCTGGTGACGGGTGCATTGGGAAAACAACCGGAGGCAGCAGCATGCAAATCAACACGCAGAAAACAGTGCAGGTCGACGTGACTGAACTGCACCTCTACATCAAGGTCCGCGATGGATTCGCCGCAGGTCTGAAAGATGCTCAGGGCGAGGAAGTCGGCAGCTATGAAGGCTACGTGCCGGACTTCTTCCCCGGCCAGCACTACGGCGACTACTTGATCCTGAACATCGATCTGGAAACCGGGCAGATCAAGAACTGGAAGAAGCCTGGCGCCGCTGACATCGAGAAGATGCTCGCCCAAGGCGAAGACGACTGAACAACCAGCGCCACGACAGCCCTGTCGTTAACTTCCCGATCCTCTCTATGAGAGCGCATCGGGGTGTGATCTGAATCCTGCCGCCAAGCAGCACAGCTTCTATCCAGCGAGATTCGAAGGAATGAACTCGGGTCGATGCAGGGATTGCGCCTGCCTGATCACGCCCCGATGCGGACCAAACTGCCGCCTATAACCGCCCACCTGCATCAATCCCAGAATCGGTTGTCATCGAGGGCTGGTGAATTGAACACGGCCGTGGAACTCGGCGCCGGAGACGTTACCGGCAGCTCCGCGAGCTTGAGATGCTCCTAGCGGCATGGTCAAATAAGTAATGGCCTTTTGCTACGGTAATCTCAGTTGAAACAGAATCGCGGAATAATCATATTTTTCTCGGCAATGACTTTGTTCTTTATCTTGGTACAGGTATGGCATGCGAAGACTGCTCCGGAAGAGAAAATTCAGGAGCGGGAACGCCAGCTCAAAGGGCTTGCGCTCATAATGGGCGCCCAGTCCAAAAAAGTATCTGACGATTCAACTCGCGTCGATTCTGTGACCTACAACGATGAGGTCATGCGTATCTCTTACACACTCACAAAAGTTACGAAAGACGAAATCGATTCTGATGAATTCACCAAGGACGCTAAAGCGCTTGCATTTTCTGCATTCTGCAATGAAAAAGGTTTAGGACAGTTCGTAAAAACGGGTCTTTCCATTAACCTTCTGTACAAGGATTCAACCAGCTCACCGGTAGTTGAGTTTCAGATAGGCAAGTCCGACTGCCTCTGAAGACTGCCCACTGAAGCCCGCCTCTCTCGCGGGCTTTTTTCTGCGTGTCGTACCGCAATGAGTCCGCGCAGCTAGTCATCAATCTACCGACCAATCCCGAATGCACTCCCCTCCGCGCCCATCGGCAAACAGCGGAACGGATGAGTGCATCCGAGTTTTGTTGGATCAACACCCCGCCACTCTGGAGGCGACCATGCACCCAAGTGTTCAGCTCGGCAAAGAAGTGCGCGCAGCACTGCGCATTCGTTCTCGCATCGCCACAGAAGATCTTTACGCACTGATCGGCCGGCCTCTACCGGTAGCGATGCCTCGCTTCGTTGTGAAGCTGGCGGGCGTTGCCTTCTTCCATGTCATGGATAGCCGCACCGACAAAGTCCGAGGCTTTCGTAGCGATCACAACGAGGCCTGCGCTTTGGCGCGCCGGCTTGAATCTAAGGAGTAAAACATGGCTGACTTTCTCGAAACTCTGGAGGGGCCGGACTGGCTCCACGACGCAATCAACTCGCTGATCTGCGGTGACAACATCACGGCGCCGCGAGCTCACGGCAAGACAGTTGCGTTGGTAACTCCGCAATCGCTGTGGGAGGCACTGGCCGAACGCTTGGGCGCACAAGAAGATATTGCCCCACTGCTCACGGATAACCGCGAGTATCCGATTGAGCGGATGATCTGCGAGGTTATCGCCGACGGACGCCGCATGCACGGAAGGGCTTATGACTTGGCTATCGAGGCATTGGGCAAGCCGAAGAACGAAAATAGCCCGACCGCTCTTCATGAGGTAGCTGAGTCACTGATCCGGCCCCATGCGAATGAATACGGCCGGGCACGTGCCGAAGAGCTTGAAGCAAGTCGCGCAGCAGACGTGGCAGAGCAGCGCAAAGCAGACGCCGCGTAAGCGTCAAGATAGAGCTCGCTTCGCCGAGCTCTCCGCTTTTCTCAATGCCGCAGCTTGCTTCTTTGCATCAGCCGCTCGCTTTGCAACATCACGAGATAGCTCAAGGATGGTATTAGAGGCGCTTTGATAAGAATAAAAAAAACCCTTTCCTTGCGGCTCGTAAATTGTACTTCCGCGAGCGGTATCCGCCTTGTAGATCTCCTTGATGCCCAAGGCTGTCGCCAGGTTCACCATAATTTCTTCGAGAGTCGCGCGCTGATCCAGACCAGTATTTTTTATGGTCCCACCATAAAAACCATTCTGTGGTTTTGGCGCCTTAACAATCTTTGTCTTTGCCATTCCTTGACCTCGCGAATTAAGTGACTCGAGGAGTATCTCACATCCATTTTTTTGAATATAACAGCGCTCCGCGAGGATAGCGCGGGAGGCACTTATGTCCGCTCAAAGCGTGGCGCCGGTGGCGCACGACCGAAACCTTCACGTCCTTCCGCACGCAGCAACCAGCACCAGCGCTCTAGTGTTGGACGGCGACAGCTTGGACAAGATGATGCGCCTGGCCGAAGTCATGGCCACCGGCCGTGCCACTCTGCCGAAGCACTTCAACGGCAACCCGGCGGATTGTCTGGCAGTCGTCATGCAATCAATGCAATGGAAGATGAACCCTTTCGCAGTGGCGCAGAAAACGCACCTGGTGAACGGTGTATTGGGATACGAGGCACAACTGGTGAACGCCGTGATCACCACCTGCGCACCGGTGCTGGATCGCCTTCACTACGAGTGGTACGGCGCGTGGGAAAAGGTGATCGGCAAATTCACCATTAAGAATGGCGACAAAGGCGAGTACCGCGTCCCGGGCTGGAAGCTCGAGGATGAGCAAGGGTTAGGCGTGAAGGTCTGGGCGACCTTTCGCGGCGAAGACGAGCCGCGCGTGCTTGAGCTACTGCTGGCCCAGGCCCGCACCCGCAACAGCACGCTCTGGGCTGATGATCCTCGCCAGCAACTGGCTTACCTCGCTACCAAGCGCTGGTCGCGCCTCTATTGCCCTGACGTGATCCTTGGCGTGTACAGCCCGGATGAGTTGGAAGAAACCGCATCAACCATTCGCGACGTATCACCGGCGCGTGGCACATCAACAGCTGAGCTTCCTCCCTACCCCGACGAGAAGCTCACAGAGAACTTGCCCAAATGGCAAATCGCTGTCGACGCCGGCCGCTCCGCCCCTGATCACCTGATCGCAACCGTCAGCAGCAAATTCACCCTGAGCGAAGAGCAGACCGCCAAGATCAAAGCGCTCTCGCCAATTGAAGGAGACCAAGAATGAAAATCCACAATGTCGCGCAGGGCTCCGAAGCCTGGCACGCGCTCCGCGCCAACTACTTCACCGCATCCGAAGCACCGGCAATGATGGGCGCGTCGAAACAGATGAAGCGCACCGAACTGCTGCACGCAAAAAAGACAGGCCTCGATCGAGATGTGTCGTGGTGGGTGCAGAAAAACCTCTTCGACAAAGGGCACGAAGCGGAGGCACTTGCTCGGCCGATTCTCGAAGGGCGAATCGGAGAAGATCTGTTCCCCGTCGTCGGCACCGAAGGTGATCTGCTCGCATCCCTCGACGGCTGCACAATCCTCGGCGACGTGCTGTTCGAACACAAAATGTGGAACGAGCAGCTTGCCGCCGACGTTCGCGCCGGCAACCTTGATGCGCACTATTACTGGCAGCTCGAACAGCAGCTGCTGGTGAGCGGCGCCGGGAAGGTAATCTTCGTCTGCTCCGATGGCACTGAAGAACACTTCGTTTCGATGGAATACACACCGGTACCGGGCCGAGCCGCGACACTCGTAGCAGGCTGGAAGCAGTTCCAAGCCGACCTTCTGGACTTCACTCCCGCCGAGGTGGTGCCGGAGGCCGTCGGCAAAACGCCGGAATCATTGCCAGCGCTGCGCATCGAGGTGACCGGCATGGTCACCGCCAGCAACCTAGAGCAATTCAAAGCTTACTCCCTCGCTGTTTTCGGCTCGATCAACACCGAGCTGCAAACGGATCAGCACTTCGCCGACGCAGAAAAAGCGGTCAAGTGGTGCGGCGATGTCGAGGAGCGTCTGGAAGCTGCCAAGCAGCACGCGCTGAGCCAAACCGAAAGCATCGACGCACTGTTCAAGACGATCGATGACATCGCGGCGGAGGCACGGCGCAAGCGCCTAGAGCTGAACAGTTTGGTAAAAGCCCGCAAGCTCAGCATCCGT
This sequence comes from Pseudomonas sp. VD-NE ins, assembly GCF_031882575.1. Classification (NCBI taxonomy): domain Bacteria; kingdom Pseudomonadati; phylum Pseudomonadota; class Gammaproteobacteria; order Pseudomonadales; family Pseudomonadaceae; genus Pseudomonas; species Pseudomonas sp. VD-NE ins. Next base: position 3,505,789 of record NZ_CP134772.1, read on the forward strand.
GAAGACATCGTCATGGATGCAGCCAAGGCACTTCAGGTCCACATCGACCAGATCAACTCTTCGCTGGGCGGCAAAGCGCGCATGCCCACGGTGCCTGCGGATTTCGCCGGAGCCATCAAAGGCAAGAAGACGATCAGCAGCCTGCGCGACTCTGCCGATTCCGAGCTGGCCCGGGCAAAGATTGCCGCCAGCCAAATCGGCGACAGCATCCGGAGCAACTTGGCCAGCCTAGACGAGCTCGCCGCCGACTGCATGTTCCTCTTCAATGATGTGCAGCAATTGGTGATGAAGGCGAACGAAGACCTGGTCGCGCTGGTCAAGGTGCGGATCTCGGAACACCGGAAGGCAGAGGAGCAGAAAGCCGAAGCTCAGCGCGAGCAGATCCGTCAGGAGGAGCTGAAGCGAATCGAAGACGAGGCGAAAGCCAAGGCGCCGGTCGAACAGGTTCCAATTGCCAGCCCGGCACCAGTGAAAGCTGCTGCGCCGGTTCAGTCAGCCTCGAAACCATCGACTTCAACCGCGGCGCCGCTGAACCTGCAGGCCGAAGTGTTCGATCTGGAGTCGCTGATCAAAGCTGTCGCATACGGCCAAGCCCCTATTTCGGTGCTGACTGTTGACTGGGAAGCGCTCGACGCGATGGTCGCCGCTCAAGGCTCCAAGTTCAGCATGGCCGGCGTGAAGTTGGTCAAGGTGGCGGCATGATCAGCAACCACCTCAACCTCGTTGAGCAGCACCGACCGGACGCCGAGTCGATCTCTGAGCGAATCGCACAGTACCTGGCTGCCGGCGGGCGGATCGACCAACTGAAAAGCCCGCCGCGCAATCCGCTGCCACCGCCCCGCTCGAACAAAATAGACCCTGAAACGGTCCTCAAGCGGCGCCCGAAACCGATATCGGCAGCCGACCGCAAGACACTGCGCAAAATGGCGGATGCGATATGAAGTCGAAGCGCAAACCCAACAACGGTTTCGCCCGGGCTGAACGCAGTTGCCGGGCGCTGCTGCGCACCAACCACGTCGCGGTGGTGAACATCGACCCGAGCGGCAGCCAGATCATGGCGAACTGGAAGAGCTGCAAGCAGATCCGCAGTCTGGCGATCGCCAACGCTATTTTCGATTTCTCGTATCGCTGGAAGATCTACATCGGCGCCATGTGTCGCGACGAGCGCGGCGCTGAGTACATCAAGTCGGTCGAGATCTCGCCAGAGGGCATCTGCAAGGTCGAGCGCCTGACCGATGCGATCGAGCATTACTATCTGGAGCTGCGCAACAGCTGTAACCCGACCCATATGGTGGCGTCAGGCTGGATCGCCATTCCGGACGAAGTTTCGATGGATGAAGCCGAAGCCGCGAAGCTGTTCTACGCCGCCGGCGCCTGGCATCAGGTGAAGGTCGCAGCGTGAGACGTTTTCGCACCCAACAACGCAAACGACAGACCTGGCTGGACTTGCCGGCCAGCGGAATTGAAGAGGTAGGCCATGGCCGAGGAAAAGGAACTGACGGAGGAAGCCAAGAAGCAGCGCAGGAAGCGCGAGAAGGCAGCAGCAAAGGACGCTGCATTAGGCGTCGAGAAGTTTACGGTTGAGGTCGCCGGCGTGTTCAAGCCGGATCTGAAGAAGGTGATGAAGGATCACGGCTTCAACAACCAGCAGGAGGTGTATCAGAACCTGCTGCGCAACCTGATCGCCGCCGACTTCGAAACCCAGGCCAAGATGCTGCACTGTGTTACGACACCTTATGTTGTTACCGAAAAGGTGTCGCGACTGATCGAGGCGGCCGGAAGGAAGTCACTCGCCGACGATCCGCCAGAGCCTGATGACGAGGTCGAGATGCCATTTATACGTAAGATCAAATAGGCAGATCTCGCATACGACAAAATTGTATTAAACCCGGTTCATCCAAAATTATATGACTGAGGACGTCATCACCTTTAGGGCGCCAAATCGCTCGAACCTCATATTGCTCTTGAAATTCGGGCTCTTTTATCAACGCAGGATGCGTGCCCCAGTCTTCACCGTTCCACTCTTCCGCTCGGCCTTTGTAATGAACACGAGATACGCACATTAACTCAACAGGAGTGATCGCATTTAGAGCACGAGTTAAAACTTCGTAAAACGCTTCCAAGTCTGAAATTTCGACACAAGAGTCAGCTTTATCAAATTGTGCAAGCGTATTCGCGGAGTAGCGTTCTGACGTGCAGTGTATAAAGCAATCTTGGTGATTAAAGCTCTTAATCTGGTTAAAGTTAGTTAAGTTAGCCCGTACGCCTTTCCCCATTACGAAACCACCGAACTGCTCAAAAGATTTTTTCTGTTTTTCGCTTAATGTGTCCGTATTAGCGGAAGGAATATTAAACGATACTTGCTTTTTGCCTTCGTTAGCATCCGCTATACCTTTTTTGTGCTCAGCTTTCCGAAAATCATGGAGGGTTCCAACTCGGATATTTCCTCTAGATAAGAGGTTTTGGCTATGGATGGTTTCTGAATACTTGAATACCGGAAGCATGACTAACTCCTTTTGATGAACCCGAATCCAGGGCCGAACACAAATACCGCAACGGTCGGAGATACGCCAGCTCAGACGAAATGCGGCGGCTCAACGATTCGATGCTTCGACTCCATGTAGCTGGCCAGGTCGATCACCTCGCGAAGGAACACGACCACCTCAAGCTTCACCGCGTCGTCCGGCAGCCCTATCTGTTTCAGCATTGCTTTAGCGTCCTCTTCGATAGCCGCTAGCGCATCTACATCGCTCTGCAACCTCATGTCGGCCTCCTGCCAGTGTGAGATTGCAGATAAATAACCCACTTTTACGAATCACGCCAGCCGACAGCATTGGTCTGCTGAGCTGGTCGGGATCACCATAATCGTTCGGTTGATCGTTGGTACTTCGTCATCCAAGTTAGAAACTCGTTACCCGTGAAGGTAATCTGAATTTTTTCCTCGACGATGACTATAAGATCTTTGGCAACAAGAAAATTCAGATAAGGCTGCAGCTCCCAATCATCCATAGTCGGTTTAAACCTCGCCTTGTGTTCATCCCACTCACGCTCCACTTCGACCATTGACAACCCAACCAAAGCACGCGCATTCAATAACTGAAGCAACTTAATTTGCCCACCGTAAATGTAGGAATAAATCCCTTCAAAATAACAAAGCACACGCCACCCAGCGTCGTTAACACGCAGATATTGTAAAGCGTCGGCGTCACTCTTCCCGTCAATCTCTTTCTTCACAAGTTCTAAAGCAAGCTCAAATGTATGAGGAAAGTCACCACCAGGCATACTTTTGAAGTCACCATTTTTTGTTGATGGCTGAACTGGAGGGACTTGCGCCTCAACTTCAAAGCCGTCCGCGCCTATTTTCTTTATACGAGGAAGGATGTTTTTTATTTCACCTCTGAAGTAATACACCCCGATACAAAACATAATTAGAACAGAGTGCGGCCAGCCTAAACCGACCCACAGCGCTGCAACCACTTGCTGAGCCCACTCCCACACAGAATTCACGCCTGAAATAAAGCTAGGCCATTCGCAACTTGAATCCGGTGATCCGTTCAAGGCTTCTACTCCAGTTTCCAGTTCTGGCTAGGTCACCAATCAATAGCTCATAACAATCAATCACGCCAGCCGGCGAGGATCCCCTATGTCCGCACAACAGAAATTGCATCAATTCATCCATGGCCAGCCGAGCATCGGCCTGCCGTTCGAAAAGGAACTGGTGGTTGACCTGTTCGCCGGCGGCGGTGGCGCCAGTACCGGAATCGCCCGGGCATACCGGGAGCCGGACGTGGCGGTGAACCACAATCCAATCGCCTTGGCTGTGCATCGCGCCAACCACCCAACTACAGCGCACTACGTGGCTGACGTGTTCGAGGTTGACCCGCGGGAAGCCACGGGCGGACAGCCGGTGGCGATCATTTGGGCATCACCGGATTGTCGTCACCACAGCAAGGCCAAGGGCGGCGCGCCGCGCGATCGTGGTGTTCGGGGGTTGGCCTGGGTGGTGATCCGCTGGCTGTTCGTAACTAAGTCGCGCCTGCTCTTCCTCGAAAACGTTGAAGAGTTCTGCGACTGGGGCCCGATCGACGACGACGGCCAGCCGATCAAGTCTGAACGCGGCCGCACCTTCAAAGCGTTCATTGCCGCAATCAGCACCGGCCTACCCGCTGATCACCCGGACATGCTGGAAATCATTGAGGCGATCGGAGAGTTCGTGCCGATGGAGGCTCTGGTGCGCGGACTGGGCTACAACGCTGAGTGGCGGGAGCGCATCGCGGCGAACGCCGGCACACCAACTATCGCAAGCGGCTTTATCTGGTGGCGCGCAGCGACGGCAAGCCAATCGTTTGGCCGGCGCCGAAGCGTCATAAGCGGTCAGCGGCGAAGCAATTGCCATGGCGATCCGCGGCCGAATGCATCGACTGGAGCAACCTCGGCCGCACGATCTTCCGCGAAAGACCGATGGCCGAGAACACCATGCGACGCGTGGCCAAAGGGTGCTGGCGCCATGTACTGACCAGCGCGAAGCCATTCATTGTTCCTATGCGCGGTACATCTTCGGCGCACACCAGCACGCACGGTGCCGACGAAGCGCTTTCGACGATCAGCGCGGGCGGCACTCACCACGCGCTTGTGCAGCCGGTAGCAGCACCATTCCTCACCGAGTGCGTCAACGGATCAGCGCAGCGCAACTTTGACGTGCAGGAGCCACTGCGCACTCAGGTCGCCCAAGTCAAAGGCGGGCACTTCGCCATGGCGGCAGCGCATATGACCGCGTTCGGGCAGAACGCCGCGGGCAGCTCACCTGACGATCCAGCGCAGACGGTTATGGCCGGCGCTGCTAGGCACGGCATCGTCACAGCGTTCTTTGAACAGGCCAATGGCGGCTTCTACAAGGGTGACGGCCGATCGGCCTACGATCCGATATCGACCATCTGCCAGTCCGGCGCCAATCAGCGGCTGGTGAGTGCTTACCTGGTGAAGTACTACGGCAACGAGAAGGACGGCATCTCGCTCAATGAGCCGATGCACACGCTGCCGACGAAAGATCGCGTCGCGGTTGTCGAGACGGTGCAGGTGCCCGACATGCTGACTCCTGAGCAGATGGAAGGCGCCCGGCGCTGCGCCGCCTTCATGCACAACTACCTGCCGGAGCACTTCAAAGATCCGGCTGAAATGGTGATGGTCGGCGGCTACGTGCTGATAGATATTACGCTGCGCATGCTGCAACCGCCTGAGCTGAAGGCCGCTCAAGGCTTCGACAAGAACTACATCATCGATCGCGGGCTGTTCGTCGACCCCGTAACCGGCGCCGAGGAATGGCGCGACATCAAGAAAGTCGACCAGGTGCGACTGATCGGCAATAGCGTCTGCCCAGACGAAGCCGAGGCACTGGTCGCCGCCAACGCCGCAGACATCATTGAGCTTTACCAGCGGCTCGCCGCGTAACTCAGGCAAGCCACACCTGCCAAGGCATCGTGTTGAGCCATTCGATCAAGTGGTACATCTGCTTCAGTGCTTGGTCGATGATCATCTGCAGCAACAGGTCTTCAATGATTCGTTTCATGCGGGTCGTCTCTGGCGTGGTGATAGCCAGATTGTTCCGTCACGACCTTCTCAGCGCATCGGGGGAAAGTTGTGGAAAGGCTCCACACAACGAAAACTTCGAACATCTCCCCCATTGACACCCTCCACCGCCCGGGCATGCCCCGGCATAGGACACCCCACGCTCAAAAAAACTGCCAATCCGTTTGGCTCAAACAGTGGATAAACGTATCAATTACCTACCTTTGCCAAACGAATAACCAAGTGCCAGCGTAATAATGGGAAGAAATATAGACCAAACACCCTTCACCACTTCAAGAATCTCTGCCGCCGTCATAGCGGGCGGAGAAAACGTCCTTATATAAATAGCGCCACAGGTAACCGAACCAATAACGAAACTCCAGAAAATTGTTATATATATAAAAGTATCTTTTGCATAATCCCCAGACCCAATTTGTCTGGTAATAGATCCTTCGACCTGTTGAGCAGGCTGGGATGATGTGTTTACGATCCGCGTTTTCGGTTCATCATCAATTTCTCCAGTCTGCGGAGTAGCATTATCTATCATGCATCCCCCTCAACCCAGATATGGTAGTCAAACTTTCTCGAGGTCACTTTTGACCCAGTGTGCAACTTGGTCCAGTAGGTTATAAAAATCTGCCATTTACCAGCCCTGGCAATTTTTATTGGAGTGTAATAATAATCACCTTTAGCACTATTGTGATTATATATATCTAGATACAACTTGCCCTGCTCAACATTTACCTTATATCTAGAGGTACCATCATCATCTAGAAACCGAACCATGCAAGACCAATCATCTAGAAAGATTTCCATTTCTGGATTTTCGCCAGTCAATGACACCGACTGACTACTAATCATATATCTCGCGCCAACCTTAGTCCGCACAACTGGCGCAAACATGTCTTCCATTAACCACCCCGCAATTTCTAAAAAATAACTAATCGTTCCAGGTTAAACGCTACCATACGAACAGCCATGTAAACATACCACTGAAAACCCCTCGACACCCACAAAACGATGCCGAAAAAACGATAGCCGATCTAAGCTTGGGTCTAGGACGCCTTGGGTAGACGCCGCGCAACATGTTCATGATGAATGCATTCGAGAGCGGACGCAAAACGCAGCGGATCAGTGTATTGGATGTGCATTGCGTGTTTATGCGCCGACTCTTGAGGAAGGTCGATCAAGTAACCTGCTGCGGCGTAGGCCTGGATCGATAGTACGAGCAGTTCAACTACATCCTCAAGTCGATGCGCAAATCAATCGCCACCCCTCTGTAACTCCCTCCTCCTTCAAAGTCAGCCGCTATAGCGGCAAGGACGAAGTCATGTCTGAAGAAAAATTGATTGGCCCCGTCGAAGTCGTGCGCGATGAAGACGGGTACTGGTATCACCCGAACATTCCGGACTTCGATGAAGACGCCGAAGCATGGAAAGCATGGCTCAATACCCAAGGCCTGCAGGTCGTGGGCTGGCACATGGATTCCGACTTGGAAACCCACCCCTACTGGGAAGACGATTCAGCTCACTGCCTGGGCTGGGAGCCAGAGACGCCATCAGGCGATGGCTGGTTCCTGCTCGGCATCTTCGACACAGACGACGGCCCCTATGTGCAGTGGGCTCGCCGCGAGGTGACGCCATGATCTTCGCCCCGCTCTACATGGCCTACCTCATCTACAAGGGGCCGTGGCGATGAACAGTTATCAGATCCTGATCGGCGACTGCCTGGAGCTTCTTCGGCGGATGCCCGACTGCAGCGTCGATAGCGTGATCACTGACCCACCATACGGCCTATCGTTCATGGGCAAGAAATGGGACTACGACGTTCCAGCAACCGAGGTGTGGGCAGAGTGCTTACGCGTGCTCAAACCCGGCGGGCACTTGCTTGCCTTCGCCGGTACACGCACGCAGCACCGGATGGCGGTTCGCATTGAGGATGCTGGTTTCGAGATCCGCGACATGATTGCCTGGGTGTATGGCTCCGGCTTCCCCAAGTCGCACAATCTCGGCGGTTCGTACGAGGGCTGGGGCACAGCATTGAAGCCGGCGCTCGAGCCAATCACTGTCGCTCGGAAACCATTTTCCGGCACGGTCGCTGCCAACGTCCTCAACCACGGCACGGGGGCGCTGAATATTGAGGCCTGCCGAGTCGCTGTGGTTGACGCGGCCTACGCCCGTAATTGCTCTGGTGATCGCAATGCTGCCGGCACTCGATCGTGTGAAGCGCAGGGCGTGACCAGTTTGCGCGCCGGAGGTGGATCCGCTGCGTCCGGCCGTTGGCCTGCCAACCTGATCCATGACGGCAGCGCCGAGGTAGTCGCGCTATTTCCCGCTCAGGCGGGCGCCTCTGCGCCTGTGACCGGCAATGAACCCACGGCCAACGGATTCAGCGGGGCGGTCAAGTACAGCGGCATGCGCGAACGGGTGGCCGGAGCTTTCCACGCCGACAGCGGGAGCGCGGCGCGGTTCTTCTACTGCGCCAAGACCAGTCGCAAAGATCGCAACGAAGGTCTTCTCAGCTCGGATGCTCCCGCTGTCGCCAAGGACGCAACCATGCGCGACTGCGAGACAGCCGAATGGAGTACTCGAAACGGCAACAGCCATCCAACGGTGAAGCCGACTGACCTGATGGCCTACCTGCTGCGCCTGGTAACACCGGCCGGCGGCGTTGCTCTCGATCCATTCATGGGCAGCGGAAGCACAGGCAAAGCCGCGATGCGTGAAGGCTTCAAGTTCGTCGGCTGTGAGATAGACGAGCAGTACGCGGCCATCGCCCGAGCGCGCATCGACCACGAAGTGACACGACAGCAAGAGTTGCGAACCGAATCTGATCAGCTCGATCTGTTCGGCACCGGCTAATTCCTCCCCCAACTCAACAGCCTGCCGCTGTACGGCGGGCGAGGTGCATGCATGTTTATTTGCGCAGAAACCAAGATCGGGCGGTGCAAATCGCTCGGCGATCAGGTGCGCGTTCTGGCGCTTCGCCACGGTGGCGGCTGGAGTCAGGCGCGCGAGGATCTGGTGAAAGAAGCAGAGCAATGGTTTGGCCGAGAGCCGGTCACTACAAAACAGGAATGGCGCGCCGTCCGCGCCGAAGTCTTCCGCACCGAATAACCACCTTCTGCCGCAACGCGCGGCATGGAGCAATACCCCATGAAAACCGAAATCCTCTCTGACGAGGAGCTGGCCGAACTCACCGGCTACAAGGCCCGGGCCTACCAGCGCCGCTGGCTGATTGATCGCCAATGGGTCTTCGTCGAAAGCCGAGGCAAGCGTCCACTTGTGGGCCGCATGTATGCCCGTATGAAGCTGGGCATGATCAGCCCCACAATTGCCGATCCTAACCCGCCACCGGCCGCGCCGGCATGGACGCCAGACTATTCGCGAGTGAACTGATATGCGCCCCCGCAAGACCGAGCACCAGCACCTTCCCCCTCGGATGTACAAGCGCTCAAGGAAGCGCAAAAACGGTAGTACCTGGACCGCGTATTACTACCGTGACCTGCTCGGCAACGATATCCCTCTCGGCAAGGATCTCGACAAGGCCAGGCTGAAGTGGGCCGAACTCGAAGCCAAGGAAAAACCGCTCGACCTGCGAACCATGAAGGGAATCTTCGACCGGTACATTCGCGATGTGGTGCCAAAGAAAGCACCGCGCACGCAGAAGGACAATTTGGCAGAAATCAAGCAGCTTCGGCCGATGTTCGACAGCGCTCCGATCGACTCGATCACGCCAGCAACGATTGCTGGCTACCGAGACGCACGATCGGCGAAGGTCCGGGCGAACCGTGAGATCGCTACCCTCTCCCACATTTTCAACATTGCACGGGAATGGGGGCTGACGACGAAGGAGAATCCCTGCCAAGGCGTGCGCAAGAACAAGGAGACGCCGAGGGACTACTACGCGAATGATTTGGTTTGGGAGGCGGTATACAAGAAGGCAGCTCAGGAGCTGAAGGAAGCGATGGACCTAGCCTATCTGACCGGGCAAAGGCCGGCAGATGTGCTGGTTATGCGGAAGGATGATGTTGAAGGCGGGTATCTGACTGTTCAACAGAACAAGACGCACAAGAAGCTGCGCATTCAGATGACGACCGCCGGAGAGGCGAACAGCCTGGGCATTCTGATCGCGGCGATCACAGAGCGAAACGCTGCGCACGTTTCGAGCTACCTGATCATCAACCGGAGCGGTAAACGGATGACTGCGACGATGCTGAGGAAGCGATGGGACGCGGCGCGAGAGAAGGCAAAACTGGAAGCTCTTGAGCAGGGAGACGAGCTGCTGGCTAAGCGGATCGGTGAATTCCAGTTCCGGGATATTCGGCCGAAAGCGGCGTCGGAAATCAGCGATGTTGGTGACGCCAGCCTGTTGCTCGGGCACACAAAAGGCGACATTACTGAGCGGGTTTATCGCCGTGTCGGCGCGATCGCCAAACCCTCAAAATAGGCAAAAAATGCGTTCCATAACTCGAAACGCGCCCCTTGTAGAATGCGGTCTGTAGAGGTGCTGTAAAACAAAAGTATTGGAACGAAAAAGCGTCTGAGGCCGCGTATTCAGCGGCTTTCCATAGCGGTCTTGAAAACCGTCGACTGTAACAGGTCCATGAGTTCGAATCCCATCGCCTCCGCCATCTTATGTACGACAAAGCCCTGATTATTCAGGGCTTTGTCGTTTCTGGCGTCCTGAAAAATTTCTGTCGTGCCAATAGGTTCAGTGCGCTGACGTCACGAAAAACAGCTCACCGGCTTTGCGCTGCGAGCTCGTACGCTTTGAAAATCTTCTCTGCGGCGCCGTATCACAATTCAACAGCCAGAGAATGAACATACGTTCATCGAAAACATGACTCGATGCGTCTAGGCTGCGGGTTCCGACATAGTGACTACAGGAGTAACCCACCATGTTTTCGCACGAAAGCGTCCCGCTCATCATCATATTTGTCATCATGCTGACAGGCGTGCTTACGGCCTTTTTGCACCCGGTGCATGCGCTCTTTAGCTGGCTTCGGAGGCGCAGGGAAAGATCGACCGTCAAGATCGCAGAAGACATGAATTCGCGCTGAATTCTTCCATTAAAGGCCCGGATGCGTCTGGGCTTTTCACGCCTGAGACGAAGAAAAAAACACAGTAGAACAGACCGTTATTGCTTTGAGCATTCTGTTCTTCCTTGGCGTAATTCTAGAAAGTGTCCTGTCACTCTGCCGAACGCCGCATCTCCTCCCGTGTAGGCATGGTCCAGTCCGAGGCGCGTCGTTCATAAATAGAGTCGGGCTTCTGCTCTTCGTAGCTGAACATCAATAAGTAAAGCCCCAGCGCCACTGCAGCCAACAGTGCCCTGCCGATCGGGTTGGCATCCTTCGGCAGTCCACCGGGGCCGATTGCTACCCAGCCCCCGCGAAGGTAAGCAAACACGGCTTGGGTAAACCACGCTTGTGCCCCTACGCATGTCCAAAACTGACTCCACCCGCCTGTGAAGCGCCAGAACGCATTGACCAGTGACGCGATCACCATGACCGCCAGGATCAAATAACGAAAACGTTTGAGAGCGCTAAGAATGCGGCTTTCCTGCTTCATATCTGCCTTGTTCTCACTTCAAGAAAAACCATCCGATTATACATTCGAGACTGCAAATATCGGCCGATCTGCGCTTGACATAAGTACTGGCGACTCGTCCTTCCCGGTCAAAATCAGCGGCCACTCAAGATCAGCATTATTCTCAACCACAACAATTACAATAATTTCTTATTACACAATCAATGTAACTACACCGTGACAAAAAACATCCACACCCAGCCTCGCTTCGCCTTGACAGGAGAAACCGTGCGATGGAACTATCCCTTCCGCTATCAGGTCTTCCAAAACACTCGATAGCCATGGGTAACACTTGAAAAACAAAAAATGAAAAGGAGTTTCATTATGTCTTGCCCTCGCCCGCACCCTCATCTCCCCCTCTCTATCGCTTCATTCCTTCAACATCATTCCTGACATTGCTTGACCGCATGCGTTAATCCGTGCGGCTTTCCGTGTGCTCACGTATATCGATGACAGAGAATAACTATGAAAGTAGTGAATAGTTCCGTCTTGAAAGAATGGTATGACAGAGAATATAACGCCAGCGATAACGGCGCGCTCTTCGGTGAATTGCGCGGTGAACTGAAGCAGTTTCTGGACGACCTGCCTGCGGGTCCGGGTCAGGCTCTGGAACTGGGCTGCGGCGATGGTCGCAACCTCACGGCATTGGCCCGCAAGGGCTACAGCGTGAGCGGCGTGGATATGGTCGACAGCACGGTGCAAAGTCGCAAGCACAACCCCTGGCTGCGAGAGTTGAATTTCGAGCAGGCCGACATTCTCGACTACACCCCAGCCCCGCAAGCTTACGACGTGCTCGTATGCTCTGAAGTTCTGCACTTTTTTACTCCAGACGAACTTCAGCAGGTAATGCCCAAATTAATCAGCGCAGTCAAACCGGGTGGGTTTGTATTTCTCGACCTGTTATCCGACTTGACGCGTTATTTTCAGGCAACTGGCGAACCGTTTATCTGGGACAAGGAAGCGGGTTTATCCATTCTGCAAAGCGAAGGCTTGTTTGATCTGTGGTTAGCAGACTTCGAAATTTTTGCATTCAATCACTTCTTCGATAAACAGAGTTGGCCACTGAGCAATTCAGACAATTTGCCGATTGATCCATATACCTGGCAAGGCACCTATGTTTCGGTGTGCGCAAGAAAACGTAAATAAGCCCCCAGGTTGTGCTTGAAAGGATATTGAGCGATGCAACTTTTTCATCAGGTTATCGCGAATAACGCGAGTATATACCCGACAAAACCGGCGATTGTCCTTGATGGGGTGACGACTACTTATCAGCAACTGCAGCAACGCGCGGATGACATTGCCGCCCTGCTGCCAACCCTGGGCGTTGCGCCGGGTGATCGCGTGGGTTTTTACGCCCCCATCAGCGTTGATCTGATCGCCGCCTATCTGGGTGTACTGCAAGCCGGGGCGATCACCGCCGCCACCCATCACACCCTGAGCCGCGCCAAGCTGATCCATCAACTCAAACATTCGGGCGCACGGGTGCTGCTGACCGACTGTACCGAAGATCTGCCAGGACTGATGGAAGCGGCCGGTCTGGATCTGGTCCTGCTGACTGTTGCTGCGCCCTTGGCTTCTTCGCCCGTCATCGTTCTGGACGAGGTCATCACGGCACAACGACAGCAAAAAAACCGCACCGCGCCGCTGCCGGCCGAAGACCCCGAGCGTGCCACTTCGATCTTTTACACCTCGGGCTCGACATTCAATCCCAAGGGCGTGCTGGTCAATCACCGGATCATGCTAGCGGCCAGCAGCCGCGTCACCGCTTACCTGCAGAATACCCCCGACGACCGCATCCTCAGCTACTCGACGCTGGCGTCCGACTATGGCGTCTACAACGTGATGATGCCGTTGTTCGCCGGCGCTACCAGCGTCATCGAAAGCCGTCCCGCCAGCAGCGCCGAGGATGTGCTTGCGGTGGTCGAGCGTGAGGCGGTGACCGCCATGCACGTATTTCCACCGGTGTTTTTCCTGCTGGCCAATACCGATCCGGGCTGGCAGGCACGGATCCCCGGCCTGCGCTACATCTCCAGCAGCGGCCAGGCTTTGCACACCCGGCACATCCAGCAAATCCGCCAGGCGTTGCCGCAGGTACGGATCTTTTCCAACTACGGGCTCACCGAGTGCAAACGCGTCAGCTACCTGTCGCCCGAGGAGATTGATCAGCGCCCCACCTCCGTGGGCAAACCCCTGCCGGGAGTGAGCCTCTATCTGTTGGACGAACAGGGCCAGGCGATCGACCAGCCTGGCGAAGTCGGCGAACTGTTGGTGACCAGCGATTACCTGATGCTTGAGTACTGGGACATGCCCGAGGCCAATGCCAAGGCATTCGTCCACGATGCCTTCGGTCATTCGCGGCTGTATCGCACAGGTGATTTGTTCAAACGCGACGCCGAGGGCTATCTGTATTACGTCGCCCGCAAGGACGATGTCTTCGCGCGCAATATCTGGAACGTCAACCCACGGGAGATCGAGCAATGCCTTGCCTCGCATCCGGCGGTCGCCGAGGTGCTGGTCGTACCGGTCGCCGACGAATCGGCCGGCCATGTGCCCAAGGCCTGCATCGTGCTCGCGCCAAGCCATGAACAGACCAGCGAACAGGCCTTGCTCGATTACTGCAAGTCCCGTCTGGACTGGCATATGGTGCCCGCCCATTGCGTATTTCTTGAAGCCTTGCCGAAAACCTACTCGGGCAAGTTCACCACCAAAGGACTGATCTGACAGCAGGAGCTACCCATGAATACTTGCCAGCCGTCGCTACAGGATGACGCCAGCCTGGATCGCGACCTGCAACAAAGCGCAATGCTGAAACTCGCCGGGCACTTCCACAGCCTCGCCACAGGTGCCAGCCAAGTCCCTTTGCAGTCGTTGCACAGCCACCTGCGGTCGCAGATCGCCGACCCGCAGATGCTCGACTATCACGATCTTCTGATAGAGGGCGCAGGCCCGTTGTTCTCGCACTTCCTGGCGAGCGTGCCGTACATACTTGAAGAACTGTCCAGAGTCGGCGTGGCTTTGACCCGCCTGTCCCAGGCCAGTGTCCGTGAACCCGGCCAGACGTTCAGTCTGTTCGAAGTCGACGCCTTCGATGGCAGCAACGGTCGCGCCCTGGCCGGCCATTCACAAGGCCTGATACGCAGTTTCACCTCTTCGCCCAACCAGGCCAATCAAATCGCCTTCGACCGCCACGCCGACCCGGCGCTGTCGCGTTTTTTCCCGCAATCGGTGTTCAAGGTCAGCCCCGCCGTTTTGCAAAGCCCCGAATACCAGGACTTCGGACAGGGCTTCGATTACATCTATGAAATGGCCGCGTTCCAGTTCTATAGCCGCGACCGCGAGCGACAAATCGCTCATCTCCAGCAGTTTCTCAAGCCTGGCGGACTGGTGTTTTTCCTCGAGAAACTCAACCACGCCGAGCCCCAGGAATACTTGCGACGTGAGCGCGTCAAAGACGAAGTGTTCAAGACCCGCTATTTCAGCGCGGAAGAAATCAGCTGGAAACGCCAGCAAATGCTTGAGCAAATGCAAAATGGCCAAGTCACGCTGGAGGAACTGACAAGCGCTCTGACGGCACGTTTCAAGCATGTCCATTTGCTCTGGAACAGCAGCAATTTCTGCGAATTCGTCGCCTCGGACGACGCTGACCAACTCGAACGTTTCCTCGCGCTGCTGGGGCCGGTGGTGCAACCGGCAGGCTTCTGTTTCGAAGACTCGCGACTGGGTGCGTTGTTACCTTCACCTCGGGATGTCAGGGAGCCCGCCGATGTCTGACGCCTCGGAGCAGTTCTGCCATCCCGCCGCCCTGTCCGCATTCTGTCAGCGTGCCCTGCAGCACCTTGCGGATTGGCGTGACCGGGCGAGCGCGGCAGAAAAAAACCGCCGGTTGAGTGACAGTACTTTTGACGAGCTGTTTGCCGGCGGCTGGCTGGATCTGTTGTCACCACGCGCCCCGGTTACCCACAGTGGTCACTGGCCCACTTTGGTGGAGAGTGCGCGCGTTGCGGCCAGGGCCTGTGCCTCCACCGGCTGGATGATGGCGCTGGTGGGCGGTCACAGCTGCATCATCCGACGCCTGCCACCCGCCTGTCAGGACCGGCTGTATGCCGAAGGCCCCCGCCAACTGTTTGCCTCAGCCTCCAGTGGCGCTGACAGCCAGTTATCGCTGGAAGCGGCGGGCATGCGAGTGAACGGGCGCTGGCGCTTTAGTTCGGGCATCGAGGACGCCACCTGGCTGATGCTCAACGCGCCCTGCCCCAACCATCCAGACGCGGCTCACACGCCACGTTTCCTGGTGCTGATCGCCGCGCATGAGGTGCACAGGCTCGACAGTTGGGACAGCTTCGGCATGGCCGCAACCGGTTCCCATGACGTGCTGACCCGGCAACTGCTGGTGCCCCACGAACGCGTCTTCGCCCTGCATGAAGTATTTGCCGGGCCCGTGCCCGCGACGGGCACCGATTACATCGACCGGGTGCCTCTGGTGCCTTATCTCACCACCTCGATCATCGGCCCGTTACTGGGTTGTGCCGAGGGCGCCCACGCCGCCTATGTTCTGGCACTGGCCGATTCGCCGCTGAGCAGCGACCCTCGTATCGCTGAACAGGTTGCTCACTCGGCCGCGCAGCTGTACAGCGCCGGGCTGCTGTATGACTCACTGATCTCACGACTGCATGACGCCGGTATGCATGGGCGCGCCCTCGACGCTCGGCAACTGAGGCAGCTCAAGCGTGACCGCGCCTATCTGGCGCAGCAATGCGTGCAGGTGGTACGCCGTCTGGTGGAGCGACTCGGCGCCTCGTCACTGGTCGCCGCCAATCCGCTCCAGCGCCACTGGCGCGATGTCCAGGCCATGGCCGCACACCGCGACCTGGTCTGGAACGACGCGATGCAGGCTTACGGTGAAGCCGTCCTGAAACCGGTCTGAAGTTTTTTCAAATCAGCACTTTTGCAGAGAGGTTCATATGTTCATTCGCAACAAATCCGACGTTGAACAAACCCCGTACTTCGTCGAGTGGGGCGCCGGCACCAGCCATCGCTTGCTCACTGAACGCGATGCCATGGGTTTTACTTTGTGTCACACCGTGGTGCGTGCCGGTACTGAATCACTGTTGCACTATCGCAATCATCTGGAGGCATGCTATTGCATTGCCGGGGAAGGCGAAGTCGAAGACATGCAGGGGAATGTCTTCCCGATTCGCCCCGGCGACGTTTATGTGCTTGACCAGCACGACCGTCATTACCTGCGCGGGGGCAAAGAGCAAGACCTGATCCTCGTCAGCGTATTCAACCCGCCCCTGCGCGGGGACGAGCGGCATAATCTCAACGACAGCCAAGGATCGGCGTACTGAAGCACGGCTGGCCATGCGGCCAGACCGCTAACAACAAGGAGCTTACTTTGCGCAAGGACTACCTGGCATTTTTCACCTCGCTGTTTCTGTCGCGGCTGGCGGATCAGATCCTGCTGTTCATCGTGCCATTGGTGGTGTTCCAGACCACCAACAGTGCGTCCTGGGCAGGTTTGGCGTTTTTCGTCGAATCGCTGCCACGGTTTCTCGCGTTTCCGCTGTGCGGAGCCCTGTGCGACAAGTTTTCGCCGATCAGGATTCTGCACATCAGCCAGGTTTACCGAGCACTGCTCTGCCTGATCGCGGTGGCAATGTTTGCCCTCTTCGGCGGTATCGCCTGGGTCGTCGTGCTGTCAGCGCTATGTGGCGTGCTGACCACCCAGGGCATCATGGCCCGCGAGGTGCTGATGCCACACATTTTCCAACACTACAGCTACACCAAGACCTTGTCCTATTCGCAGATCGCCGATCAGACCGGGCTGGTGCTCGGGCCGCTGGTGGCTGCACTGCTGTTGGAAATCTGGGCGTGGCATTGGGTGGTGCTGTGGGTCGCCGGGCTCTTCCTGCTGGCGGACCTGAGCATGCTGGTATGGCAACGCCTCAGCCGTATCACCCTGGAAGTGTTCGAGCAGCATCAGGACATCTGGCTGCAACCGCTGCGTATCGCTTTCGGGCATATACGTGAACTGGCGGAGCTGAAAAAAATCATTCTGCTGGCCGTCGGGGTCAACCTGATCGTCGGCGTCACTCTGGCGACGTCAGCGGCGATGGTGATCGGCGAGTACAGCGCCGGCAAAGATGCGTATGCCGGACTGCAGGCTGCCGGCGCGGTCACCACCATCGTGATTCTGTTCTTCCTCGCCCGGGTTGAAATTCCGCAGCGGTTACTGGGTGGGCTGGCTTACTCGATGATCGCCGCTGGCGCCCTCATCAGTGCACTGAGTCCGAACCTGACTGGCTATGTGGTGGGTTTCCTGCTGATCGTCGGCTTCGACAAGATGTTCAACATCTACATGCGCAGCATCCGTCAGCGGGTGATTCCGGCCAAGGACTTCGGTAAGACCGTGGGCGTGATCACCTTGCTCAATAATCTCTCGCAACCTTTGGCGGGGTTGCTGGTGGCGCTGCTGGCCTCAAGCGTGGGTACGCAAGGAGTGATCCTGATTCTGGCCGTGCTGACTATGCTGTTGGGCGCCGCAGCGGTATGGTGGTTTGCCGTCAGCAGAGGAACCCTGAATGCCGAAGAAACCACCGGCCCCTAAACAGCACGCAAACGCCGCAGACATCGAGCGCTCGATTCAAGCCCTGAACAAAATGGCCGAGCGCTTGTGGGGCGAAGGCCGGGAAGCCGAGGCCAAAGCGCTGCTCGATGCCCTCGACGCGTTGAACCGGGCGCTCGATCGAATCAGGATTGGAGAAAGTCGCCGAGCGGCGACGCTCCATTGAGGCGTGGGCCTAAGGTTTCAGAATCAGCACCGGCTCACCCTTCTTCACAATATAGGTCGCCAACTCCGAACCCTTGTCCGCACCCACGTTTTTGGCGATATGCGCCACACCTTGCGGAATGAACAACGAATCCCCCGCTTTCAGTGTCACCGGCGCCCGACCCTCCAGTTGATATTCGAACGTGCCGCTGATCACGTACGCGACCTCAACACCGGGGTGCGCGTGTCTTGGCGAAGTCACGCCCGGTTCGAAATCGACGCGTGCCTGGATCACTTCTCGCTCGGCGGCCCCGAGATCCTGGCGAACCAGGTCCGTGCGGCTCAAGCCTTGTTGCCAGCTCTTGGCCGGTGCGTCAGCCGCATGGGCGATACCGATCATTGAAACGAGTATCGCGGCGCTGGCCAGTAACAGTGGACGATGCATGGTGGAGCCCTCTCAAACGTAGTGGTGGGTGACCTCTACTGTGGGAGTCGCCTGTATCGTTGATGTGTCGTAAACCCTGACTTTATTGTGCGCATGTGTCTGCGCGACAGCTTGATACACGCTTATACAAAGGTGTCTGCGCCCGCCAGCAACGCCAGCAGCCATGTCCTGAATGCCACGATTTTTTTCGATTCCGCCGTTTCACGGGGCGTCACCAGATAGAAGCCCAGTTCATCTTTCAAGCGCAGACCAAAGGGTGCGACCAAGCGCCCGGCCCGCAAATCGTCCTCGACATAGGTCGAACGGCCAATGCACACGCCCTGTCCGCAAACAGCAGCCTGTACCGCCATCATCGCCAGGTCGAAGGTCATGCGCGGACCTTCTGCGAGTTGTGGCGGTTGGCCCGCTGCGCGTAGCCAAGCGCTCCAGTCACCGGCCGTCACACCGCTGACTTGCAGTAACGTGTGATTGGCCAGATCCGCCGGCGCGCACAACGTCTTCGCCAGTGCAGGACTGCACACCGGAAAGACCTCATCCGACATCAAAAAATCGGCACGCAGCCCTTTCCAGTCACCACGTCCGTAACGAATCGCCGCATCAATCGCGCGCTTGCGAAAGTCGACCAGCTCAGTGGCCGCACTGATTCGCACATCGATGGCGGGGAACGCCTGCTGGAAAGATGGCAACCGCGGCAATAGCCACTTCGACGCAACGGACACCAGAGTGCTGATCGTCAGCACGCTTTTATCGCGAGACTCCAGCAACTGTTCAGTGGAAAAACGCAGCGCTTGAAACGCTGCACGCACCCCCGGCAAGTAGGCCTGCCCGTCTTCACTCAGCGCCAAACCACCGTTGAGCCGCAGAAAAAGAGGCACACCCAGTTCGGCTTCGAGTCGGCGAATCTGATGACTGACAGCGGTTTGGGTGACGTTGAGTTCCTCGGCAGCCTTGGTAAAACTCATGTATCGGCAGACCGCTTCAAAGGCACGCAATCCATTAAGCGAAGGAAGTCGGACGGACATGGGATGATGATTGCTCATGAGATTTTGTCATACGCTAACACCCGAAATGACCTTTGCGAAAGCCACCACGGCAATGGAATCTGGCGCCTTCTCTCAGCAAGGAAAAGCCATGAAACTGTATTTCGCTCCCATGACCTGTTCGCTGTCTCCGCACATTGTGCTGCGGGAACTGGGTTTGCCGTTTGAACTGGTTCGCGTCAATAACCAGAGCAAACGCACCGCCGACGGCCGCGACTTCCGTGAGATCAATCCGAAGGGCTACGTTGCCGCGCTGGTTCTGGATAACGGTGAGGTGCTGACGGAAGGGCCAGCGATCCTGCAGTTTTTGGTCGATCAGGTGCCGGGCAACACGCTAGCGCCAGCAAATGGCACGTGGGAGCGAGCGCGTCTGCAGGAACACCTGAACTTCATCGCCACCGAAATGCACGGTGGCAGCGCTCCGCTATTCAACGCCGATATTCCCGAGCCAATCAAAGACATCTTTCGCGGCAAGCTGTACCAGCGGCTGGATTTTCTGGACGCCCATCTCACCAGTGACTACCTGCTGCACACGTTCAGCGTGGCCGACGCGTACCTGTTCAGCGTCCTCAAGTGGCTGCCAATCTTCAACATCGATATCAAGGCGTGGCCAAGCCTGGCGGCGTTCATGGACCGCATGGAGCAACGCCCCGGCGTGCAGGCGGCGATTGCCGCAGAAGCGGCCACGGCTCCGATCTGAAATAGCCCGGGACGGCAATCGAGACTCAACTGAACCACGGTGTCAGGTACTTATCGAACGCCTGCCAGTGTTCGGGTTGCAGCTTGTCCTCTTCCACCACAGACTCGGATTTTGCCTTCATCTCGTCGTAGATTTGCTTCAAGAGGAGGTACATCGCCGAATCCTGCATTTTCACGGCGTCCCACTGATTGAGAAAACCCTTGTGGGTGCTCAAGTACTTCCAGTCGAGGGCAACGCCATTGGCCGGGATGTTGCCTGGAGGCGTGTCGACCGAACGGTAAAGTTGGCAGTCAGTGATGCGCGCCATGCAGGCGCCTTTGAATCCCGCATAAGCGACGGCTTTGTTGGTATAGGCAGGATTGTCGCCGTCGTACTTGACTTCAAACTGAAAGGGAAACGCCGGCTTGCCCTTGACCGTTTCTTCGAAATTGCCAGTGAGTGCACCGACTTTGGCCAGGGGATTGCGCAAGCGCAATGCCTCGCAATAGAGGAACAGCCCTTTGTCCTCCTTGGAGGCAATGAAGTATCTGGAGAAATTGGGCTTCTCCGCCTCAGTCGTTGCGGGATTGATGATAGTCAGGATATTCAGCTCACCCTTGGGGCTGACCCCGCTGATAAACGGGAACCGGGGCTGCAGACCTTTCGGCATCAGCTCCAGTAATCCGAGTTCGACAGGTTCACCGCGATACCAGAGATCTTTGGTCCGGTCGTCCGTCATGAAACACAGGCGATTGAGTTTTTTCGCGACATGCACACCGACCGCTCGGGCGCAGCCCATGCCAAAGCCGTCGTAACCGACGACAGTGACGCCCATTTCCTTGATTTTGTCGTAGTTGCCAATCTCTTCGTTTGAAACAAGAAACACCACGTGCACCTGATTAACGAAGCGCGCCCACCAATAATTGGGCAAATCACCGGCAACCATTTTCTGCCATCTACCGTCCTTGCCACCTGACGGAATGATAATTGCCGGGTAGTCCGTGTGATCGTCATCCAACGCAGAGAGATCGGGTAACTGGAAAGAGCAGATCTGCTGGCGATGACCCTGCAGCAGGTCAAACAGCATCATGTTCTGAATCAGCCCGGCTTCGCAGACATGCGGGAGCATGCCACTGACGTCGGGATATTTGATGTTGGAGGTGCCTGAATAGTATTGGCTCCACGTCCGGTCCTGGAACCTGATGGACATGGGTTTGCACAGCGTGAGGGTAGCGTCGTTGCGCACCTTGATTTCGTCGTTGAGCGCTTTGATTTTCTCCAGATTCAGCGCCTGCAATTGTCTGACCTTGGTCGGCTGCAGGGAGCACGTCTGGACAGCCAGAGAAAACTGCTTCACCTGATCGTGCTCATGCACCCCCTCTGCCTTGGTGGCGGCTGCGACTTTTTTTTGCAGCATGACGAGTTTGGCCTGATGCGTTTTGTCAGTCGCGTCCTGCGCCAGCGCGAGGTAGTCATTCAAGGCATTTTCGACATCTGCCGCGAGGGTGTTATCGGCTCTTTCCATGTTGTCAGGCCATAAAGGTGAGGGAGTCGGTTTGACGGAATCCACATTTCGTGGCGACTTTGAACGACGGCGTGTTACCCGGCTCGATAGTCAGCGTCAGGGGTTCATTTACCAGCATCGCTTTGAGTTGCATAAGGGCCTGGCTGGCAATGCCCTGCCCCCAGACCGGCCGGGCAACCCAGTAGGAAACGCGAGTGACGACATTTTCACGGGTCACGAAAAGCGCACCCACAAGGTTTTTTTGCGGGTCAACAATGGCATAACCGCTTTTGTTGGCAGACTCCCCGGATTGAATCAATGCAGCCACGTCGCCGCGGTCTGTCAGCGGTTTCATTCGACCAAGCCGCCAGACGTCAGGATGCAGCGCGTGGCGCCAGTAGTCATCGACGTGATGCGCAGCCAGCGCCGTCAGTGACACCACTGCGACGTCCGGGTTTTTCTGGTAACGGCTGACGATCTCGAATTGGCTGGCGTTGTTCCAGTCTTCCGGCCTGGCCTCCAGGAAAAGCGCAGGAATCCGCGCCTCACTCGCGTGATTGGCGAATATCTCCTTGAACGCCGGGTATTCGTCGAAGTGCGGCCCGACAATAAAAGACAAGCGAACGAACGCCGCAACATCGTCGTGGGAATTGAGTTCGTGCCATTGCGATCGGGAAACCGCCGTGTGCAGGCGAAAATCGACTTCGGCAGTCGACAGTCCCGCTACGGCGTGGGGCGTGGTACTCCGCAGATCGGCGAGGACCGCCAGCGCGATCTGCTGACGGCTGTCCTGTTCAAGCGCCGATAGTTGGCTTGGGCGAATCGCGAGCATTGTGGTTCTGCCTCGTTTGCCAATAACGCGCAGGAGTATGGTGCCAATTGGCCAAACGGGCCATGTCGGCCCTGAATCTGTAAACTGGGGCGATCTTTACTCGCTCAAAAAGAGACAAGCATGGCCAACCAAGACATCACCTTCACTCCCGATCCGGACGCAGACTCCATTTCGTCGGACGTCACCGCGTTCAACGGGATCATGGTTTCCACCCAGATTCCAACCCGCGCCGATGGCAGTCTGGAACTGGGCGATATCACCCTGCAAAGCGAGTGCACGCTGCAAGCGCTGAAAGTTGCGCTGGAGCGCGCCGGCAGCTCGATGGATCGGGTCATGCACCTGACCATCTACCTGACCGACATGGCGGATCGCGCGGCATTCAACGAAGTTTACAAACGCTACTTCGCCAAGCCATGGCCGGTGCGTGCAGCGGTGGGTGTGGCCTCGCTGGCGGTTGAAGGCATGCGCGTGGAAGTCACCGCGATGGCCGCCAAGGCCTGACTTCACACCGCCAACCCCTGTGGGAGCGAGCCTGCTCGCGAAGGCTTCCGTTCCGCCGACATTGATGCTGAATGTGCTGGCCCCTTCGCGAGCAGGCTCGCTCCCACCGGGGTTGTGCAGTGTCAGCTGCCATCGGGCAGCACAGGCGTGCCGGGCGCGCGTTTCACGGGTAGAATGCGCGCCTAACCGTGACAGCCTGACTAAAAAAACTATGTCCTTGCCCAAGCATCATCTGGAATTGCTCAGCCCTGCCCGCGATGTCGCCATCGCCCGTGAGGCGATCCTGCACGGCGCCGACGCCGTGTACATCGGCGGCCCGAGCTTCGGCGCGCGCCACAACGCCTGCAACGAAGTCGGCGAAATCGCTGAACTGGTGGAGTTCGCCCGCAAGTATCACGCGCGCATCTTCACCACCATCAACACCATCCTGCACGACAACGAACTGGAGCCGGCGCGCAAGCTGATCCATCAGTTGTACGACGCCGGTGTCGACGCGCTGATCGTTCAGGATCTGGGCGTGATGGAGCTGGACATTCCGCCGATCGAACTGCACGCCTCGACCCAGACCGACATTCGCACGCTGGAGCGGGCGAAGTTCCTCGATCAGGCCGGTTTCTCGCAACTGGTCTTGGCCCGCGAGCTGAACCTGCAGGAAATCCGCGCGATCGCCGACGAAACCGACGCCGCCATTGAATTCTTCATTCACGGCGCGTTGTGCGTGGCCTTCTCCGGCCAGTGCAATATTTCCCACGCGCAGACCGGGCGCAGCGCCAACCGTGGCGATTGCTCGCAGGCGTGCCGTTTGCCGTACACCCTCAAAGATGAAAAGGGTGGCGTGATCGCCTACGAAAAACACCTGCTGTCGATGAAAGACAACAACCAGAGCGCCAACATCCGCGCGCTGGTTGAAGCCGGTGTGCGCTCGTTCAAGATCGAAGGTCGTTACAAGGACATGGGCTATGTGAAAAACATCACCGCCTATTACCGCCAGCGCCTCGACGACGTACTGGAAGACCGCCCGGACCTGGCCCGCGCCTCCAGCGGCCGCACCGCGCACTTCTTCCTGCCTGACCCGGAAAAGACTTTCCACCGCGGCAGCACCGACTACTTCGTCACCGATCGCAAGATCGACATCGGCGCCTTCGACTCGCCGACCTTCACCGGTTTGCCAGTCGGTATCGTCGAGAAAGTCGCCAAGCGTGACATGCAGGTCGTGACCCACGAGCCGCTGTCCAACGGCGATGGCTTGAACGTACTGGTGAAGCGCGAAGTGGTCGGTTTCCGCGCCAATATCGCTGAAGCCAAAGGCGAGTTCGAAGAAGACGGCGAAAAGCGCTACCGCTATCGCGTCGAGCCGAACGAAATACCCGAAGGCCTGTTCAAGCTGCGTCCGAACCACCCGCTCAATCGCAACCTCGATCACAACTGGCAACAGGCGCTGCAAAAGACCTCGTCCGAGCGTCGCGTGGCTCTCAGCTGGGTCGCTCGTCTGCGTGAAGAACAGCTGGAAGTGACCGCCACCAGTGAAGAAGGCATCAGCGCCAGCGTCACCCTCAACGGTCCGTTCGGTGTGGCCAACAAGCCTGAGCAAGCGCTGGAGCAATTGCGTGATCTGCTCGGCCAGCTCGGCACCACGCAGTACCACGCGACCGATATCAAACTGGATGCGCCACAGGCGTTCTTCATCCCGAACTCGCAGCTCAAGTCCCTGCGCCGTGAAGTGATCGAAGCGCTGACCGCCGCCCGTGTCGCTGCGCACCCGCGTGGCGGCCGTAAAGCCGAAACCAGCCCGCCGCCGGTGTATCCGGATTCCCACCTGACCTTCCTCGCCAACGTCTACAACCAGAAGGCGCGCGACTTCTACCACCGTCACGGCGTGAAGCTGATCGACGCTGCGTACGAGGCTCACGAAGAGCCGGGCGAAGTGCCGGTGATGATCACCAAACACTGCCTGCGTTTCTCCTTCAACCTGTGCCCGAAACAGGCGAAAGGCGTGACCGGCGTGCGCACCAAAGTTGCGCCGATGCAGTTGATCCACGGCGATGAAGTGCTGACGCTGAAGTTCGATTGCAAGCCGTGCGAAATGCACATCATCGGCAAGATGAAAGGCCACATCCTCAACCTGCCGCAACCGGGCAGCGTGGTCGGCCACATCAGCCCCGAAGATCTGATGAAAACCATTCCGCGCGCACCGCACTGAGTGGACGGCGTGCGCGGTGCTTCGGCGCCGCGCACGCCTGCCCTGCTCCGCCGGGCTAAATCGCAGGCATAAAAAAACGCCAACTTCTTGCGAAGTTGGCGTTTTTTTCGAATATGGCAGGGGCGGCTGGATTCGAACCAACGCATGGCAGGATCAAAACCTGCTGCCTTACCGCTTGGCGACGCCCCTACTGCTCTGTCCAGCTACTTCGTTAGGTTCGCTGTGAGAACGGGGCGCAATTTACCAAGGTTTTTTGGCTTTGGGAAGCGCGAAGTGAAATATTTTTTGTTTTAAAACAGCGACTTATTATTTTGGCCTGAATCAGGTCCAGGGTCAGTCGGTTTATCCGCTGTGTATCACACTGTGTACGAACCCCATCGCGACACATCGACTTTCGATAAAGCCGTTCTTCGACACAGGCCAGATACGTCTCCGCGCTCAAATGCATTCAAGGTTTCAAAGGTTCATTCAGACCCCTTGGCCAAAGGCTCGCAACGGAGACGTCACCATGAAGATGGCACTGCACACCCGCAACACCGCATTCGGATTGTCGATTCTGGCTGTGTCGCTGTTCGGCGCTTTTGGCAGCGCTCAGGCGCAAACCGCTGAGCCTGCGACCGCCAGCTATTCCGCGCCCTCGCCCTTCGGCCCGCTCAAACATGTGAAGGCCGGCGTGCTCGACGTGGCCTACGCCGAAACCGGCCCTGCCGATGGCCCGGTAGTGATCCTGCTGCACGGCTGGCCCTACGACATTCACAGCTACGACGAAGTCGCGCCGTTGCTGGCCGCCAAGGGTTATCGGGTGTTGATGCCGTATGCGCGCGGTTATGGCGATACGCAGTTCCTCTCCAAGGACACCCTGCGCAATGGTCAACCGGCGGCGCTGGCCAGTGACGTCATCGACTTCATGGACGCGTTGAAGATCAAGCAAGCGGTACTCGGTGGTTATGACTGGGGCGCACGCTCGGCGGACATCGTTTCGGCGTTATGGCCAGAACGGGTGAAAGCGCTGGTGTCGGTCAGCGGTTATCTGATCGGCAATCAGGCCGCAGGGCAAAACCCGCTGCCGCCCAAGGCTGAGTTGCAGTGGTGGTACCAGTTCTACTTCGCGACTGACCGTGGCCGTGCCGGGTATGAGAAGAACACCCACGACTTCGCCAAATTGATCTGGCAAACCGCTTCACCGCAGTGGAAGTTTGATGACGCCACGTTCGATCGCAGCGCCAAGGCGCTGGAGAATCCCGATCACGTCGACATCACCGTGTTCAACTACCGCTGGCGTCTAGGCTTGGTCCAAGGCGAAGAGAAATACGCAGCGCTGGAACAGAAACTCGCCACCGCACCGTCGATCAGCGTGCCGACCATTACCCTTGAAGGCGACGCCAACGGTGCGCCGCACCCGGCGCCGGAGGATTACGCCAAGCGCTTTACCGGCAAATATCAGTTCCGTTTGATCAATGGCGGGATTGGCCACAACTTGCCGCAGGAAGATCCGCAGGCGTTTGCCAAGGCTGTGATCGACGCCGATCACCTGTAGAAACAAAAAAAGCAGTCAGCCGCAAAGGCTGACTGCTTGATCATTAACGTGAGCGACTACTCGGTTGGCACAACAAGATCCAGCGCCTTATTGACTGCCAACTCCCCCAACATGACCACTTGCGCAATGCCCAGCAGGGTGTGGCGATTTGATCCCTCCAGTACGCTGGCAAAATTGCCGAGCATGACCGACGCGGACGCCAACGACCCGCAAGCATTGGTCAGCAACGACTCGGTGTCTGCTTGCGGGTTGGCCATGAACAGAGCGTTGGGCGTATAGGGTTCGGCCATGATCGCGGCAGGCAACAGGTAATGGTCGAGCGCACGTTCTGCCGCTTCGTGCAGTTTTCTTGAATTGGGCGATGCATACGGGGACACCAGGTCTGTGACCGGTGGTTCGGGTGGCTGAGACATCTGCTGAAACTCCAGACAAGAACCGTTTTGCGGTTCTTTGATAGAAGGCGTGAAGCGCCGCGATTGCGGACGCTTCCGTGCAAATGAGGGGGCACGCCCCCTCACCCATCTGCATCGCGACTAGTGCGGCAAGCGCTGGTTATCCAGAACTCGGCCTACCACCAGTTCACTGAGCATGATCACCTGTTGCAGGATCAGCATCTTTTTGCGTTGTGAAGGATCGATCGAATCGGCGAGATCTCGGGCCATGTCACTGGCTGAGGACAAGGTTTCAGTGGCTTCGACGAGCAGGGTTTCGTTATCCACCGTGGGGTCGATCAGGTAGATCTTGCCGGTCTTGCGGGAGGGTATTGAAGTCTTCAGCGCTGAGGGATTGAGGTAGAAGTTGATCGCGCGGTCGGTGGCCTCTTTGATGTTTTGAGGTTCGAGCGCGGCGTCGTAGGGGATTGGATCGGTTTCTGGCGGGTTTGGCGTAATTTTGAACATGAAGGACTCTTTGTCTTGAAAGTATTGAAGAGCCGTCACTTTCGCTACCAAACGAAGGGTGGCGGCCACACGTGGGTTGGTAGACCGGTCAAGACAGAGTAAACCCCGGCGCCCCCGAAAGGGCCCCACGCATGGCCACCATATAAAACCGAGTCCCAAAAAAGAGACCGCATAAGGTGATGCAATACGGGCTGTCAAGAAACGGGCTACCAAACCCGATCACTGTTTTGCAGTGACAGGGAAACGATACAGCCCGCCTCAAGGCGCGTAAGCCGGCGGATTCTGGCGTACGCGTAGGCAACGGCGCAAGGTGTTGTAGCCGCTATGGCGTAACAGTGCGTGTAAGTTAAACGTGTGTGCGGAGTGATGTTTAAGTGCAGCGGCAATCGTGAATGCTTCATCCACTATTTGATCAAGCGGCTGCTAGTTTGGCGATTGGCTAGGCATGGTGGTACAGCTAATTCCCCGCATCAGGATCGTAGCGAGTTAGCACAAAAAAAGGACGACTCTTGACGGCCCGCCCCTTACTTACTTGTGTCACTACGCGTACCGTCCGTGAAACTGCGAGTGACCATCACGGAGCTGGTCAAGATACAGAGAGAGGGCAACCTTGCGATTCGTATAGTCTTTGCCCTGACCGAGTAATAAGACATCCCGATTCTCCAGCAAGGTAATCAACTGAAGCTCAGATATAGTCAGTTGGCTCCGTTCACGCCCTTGGAATACGCCCGTCAGAATCTCATTGATGAGCCTTGCTTCATTCATGTAATGGTAAGGTTTGGTCTCCTTCCCGATCACCTGATGAGTGATCACCAAAGCCTCACATAGGCTACGGTAACTCATCGCAGCTTGGCGCCGCGCGGCCTCCATGGCTATAACGTCCTTCGATACCAGCGCCTCCATTTGGTCCTCAAACCATATCTCGAAATCGATCGACAGCCAGCGAGCAAATTTACCGGCGAGTTTGGGATGCAGCCAGAGCCCCCGAACCTTCTCGTTGCCGTACCGAGTAACTACCAGCGACTCCAAGATCAAATCTTTCTTTCTAGCCAACCCTTCAATGTACTGCTGGGTCAAATCCAATCCAAGCCATTCACTAGGGTCTTTGTGGAAGCACGCACCCGCATGCGAGGCATTTATCCACCCCTCAACATCGAAGCTGATCAAGCGATCTGCATATTCATGCGTAACGATTTTGCGCGTCTTCATGCAGAACCTCCTGGCAGCACTTGAGCAGGATTTAATCCATTTCCGAACAGCCGCGCCCCAGCAATTGCCGCGATGGTTGCTACATGGGTGAAGATGCACTGGTGGTTCAGGGCCAACGGGCACTGAAGTTTTTCCAGCGCAAAGCTATGAGGGAAAAGCAAGAAAGGATTGGTCATCGTCAGCGTCCTCCTCGACGTCTGAATGTGATTGACGATGAGAATGCTGGCATGGTTATCCAACGCTTAAAATTGTCGGACGGGGCCAGAAAACTACGTATCCGGCCGGTTGTGCAGATTATTTATTTGGGTCGGACTTCGAAGGCCTGCCCCCGCGCTTTGCTGAGGCTGGCGCTGCGTCCTTAGATAACCATCTTCCCAATGAAATGTTTGTCTCTGGCAAATGCGCAGCATATTTAGGATCTATGGAGTCGCGGACTATCTGAGCCATTTTCCCGGTCCGGCAATCGGCAAGATCCGGGCTGGCCCACAAGCTCTTTCCAATTTTGGCCACTTCAGCCCTGGCTTCACGAATAGCAGCGTTACGCTGTTCAACATTCGAGGGAGGGCGTGCAGCCTGGTTAATTGGCGGTATCTGCCTCGACGGCGCCCCCTGTACCCTTGCCTTGCGAAGCTGGTCATTTTCAAGAGTCAGCATTCTAATCGTCCTTGCGAGAGCTGCGTTCAGCTCATTCGTCTGGGACTTTTCCTCCCTTAGAATGACCAACTGAGCTTGAAAGGTTTCGATTTCCCGATCTCGCAAATCGGCGCCTGGAAGAACAAGATTCCTCTCGATTTGAATTTTGAGGCGCCGCAGTTCAGCGCGAGCAGATTCGGGCGTTTGATCTTCAAGCTGGGGATAGAGAGATGTAACGCTGCCATTTTGGGTTCCAGAGGAACGCAGGGCGATGGCTTGTGCAACGCCAGGCAAAATTACCATTTGCTCGTTCTGAGCGAGCAACCAACTGCGGTTGATAAAGACGTGCTCGGAGTGGACGACACCTGCGTCTGTCTCGATGAGCACCGAGGCATGCTTGGTAACGGCAAGATCAAGATAGGCGCTCAACTGAGCATAGGTAATGGCGAAGCCTGGAATAGGCTTACCGTAGGCGCGGGAAATAACAAGCTCGGTGGAAATGTAATCCGAAGGCCGATATGCCTTCACTGCAGTGGCAATAGCACTGAGAGCCGCTGGAGCTGTTCGCCTTAGTGCACCGATTGAGAATTCTAGAGAAATGAAGTCATCATTTGAAAGCATCAGCTTACCCCAAGTGCCCCACATAGATATTCGGGTCTAAGAGGTGGTGCATTGGCTTAGACCATGAACTGTATGCATATCCATAAACAATACTAGCAGTGCCGGCACAGGCGATACCAGTGACTCGATAAGCGGCGGGATTGGGCACAACTACCGCAGGAAGATCCGCAGGCGTTTGCCAAGGCTGTGATCGACGCCGATCACCTGTAGAAACAAAAAAAGCAGTCAGCCGCAAAGGCTGACTGCTTGATCATTAACGTGTGCGATTACTCGGTTGGCACAACAAGATCCAACGCCTTGTTCACCGCCAACTCTCCCAACATGACCACTTGCGCAATACCCAGAAGCGTATGGCGATTTGATCCCTCCAGTACGCTGGCAAAATTGCCGAGCATGACCGACGCGGACGCCAACGACCCGCAAGCATTGGTCAGCAACGACTCGGTGTCTGCTTGCGGGTTGGCCATGAACAGAGCGTTGGGCGTATAGGGTTCGGCCATGATCGCGGCAGGCAACAGGTAATGGTCGAGCGCACGTTCTGCCGCTTCGTGCAGTTTTCTTGAATTGGGCGATGCGTACGGGGACACCAGGTCGGTGACCGGTGGTTCGGGTGGCTGAGACATCAGCTGAAACTCCAGACAAGAACCGTTTACGGTTCTTTAATAGAAGGCGTGAAGCGCCGCGTTCGCGGACGCTTCTGTGCAAATGAGGGGGGCACGCCCCCTCACCTATCTGCACCGCGACTAGTGCGGCAAGCGCTGGTTATCCAGAACTCGACCGACCACCAGCTCACTGAGCATGATCACCTGTTGCAGGATCAGCATCTTTTTGCGCTGTGAAGGGTCAATCGAATCGGCGAGTTCCCGGGCCATGTCAGTGGCGGAGGACAAGGTTTCAGTGGCTTCGACGAGCAGGGTTTCGTTATCCACCGTGGGGTCGATCAGGTAGATCTTGCCGGTCTTGCGGGTGGGTACTGAGGTCTTCAGCGCCGAGGGATTGAGGTAGAAGTTGATCGCGCGGTCGGTGGCCTCTTTGATGTTTTGAGGTTCGAGCGCGGCGTCGTAGGGGATCGGATCGGTTTCTGGCGGGTTTGGCGTAATTTTGAACATAGATGACACTCGCTTAGCAAAAAATAAGGAGCCATCACTCACGCTACCAAACGAGGTGGTGACCATTGCGCAGGTTGGTAGACCGGTCTAAGCGAGTAAACCCCGGCGCTCCCGAAGGAGCCCCACGCATGGCCACCATATAAAACCGAGCCTCGAAAAGAGACTGCATATAGCGGCGCATTACGCTTAGAAAACGGGCTACCAAACCCGATCACTGTTTTGCAGTGACAGGGAAACGATACAGCCCGCCTCAAGGCGCGTAAGCCGGCGGATTCTGGCGTACGCGTAGGCAACGGCGCAAGGTGTTGTAGCCGTTATGGCGTAACAGTGCGTGTAAGTTAAACGTGTGTGGGTGATGGTGTTTAAGAGCCCCTCACCCTAGCCCTCTCCCCGAGGGAGAGGGGACTGACCGTGGTGTTTGGGAGAGGTACGCCGACGTGGGATACCGAGGTGAACTCTAGTGAGGAAGCGGTTGGTGCCGCCGACAAAGCCCCTCACCCTAGCCCTCTCCCAGAGGTAGAGGGGACCGACCGTGGTGTTTGGAAGAGGTACGCCGACGTGGGATATCGCATCGAACTCTGTTGAGAAGCGGTTGGTGCCTCCTGCAAATTCCCTCATCCTAGCCCTCTCCCAGAGGGAGAGGGAACTGACCGGGGTGTTTGGGGGAGGTACGCAGACGTGGGATTTCGAGGTGAATTCAGGTGGGTGACGGCTTGGGTTATTTGACCAGCCGTTTTTCTTTGGAAGGTCTGTAGCCGAAATATGAGCTGTAGCATTTGCTGAAATGGCTTGGGGAAACGAACCCGCAAGCGACCAGCACTTCCACTTGGGAAAGCTCAGTGTGCTGCAGCAAACGCCGCGCTTCGGTGATGCGCAACTCCAGATAATAACGCTGCGGCGTGGTGCCCAGTTGCTCTTTGAACAAGCGCTCCAACTGCCGACGGGATCGGCCGGCGTACACCGCCAGTTGCTCCAGTTCCAGCGGTTCCTCTAGGTTGGCATCCATCAGCTTCACCACTTCACGCAACGGCGCACTGACGCAGATGTTTTCATCCGGTTTGATTCGCCGGTAGCGCGACTCCTCAAAAGCCAGAATATCTTCGATGCCCTCGACCAAGGCTTTGCCGTGCAAACCCTTGATCCAGTCCAGCGCCATATGAAACGCCCCGGACGGACTCGACGCCGTGAGCCGGTCACGATCAATCACGTAGGGTTCACTGCTGACGTGGGTGGCTTTGGCGATCTCGGTCAGCGCCGGGCGGTGCTCCGGGTGGATTGCGCAGCGGTAGCCATCGAGCAGCCCGGCGCGCCCGAGAAACCACGAGCCATTCCATAACCCGGCGAGCGAGATGCCGCGCTCCGCTGCCGATCTGAGCAAGCCGATGAACTCATCACTCGCTCGCAGTTCGGTGCGATAACCACCACACACCACCAGCAAATCCAATTTCGCCAGCGCGGCTGAATCAAGACGTGCGTCAGGGCGGATGACCAGCCCCAAATCACTGACGACTTCGCCGTCACCCAAACCAAACGTGCGCGAGGAAAACAACCCCGGACGCAACAGGTTGGTGGTGACAACGGTGTCAAGCGCTTGAGTAAACGCCGGTAGCGAAAAGTGTTCGAGCAGCAGAAAACCGGTGCGGGTCAGGCGCGTGTCATCCGCGCCTTGCTCATTCAGATAGCGGAGGTTTTTCCCCTTCATGCCTCCGCTGAATTGGCGTCGTTCGATCAAGTTCGGGTCCATCGGTCATGTTGTTGTGCGCCGATAGTTGGCTTGATCCGCGCCAGAGTCAATCACCTGTCGTTGATCGCAACCCCAGCCGATCAATCACCGGGTCATGCTGCGCCATGACCTCGACAATCCAGTCGATGAACACCCGCAGCTTGAGACTCACATGCCGGTTCGGTGGATACGCGACATAGAGCGGCATCGGCTCAAGTTTCCAGTCCGCGAACAGCGGCACCAGTTCGCCGCGTGCCTCGTGTTCGGCAGACATGTACTTGGGTAGCCACAGCACACCCATACCCGCTAAACCGGCCGCGAGGTAGGCATTACCATCATCGACCGCGAGCACGTGGCGCCCTTTGATTTGCAGGTTTTCACTGGCGTTGTGCAAGGCATACGGCACCGGTTTGCCGGTGCGCGCCCAGAGGAAACCGACCACGCGATGGTGGCTGTCTTCCAGCTCCCGTGGATGCGCAGGCGTGCCCGCGCGTGCCAGGTATTGCGGTGCGGCGAATACGCCCAGTTGAAGATCGGCGACCTTGCGCGCCATCAGCGACAGGTCCATGAGTTCACCGCCGCGCACCACGCAATCAACGTTCTCGTCGATGATGTCGACGATGCGGTCGCTGACGCCCATGTCGATCTGGATATCCGGATAACGCGCGTGAAACTCAGGCAGGGCCGGCACCAGAATCAGCCGTGCCAGCGGACTTGGTACGTCCACACGCAGCCGGCCCTTGGGCAAAGCCGCCGCGCCGGGCAGGCTGGTTTCGGCGTCATCCATATCCGCGAGTAACTTGATCACTCGCTCGTAATAAACCGCGCCGTCGGCGGTGACGTTGACCTTGCGCGTGGTGCGATTGAGCAGCTTGACCCGCAGCCGCGCCTCCAATTGCTGAACCAGTTGGGTCACGGTGGTCTTGCTCATATGCAAGGTTTCCGCCGCTTTGGTGAAACTCCCCGCCTCGACCACCCGGGCAAAGGCCTGCATTGCGTCAAAACGGTCCAAGGTGCGCCCTCGATTGTTTGGATTTCACAAACAGTGAACGCCAAGCTTGCGCGTTTATCGGTCGGGTGCAAATACCTACAGTGGCTCCAT
This sequence comes from Pseudomonas sp. VD-NE ins, assembly GCF_031882575.1. NCBI lineage: Bacteria > Pseudomonadati > Pseudomonadota > Gammaproteobacteria > Pseudomonadales > Pseudomonadaceae > Pseudomonas > Pseudomonas sp. VD-NE ins. The sequence goes on from NZ_CP134772.1 coordinate 3,539,748, forward strand.
CAACTCAAATGAAGGAGACACCCCCATGACTCAGCGCGATGTTGTTTTCCCGCCTGCCCGCCGCGCACTTTACGAGCGCCATCGTTATTCGCCGGCGGTGCGTTCCAACGGTTTTCTGTTTGTCTCGGGACAAGTCGGCAGCACCGAGGACGGCACGCCAGAGCCGGACCTGCAAACCCAGGTACGCCAGGCGTTCAGCAACCTCAATGCGATCCTTGATGAGGCCGGTTGCACATTCGACGACGTGGTCGACGTCACCGTATTCATCGTTGATCCGCAGTCGAAGTTCGAGACCATCTGGAGTCTGGTACTGACCGAATTTTGGGGCGAGGCGCCGCATCCGACGGTGACGGCTGTTGGGGTGACGTGGCTATACGGCTTTGATTTCGAGATCAAGGTGATCGCCAAACTGCCGTAAATATCCGGACACACCCATTCGTTTGCCATTTCAGAGGTCGTCTGTTTGCATGCTCTCCCACATCAGCATTCAGATCAGGGAGACGATCGATGAACATTTTGGTGGTCGGTGCCAGCAAGGGATTAGGCAGGGCTTTGATTGATGGTTTGGGGAACGCGGGAGACACGCTGATCGGCGTTTCCCGCACACGCCCCGAGGACTTGATCGTCGATGCCGAGCGCAACGTACGCTGGGTAGAAGCCGACCTGATGTTTCCGGCGAAAGCGGCGCACACCATTGAGCAGGCAGTCGCCGAGGACGGTCTGGATACATTGATTTACAACCTCGGCATCTGGGAAACCTTGGCCTTCGATCCAGCCTATGCGTTTCTCGATTCCTCGGACGAGGAAGTGCAAGCCATCGTCAGTTGCAACATCACCTCAACAATCCTGCTGATCAAACGTCTGCTCCCTCTGCTGCTGAAAAGCGCCCAACCCAGAATCATCCTCACCGGGTCAACCTCGGGCCTGCCACAAAGCGGGCGCCCGGAAGTCGCTTTCGGTGCCTCGAAATTCGCTCTGCGCGGGATTGCCGATTCATTGCGCGAAGGCTACCGACACCAGCGTCTGTCGGTGACCTGCCTGAACCTTGGGTATCTGAATACAGAGGATCCGCTGAGCACCCCGCTAGATCTGGCGGCGCAGCGTGGCGAGGGTCAGCTGAGTCCTGTTCACGACGTCGTCCAGGTGGTGCGTATGATCTTGAGTCTGTCTGCGGCCAGCTATGTCAAGGAACTCACCCTCCCAGCAATTCTCGACGAGCGATTTTGACTGCGCTATCCCCATGGCGCTGGCCTTTGCGCGTGTGAGTACGTATAACCTCGCCGATTCGTCTACCCTCACGTAGCGCCCTGGTTCAGCTCTTCACACTTTTTGACGCTCACGAAACGGAGAACTCCATGCTCAAACAAACCCTGGCACTGACCGCCGGCCTGGCCCTGTCCTTTTCTGCATTCATGGCCCAGGCGGCCGACGTTTTGCGCGTCAGCGCGATTCCCGATGAAGCGCCGACCGAACTGCTGCGCAAGTTCGAACCGCTGGGCGCTTATCTGGAACAACAACTGGGCATGAAAGTGCAGTTCGTACCGGTAGCCGACTACCCGGCGGTAGTTGAAGCCCTCGCAACCGATCGCCTCGACATGGCCTGGCTCGGCGGTTTTACCTTTGTGCAGGCGCGCTTGAAAACCGATGCAACGACGCCAGTCATTCCGCTGGTCCAGCGCGAGCAGGACGCGCAGTTCACCAGCAAATTCATCACTGCCGACCCGAACGTACATAGCCTCGCCGACCTCAAGGGCAAGACCTTCGCTTTCGGCTCGGTGTCGTCGACCTCCGGCAGCCTGATGCCGCGTTACTTCATGCTGAAAAACGACAACATCAAGCCTGAAGCGTATTTCAGTCGCGTCGCCTACTCCGGTGCCCACGACGCCACCGTGGCCTGGGTGCAGGCCGGCAAGGTTGACGCCGGTGTATTGAACGCCAGTGTCTGGCAGAAACTGGTGGATGCCGGCAAGGTCGACACTAACAAAGTGAAAGTCTTCGCCACCACGCCGACCTACTTCGATTACAACTGGACCGTGCGCGGCACCCTCGATCCAGCGCTGGCGGCGAAGATCAAAAAAGCCTTCCTTGATCTGGACCCGGCCAACCCTGAGCAAAAGAAGATTCTTGATCTGCAGGCCGCCAGCCGCTTCATCGAGACCAAACCCGAGAACTACAAGGGCATCGAGGAAGCCGCCCGCGCTGCCGAACTCCTGAAATGACCCTGAGCCTCAACCAGGGCAGCCTGCGCCACGCCAATGGAGTCGACGCCCTGCGCGGTGTCGACTTGCAGATTGGCGTTGGCGAACAGGTCGCCATCATCGGCCCGTCCGGGGCCGGCAAATCGAGTCTGCTCAACCTGCTGGCCACCGCATTGCGGCCCAGCAGCGGCGAAATTGAAGTGCTCGGCGAACGTGCCTGGCACTTGTCCGCCCGCCAGCGTCAACGCCTGCGCGCACGCATTGGTCTGGTGCATCAGGCACCGCCGTTGCCGCCGCGTCAGCGAGTGGTCACGGCGGTGCTGGCCGGCAAGCTCGGCCAATGGAGTCTGGGTAAAAGTCTTCTGAACCTGTTGCATCCACTGGATGTGGCGGGTGCGCGTGCGGCGTTGGCTCGGCTGGATCTGGGCGACAAACTCTTCGCCCATTGCCAGCAATTGTCTGGCGGCCAGTTGCAACGCGTCGGGATTGCCCGGGTGTTGTATCAGGCGCCAGAGATTCTGCTGGCTGATGAACCGGTGTCAGCGATGGACCCGGTGATGGCCGGGCACACCCTGTCGATCCTTTCGCGCCACGCTCGCGAGCACAACGTCACGCTGGTGGCGAGCCTGCACGCGGTCGATCTGGCGCTGTCGCACTTCCCTCGGATCATCGGTCTGCGCGACGGGCAGATTCTGTTCGACAGCGCTTCTGATCAAGTCAGCCACGCGATGCTCGACGCGCTGTACGCCAACGAAAAACTGCAATCGCCGACCGCTGCGGTAGCGCCTCTGACTGTGCAGATTCCCCGATGCTGAAAGCCGATTCACGGGATCCGGCGGCGTGGCCGCGATTGTTGCTGACGTTGCTGGCGATAGCCTTGCTGTGGCCGAGCGTTCAGCTCAGCGAGCTGAATCTGGCCGTATTGCTGCCCGACAGCCAGAATGAAATGGGCCGTTTTGTCGCGCAATTCTGGCCACCGGCGCACGATGAAGCGTTTCTCCAGTTACTGCTCAAAGCCACCCTGCAAACCCTCGCTATCGCCACCGCCGGCATGGCCTTGGCGCTGTTATTGGCGATACCGGCCGGCCTGATCGCCAGCCGCGCGCTGTCGCTGTCCGCCGCCTCGCGCGGTGGCGTGCCCAGTCGACTGGGACGTCTGCTGCGCTGGCCAGTGCGCGGCTTGCTGATTTTTTTGCGCAGCGTGCCGGAAATCGTCTGGGCGCTGCTGTTCGTGCGCGCTGTCGGGCTAGGTCCGGCGGCGGGTGTACTGGCCATCGCCATTACCTACAGCGGCATGCTCGGCAAAGTTTACGCGGAGATATTCGAGTCGACTGACCAGCGCCCGGCGCATGCATTGTTGCAGTCTGGTAGTGGTCGTCTCGCGGCGTTTGCCTACGGCACGTTGCCCAATGTCGCGTCGGAACTGCTGTCGTATACGGTTTATCGCTGGGAATGCGCGATCCGCGCGTCAGTCGTGATGGGGTTTGTCGGCGCTGGAGGTCTGGGTCAGCAGATCGATCTGTCGATTCGCATGTTCGCCGGCGGTGAAGTCGCCAGTATTCTGCTGTGCTTCCTGATTCTGGTGTTGGCCGCCGATCAACTCAGCCGCTTGCTGCGCTGGAGGCTGACATGAATCGGCTGATCAACCTGCTGCTGATCGCCGGCATCGCGCTGGCCGTCATAACCTCGTTCGCTTATCTGGGGCTCGATCTCGGTGAACTGGGCAGCGCCACCAGTCTCAAGCAGATGGGCGCGTATGTGCAGCGTTTTCTCAGCCCGGATTTGAGTGCGGATTACCTGAAAGCCATCTTGCATGGCTCGATGGAAACCCTGGCGATGTCAGCCCTAGGCACCCTGCTCGCTGCGGTATTCGGCATCGTCCTCGCCCTGCCCGCCGCCGGACGTTTCGGCTGGCCGCTGCAAAGTGCCTCGCGCCTGCTGCTCAATGCCTTGCGGGCGATTCCGGAACTGGTCTGGGCGGCATTGATGGTGCTCGCCGCCGGCCTCGGGCCGAACGCCGGCACCCTCGCCCTCGCCCTGCACACCACCGGCGTGCTCGGTCGTTTGTTCGCCGAAGCGCTGGAAAACACCCCGCCGCAACCGGCCGAAGCGATTCGTTTGCAGGGCGGCAATCCGCTCCTCGCCTTTTGCTACGGCACGCTGCCGAACCTTGCGCCGCAACTGCTCGCGTACATTCTGTATCGCTGGGAAAACAACATCCGCATGGCCAGCGTGCTGGGTTTTGTCGGCGCCGGTGGGCTTGGGCAGATGCTCTATGTGAGTCTGAGCCTGTTTCAGGAAGCCCAGGCCAGTACAGTGATTCTGGCGATGCTGGTGCTGGTGTTTGTGGTCGACTGGTTGAGTGCCTGGAGTCGGCAGCGCTGGGTAAAGGCGTAGTAGGCAGGCCGGCGGCTGGATATCTGGCAGAAGCTGATTATGCTTCAGGAAAGCTTGCACAAATGCGCGATGGCGACACTGTGCAAGCTTCACGCGACAGCGCTTCCGGCATATGCCACAAGGCCAGAGTGAGACAAGCAATAACGGGGGACTCCGGCCTACAACAATAAGCACGACGGAGAACACCCATGGCCACAATCGACACAGCATCCACCGGCAGCCCACCGCGCAGCGGCGGCATCACCAAGGAGGAGCGCAAGGTCATCTTCGCTTCCTCCCTGGGCACGGTTTTCGAGTGGTACGACTTTTACCTCTACGGCTCACTGGCGGCGATCATCGCCAAGCACTTCTTTGCCGGTGTCAACGAAACCACCGCGTTCATTTTTGCCTTGTTGGCCTTCGCGGCGGGGTTTGCGGTGCGGCCATTCGGAGCGATTGTGTTTGGCCGGCTCGGCGACATGATCGGGCGCAAACACACCTTTCTCATCACCATCGTCATCATGGGCGTCTCGACCGCGATTGTCGGTCTGTTGCCCGGTTACGCGACCATTGGCGTCGCCGCGCCGGTCATCCTTATTACCCTGCGCCTGCTGCAAGGTCTGGCGCTGGGCGGCGAGTATGGCGGCGCAGCGACGTATGTGGCTGAGCATGCACCGCGCAACAAACGCGGCTTTTTCACGTCGTGGATTCAAACCACCGCGACCCTCGGGTTGTTTCTGTCATTGCTGGTGATCCTCGCCTGCCGCACCGCGCTGGGCACTGAAGCCTTCGAGGCGTGGGGCTGGCGGATACCGTTTCTGTTGTCGATCCTGCTGCTGATCGTCTCGGTGTACATCCGTCTGCAACTGAGCGAGTCGCCGGTGTTCCAGAAGATGAAGGCCGAAGGCAAGGCGTCGAAAGCGCCACTGACCGAGTCCTTCGCGCGCTGGGACAACCTCAAAGTGGTGATCATGTCACTGTTCGGCGGCACGGCCGGGCAAGCGGTGGTCTGGTACACCGGGCAGTTCTATGCGCTGTTTTTCCTGCTGCAAACGCTGAAGATCGACCCGCAGACCGCCAACCTGCTGATTGCCGGCTCACTGCTGATCGGCACGCCGTTCTTCGTGATTTTCGGCAGCCTCTCCGACCGCATCGGGCGCAAGCCGATCATCATGGTCGGCTGCATGCTGGCGGCGCTGACCTACTTCCCGATCTTCCACGCGCTGACCCAGTACGGTAACCCTGACGTGTTCATCGCCCAGGAGAAGAACCCGGTCAAAGTCATCGCCAACCCCGACCAGTGCTCGTTCCAGTTCGACCCGGTGGGCAAGGCCAAATTCACCAGCTCCTGCGACCTGGCCAAGACCCTGCTGGCGAAACGGGCGATTCCCTATGAAAACGTGATCGCCGAACCTGGCACCGTCGCGCAAGTGCGCATTGGTGACAAAGTCGTCGAGAGTTTCGAAGGCAGCGCCCTCCCAGCCGCCGACTTCAAGACGCGCAATGATGCGTTCACCGCCACCCTCGGCACTGCACTCAAGGACGCCGGTTATCCGGAGAAAGCCGACCCGGCGAAAACCAACTACCCAATGGTCCTGCTCCTGCTGACCGTGCTGGTGATCTACGTGACCATGGTCTACGGCCCGATTGCCGCGTGGCTGGTCGAGCTGTTCCCGACCCGCATCCGCTACACCTCGATGTCGCTGCCCTATCACATCGGCAACGGCTGGTTCGGCGGTTTCCTGCCGACGGTGGCGTTTGCCATGGTCGCCGCGACCGGCGATATCTACTACGGGCTGTGGTACCCGATCGTGATCGCGGTGATGACGGCGGTACTGGGCACGTTCTTCCTGCCCGAAACCAAGGATCGCGACATTCTCAAGGACTGAAAGCTGCCAGCGCGCCCTCTCCATCGCGGGAGGGCGCCATTCGGCAAAACCCGGCAAAAATATCGAACGACTGCCGCACCGCCTGCCTCCAATGTTTACACCACTGGAGGTCACTAACATGAACAGCGACGATAAAACCCCGAACGCCCCGCCAACCGACACGTCCGGCAAACCGGTGAATGTGGTCGAGCGCGATCTTGAAGACCGGGACGATGACACCAAAGCCGTGGATGAAGTCATCACCCCCTCGTCCACAAGAGTGAAGGAGCAGGACGCCGAGACGCTGCAGCGCAAGATCGATGAGATAGAGCGCAAAGTGGCTGATGGTAATTAGTGTTTTTTCAGGCGATCGCAACCGTCTGCTGGCTCTACCCCCTCACCCCAGCCCTCTCCCCCAAGGGGGCGAGGGGGAAAGGGAGTCGATTTGTGGGCTTTTCAAATTTTGCGTTCAACTCGGTCTTTCAAGTCGGCGCATCTCGATCAAACACTTCGGTCAGTCACCTCTCCCCCCGAGAGAGGGAAAAAGGGAGCCGATTTGTGCGCCTTTCAAATCTTGCGTTCAACTCGGTCTTTCAAGTCGGCGCATCTCGTTCAAACACTTCGGTCAGTCACCTCTCCCCCCGAGAGAGGGAAAAAGGGAGCCGATTTGTGCGCTTTTCAAATCTTGTGTTCAACTCGGTCTTTCAAGTCGGCGCATCTCGTTCAAACACCTCGTTCAGTCACCTCTCCCCCGAGAGAGGGAAAAAGGGAGCCGATTTGTGGGCTTTTCAAATCTTGCGTTCAACTCGGTCTTTCAAGTCGGCGCATCTCGTTCAAACACTTCGGTCAGTCACCTCTCCCCCCGAGAGAGGGAAAAAGGGAGCCGATTTGTGTGCTTTTCAAATTTTGCGTTCAACTCGGTCTTTCAAGTCGGCGCATCTCGTTCAAACACCTCGGTCAGTCACCTCTCCCCCCGAGAGAGGGAAAAAGGGAGCCGATTTGTGCGCCTTTCAAATCTTGCGTTCAACTCGGTATTTCAAGTCGGCGTAACTTGCGCGAGCAACGCGCTCAGTCCCCTCTCCCTCTGGGAGAGGGTTAGGGTGAGGGCTCCTCAGCGCACATTGCGATACAGCATCAGCCGCGCACTTTCATGCAGCCCCCGCGTCAGCTCCACCAGCCGCTGAAACTCCTGCGGATGTTGCTCGGCGACGTTGTCTCGCGGTGTCGCCGAGCGCAGGTCGTGCAAGGTCGGCGCGCTGCCGTCGTGTTGCATTTGCAGCAGGTGGTGCTGGGTCACGCCGCCAATCAACGGGAATGTGCCTTCACGCAACACCAGCGGTACCACCCGTTCGCCCTCGGGTGCCGGCTGCTGAATATCGCGGCCCATCGCGCCGTTGCTGAACGGGATGCCGGCCATGCCTGCCACCGTCGGCAGCAAATCCACCAACCCCACCGCTTCATCGATCACCTTGGCTTTGAGCATGCCCGGCGCATGGATCAGCACCGGCACATGGTTGCTTTCCAGCCCCAATTGTTCGAAGGCCGGCGGCATGTGCGGGATCTGGCTGATGCGAGTGTTGTGGTCGCCGAAGAACACGAAAATCGTGTTGTCGTAGTAGCCGCCGGCCTTGGCCAGCTCCATCAGCTTGCCGATGTTGAAATCCAGCAGGCGCACCGCGTTGTATTGCTCGACGCTGCGCGAGCCGGCGGCTTGCACTTGTTCCAGCGACAGATGACTGACCTGGAAGCCGTCATTGTCCTTGGGAATGGTGAACGGCCGGTGGTTGCCCGAGGTTTGCACATAAGCAAAGAACGGTCGGTCCTTGGGCAGATCGCGCAGGATGCGGTCGCTTTCCTTGAACAGATCCAGGTCAGAAATGCCCCAGACATCCACCAGCGGCGAACGCCAGTCGCTCTCCTGATACAGCTTTACGCCCTCGATGCTTTGCTGGATCAGCGCATTGATATTCGCCCAGCCGGCATTGCCGCCGATCATGTAGAGCTTTTGATAGTCGGTGAACGCGTTGATCAGTGTGTGCTGACGGGTGATCAACGGATGACGGGTAGCGGTTTCCTGACGGGTGACGTCCGGCACTCCGGTGATGCTCGCCCAGACGGTTTTGGCGGTCCCGGTGACCGGCACGTAGAAGTGTCGGAAGAACCAGCTCTCGGTGGCCAGTTGATCGAGGTTCGGCGTCGGGTTCAGCGGGTTGCCATAGGCGCCCACCGCACTGGTGCCCAACGATTCGAGCATGACGAACATCACGTTCGGCGCGCCGGCGACCCGGTACGGTTGCACCGCTTGCTGGCGCTCGAATGTCAGGGTTTGCGCGTCCGCTTGTTCCACGCCCAGATAACGCGCAATCAGCGGGTAATGCTCGCGCACCTGGGCCTCATCGAACTGTGCCTGCCCGGCCTTGAGTGTGTCGTAGAGGAACAGCACCGGGTTGAGGCCGACGGCGGCAATCTGCGCATTGCCGGAGAAAAACGCGTCGCTCCAGCGCAACGGCACCGGGTTTTCCAGATTGAGATTTTCGACACGACCGAGCAACGCCAGCAACACGGCGACCAGGCCGAAAACGCTGCCTACGACCAGCGAGGTACGGCGGATGGCGCGAGGTTCCCGCGCCAGTGTCGCGCGCTCCAGACGCACGAATCCGTAGAGCCACACGCCCAGAACCGCCAGCCAGCCGAGGGCAATCCATAGCACTGGATAGCTTTCCCGGACCATTTGCTGGGAAATCTGCGCATCCTCCAGATAACGCAGTACCGTCGCGTTGATGCGCACCCCGAGGTAGGCGTAATGGCCGAAGTCGATGATATAGATCAGGCCGACCACGCCCAGCACCAGCAACCAATAACCCCGCGCCAGATGGCGCAGCAACGGCAGGCGCGTCAGGTTCCAGCGAGGCAGCCATGCCAGAACGGCCAGCGGCAACATCAGCAACACTGCCAGACGCAGGTCGAAACGCAGACCGATGCCGAGGGTTTCGCGCAGTTGCGGGTCGTTGGCAAATGCGCTGATGTCGAGACCGGAAAAACCCAGCACGAACACCAGCCGCAGCAGGGCCAACAGTAAAAACGTCAAACCTGCCGCGCCGACGCCGTAGCGCAGGCGCCGCGATTGCAACCAACCCATCGTAAAACCTCAGTGTGGTGATCAGATTGAAGACGTCGACACGGCCGGGACTGGCCGCAGCAGGCGCCAGACTTCGCGCACGCACAGCACGGCACCGGCCACTAGGCAGTAACCCACCAGCAGCGGATCGATCAGGTAATCCCAATAGTTTTCCGAGGCCTTGAGGCGTAGTGCAAAGGCCAGCGTGCCGAGTGCCAACATCGCCACCGCCAAACCGTTGCGCAGCCACAACAGGGCCAATGTGCTCAGCCCGATCAGCACAATCATCGGCCGTGGATTAAAGCCCCAGCGGTACGGATCGACGTAAGTCAGGCCCATCGTTGCCGGATACAGAATCAGCGCCAACACGGTGAACAGCACCAGCACCTGAACGCGCTTGACCGTTGGCAACGGCTGAACCACGCCAAGGCGCAGCAGACAGACCCAGCCCAGCAACACCAGCGTGGTGATCGCCAGATCGTCGGTAAAGCTGCGCACGTAGGCCGCCAGCGGCAGATCGTTGACCGGGATAAAACCGGCCAGCGCCAACAGCGGCAACAGCCACGGGCGCCATGGCCGGGTGAAGTGAAATGCACTCAGCAGAACAAAACCGAGCAGGACAAAACTCAAATGGGCTTGCCAAAGAAACATCACAGACGCTCCGCCAGCCAGGCATCGTTGAAGCTGACATGTTTGATGAAGGTGTTATTCCACGAGTACACCAGGTGATAGAGACCGTCCGAACCCCGGCTGAAATACGGATATTCGTACTCGAAATCACAGCCGCGCGGTTTGCACACGCGGTAGTCGAGATTGCTCAGAAAGCGCTGTTCCAACGGCAGGCGGCGGGCACCACTGGAGGATCGGAAACCTTCTCCGATAATGGCCTTGTACGCCTCTGGCGAGAACGGCTGACCGAGCGGATCCGGTGACTGATCGAGTTCGATCACACTGCGCCAGTCGTTGAGATTGGCATCGGTGCCGTACAGGCTCAATTTGAAACGCCCGTCGCGCAGATCGTTGAGCGCCACCAGCAAACCGTCGTCAGCCGTGCCTACCGCTGCCAGCGAGGAGTTGGGGTTGGCCGGCTCCAGCGGATACGGTTCGCTCCAGGTCTGGCCCGCATCGTCGGTACGGCTGGCCAACACGCGATGATGGGTGTCACCGGCATAACGCAGCATCGCCACGGCGCGGCGGCCATCCAGCGGCACGATGGTCGGCTGCAACGAGTGCTTGCCGCGACTGATGCGGAATTTGTCGATCACGGCACCGTCGGCGCTCAGGTACAGGTACTCGGCGAACTTGCCCATGAACTCGTGATACACCGGCAAGCCGATCGAGCCGTCGGCATGGAACACCGGTGCCGCGCGTACCAGTGTGCTGATGTTGAAAAACGGCGAGGTGATCAACTGGCGCGGCGTCGACCATTCACGACCCATGTCGGCAGAGACCATCACGTTGATCGCACTGGTGGCCCAACCGCCTACGGACACCGAGACGTAGAACATCCACAAGCGCCCGTCCGGCGCGAGCGCGATCACCGGGTTACCGAGCTTGCGAATATAGCGCTGGGTGCCGTCGCGGGTTTGCTCCCGGGTGGCCAGTACCTGTTCGGCGCCCCACTCCGCCGTTTTTGCATCAAAGCGCGCCGTGCGGATCTGCACGTCGGCAGCGCCTTCGCGCGAGCCGGCAAACCACACGGCCATCAGGTCCCCGCCGGGCAGCGCGGTGACCGAAGAGGAATGCACAAAATCATCCAGTTGCGAGGAAACGAAACGGCTGCTGTACATCGGCTCCGACGCTTGCAGTGCGCCATCGACCGGCGCTGTCGACAACGCAAATGGCGCCAGCACATGGGGTGGATGACTGCGCCACGCGGCCAGAAAGATCAGGCACACGGCGAGGCTGCCGAGAATGAACGTCAAGCGAAAGGACAACGCACGCATAAGGGGCTCGCGGCAAGGACAGGAGGGTTAACAATGGGCAGACGTCCTTGTCAGCGCGTCGAATCATTTGGCAATCGGCGACGGCGCCCGGTGAGCATCGACAACGGCAGGTTGTCGTGAACCTGAAAACTTTCAAACACGGCAGCAGCGATGTGAAGGCACACCAGCACAAGCAGACTGTCGGCCGCTGTTTCGTGGACCGATAACGGCCAATCGGCACCCCACAAGGCGTCGACTTCTTCCATCGCCCAGCCGCTGAGACCCACGGTGAACAACGCCAGCAACATCAGGATCATCACCAGCGCGCCGATCGGCGAATGGCCGAGGCGATGTTCGGGCCGCCCGGCGAGCAGCGAGCGCGCATGGGCCAGCAGGCGCGTCGGGGTCGGCCAAAAGTCCGCCCAACGGGCACTGCGCGGCCCGATAAATCCCCACACCGTGCGTACCAGCAACCAGCCCATGGCGTAATAACCGAGCCAGACATGCCAGTCGTCACCCGCTTCATTGAAGAAGTAATTGGCGACGAAGACGCCCGCAATCGACAGATGAAACAGCCGCACTACGGGATCCCACAGGCGCAGGGACGCGCTCGGCATCAGCCCTTGATCTCGGTCTTGACCGCTTTACCGCTGACCGGGTCGTGGTAGATCTCGACCTTGCGCTTGTCTTTGTCGAACCCGTAGATCTCGTAGCAGTTGCCGTCGGTGACCTTGAACTTGCTGATCTGGTAGCCCTGGGCTTTCAACTGTTCCTGAAAGGCCTTCTGGTCTTGCCATTGCGACCGCTCGGCGGTGGTGCATTGCGGGCCGGCGACGGCCAACGGGCTGGCGACGATCAAAGACAACAGCAGCAGTTTGCGCATGGAATCACTCTCGCTGGATGAGAAAGACCTCACTGTGCAAAAGCAACCTTAGCGAAAGCTTAGTTGGCAACGAACCGTTACATCTTTCCCGTCGGGTGGCCTGCCACGACGCTCGGCGTAGCGGCATGATGCCGTCCATTCCAACCCGTTCCGCCAACAGAGAACCGCCATGCGCCTGCTTCTGGTCGAAGATGATCGTGCCCTCGGACAAGGCATTCGCGTTGCCCTGAGCAACGAAGGTTATACCCTCGACTGGTTGCAGGACGGGGTCAGTGCCCTGCATGCCCTGCGCAGTGAAAGCTTCGATCTGCTGCTGCTTGATCTCGGCCTGCCACGGCTCGACGGTCTGGCCTTGCTGCAACAACTGCGCAGCGAACAACAGGACTTGCCGGTGCTGATCCTCACCGCCCGCGATGGCACTGCCGAGCGCATCGCCGGCCTCGATGCCGGCGCCGACGACTACCTGATCAAACCGTTCGATGTCGATGAGTTGAAGGCGCGCATCCGCGCGTTGCTGCGGCGCAGTCAGGGACGCGCGCAACCGGTGCTGGAACATGCCGGCGTGTGCCTCGACCCGCTCAGCCAGCAAGTCACCTGGCTGGGCAACGAAGTAGTGATGACGCCGATGGAATATCAGCTGCTGCATCAACTGATGGCGCGGCCCGGCAAAGTCGTCACCCGCGAGCGTCTGTCCGGCGCGCTGTACGGCTGGCAGGAACGGGTCGAGAGCAACACCCTCGAAGTGCTGATTCACAACCTGCGCAAAAAGCTTGCGAGCGAGTTGATCCGCACTGTGCGCGGGGTGGGTTACGTGATGGCGGTCAAACCATGATCTCGATACGTGCGCGAATTCTGGTGCCGGTATTGATCCTGGTATTGATGGGCGATCTGCTGATCAGTTGGCTGGTGCTGCGCGACAGCCATCACGAAATCGAAGAGGTCTACGACGCCCAACTGGCGCAAAGCGCACGCCTGCTGCAAGGCGTGCTGGCGCAACGCGCACCGGGCGACAACAACTGGCAGCGACTGCATCAGGCCTTCGATCAAGCGATGAGCCGGGTCGGTGATGGCGAGGCGGCGCACCCCTACGAAACCCGTTTGACGTTTCAGGTCTGGCGAAGCGATGGGCAATTGTTGATGCGCTCGGCCGAAGCGCCGGAACTCCCGGCGCCGCCGACCACTTTCGGTTCTCACGACCTGATGGAAAACGGCCGCGACTGGTGCGCGTTTCTGCTCAAGGACTCGCAGCAAGGGCTGCTGATCTGGGTCGGTGAGCGCGATGACATGCGCCAGGATTTGATCGAGCGCATCGTCGGTCACACGTTGTGGCCGAGCGTGATCGGCGTGCCAGTGCTGACGATGCTGATCTGGCTGGCCATCGGCTGGGGCCTGCAACCGCTGCGGACCATGGCGCAGACCATTCGCGGGCGCAACACCGACACCCTCAAACCGCTGAATTTGCGCCCCCTGCCCCACGACCTCGAACCGATGCAAACCGCGCTCAATCGCCTGTTGCAGCAGATCGACAACCTGCTGGCGCGCGAGCGACGCTTCATCGCCGACGCCGCCCACGAGTTGCGCACGCCGCTGGCGATTCTGCGCATCCATGCGCAAAACGCACAGCTTGCCAGTACCGCGCAACAGCGTGAGGAGGCGCTGGAGTTTCTGGTCAGTGCGGTGGATCGTGCCACCCGTATCGCCAGCCAGTTGCTGACCATGGCGCGCATTGAGCCACACCTGGCCAACCCGGAAAAAAGCCCGGTGGAGCTGACTGCGCTGGTGCGTGAAGAGCTCGCCGAACTGGCGCCGCTGGCGCTGGAGAAAGACGTCGAACTGATCCTCGACGGAGACCAGCACTGTCCGGTCGACACCGACCCGGTCGCACTCGCCATCGCCTTGCAGAACCTGGTCACCAACGCCTTGAACTTCGCCCCGCCCGGCAGCGAAGTGCGCGTACAGGTCCAACCGCAGGCATCCGGCGCGGTGTACATCAGCGTCGAAGATGCTGGGCCCGGTATCAACGAAGAGGATTACCCACGACTGTTCGAGCGTTTCTACAGCCACGGTCACGCCAATGGCGCCGGACTGGGACTGGCGATTGTGCAAATGATCGTCAGCAAGATCGACAGCACCTTGCAGCTGTACAACCTGCCCCGGGGCGGCTTGTGCGCAGAACTGCGCATCAACGAGCGGCCGGCGTGACTTGTCAAACCTGATTGCCGATGCCGTGGTTTTGACGAAATTTTCATGTTTGCCCACATAAGATCCGCAGCCTCGTTGGGGAGTAGCCTGTTTCCGAGCCTTTCGGAAGCGTTCGTATCAACATTCTCGGCAACACGCCGTGGTACGAACACCTTTTGGTTGGTGAGACCGACGACACATCCATGCCTAACGTCGGGCGTGTGGTTGTGTCGTTGACTCATAGCCCGACTGGAAGTGTGCCCCCGTGAATCCTGTTTCCCTGATCTTCCTCGCTCTGGCCATGTCCACCGATGCGTTCGCCGCCGCCATCGGCAAAGGCTCCAGCCTGCACAAACCGCGTCTCACTGAAGCCCTGCGTACCGGTCTGATCTTCGGTGTGATCGAAGCCATCACGCCCATCATCGGCTGGCTGATCGGCCAGGCGGCCACCCGCTGGGTCGCCGAATGGGACCACTGGATCGCCTTCACCCTGCTGCTGATTCTCGGCCTGCACATGATCTACAACGGTCTGAAACACGAAGAAGAGGAAGAAGAAAAACCGGGCTCGCACTCCTTCCTGATTCTTGCGGTCACCGCGTTTGCTACCAGCATCGATGCCCTCGCCGTCGGTGTCGGTCTGGCGTTTGTCGACGTGAATATCTGGGTCGCGGCGGCAGCGATCGGTCTGGCGACCATGACCATGGTGACCCTTGGCGTGATGCTCGGCCGAGTGCTCGGCGCGGTCGTCGGCAAGCGTGCGGAAATCGTCGGTGGCGTGGTGCTGATGATTGTTGGTGCAACGATTCTGTATGAGCACCTGGCGGTCTGATTCAACCGCAGGTCAGCGTCGCCAGCGTCAAGGCGTTGCCGAGTGCGGCACCGCTGGCGGTGTTGTCAAAAATACACCAGGTCGCGGCACCTGCCGCGGCCGCTGATTGCAGGGCTTGCGCGAGGTTTTGCAGATAAGCGGAATCGTAGGCGCTGTGGTAAATGCGCGGTGAGCCGTGCAGTCGCCAGTATTTCGTGTCTGTCCAGCCGATTGGCGAAGCATCGGTGCTGATGCGCGAGGGATCGACTGCCGCTTGGGCAATCTGATGCGTCATCAGCATCGGCTCGGCGCTGATCCATGATTCGTGCCTTGGTTCGAGCACCACGACGCCGGAAAACCGCTGACGCAATGTCGTGAAAAAGGCTTCGGCGACGGCTTCGTCGAACGCCAGCGATGGCGGTAATTGCACCAATAGGCAGCCCAGCCGATCTCCCAACCCGCCGCACTCAGCCAGAAATATGTCCAGCGCTGACTCGCAGTTCGCCAGACGCAATTCATGGCTGATGTGTTTGGGTATTTTCACCGAAAAGCGAAAGTCTTCCGGTACGCCATCGGCCCAGCGTTCATAGGTTTGCCGACGATGCGGACGGTAGAAAGAGCTGTTGATTTCCACGCCGTTGAATCGTGCCGCATAGCGCTGCAAATGCGTGCCTTCCGCCGGGAACTCCGGCCAATGTTCGCGCCCCAGACTCCAGCCTGCACAGCCAATGAAAATCATCAGTGCACCTTCCGCTCATTGATCGTTCCCACGCTCTGCGTGGGAACGATCAAACCTGTGTGTTAACCGGTCATTTCTTGCCGGGCAACACCGCGCCAAGTACCTGCTTGGCGGTTTGCACGATCACTCCGGCCTCATCCGGATCGCCCTTGAGCAACGTCGTGGCGAATTTCTTCGCCTGTTCAAGCTTGATGTGCGGCGGCAATGGCGGCACGTTCGGGTCAGTCTTGAACTCGATGACCACCGGCACTTCCGAGGCCAGTGCCTTTTCCCAGGCCGCGGCGACGTCTTCTTCGCGATCGACAAAAATGCCTTTCAGGCCAATGGAGATGGCGAACAAGTGATACGGCACATCCGGAATGCTTTGCGAGGCTTCGAACTTCGGATCGCCCTCCATCACCCGCTGCTCCCACGTGACCTGATTGAGGTCCTCGTTGTTGAATACCGCGCAGATCCATTTCGGACTCGCCCATTGCCGCCAGTATTTGGCGACGGTGATCAGTTCGGCCATGTTGTTCATCTGCATTGCGCCATCGCCCACCAGCGCAATGACCGAACGCTCGGGATAAGCAAACTTGGCGGCAATCGCATAAGGCACAGCGGCGCCCATGGACGCGAGGCCACCGGATAATGAGCACTGCATGCCACGGCGGATTTTCAGGTCACGGGCAAACCAGTTGGCGCAGGAGCCGGAGTCGCTGGTGATGATTGCGTTATCGGGCAGGCGCGGCGACAACTCGTACACCACCCTTTGCGGGTTGACCGGATCGGCTTTGGCCATCGCCCGTTTTTCCAGGGTTTTCTCCCAGCTACCGCGCCAGCCTTCGACTTTCTTGCGCCACTTGTTTGAGGTTTTCTGTTCAAGTAGCGGCAACAACGCAGCGAGGGTTTCCGCCGAATCACCGACCAGATTGACCTCCATCGGATAGCGCAGGCTGAGCATGTCGGGCTGCAAATCGATCTGCACGCCGCGCGCCTGACCTTCCTTGGGCAGGAACTCCGAGTACGGAAAACCCGAACCGATCATCAGCAAAGTGTCGCATTCGTTCATCAGCTTGTAGCTCGGTTCGGTGCCGAGCAGGCCGATGCTGCCGGTGACCCAAGGCAAATCGTCCGGCAACACGGCTTTGCCCAACAGCGCTTTGGCGACGCCGGCGCCGAGTTTTTCCGCCACCGCGATGACCTGATCCGTCGCCTGCAAAGCACCCGCTCCGACCAGAATCGCGACCTTCTCTCCCGCATTCAAAACATCGGCGGCACGCTGCAGATCGGCGTCATACGGCACTACTTTCGGTTTCGTGTACCCCACCCCGGAATGCGCGGTGCCATGTTCGCGAGCCGGTGCTTGGTATTTCAGCGCCTGCAAATCGTTGGGCAGAATCAGCGCGGTTACCCGCCGTTCGCCCACGGCCGTGCGCACCGCTCGATCAAGCAAATGCCGCACCTGCGAAGGTGCCGACGCCTGCTGCACAAATGCCCCGGCGACATCCTTGAACATCGACACCAGATCCAGCTCTTGCTGGTAGTGACTGCCCAGCGCGGTGCGTGCTTGCTGACCGACGATGGCCAGCACTGGCATGTGGTCCATGCGCGCGTCGTAGAGGCCGGTGATCAGGTGCGAGGCACCTGGCCCGGAGGTGGCGATGCACACACCCAACTCACCGGTGAACTTGGCATGTGCCGAGGCCATGAACGCGGCCATTTCTTCATGCCGCGCCTGAACGAATTCGATCTTTCCCTTGGCCCGGCTGAGCGCGCCGAACACACCGTTGATGCCATCCCCCGGATAGCCAAAAATCCGCGTAACACCCCACTCGCTGAGCCGTTCAACCAGAAAATCTCCCACTGTCATCGTCATCTCGATCCTCGTCTTTCTCCGCTGCATGGAGCTGTCCCGGCAGAACATCTGCCGGAAGGTGTAAGGGTCTGGACAGTTGGGTGGTTGGCGAAGTTTCGATTGATTGCTCGACGAGTTTTTCTGAGGCAAGTGCGCGTTGTGGCTGTCCACCCTTTAGCCGTTGAATAAGCGGCGCGGCCATTCGCGAGCAGGCTCGCTCCCACAAGGGGATTGCGGTCTGAATGTGGGAGCGAGCCTGCTCGCGAATGCGCCAGAACAGTCAATACAGACGTCAGATCTGGAGAACAGCATGCCCACGCCCGTACGAACCCTGCTACTGAAACGCAACGACTGGGTCCCGAACAACCCGCGTCTGCCGGTGTTGATCTACCCACAAGCGATTGAACTCAACGGCAGCGATCCCGCCGCCCTGTTCGAACAAACCTTCCGCGCCAACGGCTGGCCGCCGCAATGGCGCTACGGGGTTTATGACTTCCATCACTATCACACCGAAGGCCATGAAGTACTGGGCATTGCAGCTGGCCATGCGCAGTTGATGCTGGGCGGCCCCGACGGGCCTGTTGTGCCGATCAGCGCTGGTGATGTGTTGCTGCTGCCTGCCGGCACCGGCCATTGCAACTTGGGTAGCAGCGACGATTTTCTAGTGGTCGGAGCCTATCCGCCGGGCCAGCATGCCGATATCTGTCGCGAAGCCCCCAATCGCGAGCAATTGGAAAGCATTTCGATGTTGCCGTTTCCGCAGACCGATCCCGTGCAGGGAGCCCAGGGTGCGGTCGGGCAATATTGGCGCGAGTAATCCTCAGTGATGCGGGTGCACCGTCCATGCGACCAGTTTGATCACAATCGGCCGCACGATGAGGATGCACAGGAACGCCGCAGGCATCGCCAGCTTGTAGGCGTGCAACGCATTATTCAGGTAATCGTTATCAATGCCGGAGTTGGCGGCAGTGATCACCAGCGACATCAGAAACGCCATGATCGTCGCCATGTACAGCGCAAACACATACGGTGTGGCACGTGGCGACAGTTTGCGGCGACTGACGATCAAGGCTTCGGAGCTTGTCGGTTAATTCATAGGGCTTTTCCATCCATTGACAGGGAGACCGCACGTTAGCAAGGCTGTCCCCGCGTAACTAGACGCTCAACCGCAGGTACTTTATAAAGCAGAACTTACGAATCAACCCTCAACGGGGCATGGATGAATCTGTTAGCGGCGATTGCCAGTTTTATCAAAGTGGTCGAAGCCGGCTCGATTGTCGGCGCCGCCAAGACGCTGGGCGTCAGTGCGGCGGCGGTGAGCCAGACGCTCAATCGGCTGGAAGCGCACCTCGGCGTACGTCTGCTGCAACGCACCACGCGCAGCATGGCGCTCACCGAAAACGGCGCGGCGTATTACGAGAAAGTCCGGCGCATCGCTGCCGATCTGGAAGCCGCGCAAAGTTCGATCAGCCACGATGAAACCGAGCTGCAAGGCCGGCTGAGCATTGCCTCCACCTCAGCGTTCGGCCGCCATGTACTGGCGTCGCTGATTGCCGGTTTCGCCGCACTGCACCCGCGCCTGCTCATCGAACTCTCGACCACCAATGGCAAGATCAATCACATCCAGGACGGCATCGATCTGAGCCTGCGGATCAAGCCGCAACTGGAGGACGGCATCGTCGCGCGCAAGATCGTTTCGCTGCCCTTCATCATGTGCGCCGCACC
The DNA here is from genome assembly GCF_031882575.1 of Pseudomonas sp. VD-NE ins. Taxonomy (NCBI): domain Bacteria; kingdom Pseudomonadati; phylum Pseudomonadota; class Gammaproteobacteria; order Pseudomonadales; family Pseudomonadaceae; genus Pseudomonas; species Pseudomonas sp. VD-NE ins. The sequence continues at coordinate 3,559,406 of NZ_CP134772.1, forward strand.
GGCTTATCTTCAGCGCGCCGGGTGGCCACAATCGCCAGATGACTTACACAACCATGCCTGCCTGGCGTTTCGTTATCCTCTGGACGGGCGCTTTCTGCGCTGGAGTTTTATCCGCGACGGCAAGCATTTCGACGCCAATATCAATGCCACCGCCATCAGTGATGACATCGATGCGCTGGCGCAAATGGCGGTCAATGGCGCCGGCGTCACTCGACTGGCGGAGTTCGTCGCCGCGCCTTATCTGGCGAGCGGGCAATTGGTGCCGCTGTTTGAACACAGCGTCGTCCAGCCGATGGACATCTACGCCTGCGTACAGGAACGCGCGGCGATGACGACCAAGGTCAAAGCCTTTCTGGACTATTTGACGGCACATCTGGCCACACGCTGGCCGATGGAAAATGTTTAAGACGCAGGGCTCAAAGAGGCTCGCCGAAGTGCGCGAAATCGGGCAAAGTCCACCACGCCCGTCCTGCCCGTCACGGAAGATAACAACAATGAAAAAGTCTTTTGGCGCTCTGCTATTGATCTGCTTGAGCAGCTACGTATTCGCTGACACCCGCCCCGTCGGTTTCCAGTACGCCACGCTGGCGGATCCGCACAACGAACGCCCGCTGGAAATGGTCGTCTGGTACCCGAGTGCGAACTCCGATGCGACGCCCCAATTGTTCGGCGACAACCCGGTCTTCGTCGGCGCCCCTGCGGTGCTCGACGCCCCAGCCGCCACGGGCGAGCATCCCTTGGTAGTGCTTTCCCACGGCTATGGCGGAAGCTGGATCAACCAGACGTGGCTGGCCAGTGCGCTGGCCCATCAGGGTTACATCGTCGCCGCCGTCAACCATCCCGGCACCACCAGCCGCGACCGCAGCCCACATGCAGCGGCGCAACTGTGGCAACGCCCCGTTGACCTCAGCCGCGCCATTGATGCGGTGACGGCGCAACCGGGTAAATTCGGCACGGTGGCCAAGGATCGAATTGCCGTTATCGGCCATTCCCTCGGCGGCTGGACGGTGCTGGAAAGCGGCGGTGCGCGCTTCGACCCCAAGCGCTTTGCCGACGACTGCAAAGTCCAAACGCAATTGATCAGTTGCACGGCGTACCAACAGATGAACACTGAAAGCACGGCGCAAGCGAAAGCTCAGCTTGCCGCCGATTGGCGTGACAAGCGCATCACTGCCGTGGTTTCACTGGATCTGGGCCTGTCGCGCGGAATGACCGACGCCAGTCTGGCGGCCTACCCCGTGCCGATTCTGGTGATCGCCACCGGCGTACCGTCGAAAGAACTGCCCGCGCAGCTGGAATCCGTCGACCTCGCCAAACGCCTGCCAAAAACCTCATCACGCCTGGTCGAGATCAGCGACGCCAGTCATTTCACCTTCATGGCGATCTGCAAACCTGGCGCGGTAGCCATGCTCGATAAAGACGTACCGGGCGACAGCATCATCTGCACCGATGGCGAGGGCGGCCGCCCACGCGCAGAGATCCAGCAACAGGTGATTTCCCTGATTACCGGGTTTCTGACGCCGTCACCTGACCGCTTGAAACCAGCCATCACTTACCAGGAACCCCGATAACAATGCTCACGCCCTCCCCTCAGACCTTCCGGGGCAGTTGCCTGTGCGGAGCGGTGAAGTACCAGATTCGCTCACGGCCCAAAGCGCTTTCGCACTGCCATTGCAGCCAATGCCGCAAAAGTCACGGCGCGGCATTCGCCAGCTATGGCAGCGTGCTGCGTCAGAATCTGGAGTTGTTGGAGGGCGCCGATCAGGTCAAGTCGTATCAATCTTCTGAATCGGTACAGCGCCAGTTCTGTTCGCACTGCGGTTCATCGCTGTTCTGGGCAAACAATCAGGGCGAGTACAGCGGCTGGATCTCTGTCGCGTTGGGTACGCTGGACACGACGTACACCACGGAAAAACAGCAACACGTCGAAGTGACGTCGAAGGCACCGTGGTTTGAAATCAAGGATCAATGGCCGCAGCGCTGAGGCTGATCACCTGCCAATCCTCGCTGAGCGTGCTCGCACGCTGCGTTAATCCTTCTGCTTAACTGGTTCGTTGCAGTTCTTCTTTTCAGGAGGCCAGCGATGAGAACGATAAAACTCACGGTCATGCTCTTGGCCGCCAGCCTGCTCGGCTGTGCGGGCTCTTCGAACCCCGGCACCAGCGTGCCGTTGACCGCCACCCGGCAAAACAGCGGACAGATCGGCAACGTCACGCTCGCCGACTGGGGCAAGGACACCGGTTTCAGTTTCTTCATCAGCGGTGCGCCCAGCGGCGCCTCGCTGCCGTTGCGTCTGTACGCGTTCGTCTACAAGGGCAGTTGCGCGCAGCCCGGGCCAGTGGCCTACGCGATGAACGACAAGGTCACCACCGAACGCCAGCCAGTGCGCGGCTGGGCCTTTTCGCGCAGCGCCCCGGTCAGCCTGTCGACGTTGTTGACCGGCGAGTACGCCATCGTGGTACGCACCGCAGCGACCGATGGCAACGTGGATATTTTCTGCGGCGATATCCGTCAGGCAGACAAGATGAATGACACGGCGGGTCAATCGCAGAGCAAATCGCCTCCGAGCTGACGACTGCCAGCGCTCATCGCTTGCCGCTCAATCCATCGCCCTCTGGAATACACAGCGGGTTCTGTGGTGTCCTGTCTATTATCAGCGAGGTATTTTTTCCACTTGCCAACGATGAGGCCCCTTAAATGAGCAAAACGCCGTACGTTCCACCCCAGGTCTGGAAAAACGAAGCCCCGTCCGGCGGCCAGTTCGCCAGCATCAATCGGCCGATTGCCGGGCCGACCCATGACAAGACCTTGCCGGTCGGCAAGCATCCGCTACAGCTGTATTCGCTGGCCACGCCCAACGGCGTGAAGGTGACCATTCTGCTCGAAGAGCTCTTGGCGCTAGGGCACAGCGCTGCCGAATACGATGCCTGGCTGATCCGCATTGGCGAGGGCGATCAGTTCTCCAGCGGTTTTGTCGAAATCAACCCGAACTCGAAAATCCCCGCGTTGCTGGATCGCAGCGTCGAGCCGCCGATCCGTGTGTTCGAATCGGGCTCGATCCTGCTGTATCTGGCGGAAAAATTCGGTGCCTTCCTGCCGAAAGACCCGGCCGGGCGTGCCGAAACGTTGAACTGGCTGTTCTGGCAGATGGGTTCGGCGCCGTATCTGGGCGGCGGTTTCGGGCATTTCTATGCCTATGCGCCGGAAAAGATGGAGTACCCGATCAACCGTTTCACCATGGAGGCCAAGCGGCAACTGGACGTGCTCGACCGGCGTTTGGCCGAAAATGCCTATCTGGCCGGCGACAGCTACACCATCGCTGACATCGCAGTCTGGCCGTGGTACGGGCAACTGGTGCGCAACAACGTTTATTCGGCGGCCGAGTTTCTCGCGGCTCACGAATACACGCACGTGCAGCGTTGGGCCGAGGACATCGCCCAGCGGCCGGCGGTCATTCGCGGGCAACGTGTCAATCGCACATGGGGCGATGAAGCGACGCAAGTGCCCGAGCGGCACGACGCCGCCGATTTAAACTGACAGCCCTTTTCGTCACCTTCATCCGCTGAGCAAGGCTCATCAGCAGCACCGGTCATAGCCCCTTGTGATCGGTCTGCTGCACCTTTATTCGCCCGCCAGAAAACCCCGATTCCGCGGCAACCCGCGACGCAGAGCGCCCGCTCGAATGTGAAAATTTCGTTAACTAACTGAGCCGTACGCCTTTCTTCACCCGGAATGATCTGACACACTAATGCGAATAATTCCTACAAGCACTTGCACCAGATTCGTTTTCGTATCATTTGGGGAAGCAGATTGATGTCGTTTCGCACCATTCACCGCCGTTCAAACCGTTCACCTAACCTCCTCGCCCTCACCCTTTGCATGGCCAGCATCGCACCCGCGCTGGCCGATGAAACAACGCCCGCCACGTTGGAACTGGACGCAACCGAGATCGGCGCCACCCAGATGAGCAGCACCACCGAAGACACCCAGTCTTACACCACTGGCCCGATGCAGACGGCGACCAAGCTCTCGCTGACCATGCGCGAGACGCCTCAGGCAGTGACGGTGATCACCCGTCAGCGCATGGACGATCAGAACATGACCAGCATCAACGACGTGGTCAAAGGCACGCCGGGGTTGTTCCTCAGTCAGGCCAGCGGCCCGGGGCGACAGACTTACAAGGCGCGCGGTTTCGACATCGATACGATCATGTACGACGGCCTGCCGAGTTCGTACTCGCCCTTCGCGATGGCGGTGCAGCCGAACCTGGCGATGTTCGACCGCGTCGAAATCGTCCGTGGTGCGACCGGTCTGGTCACCGGTGCCGGCAACCCTTCGGCGGCGATCAACCTGGTGCGCAAACGCCCGACCGCCGATCAGCGCGTGACCCTCACTGGCGCAGCCGGCAGTTGGGATGACTACCGTGGCGAAATCGACGCCTCCAGCCCGCTGAACGAAAGCGGCACCCTGCGGGGCCGAGTGGTCAGTTCCTATCAAGGGGCCGACAGCTTCCGCGACAAGGAAGAGAACGACCATGGCTTGTTCTACGCCATCGGTGAAGCGGACCTCAGCGACAGCACCACCGCGACCTTCGGCTTCTCGCGGCAGAACGAACAGACCAACTATTTCTGGGGCGGTCTGCCGCTGGGCACCAATGGCCACCACCTCGATCTGCCCCGCTCGACCTACCCGGGCACCGATTGGGAAAACCGCAAGCTGCAGATCGACACCGTGTTCGGCGAAGTCGAGCATCGTTTCGACAACGATTGGAAACTGCACGTCGCCGGCTCCTCGTCGACCCTTGACGGCGAGTTCTCCGGAACCTACCTGTCGCGTTACGCTGGCCCGCTGGAAACCACGGCCTATCAATCCCATCACACCGACAAGCAGCGCTCACTCGACGTATTCGCCAGCGGACCGTTCGAAGCGTTCGGCCGCAGCCACGAACTGGTCGTCGGCGCCAGCAACCGCGTATATGACGCGACCACCAAGGAATACGATCCGTACACCACGGCCTGGCCGATCGGCGCGCCGAAGCCTGATTTCGTACGGGATGGCAAAACCCGCAACGTCACCACCCAGGACGCGGTATACCTGACCACCCGCCTGAGCCTGGCCGATCCGCTGACGCTGATCCTCGGCGGCCGTCTCGACTGGTACGACTACGATGACCGTACTGCCGATGGCGACTATAAAGTCACCAGGAACCTCACCCGATACGCCGGTCTGATCTACAAACTCGACGATCACCACTCGGTGTACGCCAGCTATACCGACATTTTCACCCCGCAGACCCAGAAGGATCTCGGCGGCAAAGTCCTCGAGCCGATCGTCGGTGAAAACTACGAGGTGGGCATCAAGGGCGAGTACTTCAACGGCGCGCTCAACGCCAGCCTGGCAGTGTTCCAGATGGACCAGACCGGTCGCTCCACCCTGGCCGACAACCAGTTCGGTTGCCCGGTCATGACCTGCTACAACTCATCGGGCAAGGTGCGTAGCCAAGGCGTCGATATGGAACTGCAAGGCGCCCTTACCGAAAACTGGCAGGTGGGCGCCGGTTACACGTATACCCGCACGCACTACATCAAGGACGAAAACCCGGCCAACAACAATCAGCAATTCGATACCGACACGCCTGAGCACCTGTTCAAGGTCTCCACCGTGTACCGCTTCCAGGGTCCGCTGCAACACCTGCGCGTGGGTGGCAACGTCTATTGGCAGAGCCGCATGTACAACGACATCACCCTCGCCAATAACGGGAGCTACCGCCTCGAACAGGGTGGCTACGCGGTCACCGACCTGATGGCCGGCTACGAAGTCAACAAACACCTGGATCTGCAAGTCAACGCGAACAATATCTTCGACCGCGTCTACTACTCATCCATCGGCTCCGATGTCACCTGGGGTTCCAACGACAACTACGGCAACCCGCGCAGCTACATTCTGACGGCCAAGTACAAGTTCTGAGGCGCTGACGCCCGATCGAGCAACCACGCACAAGGGCGCCGGGAACATCCACGGCGCCCTTGTACTTTCTGGCCACGCCATTAGTCATGGGCCGCAATAACAGATAGTCTCTGGGCGAACTCTTCACGAAGCATCGCGCCATGACCAACCCGGCCTTTACCCCTGACATCGACGCCATCCGCAGCATTGACGCAGTGCCGGTCATCCTGAGCATGGTCAAGCACCTCACGGGCATGCGTTTCGCCGCGGTGGCGCGGGTTACTGAGAGCAACTGGGTGGCGTGCGCCGTCGATGACTCCATTGATTTCGGACTCAAACCCGGTGGCGAACTGGTGCTTGAATCGACCATCTGCCACGAAATCCGCCAGCATCAGCAACCGGTGATCTTCGGGCATGCCAGTGCTCACCCGGTCTTTTCGTTACACCACACGCCGAAAACCTATGGGCTGGAAAGCTACATCTCCATTCCCATCGTCAAAGCCAACGGCGAATTTTTCGGCACGCTGTGTGCCATCGACTCGGTGCCGGCCAACCTCGACGAACCGGCCATCGCGAAGACGCTGAACCTGTTCGCCCAATTGATCGCCATGAGCCTCGATACACAAAACCGTCTGGAAGCGACCACAGTCGAACTGAACAACGCCAATGAACTGGGCCGCCTGCGCGAGCAATTCATCGCCGTCCTCGGCCACGACCTGCGCACACCACTGAGCGCGGTGCGCATGAGCGCCGACCTGCTGGAAAGCAAAACCGAAGACAAGCGCTCACTCAGCTTGATTGCGGCGATTCGCAACAGCTCGGTGCGCATGGGCGTGTTGATCGAAAACATCCTCGACTTCGCCCGAGGACGACTGGGCGGCGGGATTCCGGTACAGCGCAAGTTGGTGGACGACTTGCAACACACCCTGCAACTGACCCTCGCCGAAGTCCAGGCCTCGCACCCCCAAGCCATTTTTATCGACGAACTGGAGGTGCCGGCGGGCGTCTATTGCGATGCGCTGCGCATCAGCCAATTGCTCTCCAATCTGCTGGGCAACGCGGCCACCCATGGCTCGCAAAACGCGCCGATCGTTGTCAAGGCCTATGCAGAAAATGACGAACTCGTGATCTCCCTGACCAATCAGGGCACACCGATTTCAGCGCAACTGATGCCGCTGTTGTTCGAACCCTTCTCCCGAGCCGAAGCCGGGCAACGTTGCGAAGGCCTGGGGCTGGGGCTGTATATCGCCTCTCAGATAGCGACGGCGCATAACGGCACCTTGAGCGTTACCTCAAGCGCCGAATCGGGAACCTGCTTCGTGGCGAGATTCCCGGCCCGGTTCAAATGGGTTTAAACCGTCTGCCGACGCATCGTCAGAATCGCCGCGCCAAAACCTATGAACGTTGAACCCACCACACGACTGACCCAACGCGACAAGGCTGGCCGGGTCAGCACGCCCTTGGCGCGGGAGGCCAACGCGGCGTACACGCTCAGTGACGACACCGACAACGCCATGAAAATCGAAGTCAGGATCAGAAATTGCGGCAGCAGTGCGGCGCCCTGATCGATGAACTGCGGAAACAACGCAGTAAAAAACATCGTCGCCTTGGGGTTGGTCACCGCCGTCAGAAACGCCGACTTGTAGAGTTTGCCGCGAGTCGGCCGCACCTTGCTCGCCTCCCCTTCGACGCCCTCCGGGAGCATCGGACCTTTTTTGAACAGCTGCTTCACGCCGAGGTAGAACAGATACCCGGCCCCGATGATCTTCACTGCGTTAAACAGAATTTCCGAACTGGCCAACAACGCCCCCAACCCCAACATCGCCGCCGCCGACAGACAGAACAGACCACTGGCATTGCCCAGCGACGACCAGATCGTGCTGCGCTGCCCGTGAGCCAGACTATTGTTGATCGCCATCAAAGTCGCCGGCCCCGGGCTGGCAATGGCAATTGCCGCAACCAGAGTGAAGGTCAGAATCGAGTGAGAATCCATTTTCGCTGCTCGCATGATTGAAGTTGCCGCATGTTACAACAACCGGCTGCATAGCCCAGATCAAAAGCCCCTCACTCTGGCCCTCCCGAAACGTCGGACCGCCCAGAGGTAGAGGGGACTGACCGAGGTGACTGGTAGAAGTACGCCGACTTGAAATACCGAGCCGTGCTCAAATTCTCAAACAAATCAAAAGCCCCTCACCCTAGCCCTCTCCCGGAGGGAGAGGGGACTGACCGAGGTGATTGCAAGAAATACACCGAAATGGAATACCGAGCCGCACTCAAATTCGGAAACAAATCAAAAGCCGCACCCACCCCCGCTCCTCACCACTCAACAGGATGAGCGTTAGCTCGGCTGCAGCTCTTGATCTTGCCGTGCTGGCCCCTTCGGCAGGCTGAGTGGAGGGATTTATCCGGGGGTGGGAGCGCAGCGACCGTTCGACGAAGTCGAACACATCGAGAGGAGGTGCAGCGAAGCAAACCGTAGGCGATGCCCCCGGATAGATCCCGTAACGAAGGAACCCGAGCCACGGCGAGGGCCGAACGCCGGGGCCCAGACCTTTGGTTCCTTTGGGGCGTTTGCCAAAGGGACTCGCTGTAAGAGCGAAACCGCCAGCCGCAACCCCAAAAGCAACGGATATTCACCCAAATCCCCAAGAGCATGGTCGGCCCAAAGGCCGCCAAGCCCAAACAAAAAAAAGCCCCGCAACCACACAAGGGCGCGAGGCAAAAAATTGGTTGGTTGCGGCCAACCAAAGGAGCTCAGTCAAATACACACAACGGGCAAAATCAGATGCAATCCTGAGCCGCCCGCTCAAAACTCGAAGGCAAAAGATTCGAAGCCAACAAATGCCGCTCGTAGATAAACACCTTGCCGCCACTACCCGCCTTGTAAGCCTCAAGCACGTTGTCAGCCGAAACCTTGCTCGGCACCACAATCCGGTAACTACGCTGAGTCTGCGAAACCGTCGGATTCAACGCACTGCCCTGCAACTTCGGCACAACACAATCGGCATACTGCGCAGGCGTCTTGCTGGTCTGCAGAGTAAGGCTCGGATTATTCGGCGCCGAAGCGCAACCGGCGAGCAGCAAAGAGGCAACGGCCAGAGCAGGCACAAAGAAAAGACGCATCGGTGTCATCCTGAAAATAAAGGTTCGGTTCATCCGGCAACGGTTCAGCCTCACGGAGCCGCCGTCGCCATTTATGTTTTAAGTGTTCAGCTCGACGTCACCAACGCCTTGAGCGACACATCGAATTGCTTCAACGCGTTGAGTTGCAGGTCACGCTGCTTGCCGATTTGCGCAGCAATCACCGGTGCCGCCTGGTTATGCACCCAGACCGAAGGCAACTGCTTCTCGACCGCGCCTTCAGCCTTGCCGATGTATTGCAGGTCAGCGTCATAGAAGCGTGCGGTGAAATGCGCTTCGACCAAGCTGTTTTGCTGCGTCAGCAAGCGATTGAAGGTGTCGAGCTTCACCACCACGTCAGGATGCGCCTGTACCAATGCATCGAGGTTGTCGTAAACGGTCACCGACAAGAACTGTTGTTGCAGCGAACTCACCAGCCAGTCGATGGCCAGTTCCGGGTCGGAACTGCTGACAAAGGCTTCACGAATCCGCGAGTCGAGCGCGTCTTTCGCGCCGTTGACCGCCATGTCGTGGTAACGCTCCAGGTATTGCACGTTGTCCAGGGTGTTCTCACTGAGCAACACACCCACAGTTTGTGAATGCTGCAACGTGGCGCTGCTGCCCGTGATGGTCTGGAAATGACACGACCCGGCGTCGCCTGCGTAAGTCGGGGCTGTAAACAGAGCGCCGCCTGCCAGCAGGGCGACCAAAGCCAGTCGGGTCATAGTCTTCATCGCGCAGATTCCTTGAGCGGCGTGTTCGATGGAGGCGATTTTCCGCCGATTGCCGCCAAAGCAGAACTTGCGTTTCTTGATGGTCACTATTACTTCTAGCAATAGTTGCGCGACGTGCAGACTGATACACACTCAACCACAACTAGAAAAACATGAAATGAGGAGTTCGCCTTGAGAACGTTTGACCTGATCCGTGACGCCGTTCTGCCCGATTTCCGCGAGCGTGTGGCCGAGTATCTGGTTCAGTACGAAAGCGTATTGCTGGACAAAGACCCGACCGACCCGCAGCTCATCACCGACACCGCCAACCAGTTGCGCGGTTACCTGCGCGGGCTCAACACCACGCGCGTGCTGGGCATGGCTTATTGGGAAGAGCTGGACCGTCGGGTCGTCGACACCTGGCTCACGTCCGAGCAATGACCGATCCGCGCAGTGGTTGGGGCGGCGGCGAGCAACCGCGCCCTCCCCGCTGCCAGTGGTCTGCGCGGCAACACGACCTCTGCGAAAAAGCCACCCGAACGCTTACAATCGCCGGTCTAATTGCCAATCAGACAGGCTCATCAAGAAATGCCGCTCGACCCACCTACGATGTTGACCATCTCGATCGCTCTGGCAGCCGCCGCTGCGCTGTATCTGGCGATCGAGTGGCGCAGCATTCGTGAGCCTTCGCTACTGTTGTGGAGCGCCGGTTTCGCCACCATCACCGTCGGTTCCACCCTGGCCCTGCTGCGCAGCAGCGGCTTTCTGCTGATCGGCATCTGGTTCGCCAACGGCTTGCTGGTGACCGCGCATTTCCTCTTCCTGCTCGGCGTGGCGCGTTTCACCCAGATACGGCTGTCGCCGGCCTGGTACCTGATCTTCGTCACCTGGCTGGTCATGCTGTTGTTGCCGGACGGGCCGCTGTGGTCGAAGGTCATGCTGGCGGCCAATTCGCTGCTGGTGGCGCTGTCGACCCTCAAGGCCAGCTCGCTGCTGCGCCCCCATGGCAAGTCGTTGAGCGTCGGCGCGGTGCAGTTGCGCTATGTCCTGCTCGGTCACGGAGTTTTCTACGTGGCCAAAGCCCTGACCGTGGTAATCCCCGGCACGCTGATCGATCTGGCGGCGTTTCGTGGCGAGATCATCCAGATTTCCCTGGTCGAAGGTGCGATGGCGATCATGTTGATCGCCCTGTCGATGACCGGCACCGAACGTTACCGCCGGGAAAAACAGATCGCCCGCCTCGCCGAGCGCGATCCGCTGACCGCCCTGTACAACCGCCGCGCTCTGGAAAAGCGCGCGCCGCGCCTGCTCGAACAGGTTTCGCCGGAGCATCCCGGCGCCTTGCTGCTGATCGACATCGACAACTTCAAACTGGTCAACGACCAGTACGGTCACACCGCCGGCGACCGTTTGTTGATCGCCCTGAGCGAGATGATCCGCTCGGTGCTGCCGCGCAACGCACTTACGGCGCGCCTGGGCGGCGACGAGTTTGTCATTCTGCTCAACAGCGCATCGAGTGAGCGAGTCATGGAGTTGGGTAACGCATTACGCGAGCAGTTTCTGAGCATGACCTCGCAGACATTCCCCACCACCGCTGCCGTGACCCTGAGCATCGGCGCCAACCTGTTCGACAAAGCGCCCGCCAACCTGACGGCACTGATCGAACAAGGCGACGCCGCCCTCTACGAATCGAAACGTGGCGGGCGCAATCGCCTGCGCCTGACCGGACTCACCACACCAGGATAATAAAAACCATGTCCAGCCTCGTTACCCCTCTGCAAGACCTTGCCGCGCCAGAAGGCGTTTGCTACGGCTGCGGCGGCCGCAACCCGCACGGCCTGCACGTCAAAAGCCATTGGCATGAAGATGGCGAGCACGTGATCGCCGAACATCTGCCGGAGGCCAAGTATTGCGGCTGGCCGGATCTGGTTTACGGGGGGCTGATCGCGATGCTGGTCGACTGCCATTCCAACTGGACGGCGATGGCCTACCACTACCGCGCGGAGAACCGCGAACCTGGCAGCCTGCCGCGTATCGACTGTGTCACCGGTAGCCTTGGAATCAAGTTCATCAAGCCGACACCGATGGGCGTGCCGCTGGTTTTGCGGGCGAAGGTTGAGGGTGAGGTTGGGCGCAAGACCCGGGTGATCTGTGAGGTGTTTGCCGGGGATGTGCTGACGGCAGTGGGTGATTCAGTGTTTGTGCGGGTCGATACCGGGCAACTGGCCGATGCGGCGCATGGGCGTAAAAGCCAAAGCCCCTCACCCTAACCCTCTCCCAGAGGGAGAGGGGACTGACCGAGGTGATGTGAGAGTTACGCCGACATGAGATACCGAGTCGAGCTCTGGTTTTGAAAAGCCCTCAGATCGGCTCCCTTCCTTGGGGAGAAAGGACTGACCAAGGCGTTTGGTTGAAATACGCCGAACTGAGATATCGAGTCGAGCTCTGGTCTTGAAAAGCCCACAAATCGGCTCCCTCTCCCTCGGTAGAGGGCTGGGCGGGCGGCGTTCCGATGAGGGGTGAATCCACCGCCGAACTCAATGTGAAACCGGCTTAAACTTGTTTCACCTTCGCCCGCGCCGTGTGCAACTTCTTATAGCTCTCAATCAAGCGCAAATGCCGATCCAGTCCTTCCAGCTTCATGCTCGTCGGCGTCAAACCGTAAAAGCGCACACTGCCATTGACCGACCCAATCGCCGCATCCATACGCTCATCACCAAACATGCGGCGGAAGTTGCCTTCGTAGTCTTCCAGTTCCAGATCTTCGTCCAGCTCCATCTCCAGCACCACGTTGACCGCTTGATAGAACAAGCCGCGTTCGACGGTGTTGTCGTTGTATTGCAGGAAGGCTTCGACCAGATCCTTGGCCTGCTCGTACTTTTGCAGCGCGAGGCAGATCAGCAGGCGCAGTTCGAGAATGGTCAGCTTGCCCCACGGCGTGTTGTCGTCGAACTCGACGCCGATCAGTGTGGTGATTTCGGTGTAATCGTCCTGCTCGCTGTTTTCCAGGCCTTGGGCGAGGTTACGCAGGCCGACCTTGCTGAGGTTGTGCAGGTTGAGGATGTCGGCACGGAATTGCAGGGCTTTGTTGGTGTTGTCCCAGATCAGGTCTTCGACCGGGTAGATCTCCGAGTAGTCGGGCACAAGAATGCGGCAGGCCTTGGCACCGATGTGCTCGTAGACCGCCATGTAAACTTCCTTGCCCATGTCTTCAAGGATGCCGAACAACGTCGCGGCTTCTTCGGCGTTGGAGTTTTCGCCTTGTCCGGAGAAGTCCCACTCGACGAATTCGAAGTCTGGCTTGGCGCTGAAGAAACGCCACGACACCACACCGCTGGAGTCGATGAAGTGCTCGACAAAATTGTTCGGCTCGGTGACCGCCTGACCGGAGAAGGTCGGCTGCGGCAAGTCATTGAGGCCTTCGAAACTGCGGCCCTGCAACAGTTCGGTGAGGCTGCGTTCCAGCGCCACTTCCAGGCTCGGGTGCGCGCCGAACGAGGCGAACACGCCGCCGGTGCGCGGGTTCATCAGGGTCACGCACATCACCGGGAATTCACCGCCCAGCGACGCGTCCTTGACCAGCACCGGGAAGCCCTGCTCTTCCAGGCCTTTTATGCCGGCGAGGATGCTCGGGTACTTCTCCAGCACTTCTTGCGGCACGTCCGGCAGGGCCATTTCGCCTTCAAGGATTTCGCGTTTCACCGCGCGCTCGAAGATTTCCGACAGGCACTGCACCTGCGCTTCAGCGAGGGTGTTGCCGGCGCTCATGCCGTTGCTGAGGTAGAGGTTTTCGATCAGGTTGGACGGGAAGTACACCACTTGATTGTCCGACTGGCGCACGAACGGCAGCGAGCAAATGCCGCGCTGGGTGTTGCCGGAGTTGGTGTCGAACAGGTTCGAGCCGCGCAACTCGCCGTCACGGTTGTAAATCTTCAGGGTGTAGTCGTCGAGGATCTCGCTCGGCAACTCGTCTTTCGGGCCCGGCTTGAACCATTGCTCGTCCGGGTAGTGGACGAATTCGGCGTTGGCGATTTCTTCGCCCCAGAACTGGTCGTTGTAGAAGAAGTTGCAGTTCAGGCGCTCAATGAACTCGCCCAGCGCCGAGGCCAATGCGCCTTCTTTGGTCGCGCCCTTGCCGTTGGTGAAGCACATCGGCGAATGCGCATCGCGGATATGCAGCGACCAGACGTTGGGCACGATGTTGCGCCACGAGGCGATTTCGATCTTCATGCCCAGATCGGCCAGAATGCCCGACATGTTGGCGATGGTCTGCTCCAGCGGCAGGTCCTTGCCGGCGATGAAGGTGCCTGCGTCCGAACCGGCCACCGGCATCAACAGCGCCTGGGCATCGGCGTCGAGGTTGTCGACTTCTTCGATGATGAATTCCGGCCCGGTCTGCACGACCTTCTTTACTGTGCAGCGATCAATCGAACGCAGGATGCCCAGGCGATCTTTCTCGGAGATGTCCGCCGGCAATTCGACCTGGATCTTGAAGATCTGGTTGTAGCGGTTTTCCGGGTCGACGATGTTGTTCTGCGACAGGCGAATGTTCTCTGTCGGGATGTTGCGCGTGTCGCAGTACAGCTTCACAAAGTACGCCGCACACAACGCCGACGATGCCAGAAAGTAGTCGAACGGTCCCGGTGCCGAGCCATCGCCCTTGTAGCGGATGGGCTGATCGGCGATCACCGTGAAGTCGTCGAACTTGGCTTCAAGTCGAAGGTTGTCGAGAAAGTTGACCTTGATTTCCATGCGGGATTACCAGAATACGGCTAAACGAATGGCGGCCATTATCCGGTTTTTGCGCGGGAAGTCTTGCCCTTTCGGGATTGGCCGCTGATCGGCGTCCTGCACTTGGGGAGGCAAAACACGCGGGGTTCACTACGCTTTCAGTGCAGTCGCCGAGAAGAATCTGAACATTGCGCCCGCGCCGTGGTTCTAGATTCAGAAGACAGCGGATCAAGGACGAGCACATGGACCTTTCCAGCTATGCAGCCCCGCTTCCACCGCGCCAGAGCGCCGTCACCCGCCGCCTGGCCTTCGCGGTCGGGGCGCTGTTTGTCAGCGGCGTGATTGCCGCGACCGTGGCCTTGCTCGGCATTGCCGAACGCCTGGACAACGACGAGATCAACAAAACCCGCTTTTACTCCGCTCGTGCGCTGGAAAATCGCATCACCGCCTCGAAAAACTACATCACCAGCTACGCCTACTGGACCACCGCCTACGAGCATCTGAGCGGTCAGGTCGATACCGACTGGGCCTACACCGAGCAGAACCTCGGCAAAACCCTGTTCACCAGTGACGGCTATGACGGCGTGTTCGTGCTCAACCGTGAAGGCACCCGCTACGCGGTGGTACGCGGGCAAATGCTCGATGCCGAACTGTCCGCGTTCGTTCAAGTGAGCGCCACGGAGTTACTCGATCAAGTGTTGGGCCAAGGTGATCTGACCAAGCCGATCAGCCGCTACTCACTGTTCGAAGGCTGGCCGGCGCTGGTGTCGGCGGCGGCGATCATACCCAACGATGAGCGACCACTGGGCGATCCGCAGACCGCTTCAGTGCTGGTATTCGTCGACAAACTCACGCCGACCAAATTGCGTCTGATTGGCAGCGGTTACGGCTTGAACAACCTGACCCTGGCGCCGGACGAGACCATCGACCCGCAGCGCCCCCGGGTGCCGCTGGACAGCACCGGTTATAGTCTGGTCGCCGACCTGGAACGGCCCGGGCAACATTTATTGTGGTCATTGCTGCCGCCACTCGGCGCGACGATTGTGGTGCTGATGCTGCTTACCGCGTACTTCTTCCGTCACGCCTTGCGCTCATCGCAGTACGTCGACCAGAGTTTTGCCGTCATGCAAACCTCCAATCAAGCGCTGGAAAACGCCAACCGTGAGCTCGAAGCGAGCGAAGAACGCTTTCGCGCAGTGGCCGAAGCCGCGTCGGACTGGATCTGGGAGGTCGATCGCGCCCTGGCGCTGACGTATCTGTCGGCGCGCTTCAGCGCAGTGACCGGTTACCCGCAAACCCTGTGGCTGGGCCAGGACATCGGCCAATTGCTGTTTTGCGACACCACACCACTGGAACTGTGGCTGAGGAATCTCACCGAGCAAGACAGCGCCTGTGACTTGCGTTGCACCTACCGTGACCACGCCGGCCAGCAACGCCACTGTCGACTGTCGGCCCGGCCGATTTACCAGCAGCATGCAGTCGTCGGTTATCGCGGCACCGCCAGCGACATCACTGACGAAGTTGCCGCCCATGCGCAGATTCAGCATTTGTCGATGCACGACGCCCTCACCGGCCTGCCCAACCGCAATAAGCTTGCGCGTTATCTGGATGAAGCGCTGCTGCTCAAGGAGCACGCGCCACCGCTGTCGCTGCTGATGATCGACCTCGACAACTTCAAACCGATCAACGATTCGCTCGGCCACCCGGCGGGTGACGCCGTGCTGCAGGAAGTCGCCGTGCGTTTGCGTGAATGCACCCGCGAACTGGACATCGTCGCGCGTCTGGGCGGCGACGAATTCATCGTGGTGCTTAATGGCATGGACAGCCATCACGAAATCGACAAGTTCTGCACCCGCCTGATCGGCAGCCTGCATCAACCGGTAGTCTTCGAACACCATCCGCTGCACATCGGCGCCAGCATCGGCATCGCACTCAGCCGGCGCCACGGTTACTTGCCCAGCGACCTGATCCGTTACGCCGACATCGCCCTCTATCAAGCCAAATCCGAGGGCAAGAACACCTGGTGTTATTTCGAAGCGCACATGAGCGATCAGATCCAGACGCGCCGGCAAATGGAAGATGACCTGCGCCATGCGCTCAAGCACAACGAATTCATCCTGCACTATCAGCCGCGCTACAAGGTCGATGGCAAACAGATCGTTTCGGTTGAAGCGCTGGTGCGCTGGCAACATCCCACCAAGGGCCTGCTCGGCCCGGACCTGTTCATTCCGTTGGCGGAGCAGACTGACCTGATCGTCCCGCTCGGTCGCTGGGTGTTGCGCGAAGCCTGCGAAACCGCGCTGGGCTGGCCGGAAGACATCCTGCTGTCGGTCAATCTGTCGCCCGCGCAGTTTGCCGTCAGCGATGTGGTCGAGGATGTTCGCGAAGTGCTGGTGCAAACCCGTTTCCCGGCCAGTCGCCTGGAACTGGAGATCACCGAGAACGTGATGCTCAACGACACCGACGGCGCGCTGACCACCATGAATGCCCTGAAAGAACTCGGCGTGCGCCTGAACATGGACGACTTCGGCACCGGTTATTCATCGCTCGGTTACTTGCGCGCCTATCCCTTCGACGGGATCAAGATCGACAAGCGCTTCATTGCCTCGATCAGCAGCGGCACCAATGATCGCGCGGTGGTGCAGGCGATCATCGGTCTGGGCAAAGCCATGGGCCTGACGGTGACCGCCGAAGGGGTCGAGACCGAGGAGCAACTGGATATTCTCGGGATTGATCAATGCAATGAGGTGCAGGGTTACTTCATGAGTCGGCCGATCGACAAAGTCGCGTTTGCGCGGTTGCTGCAAGATTCCAGAGGTGCACAACTGAAGTCGAAGAAAGGTCGGGTGACCTGAACGGTTCAGCCGTGTGTCCGACCCGAGTCACCGGTGAACACATTGCCTGCGTCGCGCACTAACTGCCGCCACTCGGCACTGGTGATCAGCCCTTGCTCCTCCATTTCATCGGCGGCCTTGAGCAGTTCGTCGTACTGTTCTTCCGGGTCCAGACGCATCTGCGACTGCGTCGCCAGTTTTCGCCATGCCGCCAGTTTTTCTTGTTTGCGCTGATCGAACATCGGGAATGATCTCGTGAAGGACTTCCTTGATAGAAAGACGTGAGATCCCAGTGGTTCAGCGCAGTCGACGGATGGACTGTTTGCTTCCAAAGCGCTTTGCCGATCAGTAAACATGGATACACCAACGAATACTGTGGGAGCGAGCCTGCTCGCGAAAGCGGATTGTCTGCGCCGAAGATATTGGCTGACCCACCGCCATCGCTTGCAGGCAAGCTCCCACAGGGATCGGTGCTGGTCAGAAACAGTGGAGCATTGGTGATCATTGTGGGAGCTGGCTTGCCAGCGATGGCGGTGGGTCAGTCATACAGATGCTGACTGGGCTGGCCTCATCGCTGGCAAGCCAGCTCCCACAGGGTTTGCGCTGATCAGTAATCATGGATGCACCACCGAATACTGTGGGAGCGAGCCTGCTCGCGAAAGCGGTTTGTCTGCGCCTAAGCTATTGGCTGACCCACCGCCATCGCTTGCAGGCAAGCTCCCACAGGGATCGGTGCTGGTCAGAAACAGTGGAGCATTGGTGATCATTGTGGGAGCTGGCTTGCCAGCGATGGCGGTGGGTCAGTCATACAGATGCTGACTGGGCTGGCCTCATCGCTGGCAAGCCAGCTCCCACAGGGTTTGAGCTGATCAGCAATGATGGATGCACCACCGAATACTGTGGGAGTGAGCCTGCTCGCGAAAGCGGATTGTCTGCGCCTAAGCTATTGGCTGACCCACCGCCATCGCTTGCAGGCAAGCTCCCACAGGGATCGGTGCTGGTCAGAAACAGTGGAGCATTGGTGATCATTGTGGGAGCTGGCTTGCCAGCGATGGCGGTGGGTCAGTCATACAGATGCTGACTGGGCTGGCCTCATCGCTGGCAAGCCAGCTCCCACAGGGTTTGCGCTGATCAGTAAACATGGATGCACCACCGAATACTGTGGGAGCCTGCTCGCGAAAGCGGTTTGTCTGCGCCGAAGCTATTGGCTGACCCACCGCCATCGCTTGCAGGCAAGCTCCCACAGGGATCGGTGCTGGTCAGAAACAGTGGAGCATTGGTGATCATTGTGGGAGCTGGCTTGCCAGCGATGGCGGTGGGTCAGTCATACAGATGCTGACTGGGCTGGCCTCATCGCTGGCAAGCCAGCTCCCACAGGGTTTGCGCTGATCAGCAATGATGGATGCACCACCGAATACTGTGGGAGCGAGCCTGCTCGCGAAAGCGGTTTGTCTGCGCCGAAGATATTGGCTGACCCACCGCCATCGCTTGCAGGCAAGCTCCAACACGGATTGGAGCGGTTTTTCAGAACTTCTCGGCCACGCGCCGGTATGGATAATCGGGATCCCGGTACTTGCCCGGTTTCTGCCGTTTGGGCAGTTCGATTTTCTCGCGCTTAACATCCTCATACGGAATGCGGCTGAGCACATCGGTGATGATATTCAGCCGCGCACGGCGCTTGTCGTTGGAGTCGGCCACCAGCCATGGCGCGTGTTCGGTATCGGAGTGTTTGAACATTTCATCCCGCGCCCGTGAGTAGTCGTACCAGCGGCTGTAGGACTTCAAGTCCATGGGTGTCAGTTTCCAGGTCTTGCGACCGTCGTTGATTCGCGCCTCGAGCCGGCGGGTCTGCTCTTCGGGGCTGACTTCCAGCCAGTACTTGAGCAGGATCACTCCCGATTGGACGATGGCGTGCTCGACCAAGGGGATCGATTTGAGGAATTTGTCAGCCTGCTCCTCGGTGCAAAAACCCATCACCCGCTCGACACCGGCGCGGTTATACCAACTGCGATCGAAGATCACCACTTCGCCGGCCGCCGGTAGATGCGGCAGATAACGCTGTACATGCATCTGGCTTTTCTCGCGATCGGTCGGCGCCGGCAGCGCCACCACGCGA
The DNA here is from genome assembly GCF_031882575.1 of Pseudomonas sp. VD-NE ins. NCBI lineage: Bacteria > Pseudomonadati > Pseudomonadota > Gammaproteobacteria > Pseudomonadales > Pseudomonadaceae > Pseudomonas > Pseudomonas sp. VD-NE ins. The sequence goes on from NZ_CP134772.1 coordinate 3,578,866, forward strand.
AAGACCCGCGGGCTGACACGCTCGGTCAGCGCCTTGATGGTCCCGCCCTTACCGGCGCCATCGCGGCCTTCGAAAACGATGCAGACCTTGACGCCTTTAGCGATCACCCATTCCTGCAACTTGACCAGTTCGACGTGCAGCTTGCGCAACTGGTCGAGGTAATCCTTGTTTTTCAGCTTCGGACTTTCAGGCGCCCTGACGGCCTTCTTTTTGTCTTTTGCCATGACCTTGGCCCTCTCCATTAAATGCAGAAACAGACTGTTGATTGACGGGATACACCAGACACGTGAGGTTAGTTCATGACGTGCTGTTTGCCATTGCCGGGTAAAAAGCAAAATTGCCATGTGTTTCCTTCGTTCTTTCTTGCGTCGCACTGTTCATTGCCCTGCCCTTGTCTGCCTGGAGTTTTCTTGATGTCCGCGTCCAAATCACTGCCCGCCGCCCTGCTAGGCCTGGCTCTCGCCTGCCCGGCGATGGCCGAGACCCAAGGCCTGGAACTGGGGCAAGTGCTGATTTCGGCCGAGGATCGAGACGGCGCCGATGCCGCTGTCGAAGAGGCCAAAACCCGTCTCGAGCAGGTCCCCGGCGGCACCAACGTGGTTGACATGCGTCAACCGTTGCAGGGTCGCGTGGCGAGCAATCAGGATGTGCTGGCGTATCAGCCGGGGGTTTATGCGCAGTCGGCGGGCAACGAAGGCGTGAAAATCTCGGTGCGTGGCTCGGGCATCAACCGCGCGCCGGGCGCCCATGCGTCGGGGCTGTACACCCTGCTCGATGGCCTGCCACTGACCGGCCCGGGCGGCACGCCGTATGAATTGCTTGAACCGCTGTGGGTCGATCACGTTGAAGTACTGCGCGGCGCCAACGGTTTTGATCGCGGCTCGCTGGCACTCGGCGGCGCCATCGATTACGTCAGCCACACCGGCTACAACGCGCCGAAACTGCAAGTGCGCTACGCCACCGGCAGCCACGGCTATCAGCAGCGTCAGGTCAGCTCCGGGCAAGCGCTCGGCGATTTCGATTACTACGTGTCGCTCACCGATTCCAACGCCGACGGCTATCAGGATCACACCGCCAGCGAGAGCAAAGGCCTGATCGCCAACTTCGGCTATCGTTTCAACCCGAACCTGGAAACGCGCTTCTACATCCGCTACCGCGAGACCGACAACGACCTCGCCGGCCGCGTGACCAAGCACTCCATCGAACACTCGCCTCGCGCGGCCAACCCGTCCTATGTGGCACGCGATGACAACCGCAAGCAGCCGGGCAGCACCTTCATCGGCAACAAGACCACCTATTACATCGACGACGATTCAAGCATTCAGACCGGCCTCGTCTACCATGACTACCCGATGGACCTGCGCGAAGGCCCGAACCGCTTGAAAGTCGCCTACACCGACGTCAGCGGTACGTTCGACTACAAACGCCGCGACACGATTTTCAGCATGGAAAGCCGCAGCAACGTCGGCCTGAGCGTGACCAAACACCTGCCCAACGATGGCGCCAGCGAATTTGTGCGCATTCCCACTGGCAACACCGCCAGCTACGCGCCGGGCACACGCATGCGTAACTTCACCTACCAGGGTTCGGACACCGTTCTGCACTTCGGCAACGACCTGGAAATTGCCGACGACCTCTGGCTGACCACCGGTCTCGCCGCCATCTACACCCGCCGCGAAAGCGCCGTGACCTATCCGCAGAGCGGCGGCAAAACCAGCATGAACGACTGGGATTACGCGCCACGCCTCGGCCTGCGTTACCAGATCAGCCCGGATCTGCAAGTGTTCGGCAACCTCAGCCGCTCGGTCGAGGCGCCGCATCCGTGGTCGCTGATCTACAGCTCCAACGTACGCTTCCCCGCCGGCAATGGCGCTGCGACCGGTACGCAGAAAGACCCGATCAAACTGCAGAACCAGACCGCGACCACGCTGGAGCTGGGCGGTCGTGGCGACAGCGTTGTTGGCGAATGGAGTCTGGCGTGGTACTACGCGCAGGTGCGGCATGAACTGCTGTCGGTGTTGCCGGATGCCAACGCCGTCACCCCGTACGAACTCAACGCCAGCCCGACCGTGCACCAAGGCATCGAAGCGAGCCTGAACAGCAAACTCTGGTCAGCGGCCGATGGCCGTCAGTTGAGTTTGCGTCAGGCGTATACCTTCAGCGACTTCCACTATCGCGATGACGATCGCTTCGGCGACAACCGCCTCCCCGGCCTGCCGATGCATTACTACCAGGGTGAGTTGCGTTATGACTGGCCGCAGGGTTTCTTCGCGGCGGTAAATACGCAGTTGGTGTCCAAGGTTGCCGTGGATTATGCCAACAGCTACTACGCCGATCCTTACGCACTGTTTGGCGCGACGCTGGGTTACAACGCGCCGAAAGGTGACTGGCAGGGTTGGGTGGATATGCGCAATTTGACCAACAAGCACTACGCGGCGACTGTGACGCCGGGGTATGACGACAAAGGGCTGGATGCCGCGCGGTCTACGCCGGGTGAAGGGATGGGGGTTTATGTCGGGGTGTCGTGGAGTTTGCTCTGAAGCCTTCCCCCTGCTAGCGATGGCGGATAGGCTGTGCCAACGAAGTTGACTGACCCACCGCAATCGCTGGCAAGCCAGCTCTCACAATGATCTGCGCTGTACCGCAACCTTGTGAGCGACCCAGAAACCTGTGGGAGCGGGCTTGCCCGCGAAGGCGTCAGTAGAACCAGCGTCGGTGTAACTGATCGACGCTTTGCTCTGTTTTAGACCGAGTCAGGGATGAACACCATGGATACCCAACCAGAAAACCTGCTGGAAAAAAGCCTCAAACTGGCCGCCGACGAACCGGCACATCGTCCCGAGTTTTTCAACACCCTGTTGAATTCAAACGTTTACATTCTCGGCACCGCCGGTGAGGCAGACGGCCACGTCAATCTCGAAGCCGGCAGCAACATCAGCATCGCCCATTGGCAAAAACCGGACGGCACCCCGGTCATCCCGTTTTTCTCGTCCCTGCAAACACTGCAACAGTCCATCGACAGCGAGCAGACCTACCTCGAAATACCCGCCCGATCGTTGTTCGAAATCACACTGGGTGCCCTGCTCTGTCTGAATCCGAAGTCGCCGTACGGCAAAGAGTTTTTCCCGCAAGAGGTGCACAATTTGCTCGCCGATGCCGTTGGCCAGACCGCCACGCAACGCACGGTCGAGAAAGAAACCAATGTGCTGCTAGGCCAGCCTGCCGAATACCCGTCACAAATGGTCCACTCGCTCACGCAACTACTTGCCAAACATTCCAATGTGAAGCGCGCGTTTCTGGCATTGATGCATGACACCTCGGTGGACGAAAAACCGCACTTGATCGTGGGTATCGAGGCGGACGGCGATATTGACCGTGTTATGCGTGAGGCGGGCAATGTTGCCGGGGATACCGCGCCGCAGGGCGAGCCGGTTGATTTGTGCCGGGTGTCCCAAGGTGAAGCTGGCCTGAGTGATTACTTTCTCAGGGAGACCACGCCGTTCTATGAGCGCAAGTGGGGCCATAAACTGCGTTCTTTTCTGGGGTTTGGTAAAGCATGATTGAACATACACCGGGACCTTGGGTTCTGGACAAGACCGCCGAGGTCACCGGAACCCAACCCTCTCCAATGCCCGCCGAGTCAGGAAATGAATGAACTTCACCGATGAAATGGCGGCCGCTTTTCCTGCGGGCAATCCGCTGCCCACACGCCTTCGCCAAGCACTTGAGTTGTTGGAAGAACATGGCTGCGTGCGCAGTCACCGCGATGGCACGCGCTACATGACGCTGCATCCGGACCCGGCACATAGCGATGTGGCGACAACCGCTTTTTACCTGCCAGTACCTGCCGACACCGCCCGCTGGACTAATAGCGATGATCCTGACGTAAACCAGCGCCTGACCCTGTTCCTCAGAACCGGTGGGGACGGCTCGTGGGCCGGGCTGTGGCTGGACGACATCGGGCAACAGCGATTCGTCCATCTGGGATCAGGGTCCGGGTCAACGATGCTTTGCGTCCTGACCGACACGATTGAAGACTTGTTGAGGCTGTTGGCTATCGGTTACGACGAACTCTGCTGGCCGGAGCAGTTTCAACTGACCCCGGATGAAGTACGCGAAGAAGAATACGCCGAAGACGATTACCCTCCTCCGCCTCTTCTGTTGCGAAGCCACGTCGCGCGAACGCTCGGGCTGAGCATACCCGCGCGCGCAGCGGAACTGGTCCGCGGTACAGAGTGCATGGATGTGAGCGAATCGAACGACCCCTTCTGGAACTGGCTCAAGCAGGTCAGTCGGCATTAATGGCGACACTGCTCGATCACTTCCACTCCAAACCAGTCCTCGCCCCTCCCAAGGAAGGCATGTTGTGAATGACGGCAAAACCGACAATCGAAACACCCTGAATCGCGCTTGGCCGCTGTTTTTGCTGCTGGTATCGACAGCTCTGCTTAACACGGGCTGCTCCCATCCCCCGCCACCGATCGAACGCGACCCATGCCTGGATGAAGGCCCACTCCACAGTGCCGCTTACGATGACTGCGTGGTTGACCGTAATGACGAACGCGCTGCTGCACTCAATGCCATTCTTGGCAATGGCCCAGATCTTTACCCGCAAATGCGCCTAGCCGAGCCGGGCGAGGACACTTTTCAGGAGTCCGACTATCCGGACACCCCCAGCCCCATGAGTTACCGGACTGCTCGCTCAATTTCCGCGACGGAGCAGCAGGCGCTACCGTTCAAGATGAAAGTCCGCTGGAATTACACCTCCAGGAAACTCCTGCCGAGACCTCGTGATCTTGTACGCATGAATGAGATGGAGGCCCTTTTACTGTCGGCCGCGGCGGATGACGGGCTCGCGAAGTGGATCTTCTACGCCCGAAGTGACACTGATTTCATGAACCAAATGCAGGCGCTGCTGGCACCGAGCGGACCTTATCCTGTCGAATGGAGCGGTCGTAAAGAGCCTGCGCGCAATGCCGAGAGGGCCAATAGTGCCGACCCGTCCGGAGAAATCCGCATTACCCCGAAACGGTGTTTGGAGTGAGAGACAGGGACACTTGTGGCGCTCTCTGCACTTACAGATCATTAAAGGAAAAATGCTCATGGGCATGAAAAAAATTATGCTGGCTGTATTGGCCGCAGCGGCGCTGGCGGGTTGTGGGGGTAACAAGGACAAGGCGCAGGCGTTCGTCGAGTCCAGTGGCATGACCAAGCAATACACCAGCATGGTCGAGACCGCGTCCAGCGGTTATGCCTCCCGCTACCCGATGCTCGAACACGAGCAAATTCGCAACGTCGTGCGAGAGAACATCGATCCTGACGACCTGAAGGGCATGGTCGTGGAAATCTATGCCAATCACTTCAACAACGAGGAGCTTGACCTGCTGACTCGCGCCAACCAGCATCCCGAGCAGGCGATGACGATCATCCTGAGTTCGAAAAAGGGCCGCGATCTGGCCGAAAAATTCATGGCCGTCCAGAGCACCCTCGCTAAAGATATGCGAGATGCAATGGCCGACAGCGATGAGGCGATCATCGATGCGCTGGATGATTTGAAGGATGAAGCGCAGGGCTAAAACGGTGCCATGGGCACTCGCCTCTTCGCGGGCTTGCCCGCGAAGTCGGAAACTCATTCAGCCTTACAACCAATGAAGTGTCGCTGAAAGAAAGGCGCGTGCCCCTCACCCGCGTTTCGGCAACTTCCAGTTCGGCCGAATGAAATGGCAGGTGTAGCCATTCGGAATGCGCTCAAGGTAATCCTGATGCTCCGGCTCCGCTTCCCAGAACGGCCCCGCCGGTTCGATTTCAGTCACCACGCGGCCCGGCCACAGTTTTGAGGCGTCGACATCGGCGGCGGTGTCCTCGGCAATATCGCGCTGCGCTTCGTTGAGGTAATAAATGGCCGAACGATAGCTCCGGCCAAGGTCGTTACCCTGCCGGTTGGGCGTGCTCGGGTCGTGGATCTGGAAAAAGAATTCAAGGATCTGTCGATAGCTGATCACCGCCGGGTCGAAGGTGATCTCGATGGCTTCGGCGTGGTTGCCGTGGTTGCGGTAGGTGGCGTTCGGCACATCACCGCCGGTGTAACCGACGCGGGTCTGCAACACACCGGGATAACGCCGCAGCAGATCCTGCATGCCCCAGAAGCAGCCGCCGGCGAGGATGGCGGTTTCGGTTTGAGTGGTCATGGCGTGTCGTTCCTCTTCGGGATGTTGGGTATAGCGATGGTTATGAGGGCGGGTTGGTGGATTCCAAGGGGCTGAGCCAATAGAACTACTGACGCGCTGAAACCTGATTGGCTTCCTCGAGCAAAGAACCCGTAATCCTTCGGCCGCTGTAATCACTGACAAAATAATTGATTCGGTTAGCCAGATGCTGAATCGATAACCAGCCCAAACCGTGGTAGTCACGCATTTCCTCGGCGTTGAGCTTGATCATGGACTGGTACCCCACAAAAGACGCTTCACATTCAACGAGGATGTAGACAGAACCATCTGCGACCTTGAAAAGTCGCCAGTAGCTGTCGTTGGTGTGATATTCCGCGGGGGTGAGTCGAACCAGTTCCATGATTGAATTCCGTGGGCTTTCTTTTGGTTTCGAGACCATAACATGGCTGCAAAGCCACGGTTTTAGATGAGACGCTTCTGGCCGGTTGCCGACGTCGACGACATTCAGATTCAGGTCAAAAGCGCTAAGCGTGCCATGGTCGCCCTCGAGGCTCACGCAGTGCGCGCATCCGGGCATCAGTGCCCGGCAACCGCAACCGCTCCAGCAACACGCGGCCCCGATCTGAACCCATGCACCCGCGCTCCGAAGGCAATGGCAAACCCTACGCTCACCAGCACCACCATCGCCCACGGAAAAGAGGCAACGCCCCAGCGGTCGAGCAACACCCCGCCGACCACCCCGCTGCCGGCAATCGCGCTGTTCCAAGCCACCACATTCAACGACAGCGCGACATCCGCGCCGTCACCGGCAGCATCCGCCAGTGCCGTCTGCAACAAAGTCGCCGCGCCGCCAAAACTCAATCCCCACACCGACACGCCGATGTAAATCACCTGCGGCACATGCCCCATAAATCCCAGCACCACGCAAACACCAGCGAAGGTAGCGAGGCTCACCAACACCGTTTTGCGCAACAGCGGCTCAACCAGTTTCGCGGTCAGCCAGATCCCCGCCAGCGCGGCGATGCCGAACACCAGCAACACCAGATCCACGCGATCGGCCAGCCCCGCCGGCGCCACAAACGGTGCGATGTAGGTGTAGAGAATGTTGTGCGCCAGCATCCAGCTGATCACCACCGCCAGCACCGGTCGGACGCCCGGCGTCGTCAGCACATCGCGCAGCGACAGGCGCTGATGCGCAGGCTGTGGTGGATAGTCGGGGACTTTCACCAGCACCCAGACGATCAAAATCAAGGTCAGCCCCGACATGATGCCGAACGTCGTACGCCAACCGACCAGCCCTCCCAGCCATGTGCCCAGCGGTACACCCAAAGACAGCGCGATGGGTGTACCGACCATGGCCAACGCCAACGCCTTGCCTTGTTGATCAGGCTCGACCATCCGCCGCGCATAACCAGCCAACAGACTCCACGCCAACCCTGCCGCCACCCCCGCAAAGAAACGCGCCACCAGCGTCACGCCATAGTGCGACGACAGCGCCGTGATCGAGTTGAACAGCAGAAAACCAACGATGGTCAGCAACAACACATTGCGCCGACGCCAGCCGCGCGTGGCAATGGTCATCGGGATCACCGCCAGCACCGAGCCCAGCGCATACGCGGTGACCATCTGCCCGGCCATCGAAGGCGAAATCGCCAGGCCTTCGCTGATCAGCGGCAACAGCCCGGCGGGCAGGGTTTCGGTGACGATGCAGATGAATCCGGTCATGGCCAGCGCAAGCAGCGCGCCGATGGGCAGGCGTTTGGGTGCCGCCGATAGAGTCAATGAAGGTGTCACGGGAAACTCCTTGAGAGCAGAATGTCAGACTTAAATACCGATCGATATAAAATACTGACGGCATCGGATGCACGTTGTCAACGACTTATGTATCGACTAGTATCCAAATCACTTTCCGAGGAGTCTTTGCTATGGCCAGAACCGGCCGCCCCCGCGCATTCAATCGCGACAACGCCGTCGACCAGGCCATGCAATTGTTCTGGCAACACGGCTACGACTCGACATCCCTTTCACTGTTGAAGGCTGAACTGGGCGGCGGCATTTCCGCACCGAGCTTCTACGCCGCGTTCGGCTCCAAAGAAGCCCTGTTCGACGAATGCGTGCAGCGCTACCTGACGACCTTCGCCCAAGTCACCGAATGCCTGTGGGACCAAACCCTGCCGCCGCGCCAAGCCATCGAAACCGCCCTGCGCCAGTCAGCACGCATGCAGTGCGACGACGGCCACCCGAAAGGCTGCATGGTCACCCTTGGCGTCATGAGCGCGCCGAGTCCGGAAAACGCCCACGTCGCTCAAGCCCTCACCCACTCCCGTGCACGAACCCGCGCCGGGATTGTTGCGTGTGTGGAGCGTGGAGTGCGTGAGGGTTTGTTAGCGGACGACACGAACGCAGCCGCCATGGCGACAGTGTTCGACAGTTTCCTGCAGGGGATTTCCATACTTGCTCGGGATGACACGCCGATTGAGAACATTGATGCGGCGATTACGCAGGTGATGCGGACGTGGGATGTGATGGCGAAGAGTTGACGTCTACATTGCCCCCACTTAATCTGCTCCCATCTCGCCCAAGGCAGTACGCGGTCCTAACCATCCAGGACACGCCAAACCCTTGGGCGTTTTCTTATCAAAAAAATGCACGCCTGAAGCGGATGATCTGCGAGCCTCACTCGTAAAACTTCCCAGCCAACAAAATCTCCGCGCACCGTTGCCAGACATTAGAAACGGTAGCATCCGCCTGAGCATTCCTCGAAGTAGCCATCGCCCAAGCAGCCGCAGCATCAAGAAACGTATCGACCGATCCATTTTCCCAGCCTAACGCACCCGCCTGATAAGCAGACGATGGTGTCGCCTTCTCCAGTGCCCGCTCACGGGAGAAATCAGCGCTCAGCGCCGCGACGAAATCGATGAACGATTGCTCATCGGTGACACGTTCCAGCAACTCATCAAGATCTACAGACATAGCCATCCTTGCGTTGAAAGATTAGTGCCGAGCAGCACGCGATAATCACAAGATGCCCCATCGCTAAGCGACCACCTCAACATAACTCGACTCCCCGCCACCCTCGGCCCCCGACAACCACCCCCACACAAACCGCAACGTCGTTTGCCCCGCCTCATCAACCCCCACCATGCCCCGCGACCAACCCGCGAGAATCTCGCCATCCGTGGTGATGCACTGATAAAGCAGCTCGATACTATCCGGCCCGGTCACCCGCCCAACCTGGTTGCCCATGCGAATATGCCCACCCGCATAAGTCCCCCAAACTGCCGCGCCTTCCACGAAGTAATGAAACACCGTGCGCGCATCGGACAAGCCCTGAGCGTTATTCGCCACGGAAAACCGGCGGTTGTTCAAACGCTCCGTGACTTGCGAAAAAGCAGATTCCATAAACACACATCCTTAGTCGAGAAGATCCATTCCAGCCTGCGGGCATCCTAATCCATTACCTCCGCGCAGCAAGGCTCTACAGCCGTTTTCTGCCAACCCAACCGCACAGCCACGTTTGACGGTCCTACCCGCCCCACCTAGTCTGCCCAAACACCCTGACAGCCAAAACCGAGTTCACGAGAGGCAAGATGAGCAACTTCCCAATCGTCGCCACCGTTCTCTCGATGATCCTCGGACTCTCCGTCACCCGCCTGCTGCTCGGCGCATTAACGGTGTTCCGCATCCGCCGCGTCGCCAAGCCAGACTGGGTGGCGCTGGTCTGGGCGGCGATGCTGTTTACCATGCAGCTGCAATTCTAGTGGGCCGTCAACGCACTGTCGGCGGTAAAACAGACCTTCTCTTTTCTCGAATTTCTACTGTTGGTGATGCTGACACTGTCGTTGTTCGTCACGGCGGCGTTGCTGCTGCCGAGCCGCAGTGAGGATGAGCAGAACGGGTTGCGCGTGTATTTCGAACAGGATGGGCGCTATGCATTGCTGTCGCTGTCCACGTATCTGTGCCTGGGGCTGATCGTCAATGTCACGTTGTTTGAGGCATCGCCGGTGGCGCTTTGGGGGTTGCTGGATGTGATCATGATTGTGTTGCCGATTGGCGCGTTTTTGGCTCGGTCGCGTAGAGTGTATGCGGGGATTACGCTGATTTATGTGCCGATTAATGTGATCGATACGCTGATTTCGCTGGCGAATTAAATCTCCCTGTAGCGAAGGGACTTGCTCCGATGGATCGCGAAACGGCTCTCGCTCCTCCAGTCCACAAAGACATCGCAAACACAGCGCGAACTGCCCTGTTGAAGCAATTCCAGAACTTTGTTTAAAGACACCCCAAGTTACGTCATTCCAACCTACAACGCCTTGCGCCGTTGCCTACGACTACGCCAGAATCCGCCGGCTTGTGCGCCGGGTGGGCGGGTTCTATCTTGGGTCGGTCACTGAATAGCAGTGATCGGGTTTGGTAGCCCGTGTATACAAGGTGCGCAATTTCACTATTGGCGAAAGTCTTCGCCTGGCTTTTATGGTGGTCATGCGCAGGGCGCTTTCGAGCGCGCCGGTTTTCCTTGTGTCCCGGTCTACCAACCTGTGCATGGCCGCCACCCACCGTTTGGTAGCGAGAGGGTGATGGCTCCTTTTTAAGCGACACAAGGGAGTTACATCATGTTCAAAATCACACCGAATCCGCCAGAAACCGACCCGATCGCGGGCGACGAATCCCCAGACGCCAAGAAATTCAACGAAGCCGTCGACCGCGCTCTCTCTCATTACCTCGGACCCGCTCCAGAAATCATGCTCACCCCGTACCAAACCAACACGATGTTTATCGCCAATCCAAAAACCAAGACTGAGGAATTGCTGGTGAATGCCAGTGAATCACTCGGCTCGGCTTCGGTGATGCTTGGGGATGTGATCAGTCTGGTTCAGGGACCGGCGCGCAAGACACTGCAAGGCATTGCGCAGGTGGTAATGCTTGGGGAGTTGGCGGTGAATCGGGCGTTGGATAACGTGGTGCCGACGGAGTAACGAAGTCCCCTCCATTGCGGCAGTTGATCTGTCGCCATGGAGGGATCAGCCGAAAAAACCAAAGGGGGGACGCTCCTACTTTCTGGCGAGTCTTCATACCTCTTTTACTTCGTCCTGCTAGCTCGCCCCTTCACTCCGTATGGTCCGTGCCCAGTCTTTTATGCCAAACTTCGACTAACGTAATTTCTACAAGGATGTTTGAGATGTCGGGAAAACCTGCAGCTCGTATTACCGATCCCACTTCCTGCCCTCTGCCTGGGCATGGGGTCAATCCAATAGCCTCTGGATCTCCAGATGTTTTCTTCGACGGCTTAGCTGCCGCACGACAAACAGACAAAAGCGCATGCGGAAGTGCAATTGTCGGAGACGTCGCCTCTACGGTTCTCATCAATGGCTTGCCTGCCGCAACCTTGGGTAGCACCGGCGCCCACGGCAACAATGTCATCGGCGGTTCCGGCACAATCGTAATCGGCAACTCCCACACGCCCGCTCCATTTACACCACCACTGCCATTAGTCCTGCCAAATACCTTTGGTCAATCCTTCAGCGTTCTTAACAGCGAAACGGGCGAGCCATTGGCGCTTAGGGATTATGTTGCCACCGTCGACGGAGTAACGATTACGGGCGTGACGGACGCGAGTGGCGTAGCTCATATAAAAGCCCCATCGAAAGACTCAAAAATCTCACTGCATATCAAGTTCAGTGCGCCGGCAAGAACGCTTGACGAACTATCGGAGGGGCAGTAATGGCCGAAAATTTTTCGACGAAAGCAACTGCTCAAAAAATAAAGCCCGGTGAGTTCATGTGCCCCATCCCCGTGAAAGTGGATGATCGGGCGGCGACACGGGAGGCCATTATTAAAAACATCCGTTCATCTGGAGGCACCTTTACTGAACGCTCTAGTTGGGGAGCAGCCAAGGCAAAGCCGGACATGGAGAAGGATTGGGATTATTCAATGATTGCTCTGCATCATGCAGGCCGCTCATACGAGTGTACTCCGGGCGGCGCCAAGCAAATGAAAGGTGTTCAATCTCATCACATGGGCAACGGATTTGATGATATTGGCTATCACTATGCGATTGCTTGTGACGGAACGGTTCTTGAAGGCCGTGACATCAGATTTTTAGGATCAAACGTTCATCTCTTCAATACAGGCGTAATCGGTATTGTGCTTCTGGAGAACTTGACTACCGCCGAGGAAGGCGGAGACATAGTAGCGAAAGGTAGGGAAACACTGGAGTACTTCGGGGTCAGCACAACAAACGTCATTCCTGCGACACAAATTGATTCGTTGCTGCGTTTGATCGATGTTTTAAAGGGAGTTTTTTTCATTAAGAACTTTGGTGGCCATCGTGAGTACCCTGGCCAAGTGAGCGAAGGGAAAATCTGCCCCGGCAATATTGGTATGGAGCTTGTCAGAAACATCCGTACCAAAACCGGACTTTTACCGCCACCGAAGCCAGGTGCGGAATGAAATATTTCATACTCGCTATTTTAACGTCGCTGCTACTCATTCTGAATATTGGCTTCTACAACGAAGTTTCTGATGCCGAGGTCAATAGAATATTTTTCATAAAAAAGCATCCAACATTTCGAGTGCAGTTTTTTAACATTCACGCCAATGATGGCAATCATCGACGCATAGAAAAACTAACGAGCGAACAGAGACAGGACATCATAGATTATTGCAAATACAGATTAGGTATCGACTCAGATGTTACGACCCAAGCCGATATCGAAACGTGTGCGAAGAGGTAGGACCAAAAAGGTGGATAATGAAGGGAAAATCTGGGACCAGATCACTTCAGATCATGGTGATCTGGCACTGTTACTCCCATCATCTACGATTTTAAAAGCTATTACACGACTGCGTTTTTGTTAAGACGCTGATACCTATCCTTCAACTCTTCCACCGACATTGACGGACGCTGAGTATGAACCATAGCGTGGCAATTCGGGCATAGGGGAACAAGGTCCTCTACCGGATCAATTTTATAGCGTTCATACCTTGTGCTAATGTCAACTCGATGATGTACATGTATATAGCCTTTACCAAAGTCACCGTACACCTTACCAAAGTTAAAACCACAAACAAAACAATCGCTACCGTACTTATCAATACAAGCTGCACGTGCTTCTGGATTCCTCTCGATAGCGGTAGCTCTGATATCCCAGCGTCTCCCTTCCTCAAAAATCTCTTCCTTTATAACTCTTTGAGAGTCGCATTCAAAAAGCGTCCAACGAGAGTTTTGACCTGAACTTTCCTTACCACCGACCTCTTTCCAAAGAGCCTCCGCATCTATTGATGTTAAACACGCAGATCGTTGATGCCCATAACCTTTAATTTGCTCAAGATCGCTTTCAAAAATATATGGGCCAACCACTTCAAAAACACAACAACGCTTGCTTTTAGAGGTAACTATAACGAGATCACCCTCACTCATCCTTTTATAAAGATTCCACAAACTTGGCCCACCAAAGTTTGAGTTCTTTAATTCTGGATATGATCTGGAAATCAAACCTCCTATTCGTCGGGAACCATCGATAGACGCACCACGCAAATCACCAATCTTACTCCACCCAATTGCAATTCGGCTTCGCTGCTTCATTTCCTCAATTGCGCCAGCACTATCCTCATGATGGGCTACAAGCCGCCAAACTTTCATTCGAACTCCTTTTTGACCTGCTTGGTATCTCGGATATTCGCAATTTGCTCTCAGCGCAATGCGTTGGAGCCCCTTCAACCTTTCTTCTTGAATACCTTACTCACGTAATACCTCAAACTCCACCGATCCTTCGGCCGCGGCTTATAGTGCGTTTTATTCCTCTGCCCCGGCTCCCCACCCGCCCCACTCGCCGTGTAGTAATAAAGCGCAATCGACCGCCGAGTGACGTGCTCCGGCGTAGTCAACGGCTCCGGATGCCCGTGATTGCTGTCCTTGTCCGTATTAAAAATCACACACCGGTTGTAAACCGGTAGCACTTTCTTCAGACACTTCTTCATCCCCACATCCCAAAGCTCCAGGTTGCCGCCGTACGCTTCCTGCCAGTCCTCGGTCAGGTAAATGATCACGTTCAGCCGTCGCTCAACGTTGAGTTTTTTGTTCAGCCGAAAATCAGAATGCACGCCGAGGAAGCCGCCGGTTTTGGTTTCGTGCAGGCCGCCGCCGGCGAAGTAAGGGTCGGGGATCAGCCCTTGGATGCCGGTGAGTTTTTCGAGGAATTCCAGCATGGGTGCGGAATTGAAGGTGTTGAAGACGTTCTTCAGGTACGGGCTGCAGGCGTTGGGGCTGATCTGGCGTTTGAGTTGGCCTTTGTAGCCGCGCTCGTAAGTCTGTTCGTTGTTGGTCGGTTCGACCGGGAAGTGTTCGCGGATGCTGGCGATGACGTCGGCTTGCAGGAAGTTGTCGATGACGATGTGCGGGAATGGTGTGGCTTGGGTGTATTCGCTGGTCAGCGATTCGCCGAAAGCGCTGGCGGCGTTTTGGTCGAAGTCGAGTTCCGGGGTCAGGGTGATGGGGAGTGTTTGTGTGTTGGCTTGCATTGCCGCTCCAATTAACTTGAATGCTTTCAGGTCATGTCAAACAGGGCCAAACGCTGAGTGCATCGCCGCTATTTGTTTGCTGACTACAGATGCGAGCAGGTTGCCATGTCGGCCATGGCCTGCCGAGTGTCCTTTTCTTAAACGCGGTGCGGCGCTGTAACGACATGTTTCTGACTGTCACAAACGCGTCATATTTCCTCTGCTAATCTCCTCGACGCCCTGCCCTACACCCCAGTCCTAGAGCCCCCAAACGAAGGTGCCGCCAAGGTGTTTCCGACTCCTGTTCGCCAGCAAATCATCCTGCGCTCCGACAACCTCCGTTCGGACGACTTCGGTGCACTGTTTTCCAGATTGTTTGGCAACCGCTATGCGGACAACCCGCCGCTGCCGTCGAACATCATTATCGGTGGCGTTTACGGGCGGCACGATGGCGTGAGCTTTCGGCGGATGCATTATCACGGTGATTTCACCGTCGCTTTCCCCGATCCACAGGATGAGATCACGTTCGTCATTCCCACTGCTGGCAAGATCGTTTTCAACCACGCTGCTGAGTCCATCGGTGTGTCGCACGTGGGGCTGGCAATCGATAAGGCAGATATCCGTTCGATGCACTTTCTGGATGATCACGCGCATCACGGCATGTCGATCAATCGTCTTCAGCTCACCGAGCGGCTGTCGGCGCTGTTGGATAAGCCGATTTTGCAGAAGATCGTCTTTCAACCCAGCGTTGATCTGAATTCTGCGGCGTTTCAGGGGATCAAGGCGTTGATCGATTTGGCGACGGGGACGGAGTTTGATCTGTTGATCAACAGCGGGACGTTGATGCCGTCGCGGTTGCGCGAGATGTTGGTTGATGCGGTGCTGGAGGCGTGGCCGCACAATTTTTCCGAGGCGTTGCAGCGGCCGGCGCCGATGGTTGCGCCAAGGCATGTGAAGCTGGCGGT
The DNA here is from genome assembly GCF_031882575.1 of Pseudomonas sp. VD-NE ins. Lineage (NCBI taxonomy): Bacteria > Pseudomonadati > Pseudomonadota > Gammaproteobacteria > Pseudomonadales > Pseudomonadaceae > Pseudomonas > Pseudomonas sp. VD-NE ins. The sequence goes on from NZ_CP134772.1 coordinate 3,594,497, forward strand.
GGAGTTTATTCAGGCGCATCCGGAGCAGTTGGTTAGCGGTGTGGATTTGGCGCGGTTGAGTCATGTGAGTCAGCGGGCGTTGCAGGAGGGGTTTCGGCGGTTTGTCGGGATGTCGATTGTGGCGTATCAGCGGCAGGTGCGGCTGGAGCGGGCTTATGAGGTTTTGAAGCAGCGGGGTTCGGGATCGGTGACTGAAGTGGCGTTGCGATTTGGGTTTAGTAATGTGGGGCGGTTTTGTCGGTATTTTCAGGGGGCTTATGGGGTGGGTCCGGCGGAGTTTCGGGCTCGGGGGTGATTGGGTAACAGGTTTGCAAGGTAACGTGTGGTGAGAAGATTTAGCTAAACGTCGCACCGCGCCGATGGGTCGCTAAGCGTGGGGATGGCACGCCGGCGCGGTTGATCGAGGAGTGGGCGCGGAGGCGTTTGACCGAGTTGGCCAGTTGATTTTGCGGTAACTGCTTTCCCCTCATCGGAACGCCGCCCGCCTATCCCTCTCCCCAAGGAGAGGGAACCGAGCCGGGGATATTGAAGATCTACACCGACCTGAGAGTCTTGCTTTGAATCCATAATCGCCTCGATCTTTCAGGTCGATGCATGACGCAAGACGCCTCGGTCAGTCCCGTCTCCCACAACTTCATATACAAGCGCAAGGGACACTCGCAGGTTTTGTGGTGGGGCTGCCCCTCATCGGAACGCCGCCCGCCCAGCCCTCTCCCGAGGGAGAGGGAGCCGATTGGTGGGCTTTTCAAAATCTGAGCTCGACTCGGTATGCCACGTCGGTGTAGCTCTTCCAATCCACACGGTCAGTCCCCTCTCCCTTCGGGAGAGGGTTAGGGTGAGGGGCTTTTGATTGGCTGCTATTGGATGGAATCAAATTTGTGGGAGCGAGCTTGCTCGCGAAAGCGGTGTGTCAGTCGATGTTGATGTTGACTGGTCTGGCGCTTTCGCGAGCAGGCTCGCTCCCACATTGGGTTTTGGGGTGTTTGTTGGATTGGGGGTCTTCCTTGACCCCGTTTTCTTTTAGAACGCGTAGCTGGCCTTGAGGCCGCCGTTGAAGCCGTGGCTGTCGCCGCCGCCATTGGCGCCCACTTCTGCGCCGAGGCTCAGAGCGCCGAGGCTGGCCATGAGGTTGACGCCGCCGCTGAACTGGTCGCGATTATCAAAAGCCGCGCGCTGTTCGATGTCGAGGCCCAGCAGGTGGCTTTGGCTGTCGACCTGGTTGTCGCCCAGTGTGCGTTCGTAACCCACTTGTACACCCGGCACCAGTTGCCATGCGCCCATCGTCACCGGGGCGAAACCTACGTTGAGGTTGGCGACGGCGCTGCGGCGGGTGGCGATGTTGTCGTCGACGTCGAGTGACAGCTCACTGCCCTTCTCTTTGAAGCCGTTGAGGTCGAGGTGGCTGACGCGGAAGCCCAGGCTCGGCTCGAAGGTCATGCCATTGATTGGGGCGCGGTAGCCGAGGGCGACGGTGGCGCCGCTGAGGTTGCCGTGGGTGTTGCCCTTCGCGGTGCCGAGGCCGCCGCCGAGGTCGCGTTTGCTGTCGTAGTCGACGTAGCCGGCGCTGGCATTGGCGTCGAGGAACAGGCCTTGTTCGAGGCTGGTGAAGCCGTAGCGGGCGCCGACGTTGAGGAAGGTGAAGTCGGTATCGGCTTCACCACCCGCGCCGCCGACGCTGCCCTTGCTGTAACCGAAGCCGCCGCGTGCGCTGAGTTGTTCGCTGAAGCGCTGGGTGATGCCGACCATCAGGCCTTGGCTGTGTTCGTTGCTGCTCTCGGCGTGGGCCGAGCCGTCGGTACCGAGGTAGCCGGCGAGCGCGGTGGTCCAGAGGCGATATTGGCCGACCTTGAGGTCGCTGCCGCTGGCGAACGGTGCGGCGGCTTGTTCGATCATCGCGTTTTGCCGCAGCAGGTAGCTGGCGGCGTCAGCGTGAACCTGGCCGCCGACCTGGGATTCGACACCGCCGAGGGTGCCGGCGTCGATGGCCGATTGCAGGTAATAGTTGTAGGCGCTGTAGGTGCCGGACAGGCTGGTGTTTTGCAATTGGCGGAGCAATTCGGCGCCGGCAGCGGCGTTGCCGATCAGCCCGGTCTGACCCGGCAGGCTGTTGTATTCGACCAGTTTGCCGCGCAGCACATAGATGGTTTCTTGCGACAGGCCGAGACCTTGTTTGAGGTAGCTGTCCATGCTGCCGTATTGCGCGGTGACTTCGTCGAGGCCGGCTTGCAGGTAGCTGGCCTGCACGCCGAGCAGCGGCTCGTAAATGGCGGCCATGCTCGGCGGCAGCGCTTTGAGAGTGGCGGCGACGCGGGCGGCGGTGTAGTCGTTGGTGGCGAGGTAGTTGGCCATGATGGTCGCATTATCGACACCGGCGATGCTCTGCAACACGGCGGCGGTCCAGCCGGTGCGGTCCTTGCCGGCGGTGCAGTGGAACAGTTGCGCGGCATCGACGCTGGCGAGTTCATTGAACAGCTTGTTGAACTGGCCGCGCATGCCGGCGTCACTGACGAAGGCGCGGTTGGTCTGTTCCATCATGGCGATGGCGTCGGCGGCGCTTTTGAAGGAGATGTTGGTGATGTTCGCGCCGGAGGTGGTAGATCCGATGATGTCGATGTTCTGGTAGGTCGCGCCACTCAGCATCGTGTCCGGGGTGGCGGCGATTTCGCTGGGGGTACGCAGGTCGTAGACGGCTTTGATGCCGAGGCTGTTGAGAGTCGCCAGGTCGGAGGCCGTCGGGGTTACCGCGTTGGCGCGGTAGAACACGCCAGCGCGCATCGTGCCGTCGTGGGCGGTGGAATACGCGGAGGTGGTGCCGGCGACATCGCGGAAATTGTCCATGCCCTGCAGGCGCGGCGTGTCGAGCAGCACAGGCTCGGCAGCGTGGGCGGCGGCGATGGACAGGCTCAGTACGGACAGCGAACACAGAAGACGTTGAAACACAGTGCAGCCTCATTGTTTAAGCGTTGGGCTGGTCACTATGGGTAGGCAAGTGATACTGAATATGACAGTTTCGGTTTAAATGGAAATGGCTGCGCGATCGGGCCGTGTGATGCGTGATCTGTCCATCCGCCAGAAGATAATGTCTCAAGGATTAACGAAAATGGACTTTCAGATTAGAACGGCAACCCGCGACGATGCGGCAGTGATTAGCGAACTCATCGTGACGACTTTGCATGAGTCCAATGGACGCGACTATTCGGCGCAAATCATTGAGCAAGTGCAGCGCAGCTTTTCACCGCAGGCGATTCTGGCATTGATGGCATGCAAAAGCTGTCGTGAAAACCATGTCGGACCCAACGCAGATATAGAACAACCTGTGGGAGCTGGCTTGCCAGCGATGAGGCCGGGTCAGGTGCAACTTCGCTGTTTGACACACCGCCATCGCTGGCAAGCCAGCTCCCACAGGATTGACGTATCAGCAAAGACTGCCCTGGTCGCGGCGCACGCCAGCCAGAATCTGCGCAATCGCAGGCCCATGCTTCAGTTGGTCTGGCTGACAACCTTGATGTCCGTTATCCCTACTCGCTCGGCATGTTCAAGAATCTGCTCGGGGGTCGAATCCGCTGTGGGCATGATCAAGCCGTTTTCCGCATCGCCCAGATGCAGTTCCAGCAGATGCATCGCGGCCTCGTGCTTGGCCAACTGCTGCTCCTTGAGTTCAAGCAGAAAAGTCCGAGGCTCGTCGTTGAATCGATATTCAATGTGATAGGTGTACATGATGTCATCCGCGTCAGAAGGAAAAGGCAACTGTCTATCCTGACGCAGTGGTCAGTTTTTAGTTCAAATTGAATCACCCCTCAGACCAATCTGGAATTCATGGCAAACTTTTTCCCCGCCGGGGCGTCCCTTTCTTAAACCCCTTACCGGCTGATCTCAGCCAAGGACTGGCGATGACCTTTTTCATTTTTCTTCTGGCCTGCGCGGCTGCGGCAACCACCGGCGTGATGTTCAAACCGGGGCCGTGGTACGAAGGGCTGAACAAACCCGGTTTCACCCCGCCCAATTGGGCGTTCCCCGTGGCCTGGACGATTATCTACCTGCTGCTGGCCTGGGCCGGTTATCGCTTGAGCCTGATCCCCGGCAGCCAGACCGTGCTGGCGCTATGGGCGGCGCAGATTGCGCTGAACACGTTGTGGACGCCGGTATTCTTCGGCGCGCATCAGGTGTTGGCGGCGATGGTGATTCTCACCGTGTTGTGGCTGGTGGTCGCGGCGATGGTGGTGCTGGCGGTACAACTGGACCTGATCACTGGCTTGATTCTGTTTCCTTATCTGGCGTGGCTGTGTGTTGCCGCTGCGTTGAATTTTTCCATCCTGATCAAGAACCGCTGATGACCAATGCCAATTGGGGTACTGAAACACCGTGGCCGCAAGGTGAGCGCGAGTTGGCGCAGGTGCGGGCCTTCAACAAAAAGCTCGCCTGGCTACCGCGTTTCAAGATCCGCAATCGCCTGACACCGCGCTTGATTCAGGCGCTGCTGCGCTTGAGCCAGGTGGCCGGCTCGGGCGCGTTGCGCAAGCTTGGCCTGACGGCTGAGCGCAAGCTGATTGCTAACGTGCCGGTGCGGATCATCCGCCCCAAGGGCCGGGCGAAAGGCGTGGTGCTGGATTTTCACGGCGGCGGCTGGGTGATCGGCAATGCGCAGATGGATGACAATTTCAACGCGGCCATCGTCGACGGCTGCGAGGTGACCGTGGTTTCGGTGGATTATCGATTGGCCGTGTCCACGCCCATCGAAGGCTTGTTGGAGGACTGCCTCAACGCCACTCGTTGGTTGTTACAAGAGGCTGAGTTCGCCGGCCTGCCCGTCGTGGTGGTCGGTGAATCGGCGGGTGGCCACCTGGCGGCGGCGACACTGTTGGCGCTGAAACAATGGCCCGATCTGCTGCAAAGAATCAGCGGCGCACTGCTGTATTACGGCGTCTACGACCTGACCGGCACGCCAAGCGTGCGCAGCGCGCCCGCCGATACGCTGGTGCTCGACGGTCCCGGCATGGTCGAGGCCTTGCGCCTGCTGACGCCGGAACTGACCGACGAGCAACGCCGCCAGCCACCGTTGTCACCGCTGTACGGCGACTTCAGCGGTTTCCCGCCGGCGCTGCTGTTTGCCGGCGAACTCGATCCGCTGCGCGACGACACTCTCGACATCGCCAGGCGCTGGTCGCAATCGGCGCCGGTCGAGATGCACCTGCTGCCATCCTCGCCTCACGGTTTTATTCACTTCCCCACGGCCATTGCTCAAGGTGTGCTGGCCTACAGTCGGAAGTGGATTTCGGCGCGCGTCGCGGCAGCTCTTCAGACCGTTTGAAAACCGGCTGCCCGCGCCAGCTGCCGATACGCCGTGACCAGTTGTTCCAGCGTAAACGCCAGATTGCGTCCGCTGGGATTAGGCAGCACCCAGACCGCCGCATTGCCGAACGTTTCGGCTTGACGCCCCCAGGCAATGAGCTTTTTCCCGGACAGCCCCGAATAAGCCGCTTTGCCAAGAAACGCCACATGGCGTGGCTTGTAGCGAACAATCTTCTGCTCAAAATCCACCGCAGCGGCGACAAATTCCTGCGCAGACACTTGATCCGCCCGCGCGGTTGGCCGGGCGACCACCGCCGTCAAACCGCACTGGTATTGCAGAATCGAGCGGTCGTTTTCCGGGCGGACTTCGTCGGGTGTGAACCCGGCCAGATGCAACGTGCGCCAGAACCGATTGCTGCGCCCGGCGAAATGATGTCCCTGCTCCGCCGCGAGCAGACCGGGATTGATCCCGCAAAAGACCACTGACAGATCCTCCGCAAGAATGTCTTCGAGGGCGTCCATGAGCGCGTTCAGCCGCAAATCACGCTGACGGCGTTGCGCACAATCGCGGTCAGTTCTTCGCGGGATTTGCCCGCCCGCGCGCGGATCGAAATGCTGTGCAGCAGCGAAGAAGCGATCACCGCCAGCGCGGCCAAATCGCTATCGGGCTTCAGTTCGCCAGCCTCGATTGCCTTTTGCAGGCGTGCTTCCAGCTCAGCATCCAACTGGCTGAGGCGTGCCGACAGCACATTGCGGATTTCCGGGTCTTCGACCGCTTCGGTGGTCGCCGTACCGATGGCAAAGCAGCCGCGAGGCTGGCCGTCGCCCGAGAAATAAATCGCCAATTGCCCTTCATAAAAACCGCCCAGCGCCTGGGCCAGCGTCAGGCTGCTGTCGGTCAGCGCGGCCTGCATGGCGGCGTGCGCGGTGTCCCAATATTGATCGAGAGCCTTGATGTACAGCGCGTGTTTATCGCCAAACGCGGCATACAGGCTCGGCCGGTTCATCCCTGCCGCCGTGGCGATGCTGTCCAGCGAAGCACCGGAATAACCGGTATTCCAGAACACACCGAGGGCCTGTTGCAGCGCCGTGTGCGGGTCATACGCACGAGGGCGGCCGCGGCCTTTTCCTTCTGTCGTTTTATTTTGTGCCATGTCGTACAAATTCCTTGCAAGGATGAGAAGTCGCTCATATTCTTACACCATCGCACAAAATTAAGGAACCAGAAATTCCTTGGTCAGCAGCTTTGTTATGGCGCAGCCCCAATGGGCTGTGGCAACGACGAACAGCGGTAAGGAGCGATCCTCCCCCACCGCGCACGGATTTGATTTTTCGCAGCCATTAATCACGTCGCGGCCACAGGCGATTGCCCCGGTCGGCCCGATGTCCCGTTTGCGCTTCAGCATTTTGGATAGAGCAGATCATGACCCAGCCAATTGATCTCACCGCAGCACATGCCAGCGCCCAGCCGATCGGTGATCTGACGGACGCCCCATCGAAAAAACCGCTCAAGCAAAGATTGCGACCACTGTTGATGGCAGGCGTGCCCGCGCTGTTCGCGGTCATCGGCTACAGCCAATACCGGGCGAACGAGCCTTTCGTTTCCACCGACAACGCCTATGCCCGCGTGGCCAAGGCATCGATCAATGCGCGGGTGTCCGGGCAAGTGGTCGAGATTGCGGTGAACGACAACCAACCCGTGCGCAAAGGCCAGGTGCTGTTTCGCCTCGACCCACAGCCGTTGCAGATTGCAGTCGACCGCGCCGAAGCTCAGTTAGGCAATGCTCGCCTGCGCATCGACGGCCTCAAGGCCGGCTATCGCCAGCAGCAGGCCGAACTGCAATCGGCGCGGGCGTCGGCGGATTACGATCAGAAGGAATTCGCCCGCAAAAAAACGCTGATCGCCAGCGAGTTCGTCTCGCGGGCGGCCTATGAGCGCGCCGACACCGATCAGAAAGTCTCGCGGCAACGCATCGCTTCGATCGAGCAACAGATCGCCAGCACCGTGGTCGCCCTCAGTGGTGATCCCGACATCGCCATCGACCGACATCCGACCGTGCGCGAAGCCAAGGCGCAGCTCGACGAAGCGCAGCTCTATCTGTCCTACGCCACAGTGACCGCACCGGCCGACGGCATCGTGGCCAAGGTCGACGACTTACAAGTGGGCAATTACGTCAGCAACGGCAGCGCGGCGTTCGCATTGATTTCCGATCACGAGACCTGGATCGAAGCCAACTTCCGCGAAACCCAGCTCACCCATATGCGCCCCGGTCAGACAGCGACGATCACGCTCGATACCTACCCCAATCGCCCCTTCAAGGCCCACGTGATCAGCATGAGCCCCGGCGCCGGCGCGGACTTCGCCCTGCTGCCGCCGGAAAACGCGACCGGCAATTGGGTGAAGGTCGTGCAGCGGGTGCCGGTGCGCCTCGAACTCGACGACGCCGACCCGGCCATGCCGCTGTTCTCTGGCACCAGTGCCACGGTTGAAGTCGACACCGGCCACCGCACGCCGTGGTGGTACCCATTCAAGTCGTTGCTCAGCGCGGGGTAATTCGTGATGAACGCCATTACACGCAACAACTTGGCCGATCTGCGCGCATTGCGCTTTGTGGCGCTGCTGGCGACCTATCTGCAATCGATGAATCTGCCGCTGCCCAATGCCGCACTGCGCCTGATACAAGGCAGTCTGTCGATGACCGACGATCAGGCCGGGTGGATTTTCACGGCTTACCTGGCCGCCAGCGCGATCACCTTGCCGATCGCTCAGTGGCTCGCCGCCGCCTTCGGTTTGAAGCGGGTTTATCAGATTGCCCTGGTGCTGTTTGCCCTCGGTCTGTGGCTCGGCACGTTGGCGAGCACGCCGCTCGAGTTCATCGCCGCGCGCACTTTGCAAGGCCTGGCCAGTGGCGTATTGGCGCCGCTGTCGATGGCGATTGCCATGGAAACCCTGCCCGCTGAAAAGCGTCCTGCGTTCGGCGCGAAATGGACGGCACTGGTGCTGTTCGGCATCGTCAGCGGGCCGAGCATCGGCGGCCTGATCTGCGAGTACTTTGACTGGCGGCCGATGTTCTACCTCAGCCTGCCGCTGATCGCGTATATCTTTCTGGTGGCGACGTTGCTGCTCGCCGAGAAAAAAGCCGAGCAGCGTCCGCCATACGATTTTTTCGGTTTCGGCACCTTCACCCTCGGCATGATCGGCCTGCAGATGCTCCTCGACCGTGGCGAGCGCCTGGACTGGTTCGACTCGCTGGAAATCTGGATTGAAGCGCTGGCTGGTGCGCTCGGCTTGTACTTGTTTGTCGTGCATCGGTGGACCGCCAAGGTTCACTTCGTCAGCAAGGCGTTGCTCGGCGATCGCAACTTCGTGCTGTCGACCGTAATGTTTTTCGCCCTCGGCTTCGTCCTGCTGTCGACCATGGCGCTGACCTCGCCGATGCTCGACGAAATCATGGGCTATCCGCCGGACACCACAGGGTTCCTGACCATTCCGCGTGGCATCGGCCTGGTCGGCGCGTTCCTGCTGATGGGGCGTGCGCCGGGCTGGATCGACACACGGATGTTTATCACCGCCGGTATCGCGCTGGTGGTCTACGCCAATTGGCTGATGCTCGGCTACTCGCCGCTGATGGACTGGACGCCCGTGGCGTGGAGCGGATTCCTTCAAGGCGTCGGCCTCGGCGCGCTGATGCCGGCCCTGAGCAAGGTCGCGTTCAGCACCCTCAATCCGGCATTGCGCCCGGAAGCCACCGGCCTGTTCAACCTGATGCGCGTCTATGGCAGCACCCTCGGTGTGGCGGTGGTGCAGATCTTTTTCTTCAACAACACCCAGGCCATGCACGTCGCGCTGGTCAGCCAGCTGACGCCCTACAGCACGGCGCTGTCGACCTCGCTATCGGCGCTGGAAGGTCTGAACCACCTGGTGACCCATCAAGCCGCGTTCGTCGCGGTGATGGGCCAGTTCAAGATTCTGATGCTGGTGATGCTCGCGGTGAGCCCGCTGGTGCTGTTGCTGCGCAAACCTGCTGCGGCCAACTGATCTTTGTGGAGTCTGCAAAATGAAAACGTCTACGCGCTTCACTCGTTCTGCAATCCCCGGTGCCTTCAGTGCGTTGGCCTTGATGGTGATGCTCTCGGCCTGCACCGTCGGCCCCGATTTCCAGCGCCCGGCCACCGGCTCCTCAGCGCACTACGATGAGCAAGCCGAGCAGTCGTCCGGTGCGCAACGCTTCGACATGGGCCAAGGAATCAACGGCGATTGGTGGACCACGCTGCGCTCGCCGAAACTCGATCAAGTGATGCGCCGCGCCATCGACGGCAACCTCGAACTGGTCGCCGCCGATGCGACCCTGCGCCAGGCGGCGGCCTCCGTTGCAGCGGCGGAAGGCGCGCTGTACCCGCAAGTGGATTTTGCGGCGGCGGGCGGTCGGCAACGCACTCACAACGGACCGCAGCCGAGCGTTGCCAATGTCTACGCCATCGGCCCACGGGTGACATTCGATCTGGATGCTTTCGGCGGCATCAAACGTGAAGTCGAAGGCCAGCAGGCGTTGGCTGATTTGCACAGACACCGCTACGAAGCGGCCTACCTCACATTGACCGGCGAAGTGGCCCGACAGGCGTTACTCATCGCCTCGGCCAACGCACAGATCGCGGCGGTGCAAACGCTACTGGCCAATGACACGAAAAACCTTGATCTGGTGCGCCGCGCCCAACAGAGCGGCAGCACCACGCGCATCGATGTGTCGCTGGCCGAAACCCGCCTCGCGCAGGATCGCACCCTGTTGCCGCCCCTCGCCCAACAGCGTGATGCGGCGCGGCATGCCTTGTCGATCCTCGCTGGCAAAGGCCCGGCCGACTGGATCGCGCCGGACTTCACCCTCAACGACTTTGCCCTGCCAACGACGCTGCCGGTCAGCCTGCCCTCGGAAACCGCGCGCACCCGCCCGGACATTCTCCAGGCCGAAGCCGAATTGCACATGGCCAGCGCGGCCGTGGGGCTGGCGACGGCCAATCTCTATCCGCGCATGGAACTGTCGGCCTCGTTGGCGCAAGCCGCTTCCGGCAATGGCGGTGCCGCGCTGTGGGGCTTTGCTGCCGGGCTGACCGCGCCAATCTTCAATGGCGGCACGCTAAAAGCCGAGCGTCAGGCCGCCGTCGATGGCTACAACGCCTCACTCGCGCGTTATCAGCAAACGGTGATTCAGTCGTTCGGCCAGGTCGCGGACAGCTTGCAGGCGATCCATCACGGCGCCGAACAAAGTCTTGCGCAGGACGATGCGTTGCGCGCCGCTGACAGCAGTTTGCGACTCAACCAACAGGCTTACGCCCAAGGCGAAAACAGCGTTCTGCAAGTGCTCGAAGCCGAACGTGCCTACGAGCAAGCGTTGCTCGGGCAGATTCAGGTGAAGACCACGCGCTATCTCGACACCGTGCAGTTGTTCGTCGCGCTGGGCGGCAATGCCGTCGGCGTTTTCGAGCAAAAAATTGCCACCCGTGCAGGCAAAGAACACACACCGCTGTAACCACCGACACTGGAGAAAAACCATGACCTACGAAGCCTTTCACGATGCGCTTCGCGACACCCGCTGGCCGCTGAACAACGGTGCAGGCTCGATGCCGGCCGTTGGCTTTGGCACGTTATTCCGCAATTTGAGCACCACCACCGAAGCGGTCAAATGCGCGCTGGAAGTGGGTTTCCGCCACTTCGACTGCGCCGAACGTTATCGCAACGAAGCGCAGATCGGCGTGGCGTTTCAGCAGGTTTTCGCTGCCGGCCGGATTCGTCGCGAAGACGTGTTCATCACCACCAAACTGTGGAACACCAACCACCGGCCCGAGCGCGTCAAGCCGGCCTTCGAGGCGAGCTGTCAGCGTCTGCAAACCGACTACATCGATTGCTACCTGATCCACACGCCGTTTGCTTTTCAGGCGGGAGATGATCAGGACCCACGGGACGTGTTCGGCCATGTCATCTACGATGGCGAGGTCACTTTGCTCGACACCTGGCGTGCGCTGGAAAGTCTGGTGGATGAAGGTCGCTGCAAGTCCATCGGTTTGTCGGACATTACTTTGGAAGCGCTGAAAGAGATCGTCGCACACGCCCGGATCAAACCGGCCGTGGTGCAGATCGAGTCGCACCCGTACCTGCCGGAATGGGACATGCTTGAGTTCTGCCAACAGCACGGCATCATCCTTCTGGCGTTCGCGCCGTTGGGCCACGGGATGGCGCCGAACGTGCTGGAGGATGTGGTGCTGAGCGGGATTGCCCGGCATGTGCGAAAGACCCCGGCGCAAGTGGCACTGGCGTGGGCGGTGCAGCGTGGCACGGCGTTTCTGACGACCTCGGCGACGCCAGCGCATATTCAGGAGAATTTTGAGATCGCGACATTGCCGCAGCGGGCGATGCGTGAGATCAAGGAAGACATCAGCACGCGGATCCGTTTCAATTCGGTGGTGGAAACCGGGGTGCCGGGGTTTATTGCGCGGCGTCCGGCTTGAGGTTGATGGTGTGACGCACAGCGCAACCCTCACCCCCCGCCCTCTCCCGGAGGGAGAGGGAGCCTGATTGGGGGATGTTCAAGTGATGTGAACATCCAGAATGCTTTGTCGAATCCATAATCGCCAAGGTCTTTCAGGTCGGCGGATAACGCGAGACACCCCGGTCAGTCCCCTCTCCCTCGGGGAGAGGGTTAGGGTGAGGGACGCTCATGCGTCGAATCCATAATCGCCAAGGCCTTTCAGGTCGGCGGACAGCGCAAGACACCCCGGTCAGTCCCCTCTCCCTCGGGGAGAGGGTTAGGGTGAGGGACGCTCATGCGTCGAATCCATAATCGCCAAGGCCTTTCAGGTCGGCGGATAACGCGAGACACCTCGGTCAGTCCCCTCTCCCTCCGGGAGAGGGTTAGGGTGAGGGGCCGCCATTAAAAGCGAACACCGACTCACCAACACCACACAACCCACCATAAGGCGGAACAACGATGGACGTTTTCCAGAGCATGCGTTTCTTCGTCGCCGTCGTGCAAAGCGGCAGCTTTACGGCGGCCGCCGAGTTGCTCGACACCACCACAACCAACGTGTCCAAAGCCGTGTCTGCCCTTGAAGCCCGCCTGCACACGCGCCTGATCAACCGCACCACCCGCCGCCTCGCCCTGACCGAAGCCGGCCTGCGCTACCTGCAACGCTGCGAACGCATACTCGACGATGTCCGCGAGGCCGACGAGGAAGCCGGCACCGCACAAACCCTGCCCGTGGGCCGCTTGAAAATCCACGCGATGTCAGCCATCGGCAACCACTACGTGATCGACGCCATCGCCCGCTATCGAGAAATTCATCCCACGGTGATGTTCGACCTGACCCTGACCAACCGCGTGCCCGATCTGCTCGAAGAAGGCTACGACATGTCCATCGTACTGGCCCGCGAACTGCCTGATTCCGGCTTCGTCGCGCAACGTCTGGGCATCACCTACAGCATTCTCTGCGCCTCGCCGGCCTACCTGGAAAAACGCGGCACACCACACTCGCCCGCTGCCCTGAACGAACATGAGTGCTTGCGCATCGTCAACACGGTGATGCCGGTGGAACACTGGACGTTCGAGGGGCCGCAAGGCCTGGAGACCATCACCATTCCGGTGTCACCCTTCCACATCAACACCGCCGACGGCATGACCATCGCGATCAGAAAAGGCATGGGCATCGGTATTCAGCCAATAGCATCGGCCGTGGATGGTCTACGGGCGGGGACGTTGGTGCGGGTGTTACCGGAGTACCGGCTGGAGGAGTTGAACCTGTTCGCGATCTATCCGTCGCGCAAGTTCGTTGATGCGAAAACCAAAACCTGGGTGGATTTTCTCAAGCAGTCGATCCCGGAGTTACTGGCATCGGATGAGCATATCGCGGGTGCAAGAAGAGACTGAGTGCAGCAGACAAGGAGTGTCGACCCTCCCTTCTCTGCAGTGAATCAACTGGAGCAGCCAGTGCCCATGACCTGGTATTGCAGAACATGGCGCTCGCCATGGGAGTCTTCATAAGTCATCTGAACCGGCACCGGCGCGCATTCATTGGCCGGCTCGGTGATCGAGATCACGTGCTCGATGTCGAGTTTGGTCGAGTAGGCATAGGTTTCGACCGGCAGGTTTTGCGTCGGCGCTGAATCCGCATAGGCCTGTGCGCCCAGACTGCCAAGCAGTAACGCCATTGCGATTTTCATTGTGTTCATGAGGTTCACCGTCTCGTTGAGTGGGCCGCTTCAGCGTGATTGCTGGCGGCTTGAGAACGATGCTAGGGAATGACGGTGGCGGGAAAAATCGGGCGCTGGGACAAACACTGTTGCCAAATCGGAGGTGAATGGCAGCATACGTATCAGCAGGGTTTGCGGCTGTGTGATCCGAAGTAAGGCGCAAGAACCCTCCTCGAACGGAGAGAAGTCTTTGAAGTGCAAACCCGCAAAGCCGCCATTCAATGGCAGAATCCCCTGACCCTGATGATTTCGGAGACCACAATGCTGCGCGTGTTTGAACAACGGCTCGACCCCTTCCCCCCCGACGAAGCGCCCCCTCCGCCCGTTGGCCTGATGCGGTTCCTGTGGGCCTGCACGCGCGGTGCACGCGGTTATATTCTCGCACTGGCGCTGCTCAGTGCCGGCGTGTCGATCTACGAAGCGTGGCTGTTTTCCTTTCTCGGCCAAGTCGTCGATCTGCTCTCGACATGGCAGGCCGGCGGCGGGGTCAACGCGCAAGAGAGTCGCATGCTGTGGGGCATCGGCATCGTGCTGTTCATCAGCATCGGGCTGGTGGCGCTGCGCACCATGGTCCAGCACCAGGTCCTCGCGATCAATCTGCCGTTGAGGCTGCGCTGGGACTTCCATCGACTGATGCTGCGGCAAAGCCTTTCATTCTTCTCCGATGAGTTCTCCGGGCGGGTCACGACCAAGGTCATGCAGACCGCATTGGCGGTGCGCGAAGTCTTGTTCACGCTCATCGAAATCGCCCCCGGCATCGGCGTTTACTTCATTGCGATCATCGCTCTGGCTGGCGGCTTTGCCTTGAAACTGATGCTGCCGTTCATTATCTGGGTCGCGTTGTTCGGGCTGGCCATGGTGTATTTTGTGCCGCGCCTGGGCCAAGTCGGCCAGGAACAGGCCGATGCGCGATCATCGATGACCGGGCGCATTGCCGACGCCTACACCAACATCACCACGGTGAAACTGTTCTCGCATTCCAAACGTGAAGCGCACTTCGCCCGCGCGGCGATGGAGGATTTCAAGCTCACCGGTTTCCGCCAGATGCGTCTGGTCAGTCAGTTCGAGATCGTCAATCAGGCGCTGGTGGTCGGGCTGATTATCGGCGCCGGCGGCTATGCCCTGTGGCTGTGGCATCTGGGCCAGGTCGGCACCGGCGCGGTGGCGGCGATCACCGCGATGGCGCTGCGCATCAACGGCATGTCGCACTGGATCATGTGGCAGATGACGTCGCTGTTCGAAAACATCGGCACCGTGCAGGACGGCATGGCCACCCTCACCCGCGGCCCTAAAGTGCAGGACACACCGAACGCCACTGTGTTGGTGCCGGCGGGCGGCGCGGTGACGTTCGACAAGGTCAATTTCAACTACAACGGCGAACGTCAGGTCCTCGACAATTTGAGTTTGAACATCCACGCCGGCGAGAAAATCGGCCTGGTCGGACGTTCTGGTGCGGGCAAGTCGACGCTGATCAACTTGCTGCTGCGCTTCTATGACGTCGACAGCGGCGAGATTCGCATCGACGGCCAGAACATCGCGCACGTGACCCAAGACAGTCTGCGCAGCGCCATCGGCATGGTCACCCAGGACACGTCCCTGCTGCACCGCTCGATACGCGACAACATCGCCTACGGCCGCCCGGACGCCACCGACGAAGATATCCGCCGCGCCGCCGCCAATGCGCAGGCCGACGGTTTCATCAGCCAACTCAGCGACAAGCAAGGTCACAGCGGCTACGACACACTGGTCGGCGAGCGCGGCATCAAGCTTTCGGGCGGCCAGCGCCAGCGCATCGCCATTGCGCGGGTGATGCTGAAGAACGCGCCGATCCTGCTGCTCGACGAAGCCACCAGTGCGCTGGACTCTGAAGTCGAAGTGGCCATTCAGGAAAGTCTTGATGAAATGATGCAGGGTAAGACCGTCATCGCTATTGCCCATCGCTTGTCTACGATTGCGGCGATGGATCGACTGATTGTCATGGATGAGGGGCGGATTATCGAGCAAGGGACTCATGCTGAATTGCTCAGCAGGAACGGCATCTATGCACGGCTCTGGCAGCATCAGAGTGGCGGGTTTCTGGGTGAGGATCAGGGCGTGGCGACGGCGATGGATCAGGCTTGAGGGGATTGATTCGGGAGCTGACTTCTTTGTCATCGACGATGACCATGGACGACGGTGTTTACAGCGTTCCTAACTGCGCAGGAAAGATGCTCCGGCGGCTCTTTCGAACTTTCTTTGCCCAAATGAACAAGTTAGTACTGGAGTCCGACGCACCGCTATTCATCGATTACGGATTCGGTGCAGCAAACGGTCGCGAGCGGACTTGCCGAAGCCCGCCTTCGACCGCTAACCATTCAGTTGCTGCAGCAAGCGATCTGCTAGACCGAACAATAACATTCAAGTATTGGCGCTCAACTCCTTTTCCAACTGTTCTACGAACTTTGAGCATTCACTAACAACTATCTCGACCGACTCAGCAGTCAAATCATGAAAATCACCAGCTTTCGTTTTACCGGCACGATGAACCAGATCGTGTCGAATCAATACACTTTTAAACACTTCTGTGAAAACAGGAAAATCAACCCCAAATGTCTCCCTGTACATACCACTTACTTTTGGTAAGTTATGGTACAGAACGCTTTTCATTGACTCAATTGCTTTCGCCTCTATCCCTTCATGCACCTTGAATAATTCAGCAATAACAAATTTTTCTTGACCATATTCAATGAAGCTCTCAACGAAGGCCCGGAGATTCCCCTTATTACCTTGAACGAGTGATATAAACCGGTCGCACAGATATGTCTCCAAAGAGGTAATAACATTCGCATAAAGCATGTACGCCATTTGTTTTTGCAAGCTTTTACCATCATCCAACTTAATACCATTGAGCTCAATGACATTTTGCATACTGCTTGTAAATGTCATAAAGACATCATGTTCTGATAATACCTTACCACCAGAGAACTTGTTTTCAATAAGTTCTAGTATGCGTTGCTCTATGAGCGAAGGTCGATTTAATTGCAATACGGATATCGTTACCTCTCCCTGTTCCGTTAACCCTTCCAAGTATCCGTTTTCATTTTGCTTTATGTGCTTTGAAAAATCATCATGCAACGGATTTAGTAGTAACGGCCGCCCGTCATCAGCAATAGGAAATCTCGCGCCCTTAATCATGTTGCATGCTCGACACGCTATAAGCATATTGCTTTTATCAAGAGCCAGATGCGGGTAGGTGGACTTTGGATAGAAGTGCTCGATATCCGCCATTAACGGATCGTAAAGTTTGACTCCGCAGTAAGCACACTGGTGCTTGAATTTCTCTAAAATCTCAGGCTTTAACGCTCTAAAGTTACGACTCATTTTATTATGCCTCTGGGAAAAAACGTTGGCAGATCTACTTTCGAAAACCTGTCCGACAACCTTAAAAGCCGCGTTAAAAATGCAGCAATTCATTTATGCAGCACAGCGCAATAAAAATCCGAAAGTCACCTATATGATTCTAGAGTTCTACATTATTTATAAAGTCATCCACATAGTAAATTTTTGTTTTTACTTGGAAGGCACGATAGATAATCTTGGCTTTCGCAACTGACTTTTTATCCCCGCAAATAAAATATGAGCACTTGGAAGCTATATATACATGCAATGCATCGGTAAACATGTTATTCAGGTTGTTTTTCTTTTCAATTTTTTCTTTAAAGACGGGAAAGAAATCGAGAATTCCGTAGGCGATCGTGAATTTATCCTCTTCACTAATCGTATCTATTGAACGACCGTCAACACTAAGAAAAGATTGAAAAATAGAGATAAAATTCCGCTCAATCTCCTCTGGCGTCGAAAGTAAGTAACTATATATTGGCCATTCTCTTATTTCTTCAGCGGCCGGGTGGTTTAATCTGACGACTTCAATGAGTGAGTTCCTAAAACCTCTCTGGAGCTTGTGATCTGCGAGGCCATTTTCCTGAAGGTGATCTACGAAGCTTTCAAGTAGCTCCGGAGACATTACTCCGTGGAAACGCTCTAAGAAAGGAACCAGAACATTTTCACCGGAAAGTTTGGCCACATCAACTATATAGGACTGAAACTCGAATTTGAAACCTTTCAGCTCCGGTGTGTTTTTTTGATCCGCCTCCATTGCCTCATACACTAATCCGGGTGGCATTTTATCCACGCAGAATCCTGAGCCATTTTTATGCTGACCTATACACCATTTCCCCGTAATTATTTCCAACTGCTCAAGGTCGTTCTTGATATAGCTCGCGTTAGAGCATCTCAACAAATCACTAATGTGAGCATGAGAGTATGGCGTCAAGTATCCCTTATTCCTTCCAGCGTTCAAATTCTCTACAAGACGAGAGCTTTTTCTGTCTTGAATGATGTCCTGAAAAATATTCCAGTCCGAGTATATTGCTTTTATATTGCCTGCATTGGTAGCCACCCAGCACTTCCTTGTATAATTTGATTTTTATTTATCATGAATCGGACTGATATAAAATCGATAGGCGTGAGTTTCTAATCACACTAATAATCAACTTGATAAATTCAGTATTTATATATTACCTTGTTCTCGGCGAGCCCCCTCAATAAAGATTTCAAAATTGATATCATACCTACGGACATGGCGATGTGCCAGCACCATCCGATTCTGACCGAAAACCTCATTCGTAAATGGCTGCTTTCGGCCAGAGGCAGGTATTCACAGCAATTCGAGAACACTCACCCGCGGAGCATCATGACGGCGGTCTATTGCCTAACAACGTCTTGATGAGTCCGGCACTTTCAACCCACCGGCACCGCAAACACCGCACTGGCCCGCGCAACGTTTCGCTCCCCGACATGCAAACTGACAGCAGCAAACGCCAGTTGCCGGCCTTTTTTTGAGTACTCCAGACGCACTTCCAGCCACTCATTCATTTTCACCGCGCCGAGATAATCCAGCGTCATGCTCGCCGTGATCAATGGCTGCGGAGGGTCGCTGGAAAACGCCATGGCATAACCCATCCCGACATCGGCCAATGTCGCCAATACACCACCATGCAAGGTGCCACGGCCATTGGCATGGCGTGAGTCAGTCAATAAACCCAGTTCCAGTTGCAACCCGCTGCCCCTGGCGTAGATCGGGCCCAGTAAATCCAGCAACGGACTGCTGCGGGTAAATGGGGCGAAACCTTCGGGAATTGCGCTGGCGTCCATGATTCCTCCTGGTGCCGGTGACTCACCGGCTTCATTGACCTGAACAGGAGGGTTTATGGGCAATCGCCTGATGGCGCAAGAACTATACGGATGCGGAATCTGCAGTGATAACCCGTCCCGAGCGATCAGCCCGTCGACGCCAGATCCGTGCGCTCCATCATCCGAACGCTGGCAAACGTCGATTCGTTGCGTGCCTGATCGAGCGTTGTTATCGGTTTGGTCACTGACGGCGGCGATACCAATTTACGGCTCATCTCAGAACCGGAGCGCTCGTCGCTCGGCGGCACGCCAAAGTGCTCGCGATAGCATTTGGAGAAATGCGGAGTGGAGACGAAACCGCAGACATATGCCAGCTCAACGATCGACAAGGACGTCTGCTTGAGTAGTTGCCGCGCTCGAATCAGCCGCAACCTCAAATAGTAACGCGACGGCGTGCATTGCAGGTATTTCTGAAACAGCCGCTCCAGCTGTCGCCGTGACAGGTCGACGTATTCGGCCAGATTATCCAGGTCGATCGGTTCCTCGAGATTGGCCTCCATCAACGCCACCACTTCTTGCAGTTTGGGCTGATGCGTACCGACCACGTGCTTGAGCGGCACGCGCTGCTGGTCCTGTTCGTTGCGGATGCGCTCGTAGACAAACATTTCGGAGATGGCGCTGGCCAGTTCACGACCATGATCACGAGCAATCAGGTGCAGCATCATGTCCAGCGGTGCGGTGCCGCCGGAGCTGGTGAAGCGGTTGCGGTCGAGGGTAAACAGACTGGTGCTGACATTGACGCGCGGAAAAGCCTCCTGCATGGCCGCGAGAAATTCCCAGTGCACGCTGCACTCGTAGCCGTCGAGCAACCCGGCTTTGGCGAGCGCCCAGCTACCGGTGCACACTCCGCCCAAGCGTTTCGATTGACGCGCCAACGCTTGTAGCCAAACCGTGTGTTCGCGGGTGATTGCGCTCTGGATGCCGACACCACCGCAGACGATAACCGTGTCCGCCACGGAGGGATTGCTCCACGATCCATCCGGGGTGATCGGCACACCGTCGCTGGCCCAGACCGCCGCGCCATTGGGGCTGAACGTATGCCAGCGATACAGCGTCCGCCCTGTCAGTTGATTGGCCATGCGCAATGGCTCGACGGCGGACGCCAGCGACATAAGCGTGAATTTATCCAACAGCAGAAAGCCAACGGATTGAGTCGTAGCGTCGGCCACGGTGGGGGTCGATGACATCATGTCCTCTTCAGAGTCGGGCTGCGACACAAGCGTCTGGCATTCCCCCGCGCGTTTCGCGAGGGGATTATCAGGTTCGGCGCAACCGCCTACCCCACCGACGTGACCCTCGCCGCTGGCGCAGGATGACGCGACGTCAAAAGACCAATAAAGGAAATCGCCAGCGCCAGGCCAATAGTTGTGGTGACCTCGGTGCGATGTTCCGGAGTGATCATCATCACCGCCAGCGCGGCGCAGATGAATACGATCACCAGCCACGTCAGCCAGGGAAACAGCCACATGCGAAAGGTCAGTTCGACGTTGCGCTGTTGCAAAATCCGCCGCATGCGCAACTGCGATACCGCGATGGCGAGGTACACCAGCAAGGCAATCGCGCCGGAACTGGCCAGCAGGAATTGAAACAGCCCGGCGGGCATGAAATAGCTCCACACGGTAATCGACGCACCGATCACCGTGCTGGCGATAACCGCGGCGCGCGGCACACCTTCCGAGGAGGTCGCCTTGAGCATCTTCGGCGCATCGCCACGGCGCCCGAGCGAATACAACATGCGCGAGGCAATGTAGATCGAGGAGTTCATGCAACTGGCCACGGCGATCAAGACGACGACGTCGACCATGAACTTGGCATGGGGAATGTTCATGATTTCCAGGGCGCGCTGATAAGAGCCGACCGAGGCCAGCAACGGATCATCCCAGGGCACCACGGAGATCACCACGAAGATCGACAGCAGGTAAAACACGCCGATACGCCAGATCACCGAGCGCGTGGCCTTGGCAATGTTGCGCGACGGGTCATTCGACTCGGCAGCGGCGATGGTCACCGCCTCAGTACCAATGAAACTGAACATGATGGTGATGAACGCGCCGACCACCGCCGACAATCCGTTGGGCGCGAACCCGCCGTGCTCGGCCATCAACCCGCTCAACCCACTGACTTCTCTGTCGGGAATCCAGCCCATCAACACGGCAAAACCAACGCCGATAAAACCAATGATCGCCACGACCTTGGCCATGGCGAACCAGAACTCGAATTCACCGTACTTGGACACGCTGAACAGGTTGGTCACTACCAGCGCAATGATCGAGCCCAACGCGAACAACCAGGCATCGACCTGCGGAAACCATTGGTTCAGCACATGCCCGGCGGCGAGCGCTTCGATAGGAATCACCAGAACCCAGAACCACCAGTAGAGCCAGCCAATGGTGAAGCCGGCCCAGCGCCCGATGGCCTGGTCGGCATAGGTCGAGAACGAGCCGGTGTCCGGATTGGCCACCGCCATCTCACCGAGCATGCGCATGACCAGCACGACGAGCAAACCCGAAAACAGATAAGCCAGCAGAACCGCTGGCCCCGCTGCGGCAATGGCGTGCCCTGAGCCTACGAACAATCCGGCGCCGATAATCCCGGCAATGGACAGCATGGTGACGTGACGAGGCTTGAAGCCCTGCGCCAATTGGCTACTCGAATCCATGGAGTTCGGGCTGATCATTGGTTTTTTTATTCTCTGCTAAACGACATTTAAGCAAGTTGACTGGGCAAACGAGCACGATCGTTGCCTGCTGAACCCCCCGAAAGAAGTCCTTCCAACCGCCGCAGTTCTTATCAACCCCATGATCTGGATGGGATTATTTTGACGTGAAGACGCGTCACCTTACCCGGCCTGCCGGATGACTCAGTAGCCTGATTGCGCCATGGTTGTGTCTGATATCGACATACCGAAACCAATTGGTCGCAATGAACACCAACAAGTCACCAAGTATCTGACGACAGATACCCCATCTCGCCCTCACCTTCCCGCACACCCCGGCAACGTAAAAACTACCCGCGCTCCACGCGGCGTGTTCACCTCCGCCCACAAACGCCCGCCATGGGTTTCGATGATCGACCTGCAGATCGACAACCCCATCCCCAGCCCGGTGGATTTGGTGGTGTAGAACGCGGTGAAGACCTCCTCCACCCGATCGCAGGCGAATCCCGGCCCGGAGTCGCTGACCATAATCTGCACGTCCTCACCGACAGACTCGCTGGTAATCAATAGCCGACGCTCGCCCTCTTCCATCACCGCCATGGCCTCCAGCCCATTGACGATCAGGTTGAGCAAAACCTGCTGCAACTCGATCCGGTCGGCCAGTACGGCGGGCAAATCTTTGACCAGTTGTGTGGTAACCACCGCTCCGTAGCGGGTCGCTTCACCACGGGTAAACCCGACCATCTCACCCACCACCGCGTTGAGGTCGACCGCTTGGCGTTGCGGTGGCGTCTTGCGGATCAATGCGCGGATACGGCCGAGCACGTCGGCCGCGCGGTTACCGTCATTGATGATGCGTCTGAGGCCTTGCTCGACTTCATCAGTGTTGGGCGGTTGCGCGCCGAGCCAGCGCAACGCCGCGTTGGCATTGGTCACGGTGGCGGCGATTGGCTGATTGACTTCATGGGCGATGGACGCTGCCAACTGGCCCATGGTCGCCACACGGTTGGCGTGGGCCAGTTCCGCTTGTACCTGGCGATAACGGCGTTCACCTTCGCGCACCTGTTCTTCGGCCTGTTTGCGTTCGCTGAGGTCGAGGACGAACGCCACGCCCTGCTGCTGGCTGGCCTCGAACGCCGCTAGACCGACGATAACCGGCAGGCGACTGCCATCCTTGCGGATGTATTCCTTCTCGAACGGCTGGGTGCGCCCCGTGCGGATCGCGGTCGCCAGTGCTGCTTCACTTTTCATGCGCAGTGGCGGCGGTGTCATGTCGCGCCAATGCACCCTGCCTGACAGCAGATCGTCACGCTCGTAACCGACCATGCGCAGAAACGCGTCATTGGCCTCAATGATTTCACCGTCGACATTCCAGACGATGATGCCGATGATGTTGGCGTCGACCAGCCGGCGAATTCTCGCCTCGCGCTCGGCGACATCACGATACAGCCGCGCGTTGTCCAGCGAGATCGCTGCTTGTGAAGCCACCAGTCGCAACACGGCAATGCGCGCCGGACTGAACACACCCGCAGACAGATTGTTCTCCAGGTACAGCGCCCCGGCAATCCGGCCCTGATTCATCAACGGCAGACACAGGATCGAGCGGGCGCCGCGTTGATGAATGTACAGATCAGCGGCAAATGCCGGATCGGCGACGGCATCGTCCAGGCACAGATTTTCACCGGTGCGCAGGGTCTGGTAGAGCACCGATTCGGCCAGCACTGACGAACTTACCGGTTCATGGCACAGCAACGTGCTGTCGTCACCGACACTGGTTTTCGCGGCAAGATACGGCGCCTCGCCTTCGGTCAGAATCAGCAGGCCATGCTCGGCACCGGCCTGTTCGATGGCGGTACGCATGACCATTTCGATCAGCCGCTCAAGCACGATCTCGCCTGAAACGGCCTGGGCCACCTTGAGCACCGTGACCAGATCCAGATGCTCGACCGGGGTGGCGATGGTCGCAGTCGGACCGGGGGCCGTTTCTTCATTGCGCAGATAACGGTGCTGTCGCTCCAGTTGCCGCACCTTGCCCTCAGCCCCCCAGCGCAAGTAACCGTAGCGCGCATCTTGCAGGTACAGGCGGGCGATTTTGCTCAGCCCACGGGCACTGTAGAACCGCGCTGCGAGTTCGTTGGCCAAGGCTTCGACATGCACAAAGCCGTTGTCCCTGGCCAACTGAGTCGCTTGCTCGTACAGCATCTCGGCTTCGATCAACTGCCCGCTGACCCGAGCGATTTCGGCAGCGACCAGCGCCGTCTGGCTGGCGAAGGTTTCCGCACACTGTTGCGCCCAGATTTGCAGTTGATCGTGGTGCTCGCCCAAGCGTTGCAGTCGGTCGGTATCGGCTTCGCCATGGGCAGCCAACGTTAACGCTGCGTAAAAGTGATATTCGGCCTCTTCAAAAAACGACGAGATCACCCACAACAGCTCCCGGGCCAGCGCCGCGCAGTCGGCGGCCGCTGCGTAATCCCCGGCCAGATAACGCGCCTGCAACTTGCGCACCCAGTACTTGCCGCGAGCCAAGGCCAGGTCCGGAGCGGCGAGGTTCGCCTCAAAGCGTGTCTCATCGAATGCTTCATCATTGAAACTGCCAAACACCGGGGTCTGCCCTCGCAACATGCGGATCAGTGCCCGTTGGCAGCTCATGAAACTGATCACCAGACCGAAGCGGATTCTTTGCGCGTAAGCCAGACCCGTTTCAGCCTGCATCTGCACTTCCGCCAGCGGCTCGCCAATGAACAGCAAGTCGGAAATCAGGCTGTTGCCAGCGTAGGCTGCATAGGGCAAATCGCCGGTGCGGTTGCCGGCGCTGAGCGCACGCCGCAGCAATTCGCGGCACTCGCGCACCGGGCGCATCCAGCGCACCACGAAGATCGAAAAGCACAGGTAGGTACGCGCTTCGTATTGCGCAAGGCCACGGCGGTCGACCAGATCGCAGCCCAAGCGGCCAAAGCGGTAACCACTGGCATAGTCGCCGAAGCGCCGCCCGGCGACTCGCACAACATTGGCGTAGAGCATGCAGGAAGCGTCGCAATTACCGTGCTCCAGGCTCAGGCTGACAGCTTTGCATATGGTCAGGCAGGCGAGGTTCGCATCGGACTGCAACGCCGGGGCCAACAGTTTGCCCAACGCATCCAGTGTTACCAGCGAGTCCGGATCCTCCATCAATGGCAGGTCGATCAACTGCTCGATGCTGCGTTCACCCAGCTGTTTCCAGATCAGTTGGTATTCGTCGCGCACTTGCTGATCGTCCGGGTGCGCCGTCCATTCGATGCCGACCTGACGCAAATAGGTCAGGCACACATTCACCGCGCGGTCACTGCGGTCGAGCAGCAGGCAGACATCCATCAACAAACAGGTGACTGCCGCCCGCTCTACCGTGGTCTCGACGCGCTCGGCCAGTGCAGTCAGGCGCGCATCGGCCAGCGCCAGTTGCCCGGTGAGGAATTCGCACTCGGCGCGGTTCAGTTCCAGAGCGAAACCCAGTTCATGGCGACTGTCATCACCGTGTTCACCGAGCAACGCCGCACCCGCGCCCAAGTAACTCAACGCTGAGGTGTAAGCGGTCGAAGCCTTGGCACGCTGACCAGCGAGCAGGTTGAATTCGGCCAGTTGTTCGCGTTCGGCCCGGGCGCTGATCAGGCTGGCGCCGCGATTGAGTTGGCCGACGATTTCGAAGATCGCGTCTTCACGCCCCTCCGCCGGCGTCTGCAAAGCGAGCAAACGGCCGATGCGCAGATGGGTTTGCGCACGTTCGGTTTCCGCGGTCAGTAAGTATGCCGCCTCGTGAATACGGTCGTGGGCAAACGCACAGGCGCCGTCGTGAAGCGCCACCAGTTCCTGGCGCACCGCCGGCCACAGCGCCGCGTGCACCCGCGCCGCCGGCAGGTCGAGCACGGTGGCCAGCGTGTCGATGCGTGCCACGTTGCCCAGGCAGGCCAATTGTTGCAAGGCCTGACGCGTGTCCAACGGCAGACGCGCCAGTTTGCCAACCATCAGATCGACCACGTTATCGGTGTAGCCCTTGGCGTTGATCAATGCCAGATCCCAGCGCCAACGGTTGAATTGGTGGTCGTAGATCAGCAGCTGTTCTTCGGCCAACGCATGAAGAAACTGGATGACGAAAAACGGATTGCCGCCGGTCTTTTCCAGCACCAGCCGCGCCAGGGCAACGATGCTCGCGGGTGGGCAGCGCAGGGATTCGGCGATCAGCTGTTCGATGTGCACGCCGGCCAGCGAGGTCAGGCGAATCTCGTCGATGCGCACGCCATCATTGCGCAGGGTCTTGAGTTTGCCGCTGAGCGGGTGGTCGGCATCGACCTCGTTATTGCGGTAAGCGCCCACCAGCAGCAGATGCCCAAGCTCCGAGCGGGTCAGCAGAACTTCCAGCAGATCGAGGGTTGCTGCGTCGAGCCATTGCAGATCATCGAGAAACAGCGTCAACGGATGTTCCGGGCGAGCGAACACGCCGATAAAACGCTGCAACACCCCCATGAAGCGCTGCTGCGCCTGCTGCGGTTCAAGCTCCGGCACCGCTGGCGGCTCACCGATAATCAACTTCAGTTCCGGGATCAGCTCGGTCATCAACCGTGCATTCGGTGACAGTGCCTGCAACAACGCCGCGCGCCAGTCAGCGAGCACCTCGCGACGCTTGCCCAGCAGCGTTCGCACCAATCCTTGAAAGGCCTGGACCAGCGTCGCATAGGGGATGTCGCGTTTGTACTGATCGAACTTGCCGGCGGCGAACAATCCCCGCGACGGCACCAGCACTTTGTGCAGTTCACTGACCACCGAGGACTTGCCAATGCCGGAGTAGCCTGACACCAGCACGAGCTTCGGCGAAGGGGTCTGCACCACCTGGGCGAAAGCGTCGAGCAGGGTTTGCACTTCGCGCTCACGACCGTAGAGTTTTTCCGGGATCAGCAAGCGATCGATCGCGCCTTGTTCGTTCAACGTGAACACATCGATCCGCCGCGCCCGACGCCAATCGTCCAGACAACGACGCAAGTCATGTTCGACGCCGACGGCGGTTTGATAGCGCGCTTCGGCGGTCTTGGCGAGCAGTTTCATGACCACCCGCGAGAGCATCAGCGGCACCGTGGCCACGCGTTCGCATGCAGGCATCGGTTGCCGCGCAATGTGGCAATGCACCCACTCCATCGGGTCGTTGGCGTTGAACGGCAGCGAGCCGGTGAGCATCTGGTACAGCGTCACACCAAAGGCATACAAATCACTGCGCGAATCGATCGAACGATTCATCCGACCGGTTTGTTCGGGCGCCATGTAGGCCAGGGTGCCGGCAATGGTTTCTGGCGGCGCGGGCGCCTGACGTTCGCGCGGCAGTCGCGAGGCCAGACCGAACCCCATCAAACGAGCCTGGCCGTCGTGGCAATTGACCAGAATGTGCTGCGGTTTGAGATCCTTGTGCACCAGCCCGCACAGGTGCAAACGGCCAAGCGCCACGGTTATGTTGATCGCGTGCAACAGGCAGGTTTCAGTGTCCAGCGGCGCGATCAGCAAACGCGACAGCGGCTCGCCGCCGGGGTCGTCGAATAGCAAGTGCGTGGTTCCGCCCGAACGTTCAAGGGCTTGCGGTTGCAGCGCCCATTCATTGTGCAGAGCGTCTTTGAGGTCGTATTCATGCGCCAGCCGGTCGAGGGTTGCAGGCAACGGCTGAGCGATTGCCGGACGCACTATCAGCACGCTGGCACTGCCCTCCCCCTGTCCTCGTTTGCGGGAGAACACCCGCTCGCCGTCGTCCCACAAAATCTGTTGTTTGCTGGCCATCGGAGTCGACACCGTCAGAAGGTTTCTGTCACGCGCGGTAGTTCAGTTCAACTTGTCCGCCGCGCCGGCTCGATGCCCAGCGATTCGGCGATACGCACCAGGTCGGCGACCGAACGTGCAGCGAGTTTCCTCATGACCTGCCCGCGATGGACTTTCACCGTCACTTCGCTGAGGTTGAGTTGCGCGGCGATCTGCTTGTTCATCAGGCCGCCAATGACGAAACCTAGCACTTCGCGCTCACGTGCCGTCAATGAGTCGTAGGCTTGGCGTAACGCCGCGCCGGATTGTTCGGCGAGCAGCCGCGCACTGTCACGGGCCAAGGCACTGGCCACCGCGTCGAGCATGTCCTGATCACGAAAAGGCTTGGCCAGGAAATCCACCGCGCCGGCCTTCATCGCCTTCACGCTCATGGCGATATCGCCGTGACCGGTCATGAACACGACGGGAATACGCAGGCCGTTTTTTTCCATCTGCTCTTGAAAGGTCAGGCCGCTTTCGCCGCGCAAGCGCACATCGAGCACCAGGCAACCGGGCGCGTCGCGTTTGGCCGAAGCGAGGAAGTCCCGGGACGTTTCGAAGGTCTGCACCTGCAGGCCGATCGAACGCAGCAAACCGTCGAGGGCCTGACGCATGGAGGCGTCATCGTCGACCACATAAACCACCGGTTCCCTCAGCACGGGCGGGCTTGCGCTGGGGCTGGAATGCGACCACAGGGTCATCGTGAGTCCTCGGCGAGATCGCAACGCGTGCGATGTGCAGGTGAATAAATCTAGTCCATGATGGCGAACGCAGCCAGAGGCCAGCCAAACGGTCGCGCAGCAGGCTAGCAGTCGGTGCGCATTGCCGACAGGCCAGAAACCCCTGAAAATCGGCCATGCCCTCCACCCTCCTTCTTCAGCCGTTTGAACAGGCAGGATTTCAATGTCCAGCATTCCCGAGCCGTCCTTCACCGCTACGCCTGAACTGCGCGACGTGGTGTTTATTGCCTACCCGCGAATGAGCCTGCTCGACCTCAGTGGCGCGCAAACGGTGTTCTGGGCTGCGAGCAGAACCTTGGCCGAAAGAGGCCAACCCGGTTATCGGTTGCACACCGCCAGCCTTGAGGGTGGTTTGGTCAATACCGTTGAAGGTTTGGCCGTGGACACCCGAGCGCTGCGCGAATTGGACATTGCCGCGCTGGACACCCTCGTCGTACCCGGCGCACCCGATATCTGCCAGACCCTCGACGAGCACGCCGAACTTACCGCGTGGTTGCGGCGTAATGCTCCTGTCGCGCGGCGGGTGGTGTCGGTGTGCAGCGGCGCTTTCCTGCTGGCTCAGGCCGGTTTGCTCGACGGTTGCCGCGCTGCCACGCACTGGGCCATGTGCGACACCCTGCGCGAGCGTTTCCCGGCGATCGAGGTGGATGCCGATGCGATCTTCATCCAGCAGGGCAAGGTCTGGACCTCGGCGGGAGTCACGGCCGGTATCGATCTGGCCCTGGCGCTGGTCGAGGTCGATTACGGCCGCGAGGTGGCGTTGCAGGTTGCCCGCGAGCTGGTGGTGTACCTCAAGCGCCCCGGTGGTCAGGCGCAATACAGCACGCTGCTGCAATCGCAGGTGCAGGACAGCCCGCAGTTCGACCCGTTGCACTTGTGGCTGATCGATCACCTCGACGATCCGAAACTGACTGTCGAGCGACTCGCCGAACAGGCGAAAATGAGCCTGCGCAATTTCACCCGGGTCTACAAACAGAGCACCGGGCGCACGCCGTCCAAAGCCATCGAACTGTTCCGCCTCGAAGCGGCCAGGCGCATGTTGGAGAACTCGGCGCACACCATCGACAAAGTTGCGCGCCTTTGCGGCTTCGGTGATGAAGAGCGGTTGCGCGCCTGCTTCCAGCGTCACCTGTCGATTTCACCGCGCGACTACCGCCGCCGCTTCAGCCGCGAAGGCTGATACCGATAACCGCTGACGCTCAAAAAGTCTCGACGGACTATACCTAGGTATAGTTTTGCGCCGGTGCCAACGGCGTATGGTGCAAGAACGACAGGAGTCGCCATGCGTGCCCATCCGGCCAGGGAGCCCTATGCAGCACAACGTTGTCATTGCCGTGGTTGACGACGACGAGGCCATTCGCAATGCACTCGCAGGGTTGCTTCGCGCCTTCGGTTATCAGGTCGCTACCTATCCGGGCGCGCGGGCCTTCCTTGAGTCAAAAGGCCCGGCACAGGCACGCTGCCTGATCTCCGATATCCAGATGCCGGGCATGAACGGCCCGCAACTGCACGCAGCATTGCGCGCGCAAGGCTGGCGCATCCCGGTGATTTTCGTCACCGCCCATCCCGATGAATTCCACACCCGCGTGCCCGGCGTTATCGCTTGCCTGCCCAAACCGTTCCCGCCCGAAGACTTGCTCAACTACATCGACACGGCCCTGAACCAGACACCTCCCGTGTAGAAGCTGCCCGATACCTTCGTATACCTCCCTTCGCCCCATGCGTAATCCGCACACACCGATGGACAACTGCGCGCGCAACACCCACGCCATAGCATTGATTTCGACAGCGGGCGATTAAGTGCCATGCAGTACGGCAAGCAGTTTGCGGCGGCCAGTGATCGTCACGCCAAGGTCGAAACGACCCGGGTTTATCCATCCATCAGCGTCAGGGAGCACATTATGAAACAGCAATTATTGGTGATCGGTGCAGGGTTCGGCGGGCTATGGAGCACGTTGAGCGCCGCGCGTTTGCTGGATATGCATGACCGCCACGATGTGGAAATCACACTGCTCGCGCCGCAAGCCGAACTGCGCATCCGTCCGCGTTTCTACGAACCCGATGTCCACAGCATGTACGCGCCGCTGGATGCGCTGCTCGCTGCCGTGGGTGTGCGTTTCGTCAAAGGCACCGCCGAGAGCATTGACGGCCAGGCACGGCGTGTCGGTTATCGCGATGAGGCCGGTCGTCCCGGCGAGCTGACTTACGATCGCCTGGTGCTGGCCAGCGGCAGTCAACTGGCGCGTCCGCCGGTGCCGGGCCTTAAAGAGCATGCGTTCGACGTCGACCAGATCGAATCGGCGGCACGTCTGGAGCGCCACCTGCACGCGCTGGCCAGCCAACCGGCCAGCGCTGCGCGCAACACCGTAGTGATCGCTGGCGGCGGTTTCACCGGTATCGAAACCGCGACCGAGATGCCGAGCCGTCTTCGCGCCATTCTCGGCGAAGAGCAAGACGTGCGAGTGATCATCGTTGATCGCAGCAAAGACATCGCCGCGACCATGGGCGACGGCATTCGCCCGTCCATCATCGAAGCATCAAAAGAACTGGGCATCGAATGGATCGTCGACGCCAGCGTTGCCGCCGTCGATGCCAACGGCGTCACCCTCGCCGACGGCCGCCACATCGAGAGCAATACCGTGATCTGGACCGTGGGTTTCCGCGCCAGCCCACTGACTGAACAGCTCAATGCCGAGCGCGATGGCCAGGGGCGTCTGCACGTCGACGGCAATCTCAAAGTGCAAGGGCTGGAGCACGTGTTCGCGGCCGGCGATGTCGCTCGCGCGGCCACCGACGACGTCGGCAATATCTCGGTGATGTCCTGCCAGCATGCGATCAGCCTCGGTCGTCACGCCGGCAATAACGCCGTCGCCGATCTGCTCGGCGTGGCACCGACCACCTACCGTCAGCCGAAGTACGTGACCTGCCTCGATTTGGGGGCCTGGGGCGCGGTGTACACCGAAGGTTGGGATCGCCAACTGAAGCTGGTGAAAGCCGAAGCCAAGGAACTGAAGACGCAAATCAACAGCGTGTGGATCTACCCGCCGGCCGCTGACCGTCGCACCGCTCTCGCCGCTGCCGATCCGATGATCCCGGTGGCCTGATCTCGCCCCCAGTGTCCAAGAACCGATGTCTTGCCTGAGAAAAAGGAGAACACCATGACCATGCATCTGGATTCCTTCACCGCCCACAACGCCACCCTGCAAACCCCGACCGAGGAGCTGGTGCCATCGCGCTACGCGCTGCGCCTCGGCAACATCGACGTGATGGTAATCAGCGACGGCGTCCTGCCGCTGCCGACCCAGACCATGTCGACCAACGCCGATCCCGCCGAGCGCGCTGCGTGGTTCAAAGAGATGTATCTGGGCCCCGACGCGTTCGACTGGGCACTCAATGTCCTGGTGGTGCGCAGCGGCGAGCAGGTCATCCTCGTCGACGCCGGACTTGGCGGCCAGTTCCCCGGTTTCCCCCGCGCCGGGCAGTTTCCCAAACGCCTCGCGGCGGCCGGCATCGACCTCGCAGACGTCACCGATATCGTCATCACCCACATGCACATGGACCACATCGGCGGCCTGCTCGTGGACACGGTGAAAAACCGCTTGCGCGACGACGTGCGCATCCACGTCACCGCCACCGAAGTCGACTTCTGGACTTCGCCGGATTTCACCAGCACCGACATGCCCGCGCCAGTGCCGGACGTGCTGCGCTCCACCGCCAATGCGTTCATCGAGCAATACCAAAGCAAACTGCACATCTTCGAAGACGAGTTCAAAGTCGCCCCCGGCGTGGTCGCCAGACTCACCGGAGGCCACACCCCGGGCCACTGCGTGGTCTATGTGACCTGCGGTGACGAACGCCTGACCTTCGCCGGCGATGCCCTGTTCCCGGTGGCCTTCGACCACCCGGACTGGCACAACGGTTTCGAGCACGACCCTGATGAAGCGGTGCGCGTGCGTGTGCGCCTGCTGCAGGACGCCGCCGCCAGCGGCGAACTGTTCGTCGCCACACACCTGCCCTTCCCGTCGGTCGGCCGCGTTGCCGTCAATGGCGAGGCGTTCCGCTGGATTCCGGCGATCTGGGATTACTGATTGAGCTAGCGCCACACCGCTTCGCCCGGCCTTGGTCGGGCGAAGTTGTTTTCGCCTGTTACAGATCCGTTCCGGGACAACCGCTACCTTTCCTCATTTACATGGAACGACAGTCGATCCTTGTTCTCTACCGCTGAACCTACAGCGGAGGGATTGACCATGATTGCCCCTGAAACCGGTATGAAACCGGGTGAGCGTTATCGCATTGAAAGCGTCGAGCGCGCACCGCAATTTTCTGGATTTTTCCTCGACGGCAAGTATTACCTGGGCCCCGAGTTGCAAACGGCCGTGGGCTGGCTCGAAGGGCAGAAGTTCCTGTATGACCAGCTCCATCCCAATGGCGAGCCGGTTTATCCGGACAGAATCGTTGGCACGATCACCGCGCGGACACTGGAGCTGACAGACGGCCTGCGTCTGAGCATCGAGGAAATGCCGTTTCAGGCAGAAGCCGTTACCCCATTGCGGACGTTTGCCGATGTGAACGTTGAAACCCGACCACTGGCGATATCGCAGCGGCATACAGCAGCAGGCTTGCGCCAGCCGATGCAACCTTCTGCGCTATTCGTTGCAGGCGCGGCATTACTGGTAGGGCTGTGCTTGTTGGCGATCAATCGTTCTGGCGGTCGAGTCAAATAGGCTTTACCCGACGCGGGCGGTGGCCGTTTTTTGTCATGGCCCGCGCTCAAAGGCCAAGCACAGCGCTTGCTTCACGCATGAAAATTTCCACAGTCTTCGGGCCGATGCCGTCGAATTCCGCCAGTCGCTTCTCAAACGCCGGGCGGTCAGCGCTGGCCTCGACCATCTGGCTGACCTTGCCCGCGTACTCGTCGTTAAGCTTGCGTGCCAAGGCATGCAGCCGCACGGCGGTGGTCTCGTCGTAACGCACGTAATGCGCCTCCCCGAGCATCGCGACCAGCTCACGATGACTGCACGCAGCCAGTTTGCGCGGCGTATCGCGCCCGTGTTTATCGGCAATCACCCGATAGGCTTCGGCGGCGATTTCGGCCTGTATCCGCTTGCCCATGAGGAAACTGGCAAGCAACCATTTGAACAGTGCAGCGTCATCGTTGTGCTTGAGCCGAATGTTCAAATCCTCGGCGCTGATCGTCTTGTTCACCGGTGACCTCCGGGGTTGAAATCGTGGGGATTTTTCATGTTCTGTCTGCGTGGCAGAGGCTTGATCTTTAGGTCACCACCGGTTCCAACCGTTCAAAGCAAAACCATTGCCGGCGGCCTGAAACAAACCCCGAAAATCCTTTGAATTTTTTTCGTCGGCAAAACTCATTTGCGTATGAGCGTAAGGAGGAACGCATGAGTAACGTCGACATCTTCGTCATCGAATACAAACTTCACGGCCAGCCAAAATCATTCGTCATCCGCGCAAAAACCATGCGCAATGCTGACGCATGGCATTGGGCGAGTTGCGACGCCGGCATCGCGCCGATTCCCAAACCCGGCAAACCACCGTTGAAAGTCATCTCCAAACCCCAAGCCGAGCGTTTCGGCATCACCGAGGTGAAATGGCGCGAAACGGCAACGGTGGACTGGATGGAGGCTTAGTCATGCTCAAGCAAATCGGTAACACACTGATCCGCCGTGACCACCGCGCGAGTTGCCATTGCGGCGCCGTGATTCTCGAAATCCGCTTGCCCGAAGGTTTGCCCACGCCCCATCGCTGCGACTGCTCGTTCTGCAAACGCCGAGGCGCGATTGTGGCGGCGGTGCCGGCGGCTGACCTGAAGGTGATCCGTGGTAAGTCTGCGTTGTTGAAGTACAGCTTTGGCCAGCAAGTGGCCGAGCACTTTTTCTGCGGTAACTGCGGCATCTACACCCACCACCGACGCAGCAGCAATCCGCAGGAGTTTGGTTTCAATGTTGGCTGTCTTGAAGGGGTCAATCCGTATGATCTGGGCGAGGTGCCGGTGGCGGATGGTGGGGAGTGGCACTCGCCGTGAGGGCAAATTACCGCTGGCGAACACATCAAGGTTTGCCAGCGGTTCAGTGGGCAAGATCGGCATTACCGAAAGAAGCCTGCCTTAATGCTCTTGCAGGTTTATAAGCTCACCGCCCTCCCTGCTCAGACGCTCCAGATAAGCACCGGCCTCCAGCAACTGATAAGGA
Organism: Pseudomonas sp. VD-NE ins; assembly: GCF_031882575.1. Taxonomy (NCBI): domain Bacteria; kingdom Pseudomonadati; phylum Pseudomonadota; class Gammaproteobacteria; order Pseudomonadales; family Pseudomonadaceae; genus Pseudomonas; species Pseudomonas sp. VD-NE ins. Next base: position 3,628,670 of record NZ_CP134772.1, read on the forward strand.
AAGTACAGGCCTGCCGGCGTCGGCGCTCGACCGTCGAGCCCGAGCAATCGCTCCAGCAGCATCGCGATACTCAAACCCGTCAACGCTGCGGCACCTGCCGGGTGCACGAGGGCATGGCGGGTGTGCAACGGTCGCCCCTGGCGATCCTCGCCGACCATTTCGATGAGAATCTCGGTCGACATCGGCCGACCCGCGCGCCGTGATGAACTCACCCCGCTGGCGAGATTGAACTGAACATTCGCCGCATCGGTGGCAGCCGCCAGCCCAGTGACGTCGATGGATGAAAAACCAGTGGCTTGCATCGGCGTACCGTCCAGTGCACGGAAGCTGACGTTCTTGTCCGCCCCTTCGCGCCAAATGTAATCCTCCTCGCGCCGAGTCAGGGCGGCGGGCAGCATTTTGTTCAAGTGTTCAAAATCCCTGGCCACGGTCGGCCCACCGCCATCCTGCTCGTCGACCAACGCATCGATACGAATATCGCGCACCCGGGCAAAGGCCTCGGCAAGGTGCAACGTCGCCACGGTCGTTGCGCCCACCATCCACTCGTAACCCAGCACAATAGGCGCCGCGTCAGGGCGATGGATGTAGTTCGCGATTTGCGGCGCCATCTCGAAAATGCCAGAAGAAATGCTCAGGTGCGGCACCTTGCGCCGCTGCGCGAAACGCAGCCCGGCCAGGGAATGATCCATATAGAAAACCACCACGGCACTGACCGGACGATCGCCCAGCCCCAGGTCATCGGCGGCAGGGTCAATGACCACGCCCTGCGCCCCGCCCATTTCCTCGGCGGCTTGCTCAACCTTGGCCAGGTCTCGACCGCCTATCAATATAGGGACATCGGGATGGGCGGCGCGCAAAGCTTTGGCCGTATGGTGGCCAATGGCGCCGGAGCCGCCCATGAACAAAATGGGTTGAAGTGACATCGGTATCCCTCCTCGTCTTTTTGGGTTGCAACCTAGTGTTGGTGCGTGTCTGGGCGTGAGGGTTCCAGGCCATTGCCTGAGCTGTAGGGCGGGCCGACGAATGTCATTTTGAACGGCGCGTTGATGAGGCTTGTTTAGGAGTTTTTTGTGGTTGTTTAAAAGACACGTCGCGTTACCTGCTTAAGGCTACAACGTCTTGCGCCGTTGCCTACGACTACGCCAGAATCCGCCGGCTTGTGCGTCTGGGATGCAGGTTTTATCGTTTCCGGGTCACTGAAAAACAGTGATGGGGTTTGGTAGCCCGCTTCCATATGACGCATAACGTCACCGTGCGCAGATGCTTTTTCAGCATTTGTCTTATGGTGGCCATGCGCAGGGCGTCCTCGGGCGCGCCGGATTTTCCATATGGGCCGGTCTACCAACCTTCGTATGGCCACCACCTTTCGTTTGGTAGCGAAGGTGATGGTTCCTTAAGTCCCATATGGAGCTTCATCTATGTTCAAACCAACGCCGAATCCACCAGAAACCGATCCAGTCTCACCCTACAAATTCCCGGACTCCCGAACCCTCAACGACGCCGCCGAACGCGCCCTCGATTACTATCTAACGCCCACCCAACGCATCATGGGCAGCGACCAGAAACACGCCCCCATGTTTCTGGCCAACGCCGACTACGACAGCGAGTCCCTGCTGGTTAACGCCAGCGAGTCCCTAAGCTCAGCCACCGAAATGCTCTGCAACTTCGCCGCCCTTCTGGACCCAGGCCACCGCAAAACTGCGCTGGGCATTGCGCAAGTGGTGATGCTGGGGGAATTGGCGGTGAATCGAGCGCTGGATAAGGTTGTGCCGGTGGATTGAGGGGTGATCCCTTTGTAGCGGCGGTCAGGTATCCGCCACAGAGGGATCAAGAACGCTTAATGCGTCTGCTTTTGGCCAAGAGCCGACAGTCTCTGTCATTGCGAGCAGCTCATCAGCCGACAATGCCCTGGCCGGTGTCACCCCTTGGTCAGATCAACCAACGGCGTCTGCCGCACCTCAGTCTCGCGCCCATCCTGAATCTCGCTCACCTGCTTCAAGGCCTTGTCCACTGCCGCCTTATCCGCCAACAAGCTGTAGCTGATGCGGAACTGCTTGTGTTCCTTCGGCCCGATTGTCGGCACCAGGTTCAGTGGCCGCTGATAACGGCGGTTGTAAGAAAAACTTGTCCCCGGCTCCAGCCCCGTGACATATCCCTGGCCTTGGGTATCGGTGTTTTTCCACAGGGAAAACACCGGCAGTGTCTGCGTATTGAAGCCAACCGAAACGCCAAGGCTGCCGGCCTTGTTATGCAACACGGTCAACGTATCGCCCTTGGCATCGGCATACGGCACCACGTTGTAAACCGTTTCGTCGTAGTCCTTGGTCGGTGCGCGGTAGGTTTGCCATTCGGGCAGATCGCCCTTGGCTTTGTCGTTGAACGGCGACACTTGCTTCACCGGCGCGGCGAAACGAGCGCCCTGCTCCAGGAACGGGGTGCTGAAGTTACTGTGATACAGCGCCTGGTATTCCTTCGGATAGTCGCCGTTGTTGGTCAGGGTGTCGTTGAGGGCGAACACGACGCTGCCGGGTTCGGTGACCAGTTCCGTCGCGACGGAGAAGTCGACCTTCTTGAACGCCTGCTCTTTGAGTTCGCCGCGCAGGGTGATGGCGTACGGTGGTGTTTCATCGATGTGCAGAGTGACTTTGTTCGCAGGAATGTTGGCGGCTCGACCGTGCAGGGTCAGCAGTTCGCCGTTGTCGACGCCGGGGTGGCCGACCCATTCGTATCCGCAGCGGGTGACCAGCTCATTGAAACCTTCCAGCCAGCCCAGACCACCACGGCCATTGAGTTCGATGAAGGACGGATTGACCACTTCCTTGACCGGTGAGTCCCAGCCCATGCGCACATTGCCGACCGAGGCCTGCAAGACATTCATTCCTCGTGTCGGCACTACCGAGAGTTTCATCGTACCGTTATCGATGTCGACAATGCTGACGCCCTCTTGCCGACCGCCATGCAAGGTGCGCAGGGTAACGCTGAAGGGTTTGTCGGCTTTTATGCCGAGTTGCTGGCTGGTGATCTGCCAGTTCTGGGCGGCTTTGTCGGTGTCGAGCAGAACGTAATCCCAGGCCATGGCGTGGGAGGCAGCGGACAGTGCACTGAGGGCAACAACGAGTTTGAGCGGGGTCATGGCAGCAGCCTTTCTTGGAGTTGTGCGCTTTTTATAAACTGGGTGAAACGTTTCAGCAAGCTTAAATGGCAAGGCATCGCTGGTGTATGCCAAGAAAGATTTTGGATAACCCGGAAAATCGAATCGACACACTGTCGCAAATCCGCCGCTAGCTTCTCACGCTCTCTGGAAACCACCGCCACCGGCCCATTCGCCCACGGTCAGCAGATAGTGGCCGCTCAGGAACGTCCGCTTTCGGCCAGAAGCGACCGGTCTGCCTGATGAATAAATCCGTCCCCATTCCAGCCGGCAATGAGTTCCCCTTCCTTGAACCGTGAAGGCAATGTGATAGCATGCGTTCGCCCCCGGAGAGGGGGAATTTTTCTACATCCCGCAAGGAATATGCCCCCGTGAAAGACTTCGTCATCAGCGTCAACAACACCGTCCTCTATCTCTCCCTGGCGTTCATCTGGCTGGTCGCTATCGTCGCGATTTTCACCAGCGGGTTCCTCCCGGCGCTGGGTATCTTCGTGGCCGGCACCCTGTGCTGGTGCATCATTTCCGGCTTCTGGTTCGTCCAGTCGGCGACCTACGAAGAACTGCGCAAGCTAAACGCAAACAAAGGCTGAAACGTCAGGGTGGAGCCGTAAGTGCCCCGCCCTACCCTGAGCGCTTGGTTCCGTGCCGAGCGCTCTCGCCCACTGCGAATGACTCGCATAAATCGCATTCTCCGAAATCCTGAGATTCCCGCCATTGGTGAAGTGGAGGTTTCAGCGCCGTTGGGGCTGGAAGACTTGTTCTCGGCGGTGGTACGCCCGACCGATCGATTCAAATCCGAAAAGTCCCACCTGTTTCTGGATCGCATGCGATCCAAAGCGTGGCGTGAGATTTGGCCTGAGTTGACATTCGTCACGCAACAATAAGGTCCACGTCTAAACGGGGTCTGACCTTTATATCCACGGTTCTGCCTGAGGCAGTCATTCGCGAACAACTGCTCGCGGCGCTATGATCGCAACACCCGACCTCTTGAACACAAACCCTATGCCCACCTCAAAAACCCGCCCAACCCCCGCCCCGTTCCTCAACCCCGGCGAATCCGTGGTCTTGTTCGATGGCGTGTGCAAACTCTGCAATGGCTGGGCGCGTTTTTTGATTCGCCACGATCATCAACGTCGCGTACGTCTGGCAGCGGTGCAGTCGCCGGAGGGGCAGGCTTTGCTCGCATGGGCCGGCCTGCCCATCGACCAATTCGACACCATGGCCGTCATCCGCGACCGCCACTACTGGGAACGCTCAGACGCGTTCCTCGAAGTCATCAGCCAATTACCCGCCCGCTGGCAGCCATTGCGACTGCTGCGGGTATTCCCTCGCGGCTTGCGCGACTGGGCCTACGACCGCATCGCGCTTAACCGTTACCGACTGTTCGGCAAGTACGACACCTGCCTGCTGCCCACCCCGGATCATGAACAGCGCTTTCTGAAAGCAACGGCCTCTACGTCAGCAAGCTGAACAACTGCAGCGGCGTCATCTTCGTCACCATCATCAGCACGATGACAAACATCCCGGCAAACCCGAGCACCCCCATCCAGAACCACTGGCGGTACACACCTTGGTATTGCTCATCAAGGCTGCCCCCCGCCTCGCCCGCACTCGACGCCATCACATACAGGCGCTTCTGCAGGAGCAACACCGGCAACCACAGCGAGCCGACGCAGAAGAAGATGATCAGCGAGGTCAGCACCCACTCGTTGCTCATGCTCAGCCCCGACAGGCGCATCAACAGATAGCCGGTGATGATCTGCACGAAGCCGGCCGGCGTGGTGATCCACGTGTCGAAGCGCACGACCATGCGCGCGACGTGCGCTATCACTTGCGGATTGCCGGTGCGGCTGGCGGCGATCAGGTAGAGGTAGGAGCCCATGCCGAAGCCGAACAGGAAGATCGCGGCGATGATGTGCAGGTACTTCAGGCACAGATAGAGCATGTCAGCGCTGCCCGTCCGAGAAGTTCACGGCCAGGCTCAGGTTGTCAGGATCGTTGATCGCGGCCATGTATTCGGCGACGCTGATTTCGCCCACGCACGGTCGGGCACCGGCGGCCGGCACGTAGCCTGAGGCCATTTTTGTCGCCAGGGCCACGGCGGCGCAGCTGGGGATCTCCGGGCCTTTGTCGTTCAGGGCGGTGAGTTGCGCGGTCATCGACAGCGGTTTGCCGTCAACGCCAAGGCCCTGCACGTCGATGTACATCGCACTTTTGCCATCGCCGAAACGCTCGAAATGCGTGCCCAGGCGATGCAGTCTGCCGGCCCACAAGGCATGGTCGCGCACCAGTCCGACTTTCAGCGCCTGAGCCAACAGACCGTTGGCAACGCCGCCAAGTTTAAGCCCGGCGCCAGCCTTGAACTTCAGGGTCTGCGCGCCATAACGACCGGCAAAGATGTCCATGTCCGGCACATCAACGTTGGCCAGCAGACGAGTGCCCATCTGCGGCATTTTGCGCAAGGTCAGGTCCAGCCAGCCGGACACTTCATGCACCTTGCCGTTTTTCAGTTGCTTGATCGGTTTGCCGGCGTAAGCGAGTACACCTTCGATGGTCGACAAGCCCGGCATTTTCGCCGATGAAGAAATGCCGTGTTCGATCGAGTCGATGCGTGAAAAACGCTGACGCTGTTCATCGATGATTGCCGACGACAGCGTCGGCACCGAGCTGCAACCACTGAGGATCGCCACGCCGGCCTCTTTCGCCCGGGCATCGAGCACGTCGATGCCGTTGACGAACGTGCGGCAGTCCGCCAGATCGCAGTAGTTCACACCAGCGTCGATGCAGCTCTCGGCGACGGCGTAGGATTGCCCCTGAAACGGCCCGCCGGTGTGGACGACCAACTGAATGTTCAGCGCGCGCAACGCGGCTTTGAACTCCGCGCCCATGGCATCGCCGCACCAGCCTTCGCAGACGTTGCCCGATTGGCTGTTCAGCTCATCGAGTTTGCGCTGCAATTTGCGCGGGTCACGGCCCGAAAGCACCAGGCCAATGTCCGGCGTCAGCGCCAGATGCCGGCACACGATGCTGCCGAAGTTTCCGTAACCACCGACCACCATCACCCTGAACGGCATGCAATTCTTCCCTAAGTCAGTCCATCAAACAGGCGGGAAGGATATAGGGCTGAACGTCAGCAAGCCATCCAATGTAGGCCTTCGCCTGCTCGCGATAGCGGTGTAGCCGAATGCCCTAGAAATTGATCTTGAACCCCAACATCGCGTCATACCCATGGCTGTCGCCATCGAACCCCTGCCTATAGCCAGCCGAAGCGGTGAACGTGGTGCGCCGGTTGGCCTGGTAATCCACCCCCACATTGACCTCGCCCCACGTGCCCTGGATGTCGGATTCGAACGGGATGTACCCCGACTCGGAGGAAAACTCGGTTTTCGGCTGCCCCTTGAATTCATGCCAGATACTCGGCCGGATCCAGCCGTTGGTGCGCCGTGCGCTGTTGTCGACGCCTTCGGTGTCCCAGTCCTTGGCGATGCGCACGCCGGCGCGACCGATCAGTGAGTCGACATCCTTGAAGCGAATTTTCGCGCCGACGTCATCACTGCTGTCCAGATCGACGTAACTGTAGATCGCCTGTAATTGCGGCTCGATGTACCAGTCTTTGTCGACTTCGTACGGGTAGCCGTTTTCCAGCGACGCGGTATAGCCCCAGCCACGGGTTTTCAGTTTGGCCATGTCGTTGGGTTTGGCTTCGATGTCGAAGCGATTGACTTGCAACACCCCGTCCAGATACCAACCGGAGGGGCCGAAGTGCGTCCAGTACGCACCAACGCCGTAAGCGCGCAAGGTGTCTTCACCGGCGGCGCGCCGGGTGTAGTGGCTGACGCCGGCGTCGATGGTCCCGGCGGACAACGACAGCCCGGCCTGTTCGTGACTGCCGTCGGGCCGATCCTTGCGGTAGAGGTCGGTGCCGACCTGAAAAGCCGTCAGGTCGTAGTTGTATTCGGGCGTGTTGCCCAAGGCGTTTTTGCGATCACCATCCTGTTTGCCGCTGCGGTAGATCACCCGGCCCCAGCCCATCGATGGCGCCAGGGTCGACTCGTCTTCCTTGGGCAACGGATCACCGCGATTCAGACGTTCCTCACCGACCCGCTCGTGAAGGGTGTCGACCATCGTCCGGCCGTAGACCAGCGCCAACGCCGGGACTGCGCCGTACAGCGATACTTCCGGGCGGTAATTCGGCACCGGGGATGGCTCGGGATCAGGATCAGGATCAGGATCAGGAGGACCGGGAGGACCGTCCGGTGGCACCGCGTCCGAACGCAGATACCAGGTGTCCTTGCCGCTACCATCCTCGGCACCTTGTTGCAGGCGATATTCGTAGGGGCCGGCGACGACACGCCGGGCTAGTTGAAACGCATTGGCGTCACTCGCGGCTTCGGTTTTATTGAGCAGTTCGACCACCGCAATGCCATTGCCCTGAGTCAGTTCACCCTGGCCGCCGACGTTGCTCACGATCACGCCGGTGGTGCGGCCACTGGCGGTGGTCGTCGAATCCACCACCAGCATGTCGGAGAGACTGTTCGCGCCACCGCCATTCAACGTGGTGTTAAGCAGCAACCTGCCGCCATTGGACACGAACACCCCACCGCCATCGGTGCCGGCGGTGTTGGCGCCGCTGATCAGCAGCACATTGCCGACGGTGTTGCTGCCGGCGGCAAGGTCAAGCGTGCCGCTGTTGGTGAATCGGTTTACACCGAGCAACTGCCCCTGCACGGCGCCGCCCAACGTTGGACTATTGGCCGTTTGCCCCAGAGGCAGATAGGCGCCGCTGGGGTTGAAGTTGACGATGCCCGTCGCCGGTTGCGCCGCCAGACGAAGCACACCGCTGTTATCGATGCTGTTGGCGCCCGATGCGCCGAGATCACTGACGGCAACGCCCCAGGTATCGCGGGTGCCACTGCTGTCAGTAAAATTGCGCAGCGTCCAGGTGCCGCTGTTGGCCACTGAACTGGCCGCGCTGACGGCATTCACGGCGCCGGTCATTTGCCCGGTGTTGTTGAGCGTAAACGTCGTGCCCGGTGTGGTCGCATCGGCGCGTACGGCGACATCACTCAGCGCACTGATCGCACCTGAGTTGTTCAACGTCTGGCTCGCACCGCCGAGGGCGACGCCGCTGCTGTCGCCTCGCCCGCCCTGAAGGGTTGCCGTGTTGGTCACGGTGGCGCTGCCGCCCTCGGTCAACGCGTCGATCGCCGACGAGCCAATGCCTCGAGTGGTGATCGCGCCGCTGTTGCTGACTGTCAGATCCGCTGCACCCGAGGCCGCGGCGAGAATGCCCTGACTGTTGCTCGCGCCGAGTGTCTGGATCGCGCCGCTGTTGACCACGCTCTGCGCGCCAGTCACCGACAGCGTGCGGATGCCGCGCTGTTCATTGCCCCGCGCAATCAATTCCCCGCTGTTGCTGACATTCAAGGTGCCCAGCCCGCTGCCCGAGTTGAAGGCATTGCCGGCGAGAATTGCCGCGCCCTGGCCGTTGACGTCGATCAGCGGACCATTGAAAACGACACCCACATCGCCGCCCAGCGTCAGCGCCTGGATACCAAAGGCGCCAATGCCCGTGCCGTCGCCCGAACCGGCGTTCGAATGGGTGATGATGGTGCCGCCCGCGTTGACGTTGACCGTGCCCGTCGGCGACTGCGTCGAGACATAGATGCCGTTGGCGTTGCTGTGCAGGGTTTCGATGCGATTGCCGCGATAGTTGACCTGGACGCTGCCCCCGGTCGAGTCGACCCGAATACCGCCCGCGCCAAAGCCACTGGCAAACAGATCACCCGAGTAATCGATCAGCACATTGTTGTTTTCCGCGCTGACAATGATCGCGTAGGCCCGGGTGGTGTTGATGTCGCCGAGGACATTGATGTTGCCGCTACCGGTGATCGAGACATCACCGGTGCCGCGCTTGATCACGTAGATCGCCCGCGAACCGGCGGTGTTTGCCGTGCTGCCGACGTTGATGGCGGCATTGTTCTCGATGCTGATCGAACCGCTGCCGCCGACGTTGTCATTGGCATAGATACCGTGCGCGGCACCGCCCGTCGTCGTGATAGCGCCACTGTTGACGATGGCGATGCTGCCGACCGTGGCAAACGAACGAATGCCAAAACCGTTGAGGCCGCTGGTGGTCAGCGTTCCGCTGTTGGTGAGACGGGTAATGCCATTGCCACCTTCAGTAAACAGACCGAAAGCGTTCATGCCGATGCTCTGCACGTTCGCCGCGTTGATCAGTGTGGTGTTGCCATTGACTGCGCGGGTATGCACGCCGGCATGGTTACCAATGCCCGCCGTGGGCAACGTTTCGTCGCCGATCGGAGATCCGGCCGACAGAGCATCATCATTGTTGACCAGAATGCTCACGCCACTGCCGACGTTGACGTTGATCTCGCCACTGCCCGTGGCTTTGGTCCAGATGCCGTTGCCGCCGAGCAAGGTGATCTGGCCATTGCCCTGATGATTCAGGTTGATCGCCCCGCCGCCGCTGGCATTGATGTCAATGCCGTCGTGTTCATTGCCGACCACGGTGTTGAGGATGTTCAGCGTGGTACCGGAACTCACTGAAAAACGTCGACGCCCCGGCGCCGGCATTGGTTATCGCCAGCGCATCGAGGCCACTGCCACCGACATTGACCGTGTTGGTGGCGCCATTGACACTCAGGCTGGCGTTGCCGGTGGTGCCGATGACATTGGCAAACACTGCGTTGGCGGCCGTGGGTGGCGTGCTGTTCACCGTGGTGCCGCTGAGTGTCAGCGTGGTGTTGGCATTGTTGCCACGACTGTTCAACGAGGAGCCGGCGGTGGTGGTGATGGTGGTGCCCGTCTGAGTGCTGATCGACGCATCGACACCGGAGGCAGGCAAGCAGGTTTGCGAGACGTTGTAGGCACCCGCCGCCAAAGGCCCGCACGCGGCCTGCGCATCGGCGAACATCAGGGTGTTGGCCATGGCGACCAGTAATGCGTTGCGAATGAAATGCGGGGCGTGCCCACCGTGATAATGGCTACTGGCACCGTGCATGAGAACCTCCCTGTTCAGCGTGCCTGGCGTATCCCTCACGCCTGTCGACGCCGCGCGATATTGCGTTGTGATGACCGCTATTGACCTTAGTAGTTATTTCCAAAGTTGGTAATTCGCGGTTCGAGAGTCGGTACCGGCAAGTTGACGAACGGTCTGTCGAATGTTCAGATGCCGCCCAGTTTCAGGTGTCCCATGCCGCCGTGCATGGGGTGAAACGGGAAACCGGTACGTTCTTTTCGAACAAGTCCGGTGCTGCCCCCGCAACGGTATGCGCGTGATGCTTTCGATACACCACTGTGGCCGAACGGCCATGGGAAGGTGAAAGCCTCGATACGCGCGAGCCCGGAGACCGGCCTGGAATTTCGTTTGGCAAAATCCTGCGGTGGGCGGGCATGGGCCGGTATTGGCTGTGCGCGATGCCTTCTCCTGCATGCTCTTCTGCGAAGATCCTTTTCGAGAAGACAATGATTCGACCTTTCAACACTTCTGCTCCAACCCTGTTCCTTGGCTGCCTGTTCAGCCCGCTGCTGCTGGCCGATGACGCGCCACTGGAACTCAACCAGCAAATCGTTTCTGCACCGTCGGTGGAATCCACCACCGTCGCCGACATGGCGAAGTTCGGCAGCAAGGTCGAGATCGTTACCCGTGAGCAGATCGAACGCGCAGGCCCCAGCGCCGATGTCAGCCGCGTCATGCAGATGTTCATTCCCGGCTTGTATGTGGCGCCGAAAAACGGTCCTTTCGACTACGGCACTTATTCGTTGCTCGGTGGGCGCAATGACGACACGCTGATCCTGCTCGACGGCGTGCGCCTGAACAATCGCCTGTACGGCGGCCTCTATCTGGACACCCTGCCGGCCAATGCCATCGAGCGCATCGAAGTGCTCAAGGGCGGCCAGAGCCTGTTGTTCGGCACCCAAGCCGTGTCCGGTGTGATCAACATCGTCACCCGCAGCCCGCAATCGCGCAAAGCCTCCGGCGAAGTGAACCTCGGTGTGGACACTTTCGGCGGCACCACCGAAGACGCTCGGGTCGAGAACATCTTCACGAACGGTTTTGGCGATCTCGGTCTGCTGGCGTACGTCAGCCACAACGTCTCCGACGGTTACCAGCCGTATCGCAACCGCGACATGAAAAACGTCAGCGAGAAGAACCGCGCCTACGAAGTCACCACGTTCGGCGGCAAGGCCATTCAGTCGTTCGGCGATGATTCGCGACTGGAACTGTTCTACCAGTACGCCGACGCCAACCTCGACTTCGCCCGTCCGATCGACAATCACAAGACTACCAACGACCGCGTGCAGCAGATCGCCACGGCGACCTTCGAGCAGAACATCAACGAGCGCCTGAGCTATTTCGTAAAAGGGCATATCAACGACTGGGACACCCGCTACACGCGCGTCAACAACGTCGCCGGTGGCGACACCAACGTCATCAACCACAACGACTATTGGGGCTTCACCGACTGGGGTGTGCAAGCCGAAGGCAAGGCTGAACTGCCCGGCGGCCATGTGCTGGTGTTCGGCACCGACAACCAATGGTTCAAGGGACAGGACGATGTGCTGATCATCGACAACGACAAGGCCGAAGCCCATGCGTTTTACACGCAACTGCGTCCGCAGATCGACGCCCTGCCCGACTGGCACCCGAGCATCGGCGTGCGTCACGAAGGCATGAGCGGCGGCGACAGTGCCACGGTCGGCATGCTCACTTCGCTGTATGACCTCAACGACAACTGGTCGGTGCGCGGTCAGTACGGCAGCGCCTACAAACTGCCGAACGCCGAGCAACTGTTCGTCAACGAGCCGGGCGACGAGATCGGCAACCGCAACCTGAGACCGGAAAAAAGCCGCAACGCGGAGCTGGGTGTCGACTACAAAGGCTTTTTGCTGGATCGCGAATTCAGCGCCAGCGTGACCCTGTTCAAACGCAAGATCGACGACTTGATCACCCTCGACGGCATTCAGTGGGTCAACGGTGAAGGCACGATCCAGATGCGCGGTTTCGAGGCCGACGCGAAACTGGCGTTCAACGATCAATGGAGTCTGCAAGCGGACATGACCCGCAACCTCACCGAATCGCGCACGGGTGTGACGATCAATGACATCCCGAGCTTCTTCGCCCGTTCGCGCGTGGGTTATGAAGCGGAAAATCGCCTATGGGGCGTTGGCGGTGCGATCCGCTATATCCGCGACATCAAAAGCTCGAAGCAAGTTGAATACGGCCATTATTCAGTGGTCGACGCCGACACTTATCGCTACCTCGACAATGCTCACCAACACCGCGTCAGCCTGCTGGTGGAAAACCTCTTCGATCGCGATTACGTCACCAGTCGCTCGAGTAACGTCGACAACCTCGGCCGGCCGTTCACCTCCGAAGTGCGCTACACGTACCGCTTCTGATGAGTGAGATCACCACCATCGACGGCGTCGACAGCCACCCGGACTGGTCGCATGTGCCCGAGCATGCGCGCCATGTATTCCTCTGCACCGGCCCGCGCTGCACCCAGCGCGGCGCCTTGCAGTTATGGAAAACCTTGCGCCGGCACCTGCTGGAGCACGATTGCATCGAGACGCCGGGCGGCGTTTTGCTGACACGCACGCACTGCCAGTTTCCGTGCAATCTGGGGCCGATCGTGACCGTGTATCCGGAACGCTGCTGGTATGGCGTGCGCAGCCATGAAGATGTGCAGCGGCTGGTCGAAGGGCATCTGGTGGGCGGTGAAGTGGTTGCGGATTTGCTGATCAAGGCGCGGGGATGAGATCGATCCTGTATATGCTTGGCGCCCTGCTCGGCTCAACGCCTGTGCTCGCCGACAATTACCTCAATTGCGGCGAAGAATGGAGCGCGGTTCAGCCTTCGCGCATCGTCGCGCTCAATCAGCATGCGGCTGATCTCGTGCTGGCACTGGGTGCCGGGCCAGCGCTGGTCGGCGTGGCCTATCTGGATGACACCGAGGCCGGGCAGCGGCCCTCCGCGTATTTCGGCGTGCCGGTAATCGCGCGGCAGTACCCGGCCAGCGAAGTGCTTTACGCTGCGAAGCCGGATCTGGTTATCGGCGGTTTTGCCACGGCGTTCGGCGACGGGGTGACCTCACGCTCGGGACTGGCGCGCAATGGCGTGGGTTCGTATCTGCTGGAATCCGCCTGCAACGGGCATTCGCTGGATTATTTCGCGCATGTACGCAATGACTTGCTGACGCTGGGCAAGCTGCTGCACCAGCAGCAAAAAGCCCAAGCATTGATCGACTCCATGGAAAAGGACATTGCCAGCGCCCGAGCCTTGGCCGGTGCGGGTAAACCATTGTCCGTGTTCTATCTCGACAGCGAAGTCAAAGGCCTCGACAGCGAAGGCCGACGCGGATTTGTCACTCCGCTGCTGGCCGCCGTTGGTGCACGCAATGTGTTCGCCGACATCAACCTCTATCGAGTCACGGTAAACAGCGAAACCCTGCTGGCCAGCGACCCGGACGTGATCCTGCTGGCCGACGCCGACTGGTCACCTGCCAGTCGCAAACGCTACCTGTTGACCCACGATCCGGTGCTCTCACAACTGCGCGCGGTGCGCGAGAACCGAATGATCGACATCCCCTTCACCCACCTGTTGCCGACCTTTGACAGCGGTCGGGTGGCACTGGAACTGGCCCGCCAGCTCAACGCCTTGAAGAAAAATAAATGAACCCGTCGCACCACACGCCACCTAACGAACAGACCATCAGGAGGTAGCCAATGCAAATCGAAACCGTGTGGATCGTACTGGCGGCAGTTCTTCTGCTAATCGAACTCTGGGCCATCAATCGGGTGCGCAAGAGCGAGGGGAAAACGAGCAACAAAGGCGTGTGGATCGTGCTGATCGTGTTTGTGCCGTTGTTCGGCTTGATTGCCTGGGCATTGGCGGGGCCCAAGCATGTCCGTCAACATTCGGCGTCATAACCTGATTCATTTGCCGTGGTGCGGGGCTTGCCGTTGGCGCGCCCCGCTGTTCAAGGTTGATCAACTGACGGGCACCAACGGCGGCATCTCTTCTTCCATTTGTGCCAGCGGCACGTCACTGCTGCCGGGGGTCAGAATGACCTTGCGGCAATTTTCCTCTTTCTTGTCGAAGATCTTGTAGCCCTCGGCGGCCTGCTCAAGGGACAGCCGATGCGTGATGATCGCGTCGGGTTGCAAGGCGCCGGTTTCGATATAGCCGAGCAGCTCAGGCAAATAGCGCTGCACATGGGTCTGGCCCATTTTGAACGTCAGGCCTTTGTCGAAGGCATCGCCAAACAAAAAGCCGTGGATGAAGCCCGAGTAAACGCCTGGCACGCTCACCACTCCGCCGCGCCGCACAGCGGCGATGCACTGGCGCAGCGCTTTGCCGCTGCTGCCTTCAAGCTTGAGTGTGGCGAGGATCGTTTCAGTGGTGCTGCCCTTGGCTTCGAACCCTACGGCGTCAACCACGGCATCGACGCCACGACTGCCCGGGGTCTGGCGAATGATGGTATCGGCGGGGTCATCGTCGTCATCGAAGTTGATCGGTATTACGCCGTAGGTGCGTTGCGCGTAATCGAGCCGATAGGGGTGGTGATCGACCATGAAAATCCGTTCGGCGCCGAGCATTCTCGCGCATGCTGCGCTAAGCAAGCCAACGGGTCCGGCACCATAAATCGCGATGCTTGAACCTTGACCGATGCCAGTGTTGGTCACGGCTTGCCAGGCGGTTGGCAGGATGTCCGAGAGAAACAACACCTTCTCATCCGAGAGTGTCCCCGGCACCTTGAACGGCCCCATATTGGCCTTGGGCACCCGCACCAGTTCCGCCTGGCCTCCGGGGATTCCACCGTACAGACGGCTAAAACCAAACAAAGCGGCAGGTGGCGGGATGATTTTCTTGTTCATCGCCGCGCCGGGACCGCTATTGGTGGTTTCGCACGCGGCATACAGCTCCTGCTGACAGAAAAAACAGTCGCCGCAGGCAATCACGAAAGGAATCACCACCCGGTCACCGGGCTGCACCGCAGTCACCGCCGCACCGGTTTCCTCAACGATGCCCATGAACTCATGGCCGAAGATATCGCCATGCTCTACCGTCGGGATCTTGCCGCGATACAGTTGCAGGTCAGAGCCGCAAATCGCTGTGGCCGTCACCCGCAGAATGATATCGTCGGCGGCATCCAGCTTTGGATCTGGCACGGTTTCGACTCTGACGTCATGGGCGCCGTGATAGGTCATTGCTCGCATGGTGAGTTCCTCGATCGCTTGAGTGAAATGGCAGCTGTCTCCCATACGGCAGGGCAACGCCAAAACGAGTTCAGAACGCTTTTGCATATTCGGATCAGCGGGCCATGACTGGCTGCGAAGCCGTGATCTGCAATGCCTGCAACGCCGTTTTCATGCAGGCTGCACGAAGGCTTTTTGCCTGTGCCGTAGCAAGTCCTTGATCCATCGCGCTTGAACATCTGTCAAGGAATGGCACGCCAAATGCTGTGGGTTCAGGGCATCCACAGATCCGTGAAACAACGGCCTGTGTTCACTCCGTGACAGCAGAGGCAACTCATAATGAACGCCATCGACCTTCTCAAAGCCGATCATGCGAAAGTCAAAGACATCCTCAGCCAACTCAGCGACTCGACGGAGCGGGCGCTGAAAAAACGTGTCGAGCTGTTGGGCAAACTGGAAATGGAAATATCCATCCATACCCGCCTTGAAGAGGAAATCCTCTATCCGGCGTTCAAGGCCGCCGGCAGCAAGGAACAGGACGTCATGTATTTCGAAGCCAAGGAAGAACACCGCACCGTGGACTCGCTGGTGCTGCCCGATCTCAAACTGACCGATCCGGGAACCCCGGAGTTTTCCGGTCGGGTGAAAGTGGTCAAGGAACTGCTGGAGCACCATATCGAAGAGGAAGAGACGGAAATGTTTCCTCAGGCGAAAAAGCTCCTGGGCAAGGAAAAACTCGAAGAGCTGGGCGCGCAGATGGAGGCCATGAAGGCCAGTTGCAAGAAGGAAATGGCTGCCGGCAACATGGCTGCTTAACCCGTTGCAGATTTACGAGCCCGGCTTTGGTCGGGCTTTTTTCTGTTTGCTCCCAGCGTCACCCTGTTGCAGGATCAGCCGTCGACAACAGGGAATGTTGAAATGGACCAGAAAGCTTGTGGGCGAATTGTGGTGGTGGGTGCAGGCATCGTCGGCGCCTCCCTTGCGTATCACCTGTCCGGTAAAGGTGCGCAGGTCACGTTAATCGAGGCTGACGAGATCGCGAGCGGCGTGACGGCAAGCTCTTTCGCCTGGATCACTGCCACGTACGCCGGCGCTGATCCGATTGCGCAGTTGCGCGGTATGGCCATAGAAGCATATCGACGACTCGAAACCGAGCTGCCGGATTTGCAGATTCGCTGGACCGGAGCGCTGTCGTACAACGAATCAGCAGAGTATCCGGCGTCGGCGACATTGTTAGCGTCTGCCGAAGTGCTTGCCCGCGAGCCCAACCTGAAAAATCCCCCTCCCCGCGCGTTGTATCGCGCGGAAGAAGGCGCGCTCGACGCCGTGCAGGCCACCCACGCCTTGATTGCCGGCGCCCGGGTGCTGGGCGCGCAATTGCTCACGCAAACCCGAGTGACCGCTTTCAAAACCTGCAACGCAGATGTCACCGGCGTTGAAACCACAGCGGGCACGTTTGATGCCGACCTTGTTGTGCTTGCCGCCGGGACTGGCACCCGGCAGTTAACACAGATGCTCAACGCCTCCCTGCCCATCGACGCCTCGCCTGCCATTTTTATCCGCTACAAGACCCAACCGGGCCTCGTCAAAGGCATCATCTCCAGCCCCGAAATGGAAATTCGGCAAAGCGCCGACGCCACGTTGCTGGCCGTTGAAGATTATCTGGGAGAAGCGCCGGGCAACTCGCCGAAGGACATCGCCCGGCAAACCGCCGAAGCCATACGCAAAGAACTTCACGGGGTGGTTTCCATTGCGCCGCAAACCGTCGCCGTCGGAATCCGGCCGATGCCTGCTGATGGCATCCCCGTGGTCGGCTACCTGCCCGGCTTCGGCGGAGTTTACGTTTGTGCGATGCATCCCGGTGTAACGCTGGCGGCAATCGTCGGGCGCCTCGCCAGTGAAGAAATCCTCGATCGCCAGACATCCAGCGCTCTTGGGCCGTGCCGTCCTCAGCGCTTTTTTCAGAACTCAGGCGACGCTTGATTTAGACTCGCCGACGTCTTGCAGCAAGGAATGCGCACCAGCAACGCATGGTTATTTTGCGCAACTCGGACAGCGGAAAATCGCAGTGAAAAGGAGAACAACATTGCCGGCCCCCAAGGACACCGCGTTCGCCTATCAAACGGTCTATCACTACCTGCTCGGCCTGATCGAGGCGGCCAGTGGCACGACTGAACAGAAACTGCCGTCCCTGCGACAACTGGCCCTGCGCCTCGGCGTTTCGGTGTCGACAACCAAATACGCCTACGCACTGCTCGAGGACGAAGGCAGAATCCACGCCAAAGCCAGGTTCGGCTATTTCACCCGGTCCAAACCGGCGGCGCCGGTGACGGCCAACTCAGGCAATCTTCTGGACCACGTCTTCGCCAGCGCCCGTCAGCCCGGCATGCTGGCACTGAGCAGCGATGCGCCGGCGATGCTGCTATCGCTGCAAGGCCCGTTGTTGACGATGGAGCGCGAACTGACTCGCCAATACCCGCGCTCGCCCGCGCCGCTCTATCAACCCCTCGGCGAGCCGGAATTGCGCGCGGCCCTGGCGGAACGCTACACCCGTTCCGCTCACAACCACTGGCAGGCCGAGCAGGTGTATATCGGCGCGGACCTGCGCAGCGTACTGGAATTGTCGCTCGGCGCCTTGAACCTCGGTGGCAGCGTGGCGCTGGTCGAATCGCCCTGCTCGTGGGCGATTCTGCGCCAGTTGCAGGCAGCCAATATCCGCGTTGTCGAAATGCCCCTTGGCGATGACGGTCGCTTCAACCTGCCCGCGTTGAGGGCGTTACTCACACGCGAACCGGTGCGCTTGGCGGTGCTCTCCTCCACGGTGAATATTCCTCAGGGCCGGTTGATGCCCGCGCAGGATAAACAGCAGATCTGTGACTGGCTGGCCGAGCGGGAAATATGGCTGTTCGAAAACGACACGTGGGGCGAGTTGAGTTTCTCCAAGTCAGCCGCGCGTTATCGCGACTTTGCCGATCCGGACAAGCTGCTGGTGTTCTCGACGTTCGACAAGATTATTGGCGGCGAAGCGCCGTACGGCTACGTGCTGTGTCGCCAGCAGGCCACGCAATTTCATCGACTGTTTATGCAGCGCGGATTTCGCCTCTCGCCGGTGCGGCAGAAAGCGATTGCCAGACTCTACAACTGCAGGCGCATTGACCAGCACCTGACGATGCTGCGCGCACTGTTGGTCAAGCGCATGCAACAGTTGCAGACCTTGCTGGAAGAGCACGGTAGCGGTCACTGGCAGGTGCTCGCCCCGCAAGGCGGTGCGAGCTTCTGGCTCAAGGCTGTGCGGCCGATCGACATGCAACGGGTGTTCGAGCGCCTGCTGGCCGAGCGGATCGTCATCGCCCCCGGCGAAATCTTCAGCCAGCAAGGCGCCTGGAAACAGCACCTGCGCCTGAGCTACAGCCTCGATTGGGACAAGAACATCGGCCACGCGGTGCAACGACTGGCGCAGGCGATCACCGAAGAAAACCGCATCTACAGTCCATAACAATGCCGCGCTTCAGGAAACCGACCATGGCGCACATCGTCAGCAAACTGCGCACAAGCCTCGCTGATCACTGCGCCGACATCAGCGTAGCGTTTGACGAAACGCGGCAGATGCTCACCGCCCAGGCCGAGTACATCTTCGGTGACCAGCACCTGTCCGTCGCAGGCCGGCGAGGCGCCGATGCCGATGGTGGGCATTGTCGAGTCCAGCGTAATCTGCCGCGCCACGCCCTCGGCCACACCTTCGAGCAACAGGCTGAAGGCGCCCGCATCGAGATTGGCCCGAGCGTCTTCGGCAATCACTGCAGCGGTTTCAGCGGTCAGGCCCTGAGCCTTGAAGCCGCCCATGACATTGACGAACTGCGGCATCAAGCCGACATGGGCCATGACCGGAATCCCGCGCGCCACGAGAAACTCGACCGTCGGCGCCAAGGCCTTGTTGGCTTCCAGTTTGACCGCGTCGCAACCAGTACGCGCCAATACCTGAGCGCAATTACGAAAGGCCTGCTCGTGGGATTCTTGATAACTGCCAAACGGCATGTCGGCCACCACACAGGCCAGGCGCGTGCTATCGACCACCGCCCGCGTGTGGCCGATGATTTCTTCGAGCTGCATGCTCAGCGTCGAGGCGCGGCCGTAACCGACCATGGCCGTGGAATCGCCGACCAGAATGAAGTCGACGATCGGGTCGATCAATTTGGCGATACTGCTGGAATACGCCGTCAGCGAGACGATTTTCTGCTGGCCTTTCATGGCGACCAGTTGCGGCACGGTCAAGCGTTTGGTGCGGGTATGCAGGCTCATGGGCGACTCTCCGAGGCTGCCGTCCGTGAACGATAGATGTCGCCAGATTGAATGCGTAACGCTTCCATACAGTGCCCAACTCCAAAAGATTCGAGCGCTCGATTATTCGTTCAACGCAGAAACATTCAATGCACAGATTTGCCTGAAAAAGCGACCCAGGTGCACCCTGCTTCGTTGAAATGCGCGCAGGATCCTGGATGCTTTATTTCGCCGTTTACCGCAGGATGCGAAGCTAATGAACACATCCCGGGAGCAATTTTTATCATGGAAGAAGTCATCACCTACCGCATTGCCACTGCTGACGATGCGCTGGTAATGAGCGAATTGGGTCAACTGCTCAATTCGGTCCACCACGCCGCCCGCCCCGACATCTACGCCGCCGCGACTGATGATTTTGCCCGCGACTTGCCGCACTGGGCCGGTGTATTCGAAAAGCCCGGTCAGATCGTCTTCATCGCCAGTGTGGGAGATCAGCCCGCCGCGTTCATTACGGCCAACCTGTCCGCCAGTTCCGGCCCGTTGATGCAGCCGCAGAATGTTGTTCGCATCGGTTCGGTGTGTGTCGCCGAGCCGTTCTGGGGCAAAGGCATTGGCCGCGCGCTGATTCAACGGGTGAAAGACTGGGCCATCGAGCAAAATGCGCAGGACTTGCGCCTGACGGTCTGGCCTTTCAACGAACGCGCGGTGCGCCTGTATGCCGAGTTCGGCTTCGAGACCCGCGCCCTTGAGATGGGCGTGCGTTTGTGAGAGCGGCCAACTCCGATCATGAGTAACCCGGCAAAATATCCGCATGGACCCTATCGAATGGTTTGATCCTGCCGACAACATCCCGGTGGACAGCGCAAGATTGAACGACGCAAGTCCAATCTCTCATTTTTGATTCAAGAGGCTGCATCCATGAGCAACGCCTGGAACGAAGGTTATTTCACCGACGAAGGCTACACCTACAGCTATAGCCGGGAAATCAATCCGGTTTTCCAGCGTTACTGCCTGTTGTTGCGCGGCTTTGCCGGTCTGGACGATCCCGACGGGTATCACTGCGAACTCGGTTTTGGTCAGGGTGTGTCGATCAATATTCACGCCACGGCCAGTCCTGCCGGCTTCGTCGGTACCGACTTCCACCCCGGTCAGGCGGCCCACGCCATTGAGCTCGCAGCACTTGCCGACAACGGTGCGAAGCTGTACGACGATAGCTTCGAGCAACTGCTGGCGCGCCATGATTTACCGCAGTTCGACAGCATCAGCCTGCATGGCATCTGGACCTGGGTCAGCCGTGACAACCAGAAGCTGATTGTCGAATTCGCCCGGCGCCACCTCAAACCGGGTGGTCACCTTTACGTCAGCTACAACGCCTTCCCGGGTTGGTCGCCTGCTGCGCCGTTGCGCCAGTTGTTCAGCCTGCACGACCGCTTCGCCAATCACTCGACGCGGCCGGATCAGCGCATCGACGCCGCGCTGCAGTTCTCCGAAGCGCTGCTGGCGGCGAATCCCAAGTACGCTCTGGCCGCGCCGAGTCTGGGCGCCAGGCTGCAGACCATCAAAGGTCAGGACCGCCAATACGTCGCCCACGAATATTTCAATCGTGACTGGAACTGCATGTATTTCGCCGACATGGTGGATGCGCTGGCCCCGGCCAAGCTCGATTACGTCACGACGGCGGTGCCGCTGGATTCGGTCGACGTACTCAACCTGAGCGCCGAAGGCCTGGCCTTTCTCGACGGTATCGAGCACCCGATAATGCGCGAGCAGGCGCGTGACTACTTCGTCAACCAGGCTTTCCGTCGCGATCTGTACGTGCGCGGTGCCAACCGACTCAGCGCGACCGAGCGCCGGTCGCGCATGCTCAATACACGATTTGTGCTGATGCAGCCGACAGAAACCGTAGCGTCCAGCGTCACCGGCCCCGCTGGCGAAGCGTCACTGCAAGCGGAAATTTACGGCCCGGTCCTCGATGCACTCGCCGGCCAGACCTACGAAGCCAAAACGATGCAGCAGTTGCTCGATGCGGTGTCACCAATGGCCTACGACGACCTGGAACAGGCCATCGCCATCCTGGTCAGCATGGGCGCGGTAGCCCCTTGCCAGAGCGAAGCCGCCGAGGCGCTGGTGTACGAACGCTGCGCCGCGTTCAACCTGCAACTGTGCAAGCGCGCGCTGTTCAACGCCGACATCCAGGTGCTGAGCAGCCCGGTCACCGGGGGCGGCGTCACGGTCAGCCGCTTCCAGCAACTGTTCCTGATTGCAATCCGCCAGGGCAAACAGCACCCGGCGGAGTGGGCGCAACTGGCGTGGAGCGTCATCGCCGAACAAAACGAAGTATTGGTCAAGGACGGCAAAACGCTGACCACCGCCGAAGCCAACATCGCCGCGCTGACCGAACAGGCCCAGGCGTTTGCCGAGCAATCGCTGATCGTGCTGAGTGCTTTGAAAATCGTTTGATCGGGGTGGGTGGTGCGCAACGGGCAGGAAATCTTAATCAAACGCCCCGTTGAGCACCTCGTAAATCAGGCCGGTGGCCAACGCGACCAGGATCAGATCCGTGCCCACCTGCTGCCATTCGTAGCCATCGTAATGCGGCAGGTGACCGACCAGGCGTCCATCGAGTTTTTTCGCGATCCCGGGCGGCAGCGGTTTGCCACGCGCAAGATTCTTTTGAATGCCCGGTGGCAGCGCAGGCCCCGGGCTCCAGTAGTCGCGGTAGCCGCCAACAATCCCGAGGACATTGCCGCGATCGATGCTTGGGCCATGACTCCAGTCACCACCCGAGTTGTTACCCTTGTTGCCGTTACCTTTCTGGTTACCGTGGCCCTGCACATTCTGCGAATTACCCTTGCCATTGCCCTGCCCCTGACCTTTTCCATTACCGGGATCAGCCAATGCCATCGCCGAACTGAAAACCAGCGCAAGGGAAGAAATCGTTGCAATCAACCTGCGTGACTTGATCATGCGGCGCGCCTTCATGGTGGGATGCTCCAGTGTCATCTTGACGTTACACATCAGCTTAGTTTATTCCGGCTGAACGATCGTCGATTACGCCCGCCCCATCGACACCCGTCCGGAACGCGCATCATCTGGCTGCCGAAACGCTTCGGCCATTTCTCCATCGAGATTCTTGAGGAGAAGGCGCTGGGGGCGTTTATCGTGGCGGCGTTCGCTTCCAAATGAAACTCCGCCGGCCCTGATCGATACGTCTACGCTCTCTCCATCGCCACCACGCCTGGAGACTTCGCCATGACTCGCCCGCTACTGACCGCCCTCGCCCTTCTTGCCATGAGCTTTCAGGCACACGCCGACATCGTCCCTTTTCCTGCGACCTTCCACACTCAAGACATCAAGGTCGAGGGCGCAACGATGCACGTGCGTGTCGGTGGCAAGGGCCCCGCCGTGGTGCTGTTGCATGGCTTCGGCGATACCGGTGACATGTGGGCGCCGCTGGCGGCGGATCTGGCCCGCGATCACACCGTGGTGGTACCGGATCTGCGCGGCATGGGTTTGTCTTCAATTCCACAGGGCGGCTACGACAAGAAGACCCAGGCCGGCGACATTCGCCAAGTGTTGAGCGCACTGAAGATCGAGCATTCGGTGGTCATCGGTCACGACATCGGCACCATGGTCGCGT
The DNA here is from genome assembly GCF_031882575.1 of Pseudomonas sp. VD-NE ins. NCBI lineage: Bacteria > Pseudomonadati > Pseudomonadota > Gammaproteobacteria > Pseudomonadales > Pseudomonadaceae > Pseudomonas > Pseudomonas sp. VD-NE ins. The sequence goes on from NZ_CP134772.1 coordinate 3,651,964, forward strand.
TCGCCTACGCCGCGCGCTATCCCGAGCTGACCGAGCGCCTGGTGGTGATGGATGCGCCCGTGCCCGGCATCACACCGTGGAACGACATCGTTCGTTCGCCGATGCTCTGGCATTTCGACTTCGGCGGTGCGGATATGGAGCGTCTGGTGGCCGGGCGCGAACGCATCTACCTCGACCGCTTCTGGAACGAGTTCGCCGGCACCCCGGCCAAAGTCGATGAAGGCACCCGCCAGCATTACGCCAAGCTCTACGCCCGCCCCGGCGCCATGCACGCCGCTTTCGCTCAGTTCCGCAGCATTCGTCAGGACACCCTCGACAACGCTCCCGTCCTGCAGAAACACTTGAGCATGCCGGTGCTGGCGGTGGGCGGTGAAAAGTCCTTCGGCAACAATGAAGCGATCGTCATGCGCAATGCTGCGGACAACGTCACCGAGGTGGTGATTCCGGCGGCCGGGCACTGGTTGATGGAGGAAGCCCCGGCGCCGACCATCAAAGCTGTGCGCGACTTTATCGCGATGTGAGGAATTGGCATTGCCTTGGCCCGAGGCTTACGTCAGGATTCGCCCCTTTTTGAGGGCAAAGTGCATATCTTGTGGCTCGTCCATTGATGTGTACGTTTATGCCCTTCGCTAACCGATATTCAAACGTGCAGGCCGGACAGAAAACATGAATCGTCAAAAGAAACTCAAGCAGTTGTTCAAGGAAAAGGCGAAAAAGGCCAGCGCCAAACTCGCGCCGAAAAAGCCCAAGTACATCAGCAAGGCTGACCGGGCGAAACTGGAAGCTGAAGCCGCAGAACCAGTTGCAACCAGCGAAAGCTGAAAGCCCCGTCAAACACCTGTGCCCCTGTCAAAGCTACAGATCCACAGTCGGCTCCAGCACCACCTCTGGGCAAGATTCTGCGACTGATCCCTTCATGATCATCAAAGCCATATCATCCAGAGGTGCACTGTTGAATTTGTTCTTTGCCGATATCGGCCTGCGGATTCACGAGTCGAGATGATTGCCTGTCGACAGGCGCCTCGAATCCCTCTGCTTTCCGGATCGCGACTACCCAAGCAAAAGCTGCACCAACTCACCCTGCAAAACCCTTAAACCATTGGCTCCACGAATACTGCTCGGATTGGATCTTTGCGCATCGTTATGCCGATCTAAACTGGCTCCCTCCCCAGATCGCCCCGGAACGGAACCATGCCTGTACCCGACTTCGACTGCCAACCCGCTCTGCATGGCAGCACGCTGAAACTCAGAGCATTGGTTGCAAATGACTTTGAAGCGCTGTTTTTGGCCGCCAGTGACCCACTCATCTGGTCCGGCCACCCCACCAGTGATCGCTATCAGCGGCAGGTGTTTGAAGCGTACTTCGCCGCTCGGCTGGCCAGCGCAAAAGCACTTGTGGTCATCGATATCGAATCGGAACGGATCGTGGGGATGTCCAGTTACTACACGCCGCCTGATCAGACCGAGGGTATCGCCATCGGCTACACCTTTCTGGTGCGGGAAAAATGGGGTGGCCAGGCCAATCGTGAATTGAAAGCTTTGATGCTGGAACATGCATTCAAGGTCTACGACACCGTTTATTTCCACATCGGCCCCGCCAACATTCGTTCACAAAACGCGGTACTGAAAATCGGCGCGGTGCACCTGTATGACGCCGAGTTGAACCTTGGCGCTGCACCGGCATTGTGCAAGTGCTACGGACTTTCCAAGCCACAGCGGGCGGCACCCATTGCAGAACGTTAAGGACGTGCGCGAAGGCGCGGCAGCATGGGGTGCAGATGTCCAGAACTCAACATGATCCCCAGTAAAACCAGCAAGATCAGCAGCCAGTCAGTCGAACCGGGGTGCTGGCCGAAGATCACTGCTGCCGCATGGAATCGCCAGCATGCCCGCGCTTTCACTCAATTCGCCGTTGCCGGCGGAGCCGCGACTGGCGGCGGTGTGTTGCGCATTTCTGCAGCAGCCTTCACTGGAGGTCGGTATCGATGACATGGTGTTGGGCTACAGCAGCTCCAGTGCGTTTGCGACGGTGTTCAAGCAAGTGTTGGGGGAAGTGCCGAGTCGCTACTTTTAGCGGCTTTCGCTTTTACACGTCAGCCACGCGCCCCAGAACAGACTGCTGAAAAACCGCGTCGCCTCGCCAAACCCCGCCTCACGCAACAGCACCTGAACCGCCGCTTCGGAATGCGGCGGGTCGGCGCCTTGCAGAATCTTGCCTAACTTGGCCTTCACCTCTTCCGCGCTGGAGCCCTGCTGCCGCCAACGCTGCCCCCACGCCTCCAGCAATAACGGTTGGCTGGCATAGGCGTAATGATTGCCCGCCACAATCAGCGGCGCGTCCGGTTTGAGACGCGCCTGAATCGATTGCAGGATCTGGCGTTTGGCATCGTCACCGTTCAAATGATGAAGCACGCCGATCAATGTCGCCGCGTCGAATTGCGCATCGGCCGGCAAGTCCTCGACATGCCCGAGATGAACCTGCGTCCGATGCAGCAAGTCGTTGGCCTCCAAATGCTGCACGGCGGCTTCGAGCATCGGCGCGGAAGGATCAACCGCAATGAAACGCCACTGCGGTTCCAGCGCCGCCATCGCAATGATTTCCTGCGCCGTACCGCCGGCGCCAACCACCAGTATGTTGGCCGGCCACGAACCGAGACTGGTCGCCAACATGCAGGCCGCCAGATCGTGACAGGCGTCGTAACCGGCCAGGGCGATGCGACTTTGTCGGGCGTATTCGCTGGCGCGGGAGGTGTCGAATTTTTCTGCTGACGTTGGGTTCACGACGAGGCTCCTTGTTGTTTCAGAAGAAACTACGCCGAGACATCAGATAAGAAAAATTCATTAATTTTATGCCCTGCATTCCTTGCAGGAATGAGAGCGTGTGAACCGTGTGTTGTTAATGCTGAGCGATCAATGCCTGCAGCCCATTGTGACCCTCAACGATCAGGTTTTGGATCAGTGCCTGATAGTGCTCAGCGTCATTCGGCTCTCGAAGATCGAAACTCGCCGACCAACTGAGGAGCGTTTTGTCTTGCCCGGTCAAAGCGACCAGCTTCACGCTGGCCACATAATTGTCGAGCGGCAAAGGCGCTTCTTCAAAGCGGTAGGACAGCGTTAACGCTGATTCATCAACCGACAACAGACGCTCTCTGACAACTGCCCCATCGGTCAGCGAGAGTGTGCGAATGCAGCCTGGCCTTTCAGCCCCCCCGCCCTCGATATGGCTGCTCGCAATCGCTGGATGCCAGGCCTGAATCTCGCCAAACTGCCTCACTACGTTCCAGATCTTTTGTGCATCGCCGTCCAGGACAGCGGAAAATTCAACCATCGACATGACATGAACCCTTGAAATTGATGTTCGCCGATCCCGGCAGCAGACTGCCGGGACCGATGGGTACTCAGCCCTCGAACTGGTGATACACCTTGGCGATGACCTTCCAGGCGCCGTCGATTTTGATCAGGGTCAGGTAGTCGTTGTAGTCGGCGCCAATTGCATCCGTTTCCATGTCCACACGTACCACCGCAGTGGTCGGGGTGATCGCCAGCACGTCGAGTCGCGTGCTGATTTCGGGGGCTGCGCCGTTCTTCTCGACAAAATCGAACAGGTTCTTGATCGGGCCGCCGAGCAGTTCGCCGTTGGTGAACCCGTACATCACTGCCTCTTTATGGAAGGCTTGAGCGACGCCTTGCGCGCTGCCAATGCGAAGGCCTTCTACGTATTGATTGGCGGTCGCGATCACAGCGTTGTATTCAGCCGTCGGCACGGCTTTGATGTTCTTGGACATGATTGTTTCCCATCGTTGGAGGTGAGTTTCAGAGTCTGCCGGGAGCCAGGGTTGGCACTCGGCAGCGGGAGTAGCCGACGTTCACCAATCCTGGCGCGTCGGCGAAATGATCAGGTCGTTGATGGTGACGTTTTCCGGTTGGTTGAGCGCGTAGATCACGGCACGCGCGATATCGTCAGGTGCGATGGCGATGCGGTTGAGTTCCTGGGCAGCCTTGCGCCCTTCTGGGTCAATGACCTTGTCCGCCCAGCCGGTATTGATAACGCCGGGGCTGACCGTGTTGACGCGGATGCCGTGTTGCACGCCCAGCTCCTTGCGCATGGACTCGGTCATGGCTTGCACGAAAAATTTGGTGGCGCTGTAAACACCCGCCGCTGGCCCGACCTGATGACCGGCCACCGAGTCCATGTTGAGGATCTGCCCGGACTTCTGCTCCAACATCATTGGCAGCACGGCTGCTGTGGCATTGAGATAGCCCTTGATGTTCACGTCGATCATCTTGTCCCAATCCTCTACGGCCAGATCGACCCAGTTGGAGAACAGCATCAGCCCGGCGTTGTTCACCAGAATGTCGACAGCGCCATAGGTGTCCTGAGCGAATCTGGCGAGCGCCCGGGTTTGATCCGGCCGGGTCACATCAGTGGTAAAAGCGGCCACGTCGTGACCGGCTTCACGCAACTCGGCGACGAACGTATTCAGCCCCTGTTCATCCAGTGCGGCGGCAACGACGCGAACGCCGTGTGCTGCCAGCGCACGAGTGGTTGCCGCCCCGATACCGGAAGATGCGCCGGTGACGATGGCGACTTTGTTGTGCAGATAATTCATGTTCCGTTCCTCTTTACAGTGAACGCGATGGCGTCCGGGCAGTCATTCAGGCGTTAGCGGTTGGCCAATCGATGTAGCCTTTGGCGCCCCCGCCGTAGTAACTCTCACGCGGCGCAATGGTCAGTTCGAGACCGCGCCGCAGACGCTCCACCAGGTCGGGGTTGGCAATGAACAAGCGACCAAACGCCACCGCGTCGATACGGCCCTGCGCCCGACGCTCAAGCGCCATCGCCAGGTCGTAATTGTTGTTGCCAATGAACGCGCCTTCGAACTGCGCACTCAACGCGTCCAGATCCACGCCCGCCGGCACGGTGCGCGAAGTGGCCGTGGCGCCTTCGACGAAATGCAGGTAGGCCAGATTGAATCGATTGAGTTGCTGGATCAGGTAGCCATAAGTTGCCATGACGTTGCTGTCGGGCGGCGTATTGCCGGCATCGGGCGTTACGGGCGAGAGTCGGATACCGACGCGGTCGCTGCCCCAAATCGAAACCACCGCTTCGGTGACCTCCAGCGTCAGCCGCGCACGGTTTTCGATGGAGCCGCCGTACTGATCGGTGCGCTGATTGGTCGAATCGCGCAGAAACTGGTCGAGCAGATAACTGTTGGCAGAATGCACTTCCACACCGTCGAAACCGGCGCGCTTGGCGTTCTCGGCAGCCAGTTTGTACTGCTCGATGATTCCGGGAATTTCCGAGGTCTCAAGCGCACGCGGCATCGACACTTCGACAAAACCTTTCTCGGTGTACGTGCTGCCCTCAGCCTTGATCGCCGAAGGCGCGACCGGTGCCTGGCCATTGGGCTGCAACTCGACACTGGAAAAACGCCCGACATGCCACAACTGGCTGACGATTTTTCCGCCCGCGGCGTGTACGGCATCGGTGACTTTCTTCCACCCGGCGACCTGCGCTTGCGACCAGATTCCCGGGGTCATCGCATAGCCGCGCCCCTGGGCAGAAATGTTCGTCGCTTCGGCGATAATCAAACCGGCACTGGCGCGTTGGGCGTAATACGTCGCGTGCATTTCGTTAGGCACACCGTCGTCAGCCATCCGGCTGCGCGTGACGGGTGCCATGACAATTCGATTGGCCAATTGCAGCGCGCCCATGGCCATGGGCGAAAAAAGGTCGGTATCAACAGCGTTATCAATCATAAACACTCCAAATCAATAGACCGGTCGTCTAGTAAAAAGACGGAAAAAAACGCCCCTTTGTTAGCGGGCGAGCACTCGTTATCAGTGCGGTTTAAACAGCAGATATGCGTCGTACCGACTCGCGGTTAAAGACTCACACTTCGGCCGCTGGACGAACGCGTGCAGGTTCAAGCGTTGCTCTTTCCCACTTGGCAATCACCAGCGGTGCGATGGCATTGCCCAATACATTCAGCGTGGTCGTGCCGCTGTCGATGATCCTGAAAATACCTGCGATCAACGCCACACCCTCTAAAGGAAGACCGGCCGAAGCCAACGTTGCGGAGAGGATGATGATGGCAAACCCAGGCACCCCCGCCGCGCCTTTCGAGGTCAGCACCATCGTCACCACCAGCAGGATCTGCTGCGACAGCGACAGGTCGATGCCATAGAGCTGCGCGACGAAGATTGTCGCGACCCCGAGGAAGATCGAAGCGCCGTCCAGATTGAATGCATACCCGACCGGCACCACGAAACTGACGATCCGACGCGGCACGCCGTAGCTCTCCAACCGGCTCATCAACTGCGGCATGACCGCAGCGGATGCGGCACTTGAGAACGCCAGAATCAATTCACTGCGGAAGTAGCGGATCAATTTGAAAATGTTCTCGCCAATCAAGTAGCAAATGCCACCGAGTATCACCAAGGCGAAGACCACCAGCGCCAGGTAAACCACGCCGATCAACTTGAGCAACGGCAACAGCGAGGCAAAACCAAACGTCGCGACCGTTGCGCCAATCATGCCGAAGACCCCAATCGGCGCGTAGGCCATGACCATTGAGACCACTTTGAACATCGCGTCGGAAATGCTCTGAACCAGCGCGATTGCAGGTGCACTTTTTTCTCTCGGCAGCGCATTCAGGGCGAGGCCGAACAGCACGGCAAAGAACAGCACCGAAAGCAATTTTGCTTCTGACATCGCCAGCAGAACATTGTCCGGCACGATGTTCTGCAAGATCACCAGCGCGCCTTTGGACGGCTCCATGTTGATTGACGCCGTGCCGTGGGACAGGCCGGAAATATCGGTGCCGGTACCCGGCTCGAAGATATTTGCGAAACACAGGCCGACCACTATCGCCAGCGCGGTTATCGCAAAGAAATACCCCAGTGACTTGATGCCCATGCGGCCAAATGACTTGTTATCGCCACCGCCGGCAATCCCCAGAATCATGCAACAGAACACAATGGGTACAACCACCATCTTCATCATCTTGATAAAGATGTCACCGAGGGGTTTGAGGATCTCCGCACTCACCCATGTCTGATACTGCGGATGGGTATTGAAATACCAACCGACGAGCACGCCAAGCAACAGCCCGGCAACGATTTGCCACACCAGAGGAATACGTTTCATGTCTAGCCTTCTTGTTGGAATGAAAGGTCTGCGCTAAGGGCAGTTGCTAGAGTCATGAGCTTCCAGCTCACTTGAGACCGAATGGCACAACCGGGTTGTGCCATGACGTTTGTCACTTGGCGAAGAGCTGGCTCATATCCTTGAAAGCCTTGAATTCCAGAGCGTTGCCGCATGGATCAAAGAGAAACATGGTGGCTTGCTCGCCAACCTGCCCCTGAAAGCGAATGTACGGTTCGATCACAAACTCGGTGCCAAAGGACTTCAGGCGTTCGGCCAAGGCTTCCCACTGTTGCCAGCCCAGAATGATGCCGAAGTGCGGAACAGGAACGTCATGACCGTCGACCGGGTTGCTGTGAACACTTTCCTGGGACGCGGTTTTCGGGTGTTCGTGAATGACCAGTTGGTGGCCATAAAAATCGAAGTCGACCCACTGATGACTGGAGCGCCCTTCTGCAAGTCCAAAGACTTCACCGTAAAAGGTGCGCGCTGCAGCCAGATCGTAAACGGGGATAGCGAGGTGGAAAGGCGAGAGGCTCATCAGAACTCCGATCATATTGTTGTGGGTTGGCGAACATTCCTGCCGTCATCGGCGCCTTGGGTTCAGCCGCTGCCGGGGGATGGGAAACATCCTAGGACGGAAAACAAAACATAAAAATCAATATATATTTCTTAGAATCACAATTAATATTTGTGAATGATCAAAGAACTGAAGACACTCATCGCCGTAGCACGCGAAGGCACATTCGCTGCTGCCGGTAACAGGATCGGCCTCACGCAGGCTGCCGTCAGCGCACAGATTCAGCGCCTGGAAGCAGAACTCGGCTTCGAGCTTTTCGACAGAAAGGGACGCTCGGCACACCTCAACAAAATGGGCCAGCAGATCCTCCTGCAGGCGCAAGAACTGCTCAGGCTCTACGACAGCCTCGGGACTACAACAGTGGGACTGCCGCCCAGCGTGCTGGTCAACATTGGCGCGATTGCCTCGGTGCAGCGCTCTTACCTGCCTGACGCGCTGGCAAAGTTTCACCAACATTGCCCGCAGTGCCGATCCCGGGTAGTGCCGGGTTTATCGATGGAACTGGTCAACCTGGTGGATGCTGGCGAGATCGACATGGCCGTGATCATCCGCCCGCCCTTCTCACTGCAGAGTGATCTGCGCTGGACCACCTTGGCGCTGGAGCCTTACCGGTTGATCGTGCCACGCGATGTGCCGGGCGATGACTGGTCCCGGTTACTTTCCAGCCAGCCGTTCATTCGATATGACCGATCTTCCTTTGGCGGCAGGCAGGTCGACCGCTTTTTGCGGCAGATGCATTTCACACTGCGTGAGGTCTGCGAGCTGGATGAGCTGGAAGCAATTATCAAACTGGTCGAAAACGGTGTCGGGGTGGCGCTGGTGCCGCAAACGGCGCCCGACTTTGCATGGCCTGCCGGTGTCCGGGTGCTCGACCTCGGGCAGCACACCTTTCACCGTGATATTGGGCTGGTGCACCGGTCGCGGCAGACTTTTACAGAACCTGTGCGGATGCTGGCTGAACTGATCAGTGCTCAGGTGAAGATGGGGTATGAGTGAGGCCTTCAAAAAAACAATCATTAACCGCATCAATAACAACCATTGATTCAATGAAGTTCTCTTATCAGGCTCGCGGCGTAAGATCGGCTCCAGACCTAACCACTACCCCACGGAGCACACACTCATGAAACGCCAAGCCCTTTTCAGCATCGCTTTCTCACTGTTCGCCCTGAATGCTTTTGCCGCTGAACCTGCCACCCAGACTGATCCACTGTTCAGCGATGCAGTGGCAGCCGCGACCCAGACCGATCCGCTGTTCAGCGATGCCGTTGCCGAAGGCGGTTCAGACCGTTTGCTCGAACGCCGCGCCGTCTGAATGCAGCGCTTCAGCGCAGTCACCGAAGAAAAGCCCGACCTCATCCGTCGGGCTTTTTTCGTCTGGAAGTGCTGCGCACCTGCCCTGCTCTGCCGGAAAGTTTTCCTCCCCGATCGGCTCGATCACCTAACCTCATAGACTGTGTGATCCATTCGAGCCGCCTCACCCATGCGCAACACATTGAAGTCGTTGTTTTTTGTCGTATTCATGCTGCTTGTTGGCGGTAGTCCGACGCTGTGGGCAGCCGACTTGCCGGCGCCGGTAACCAGCGCTGCCGCGCCGTTGCCGGTGATTTCGCAAAGCGATCTGCAGGCGCTGCAACAACGCCTCGACGGGCTCAAACAACAGATTTCCGCGGCGAACAACTACAACCAGCTCGAAGGCCCGCAGGATCGGGTGCAGGCGTTCATTCTGGATGTCGATCGGTTGTCGGCGGCGTTGTTGCCGCAGCAGGCGCAACTGGCGGTGCAGTTGGGGGTGCTGGGGGCTGCGCCGGATGCCGATCTGGCGGCGGAGCAGGCAGACATCGTCGCGCAACGGGCGTCGCTGGCCGAGCAAAAGAGCAAGGTCGACGGCACTTTGAAGAGCCTGGCGGCGTTGAAGCAGAGCGCGGCGGATCTGATTACGCAGATCGCCGGCATCCGCCGCACGTTGCTGGAGAGCGAACTGACGCTGGGTACTGACAGCGTGCTGAGCCCAAGTTTCTGGTCACCGCTGGTGAGTCCGACCGAGGATGATCGTCAGCGCCTGCGCTTTTTCGTCGCGCAGGTGCGCGATACCTGGGCCACCGTGTGGGCACCAGGCGAACGCATCTACACCAGTGTGCTGATGGCGTTGGCGCTGATCATCTGGACATTCGGCCGCAGGCTGGCCGAGCGCGGTCTGACCTGGGTGTGCATTTACCGCATGCCCGAGGGACGTCTGCGCCGCAGTGCGCTGGCGTTCGCCTCGGCGCTGGCAACCATCGCCACCACCGGCATTGCCTTGCAATTGTTGTTCTACGCTTGTACCCGCCACCAGCCGTTGCCGCCGGTGCTGGAAACCTTCTCCGAAGAATTCGAGAAGGTCGTGTATGCCTGCGTGTTGCTCACCGGGTTGAGCCGCGCGTTGCTGTCGACCGAACATCCCTCGTGGCGCCTGCCGGCGATTGCCGATCAGGTGGCGCTGGCGCTCAGGCCTTACCCGCGCATTCTGTCCTGCACGTTACTGGTGCTGGTGACGCTGGTGCAGGTCAGCAATGCCACCGGCATGAGCAGCCAGATCGTGATCGCCGGCCGCGGGGTCATTTCGATCGTCGTGCTGGCGATCGTGACGGTGCTGCTGTTGCGCGTCGGCAAGGTGCGCAAGGCACTGGTCGCGGTCAATGATGCGGCGGCGGCCAACAGTACGTTCGCCGGGGTGATTTACACCATTGCCAGCCTGTCGATGTTTGTCTCGGCGATCGCGCTGCTGGCTGGCTACGTGTCGCTGGCGCGGTTCATAAGTTATGAGCTGGTGTGGGCGTACATCGTCTTGTCGGGTTTCTACCTGCTGATCCAGTTGATCAAGGACGTCTGCGAGCACGTGTTTTCACCCAGACATGCGAGCGGTAAGGCGCTCAAACAGCTACTGGGTATCGGTGATCGGCGACTCGATCAGATCTCGATTCTGCTGTCCGGTTTCAGCCGTGCCGCGCTGTTGCTGCTGGCGGTGATCGCCCTGTTTGTCGGTGGCATCGGCACCACGCTCGGGCAACTGGCGAGCAACATCATGGCAATCCTTGGCGGCGCCGGGTTGCGCAAGCTGAACATCGTCCCCGGCCATCTGCTCAATGCCGTGCTGGCGCTGATGATCGGCATCTGGCTGATCCGCGCCCTGCGCCGTTGGCTCGACAATGAATTTCTGCCCAAGACCGACATGGACCCGGGCATGTGCGCCTCGCTGAGTACGCTGTTTTCCAACATCGGTTACGCCTTCGTGATTCTGCTGACGCTGTCGTCGCTGGGCGTGCAGTGGACCAATCTGGCGTGGATCGTCAGTGCGTTGTCGGTAGGCATCGGTTTTGGTTTGCAGGAGATCGTGAAGAACTTCGTTTCGGGCCTGATTCTGTTGACTGAACGCCCGGTGAAGGTCGGCGACTTGATCAGCATCAGCGGCGTGGAAGGCGACATCCGCCGCATCAACGTACGCGCCACGGAAATCCAGCTCAGCGACCGCTCGATCGTCATCGTGCCCAACTCGCAACTGATCTCGCAGAACCTGCGCAACGTGACCTTGGGCGGCAGCGCGCAAGGCGTGGCGTCACTGGAATTGGTGTTCCCGCTGGATATCGATCCTGAAGAGGTGAAAGACCTGTTGCTCAACGCTTATCGGGAGAACGAAACCATCCTCGATAAGCCGGCACCGTTCGTGCGCTTCAGCAAGTTGTCGCCGGACGGGATCACCTTGACGGTCACCGGTTATGTAGGCAGCCCGAGGATTGTCGGGGTGACCAAGAGCGATCTTTTGTTTGAAGTGCTCAAGCGTCTGGGGGCGGCGGGAATTGCGCTGGCGAAGCCGGCGGCGAGTACGTGAGTAATCAATGAGGCGAACAACCGCCGATTTCCTGCACGACGCGGTCCGCCAAAGCCAGACAGCTCGTCAGCCCCGGAGACTCGATGCCAAACAGATTCACCAGACCCGGCACGCCATGCGCCGCTGGGCCACTGATGACAAAGTCCGCCGCCGGTTGCTGTTCGCCGCTGATCTTCGGGCGGATGCCGCTGTACGCCGGTTGCAGACTGCCATCGGGCAGCCCTGGCCAATAGCGGCGAATTGCCTGATAAAAGCTGTCGGCCCGTTGCGGGTCAACGCGGTAATCAACCTCCGCGACCCATTCCACATCAGGCCCGAAGCGCGCCTGCCCCGCGAGGTCGAGCGTCATGTGGACACCGAGTCCGGCGGCTTCGGGTGCGGGATAAACCAGATGCCGAAAAGGTATCCGCCCGCTGAAGCTGAAATAGCTGCCTTTGCACAACTGCGCAACGGGAATGAACGATGAGCACAGGCCGGCAATACGACTTGCCACTTGCGGCGCCGACAAACCGGCACAATTGACCAGTTCGCGACACCCCAGGGTCATGGGCTGCGCACCGCCCATTCGCAACTCAATCCCGTCAGGGTGACACCGAGCGGATTCAAACGGGGTATGAAAGGCAAACGAGGTGCCCAAGGACTCGGCATCCGCTTGCAGGGCGAGCATCAAGGCATGGGAGTCGACAATTCCGGTGGAGGGCGACCAGAGTGCCGCGACACAGGACAGTTCCGGCTCCAGCGCCAGCGCCTGGCGGGCGTCGAGCAACTGCAAGCCCTCGACACCGTTGCGCCGCCCCTGCTCCCACAAGCGTTGCAAGGCACCGCGCTGCGCGTCATCGGTCGCAACGATCAGCTTGCCCAGACGCTGGCAAGCCACGGCGTGCGCCTCACAGAAGGCATAAAGACGACGGTTGCCTTGCACACACATTTGCGCCTTCAAGCTGTTGCCGGCGTAATAGATACCGGCGTGGATGACCTCTGAATTGCGCGAACTGATGCCCGTCCCGATGCCCTCGCCCGCCTCCACCACAATCACTTCACGCCCACTCGAGGCCAGTGCCCGGGCCACCGCCAGCCCGAGCACACCGGCGCCGATCACCACGCATTCGATATCGATATTCACCTCCCCCCCGCGCGTTCGAATTGCTTGATCAGCGTGGTGACCTTCTCCACCTCGCCATCCGACAAATGATGATGACAAGGAAGGGTGAGCATTTCTCGGGACAGACGTTCGGTATTGGCCAGCACGATGCGCGGCTGACTGCTCAACCAGGCTTTTTGCCAATGGATGGGCAGCGGATAATGAACGGCCGTTTGCACATCGTGCTGCGCCAGAAACGCCTGCAAGCGATCACGATTTTGCGACTGCACGACATAGTGATAATAGGCGTTACCCGGCTTGCCGCCACCCAGGTCAGTACCCGTACGGGTGGTGCCGAGGACGTCATCATAGAAAGCGGCGATTTCCACACGTCTTTTCAGCCATTGATCCAGATACTGCGCTTTGACATTGAGCGCCGCGGCCTGCAACGAGTCGAGGCGCGAATTGATACCGAACCGCACCGATTCGTTACGGGTTTCCAGACCATGATTGCGAGCAATACGTGCGTATTCGGCAATCTTCGGATTGCGGGTGACCAGCATCCCGCCATCTCCCAGGCCCCCAAGCGTCTTCAACGGATGCATGGAAAAGGCTGAGGCATCGCCTCGAGTGCCGACTTGCTGACCGTCGAGGGTGGTGCCGATCGCCTGTGCGCAATCCTCGATGACGGCCACTGCGCGGGCACGGCACAGGTCGAGGATGGCATCGATATTCAGCGGACGTCCGCGTAGATAGACCGGAATGACCGCTTTGGTCCGCTCATTCAAAAGGGGCGCAATCGTATCGACGTTCATCAGCTCATCGTCGCCCACGTCCGCCAGGACCGGCCGGGCACCTGCCGCCACAATGGCACCGACGGTGGCAACAAAGGTATTGGCGCAGGTAATGACTTCGTCGCCGGGCCCGATATCCAGCGCACGCAATGCCAGAAACAACGCATCCGTGCCTGAATTGAGGGCCACCGCATGCGCCCCGCCACAGCGCTCCGACATCCAGGCTTCGAACGCCAGAACCTCTTCACCCAGGATGAATTCACCTGACTGCAGGAGCGCATGCCAGCGCTCGAAGATCTCGCTCGAAAGGTCTTGGGCCTGTTCCTGGACGTTATTGCACTTGATCATTTCGCGCACTCCTTGGCATGAACATGAGTGAAGTCAGGACAATCAGCAGGGTCCCGACCGCACTGACAACAGCGGTAAGCGTCAGGGTCTGGGAGTAGCCGACGATTCCGCCGACTACACCGCTGCCCAGATAGATGAAGGGGTGCACGCCGCTGGTCACGAAGGTATCGACCGCGACGACCTTGCCCAGATCCTTCTCCGGGGAATGGGTCTGCATGGCGGTTGCCCAGCCGGTGAGCCAGGACGCTTCGACGATGCCCACAAACGTCGCTCCGAGAATCGCCATCCACGCCGATGTGCCCAGCCCGAGCAAGGCCATTGCCCCCGCGAGGAACAATCCGCAAGTGACGGCGAGCCCCACCAGTCGCTCATGCCCCGAGGCCAGCACCGTGATGACCGAGCCGATGCAAGCGCCGAATCCCGATGCCGCCAGGCAATAACCCCACATGTCTTCACTGAAGCGCTGACTGATCGCATAAGGCGCAACGACCAGAAAGATCGGAAAACACAACACGTTCACCACCAGCGTCGCGGCAAAACCCAGCAGCAGCGTGGCGTTGTTGACGACCACGGTGATGCCGTTTAGCGCTTCACGCAGCGAGAACTCTTCCTCCGATTCATGGTGGCCGACATTCGGCAGCTGCGCGGTGTAAATGGCAGCGCAGAAGAAGGTCAGCCCATCGATCAGGATCCCCCACACCGGGTCCCAAAGAATGATGAACACCCCCAGCGTCGCCGGAAACAGAATGGCGACCAGGTTATCGATGAAGTTCATCGCCCCGTTGCCCGCCACCAGAGCCTTTTTCGGCAACAGATTGACCAGCAGCACCTGTGCACAGGGTTTCGATACACCAATACCGATACCGAAGATCAGATACGCGAGCACCAAAAAGCCCCAGTGCGCCCCTGTCATCAGCAGCGCAACGGCGGCCAGTTGCGCAAGACCTCGCGCCGTATCGGTGTAGATGAGCACTTGCCGGGGCGATTTGCGATCCGCCAGCATCCCCCCGGCCAGGGCACCGATAACGGTTCCGACACCGACGGCAGCCATGATGAAACCAAATACATCACCACCGAAACCGTCGCGAATCAGTGCGATCGGTAGCGCCGCCAGACAGATGGCATCGCCGGCCATCGACAGGCCCTGGCCAATCAGCAACTTGCGAAACGGCAAGACCCCCAAGGCTTCGTTGTAAGGTGACAAGCGTTCTTTGATAGAAATCATGGATGCCCCTCCTTGAGGCCTATTCGTCCATCCTCGCCGCGCAGGGTCGGCAACTGGCGATCGCCGTGGCGAATCTCCAGCTCGTCGTCACCGAGTACGGAAATCCGCAGTCTTTGACCGCGGAACTGCAGAGTGAAATGGTAAGCCTGCCAGTGTGCGGGCAACTTCGGTCGGAAGGCCAGTTGGCCCGATTCGATATCCAGCCCCGACAGCCCCTCGACCAATCCTTGCCAGGCGCCGGCGTAGGCGGAAAGATGCAGCCCGTTGCTGTAGTCGTCGACCGGCGTGAAGTCGAGGTTGTAGCGGCTGGCCCGGGCAATGAAATCGGCGCTGGTGTGCGTCTCGCCCAGATGCGCGGCGACGACGGCATGCGGACCGTAACTCAACGAGGACTCATGCACCGTACGCGGTTCATAGTAATTGAACGCGGCGCGCTTCACGGCCGCTGAAAAATCGTCGGGAAACATCGACATCAACAGTACGATGTCGGCCTGCTTGACCAGTTGCGAATCGAAGTTTTGCAGTTTCTCCGCGCTGTCGCGTTCGACCTCGTCGGCAAACTGCGGCCCACGCTGTTTGACCACACGCAGCCGGGTGTCCGGCAATGCCGCATAACCTTCGAACTCCTCAGGAATGGCCACCCCGTCCACCGTGATCCACGGCAGGTAGACGTTATCGGCTATCGCTTGCCAGAGTCGGCGTTGCGCGCCAGACACCCCGGGAAAACCCGGGCGGTCGAGCAATGAAAGCACCCGCCGGATACTCCAGCGCAGCAGGTAATTGGTAAAGAAACTGTTGTTCACGTGGTAGTGATACTCGTCCGGGCCCATGACCGAATTCACCACATACGCCTGCTTGCTCTCTGACCACTTGAACACCGATGCCGCGAATCGAGCGCTTTCTATCAGGATTTCGTAGCCCCGAGACGCCATGAACGCGTCGTCACCGGTTACCGCCCAGTACTTGTTCACGGCATAGCTGACGTCTGCCGAAATGTGCAGAACCTCATCGACACTCCACTCTCGCCTTATGTCCTGTTCAGGATAGGACAACACATAATGCGGGCCATTTTCGCCGCCCTGATCGTTGGACGCCTCCGGGAACCGTGCGCCGCAAAAGCCACTGGAACGCGCGAACTGCAGCGCTTTTTCGATGAAGGTGTAGCGGTAGTCGATCAATGCCCTGGCAACGTCCGGCGCGTTCCAGATCCAGAACATGCACTTGTGCAGTTCGGTGTCGAAGAACGTCGCACCAGAATGGTAAGTGCTGGTCAGGCCTCGCGCCGGCGATATCGTGCCATTGGCGCCATGCGCAGCGCCGAGGCCATGTTGCAGTAATTGGAATACTGCGTACTTCATACCCAGATCAGTACCCGTGTGCGGAGCCTGAATGGTGACTTCATGCTCACGCCAGAGGCTGTTCCATTGGCTCAAATGACAGCCTTGAATCCTTGCGACATCAAAGTCGCCGGCAAACGTGTCAGGGGGGGGCTGATCGCTATCGACGCCCACCCGCCAATGCGTCACCAACCGGTGCTGGCTGACCGCTGCAAAGTCCAGGGTCACCGAAGCCACACAACCCTCTTGCCCCTGCCGCCAGGAAACGACGGAACTCGCCGTTGAATCCGCCTGTTCGACGCGCACGTCATAACGCAGATGCTGCTCGGCCGTATCGACGATCAGGCTGAATGACGCTTGATCGACAACGCTTTGCCCGAAGTGGTAATGCCGCGCGGTCAGCCAGTCACAAGCCCCGAGGTATTCGTTCGACGCGCTGCCATCCACTCCGTAATCAAGCCTCAATCGATGGCGTGCGTTGCCCGTGCCGAGGCGTTTCAAACTGATCTGCGTCGACACCGCTGCCTGATCCGGGGCATCAATGAACTGGGTGACCGTCAGCTCATATTGCACACCGGCCAGCTGAAACTGCTCGCAACTGCTGACGGTCGCCTGATCGAGTGCCAACACCACCACGGGTTCGTTGCTTGCCGGCTCAAGAGGCAACCCCGTGTCAACATCGTAAAGCCGCAGGATGGCCGGCGCGGGTAAGGCAATGATTTCCCGCGAGACGCCGACACCGGCCGCATACACCCCCGCCAACAGCAACTGCGTGCGCCGGCTGCGTGGCGATGCGTTGGGCATGTGCGCACGCACGCCGAGCAAGGGATTGGCCAGGGTCGCCACGCACGCCGCGAAGGACGACGATCTCGCGTCGATCGCGACGATGTCTTCGCGGTGCTCGCCGTAGGAAATGCTCAGCACGATGCGCCTCCTGACGCCTGGAACGACCAGTCGTTGTGCAGCATGTTGCGTACGTTGTGATAACGGATATCCGCTAACACATCGCCGCTGTCCTTGAAGTTCCCCGACTGCCACTGCTCACAGATCTCGACGATCGCATCGCGGATCGAAAAGATGAATTCGAAACCCAGCGTCTGTTGCACCCGTCGGGAGTCCAGCCGGTAGGATCGAACATCGTCACTGTGGGTCGTGGTGATCGGCACATTGGTGCGGAAGTACCGATCGACGATCTCTTTTACCTGACTGGCAATATCGGTCACCGTGTGGTTCTCGTAGCCGACATTGATTGCCGTCCCGGACACCTCGCCCAGGGACTTCCGTTCGACCAGCATCGTATACAGCCGGGTCAGATCGCCGATATGCACGTTGGGGCGATACTGACTGCCGCCGAATACGGTGATTTCACCGCGCGCCAGCGCACTGGCGGTCAGGATGTTCACGGTCAGATCCAGACGTTGCCGGGGCGACCAGCCGCACACCGTGGCGGCGCGAACCGCGACAGTCTCGAACGATGAATCGGTCAGTTCGAAGAGTATCTTCTCGCCATCAGCCTTGAACCGGTTGTAGTCGGTGATGGGCACGCAGGGCTGGCGTTCGTCGACAAAAGGTTCTGCATTGACGCCGTAGACACTCGCTGAAGACGCGTAGATAAACCGCCGGCAACCCAGACGCTTGGCGCTGCTCATGAGATGCGGCAGGCAATCAATGTTTATCGATTGGCCCAGTTCCGGGGCCGAATTGAAACTCGGATCGTTCGCCACTGCAGCAAGATGCACAACGGTGTCGACACCTTGCAGCGACGTTTCCACGAGCGCCGGATCGCGTATATCGCCCTTGATGAATTCCAGGCCAGGATGGTTCAGCACACCTTCGAGCCCGTTGCCGAAATACAGCGCATCCAGCACCCGGACGCGGTACCCGGCGGCAAGCAGTTTGGGCACCAGACGCGAGCCAATGTAGCCAGCACCGCCCGTAACAAGAACAGTTGATTCCTTTTTCATGGTTAATTCCTTCCCTGTGGTCAGTGCGCCAGCGTGAATTCATCAAGCGATGACAGTATTGAAGCGCGTGGATGGCTAGCCTTGGGTTCAAGCGGATCACGGCGAATCTGCCAGGCGCGCACGCCCAGACTGCACGCCAGGTCAGTCGCATAGGGGCTGTCATCGATCAGGTGAACATCCTGCGGAGCGTGGTCGCCGATCAGTTGTTGAACCAGTTTGTCGCGGGTTTGATTGGGTGCTTGTCGGGTAATCGATACCGGCGCCTGTCCCCATACGTTCGCCCGTTTCAGCGCCGCCTCGAACAATTGCGGAGCATTCAGCGACGCCGTATAGAACATCACCGGCTGCGCAGACGCTTCGATGCGCTGCAGCAATCGCAAAGAATCCTCGAACAGCTCGGTGCCCGGTGAGAGCCGCTGGAATTCCTCCTGTTTGTACGCGGCCAGCTCGTCGGCGCTGAACCTTGCGGACGTTGCACCGCTGGCATGACGGGTGGTCAGCGCCAGCAGTCGGGAAGCGCCTTCCATGCGTGGCCGCCCTGCGATGTGCTCGATGTACTGCTGCGGCGTCAGTTGCTGTCCTGAAAACTCAAGGGCCGCATTGCGCCAGGCTTCAAAATGCGGTGTGTCGATCATTGTTCCGTCGAGATCAATCAGTAAAAGGTTCGACATGGTTGTTTACCTGTCAGTTGTTCTTGGCCATGACCAGTTGAGCGATCCTGGAAGTCGAGTCGAATATCTTGTCGTCCGTCAGCACCATCCGCCCTCCCACGCTTTCAACCAGCGCCCGCTCCGCCTGCAGTCTGGTGTCCGATCCATCGGTGTAATCCGCGCCCTTGAAATACAAATTGGGGCGCAATGTCTTGATCATGAATTCAGCGGTAGCCGTATGGTTGACGATGACGTAATCGCAATAACGGATGGAAGCGAGAAACTCCGCGCGCTTTCGATCGGGAAATACCGGCCGGTCCGAGCCTTTGTTCACGTATGGGTCTGCGGTGACGGATACGAACAGTCGATCGACCATCGTATTGGCGCGCTGCAGATGATAAATATGCCCAGGGTGAACAATGTCAAAACAACCGTGACAAAGCCCGATCACCAAACCTTTTTCGCGGCAATAAACCGCCTCGTCCTGCAATGCAGTAATGTCATTCAAAACGCCCATGATAAATTCAATCCTTTGATTTGAGAGATTTAGCCATGATGTTCAAGTGTTCAAAATCACCCCAATAATCGGGAAGTTGCCCGACGATTTGAAAACCATTGCGTAAATGAAAGCGGTAAGCCGCCCGTTCTCTGTCGATATTGCCGATATCGAGACACAGCCAGGACTTTTCATGTTCCAGCGCAAACTTTTCAATCTCGTCATATAACAATGACGCAACGCCATATCGACGATATTCACTGTCAACAATCAACCAGTCCGCCCATAACACATGCTTTGACGGGATAGGGCCCGGAGCGCACCCCATGGTTCCGATAACCACATCGCCAAGTGCGGCAATAAAACGAACGCCCTCATGTTTTGGGTCAGCGAGTTCCCGGGCAAATTGCTCACCGGCAGATTCAGTCAAGTCCTCGCTGGAACCAATTTGTGCGACAAGTACCAACACTGCCGGCATATCGGACTTTATGAATCGGCGAATGCAAATATCCTGATCAAGTTCATTTTCCATGGAATGGAATCCTCTTGAGTGCCGAATCCAGTCGCTCACAGGCATCCGCGATCATTTCCGCTGTGTGCGCCGCGCTGAGTGTTACCGGCTCCGGACAGTAACCAAGGGGCATCAGGAAGCCATACAGGTTGTATTCGCAGGACAACAGGTAAAACAACTTCTGAGCAAAATCGATCGGATAAAATCCTTCTATCTCCTTCATTGTCCGAGGACGTTCGGAAGTGCCGATATGGACGCCGATTCGACCGCCATAACCATCGATATGGCAGGGAATCCGGTGTTTATCGAACACATCTCGAAGTCCCGATTTCAACTGAGACTCCAGCCCGGCAACATGCCGATGCACCGCACCGTCCTGCAGGTGATCGATAGCGGCAAGTGCGGCGGACACAGAAAGATAGCGCCCGGTGTTGGTGCCGCTGATCTGCACCGGACCGCGGGGCGCGATGACATCCATGTACTCGGCTTTACCGGCAATACCGGCGATGGGCATGCCGCAGCCGAACGCCTTGCCGAAGGCGGCAATGTCAGGAGTGACCGCGAAATCTTTCTGCGCACCGCCGATATTGGCGCGAAACCCGGTCAGCACTTCATCGAAAATCAACAGCGCCCCGTGCCGCGTGGTGAGAGCCCGCAACTTTTGCAGAAAGCCCTCGTCCGGTTTGATGCAGCCGAGGTTCAGGGCGACAGGCTCAAGTATCACGCCCGCGACATCGTCCTTGTACTTTTCAAAGGCGTGCTCCACGGCTTCCAGATCGTTCCACGAAACCGCCACCGTCAAACTTCCGAATTCGTTCGGAATACCCACAGTACCTGACAGACGCTCCAGTTCTCCGCCGGCCAATACCTCACCCGAGCGTGGCGAAGAATCGACGTTCCAGGTCAGCGAATCATTGAGCCCGTGAAAATGGCCTTCAAACTTGATGATGATTCGTTTGCCGGTAACGGCACGGGCAATGCGCGTTGCATACATGGTGGCTTCCAGGCCGGAGTTCACCAGTCGCAACTTCTCGGCGCACGGCACCACCGCACAAAACTTCTCGCTCAACAGGCGATGTTCATCGGTTTCGTATTGTTGGAGAAAACCTCGCTCCAAGGCTTTGCTAATCGAATGTTTGATGACCGGACTGTCGTGCCCCAACAGGCATGAACCCCAACCCATAATATAATCGTCGCACCATTCGCCAGAGGATAATTGAATACGCGCACCCGCAGTATTCTGCACATTGATCGGTCCAACTACCGACAAGTGATTCCATCCTGACAGTACATTTCCAACACGTGTTTCTCTTAAACAATCCATGACCACTGACACTCCCTTCATACCATCGAATGTGAATAACAACCCTGCACTCACGCAAAACACAGGCGTTATAAGGCATGCGAAAAACTCACACGAAAAATCGCGCGACATTCGAAATCAGACAAACACTTAGTCAAGTAAAGCTGTGAAGAAAGAACCTAGCCTCGCCCTCTCACAGCGTCAATTTAAAAACTAAATCGCAAACACAACAAGCTGATTCCCATAAAGAAAAACGTTCCTTAAACACAAACAGACAAACAACCCGCGCAGCTTATTTCAAAAAATTATAAATTTATTAAAAAGCAAACTTATCAGCAGGTTATGCCACCCATTCCGACCAACGCTTCAATATAAAAAATCTGATACGCAAATTCCTTGAGTATCTGAGACGCTCGATTAATTGTCCGACTATTCAAGAAGCAAGGCTCATCTCTTAACAATTGGCGCACGGCAGCACATACCCGGAACTGACGCGAATCGTTTTAAAACCTTTGGATATGAAACACATTAAATACGCCGCAATCTCTTATTCCAGAAATAGAGACAAGGCAAGCTTTTTAATCTTTTATCGCTATTAAGCTCGCATTCTATAATTGCCCCGCCTGCACTCATTTATAAGAAGGAAAGCTCCATGCCAAAACGCTTTTTACTGGCTGCACTGTTCGTCGCGGTCGCCGGTTGCGCCAGCCCTCCTCCCCCCTCTGTTCACACCCACGATCCATCCAGTTCCACTCTGCAGGGCGACGCCTTGCGTCCGGCGCAGGCGCAGTGGATTCGCACCGAGCTGTATTTCTCGGTGGGTTCGATCGATGGCAAGGACGGTGCAGTCAGCCCGGCGCGCTGGCGCGAGTTTCTTGATCAGGAGGTCACGTCGCGCTTTCCGGATGGGTTCAGCGTGTTTGATGCTTACGGCCAGTGGCGGGATAAGGGAGCGAAGGAACCTGAGCGGTTGAGTACCAAGGTGATTGTGATTTTGCATGAGAACAGTGCGAAGAATGCGGGCAACATCGAAGCGATTCGATTGGCTTACAAGCGTGTTACCGGGGATTTGTCGGTGCTGCGGTTGTCGCAGCCGGCGGAGGTGTCCTTCTAGAATCAGAAGCCCCTCATCGGAACGCCGCCCGCCTATCCCTCTCCCAGAGGGAGAGGGAACCGATTGGGGGATATTGGAGAATTACTCCGACCTGAGCATGGCTCACCGAATCCATAATCGACTCGACCTGTATTTGCCTCACCGAATCCATAATCGACTCGGTCTTTCAGGTCGATGTATCCCCCAAGACGACTCGGTCGGCTCCCTCTCCCTCGGGGAGAGGGCTGGGCGGGCGGCGTTTCCGATGAGGGTTCGCTTTTAAACGGCTCAACCCTGCCAATAGCACTGCACCAACAAGCAACACCGCAATCCCCAAAAACGCCCCCAACCCCACCACCGTCACGCTGGAACACAGCATGTACAGGCACAACCCGAAAAACAGCAGCGGCAACAGCGGATACAACGGCACCTTCACCGGCCTCGGCACCTCGGGAAAGCGCCGCCGCAGGATGATCAGCGCCACACTGCTCAAGCCCAGGAACAGCCAGTACACCGGGGTCAGGTACTCAACCATGGTGTTGAAGCCGCTCTGAGTGAAACTGCCAAACAGCACCAGCAACAACGCCACCGCACCTTCTGCCAGCAACGCTTTGCGCGGTACGCCATGCCGATCGTCCCAAGTGCCGAAACTGCGCAGTTGCGGCACATCGCGAGCAGCAGCGTAGGTGGTGCGCGCGCCGACCAGCAAAGTCGAGTTGATCGTGGCGATCGCAGCGATGCCGACCATCAGCAGAATCAACATGACACCGGGCGCACCGAATGCACGGTTCAACAACTCGACCGCCGGCGCATTGCTGGCCGCCAATCCAGCGAACCCCAGCCCCTGAACGAACGCCCAATTGAGCGCCAGATAGATCGCCATCAACACGCTCAGCGCACCGAGCATGGCGATGAAAATCCCCCGCCGGCCATCACGCACTTCCGCCGATAACGTCGCCGCATCGCTCCAGCCGCCGAACGCCAGAAAGACGAAAATCATCGCCGCCGAGAACCCGGCCATGCCGGTGTTTTCCGCGACAGGCGAGAGCGTCGGCGCAGACGGTTCGATGCCTTGCCAGGCCAGAAAAACACCCGCACTGGCTATGCTCAAAAAGCCCAGCGCCAACAGCCCCACCAACAAGGTCTGGGTAATAAAACCAATGTGTTTGCCAGTGAGATTGAGCAGCACCAACGCGGCAATCACCGCCCCGGCAAACAGCCCCGAACCGTACTGCCCCAGCGGCACCACCGCGTTGACGTAATCGGCAAACATGAACGCCGACAACGCTATCCACCCGGTGTGCATCACCGAAAACCGCGACCAGGCGAACAAGAATCCCATGCGTTCACCGTACGCCGTGCGCAGAAAGTGATAGTCGCCGCCCGGGTACGGAAACGCCGTGGCCATCTCGGCAAAGCACAGCGCGCCGATCATTGAGGCGACGCCGCCCAGCACCCACACCAGGTAGAAATGCTCCGGGCCAACATTGAGGGCGACGGTCGGTGCGGTTTTCAGAATGTCGGTGGTGATCACCATGCCCAGCGTGATCAGCAACGCCTGAAACACCGGCAGGTGCCGCCCCGGTCCCGCATCAGAAACCATAGGTAGCGCGGGCGTAGTAATAGGCGCCGTTGGTGCCGATTGGCGAGAGCACGTCGTACGGCAGGTTGCCGCCGTAGTTGATCGCCGAACCGGAACGTTCCGGATAGTTATCGGTGAGGTTGTTGCCGCCTACCGCGATGTTGAATTTCGGGGTGAATTTGTACGCCACCTCGGCGTCCAGTTGCCAGACCGCGCCGTAGGTTTGCTCCGGTTGCGAGTCGCCGAAATCGAACACCCGGGTGGTCTCGCCCTGGCGGGTCAACCGCCCGAGCAAGCCCCAGTGTTCGCTGGCCCAGTTGGCGGAAAAGATGAAACGGTCCTTTGGCGCTGCATCGGTCAGGGTGTTGGTTTCTTCGACGCCAACGAGGGCGTCATTGCCGATGCCCAGCGCCGTCAGTTGAGATGGTGTGCCTTTGGTGCTGGTAACTTTGGTGTGGTTGTAGGTGTACGCGGTGGTCAGGCCCAGTTGCCCTTCGTAGAACGGCTGGTGGTAGTTGAGCACCAGTTCGGCGCCGTGGGTGCTGGTGTCGGCGGCGTTGGTGAAGAAGTTGACGTCGTGCACGCCAGCAACGCCGAAGTTGTCGTTGATGTAGTTTTCCAGGGCATCGCTGCCGATGCGTTGCGACAGGGTGATGCGGTCTTTGACGTCGATGCGGAAAACGTCCAGGGATGCATCGAAGCGTTCGTTCAACTGGAAGGTCAGGCCGAGGCTGAAGTTCTTCGAGGTTTCCGGATCGAGCTTCTCGGCGCCGAGTGCACGGGCGATCGGGTCGTTGACCGAGAGCACGCGGATGTCGGTCAGCGTGCCGCCATCGCCGAAGTTGCTGGTGGTGTTCTGGAAGCCGCTTTGGGCCAGCGACGGCGCGCGGAAGTCGTTCGATACCGCACCGCGCAAGGCCCATTGTTCGGTGAGCTTGTAACGACCGCTGAGTTTGCCGGTTAGTTTGCTGCCGGCGTCGTCGTAATGTTCCCAGCGCGTGGCGGCGTCGACGAAAAAGCGATCAGTGAGATCGCCGGACAACTCGGCGTAAGTGCCGAACACGTTGCGATCCAGATCCGACTCTTCGCTCGGGCGCAGACCATTGGCGCCGTCGGCTCCGGAGCCGATGTAGGAGGCCTCGTCACCGGCGTAAGTCAGGTAGTTTTCGTAGCGGTATTCACCGCCAACCGCCAATACAAAAGAGCGCTCGCCGAGGCGCAGTTCACGGCTGAAATCGAGGTTGCTGGTGGTCTGGCGCAGCTCGTAATCGCCCGTGTCGAACTTCGTCGGTGAGTCTTCGCCGAGGCTGACGTTAAGCGTGCGCCGGGTCGAGCCATCGAAGCGGTTGCGACCGTGGGTGACGCTGCTGTCGAAATCCCACTCGTCACCGATCAGGCCTTTGAAACCGGCGGTGGCCGAGACGTCTTTGTTGTCACCGAGCGATTGCGGCAAGTAGCCGTTGGGGTAGAACTGCGGCTGTTCGTACGGGTAGCGATAGAACTCGGCGCCGGTGGTGTGGCGCTGGTTGTATGTGCCAAAGCTGTAGGCCTTGCCGCCGGCCAGCGGCAATTCGCTGTTGAACCAGAGGTTGACGTCACGCGCAACGCCGTCGCCCATCACATAGTTGCGCTGGTCGGGAGTGTCGGCAAAGCCGTCGAAACCGGCGCGGTTGGTCGGGTTGCGATCCTTGTATTCGGTGCCGCCACGGATGAACCCGCCCTCCTCACCCAAACGCGTGCCGATCTTCGCCGTGGTCACGCTGTTCTGGCCGTCGGTGGTGGTCTTGCCGATGGCGTCCTGATGGGTGTGATAGGCGCCATAACTGGTCGACACTTCGCCGCCCTCGGGCGCGTCGTCGAGAATGATGTTGATCACCCCGGCAATCGCATCGGAGCCGTACTGCGCACCGGCGCCGTCACGCAGCACTTCAATGCGTTTGATCGCGCTGAGCGGGATCGAGTTGAAATCCACCGGTGCGGTACCGCGACCGATCTTCGAAGAGTCGTTGACCACCGCTGACGTGTGGCGACGCTTGCCGTTGACCAGCACTAGCACCTGATCCGGACTCATGCCGCGCAGTTGCGCGGCGCGCACATGGTCGGCGCCGCCGGAGTTGGACTGACGCGGCAGGCTGAAGGATGGCAACAGTGTCTGCAACGCCGCGCCCAATTCACCGTCAGCAGCGCCGGCGGATTTGAGGTCTTCAGCGGTGAGCACGTCGACCGGCACCGGCGAGTCAAGCACCGTGCGTGAAGTGCCGCGAGTACCGGTAACCAGTACAGTGCCAAGTCGCGATTCGCTGGCGGCGCTGGCGGAAGTTTCTTCTGCGTTGGCCGGAAGTTGCCAGATAGCGGACACAACGGCAGCCGCCAGTAATGAACGGGAACGGTAATGCATATAACAGCTCCTTGAATCGCAGTTAATACCCGGCCGCTGTCGACAATAAAGTTCGGCAAGCAATGCGCGGCAATGTCTGCTGTAGTTTTGGATTTCTGGAAGGCAGTAGAGGCTTTTTTTAGGTGAGTTGCAGTTTCCCCAGCGTGAGACGTTTCCCCTTGAAGCCCGATGCTAGACGAGCTTCAGTTGATCGCAAAAGAACCAATAACGCTTAGGTTAGATCGCTCTAAAAAGTTGTTCTTAGTTCAACAGAGGTGTTGCTGAGCCAACACTTAACCCAACTAACAAACTACTAAATCAACTGTAAACACGATTCCTGTGGGAGCTGGCTTGCCAGCGATGACGGTGTATCAGCCAACTAAGATATCGACTGACAGGACCTCATCGCTGGCAAGCCAGCTCCCACAGGATACGAGGCTTAATCGAACTCTTTTTCCAGCCAGGCATCCTCCGCAATATCCAGTTCATCACCACTGAATCGCTGTTCGGCAAACGGATCGGCGTGCAGATGAAAGCCGTTCTGCTCCCAGAACCCCGGTTGTTCCTGATCGACAAACTCCAGCCCGCGCAACCATTTGGCGCTCTTCCAGAAATACCGCCCCGCCACCACCAGCCGCAGTGGCCAGCCATGTTGCGCGGTCAGCGGTTGGCCGGCGTAATGGGTGGCCAGCAGAGTGTCGGGGTGCAGCAAATCATCGAGTCGCAAGTTGGTCTGGTAATCGTGGTCGGCGTGGGCCATGACAAACGCCGATGTCGGTTGGATATCGAACGCCTGCAACAGATCCTGCAGATGCACCCCGCTCCACTCGGTGTCGAACTTCGACCAGCGTGTCACGCAATGGATGTCGCAACGAAGTTGCCGTTGCGGCAGTGCCTGCAGATCGGCGTAACGTAGTTCGATTGGCTGGTCGACCGTGCCGAACAGGCGCAACGACCAGTTGGCGAGGTCGTATTCCGGTATTTCGCCTTCGTGGAGGATTGGAAAACGCTCCGTCAGTACTTGACCTGGAGGCAGTCGCTTACCGAAAGCCGGATCGGCTTTCGGCGAACGGCTTTTGCGTAAGCGGTCAGCTTTGTTGTGCATGTAAGCTCCAGAACTCCCTCAGTGTGCGCAACTACGCGTTACCCCTGTGGGAGCGAGCCTGCTCGCGAAAGCGCTGGGTCAGTCAACAGAGATATCAACTGATCAGACCTCTTCGCGAGCAGGCTCGCTCCCACAGGGGCGATGTCGTGGCAAATGTTCTAGTTGGCCACCGGAATCCACGCCGCCCGTGCGACATTCGCGGTATCACCAAAGCTCGGGAGCTTCTGCGCCAGATCTCGAACGTTCTTCACATCCAGATCCAGCAACTGCTGGCGGGTGATCAGCGTCGGCGGCACCAGTACCTGATGCCCCGGATTTTCCCCGGCAATCAACATCGCCAGACTGCGCACGCTGATCGCCCCGGCCACTTGCGGATTGACCGCCGCCGTCGCCGCCCAGGCGCTGTCCGGCTCTTTCATGATCTGAATATCGGCGGTGGAAATATCGGCGCTGTAGATCTTCACCTTGCTCGTCAGCCCCGCCTCATCGACGGCGATTTTCGCGCCTTTGGCGAACTCATCGAACGGCGCAAAAATCACGCTGATGCCCGGGTTGGCGCGAAGCACCGCACTGGCCTGATCCGCCACGGAATTGGCAATCGGCGGATTCAGCGTGCCAAAGCGTGCCTTCTCGACGATCCCGGGATTGGCTTTCTTGACCTGACTCCAGATTTCATCGCGGCGCTCCATTGGGGTAAAGCCGCTGATGTACACGTAGCCGGCGTCGAACTTCGTGCCGTTGTCCTTCACGGCTTGATCGAGGGCCAGACGCGCCAGCGCGTGGTGATCCTGCTCGACCTGGGTCACTTGCGGGGTGTTCAGATCGACATCGAAGGCGACGACCTTAATGCCTTTGGCGATAGCCCGATCAATCGGCGCTTTGAGCGTTTCGGCCAGGCCGAGCTGGACGATGATGCCGTCGACGCCGAGATCGATCGCCTGATCGATCATCTCGCCCTGACTCGCCGCTTGCTGCCGGGCATCGAATACGCGCAGGTTGGCACCCAGTGCTTCGGTCTGCTTTTCGACGCCACGCAAATAAGCCTCGGGAAAGTCCCCGGAGAACAAGTAACCCACCAGCGCGATCTGCACCTGACCTTTGTCGAACGGTGCGGGTGCGCCGGGCAAGGCTTTGGCCTGAGCGCTCAGCGCCACCGCCGAAAGCAACGCACCGGCGAGGCAGTGACGGGCGAACTGTGTGATTGAACCGTGCATGCAACTTCCTTGAATAAAGCGGCTCAACGCGCCCGATGCGCGAGGCCGAACGTGAACATCAGGGCCAGCACCAGCACCAGTCCCTTGACGAAATCCTGCGCGTAATACGGCGCGTTGAGCATGGTCAGACCGTTGAGCAACGCCGCCACCAGCAGCGCTCCGACCAAGGTGCCGAAGGCGTTGGGCTTCTTCGCGCCGAGTACGGCAAAACCGATCAGCGCCGCGCCGAGAGCATCCAGCACCAGGCCATTTCCGGAGCTGACATCACCACGCCCCAAACGAGCCGCGAGCAACAATCCGCCCAGCGATGCGAGCAACGCCGAGAGCACGTAAGCCAACAATTTGAAGCGCTGCACCGGCGCACCGGCCAGTCGCGCCGCTTGCTCGTTGCCGCCAATGGCATAGAACAAACGACCAATGCGCGTGCGTTCGAGAAACAACCACACCGCGATCGCGACCACGGCCATGATCAACACCGGAATCGGCACCACCTCCCACAACCGCCCACGCCCCAGCGCCAGAAACGCGGCACTGAACGTACCTTCGGTTTCCTCACCGCTGGGCAAGGTCATGCCGACTGCAATCGAGCGTCCGCCGGTAGGAATCAGCTGCACGCCGATCACCAGAAACATGCTGCCCAGCGTCGCGAGAATGTCCGGCACCCGCAGTTTGACGATCAGCCAGCCATTGAGCAGGCCGACCAGCGCACCGCCCGCCAGACTGATCAACACCGCCGGCACCGCGCCCCAGCCGAGCACGACCATCACGTAACTGGCGATCATCAGGCTCATCGCCGCCACCGCGCCAATCGACAGATCGAGGCCGCCGACGGCCATGGTCAGCGTCACACCCAGCGCCAGCAGCGCGACAATCGACACCGATTGCAGGATGCTGAACAGGTTGCCGACGCGCATAAACGCAGGCTCGGCAACACTGAAAAACACCACGATCAGCGCCAGCAGCCACAACAGCCCATAACGGATCAATACGTGCAGCAGACGTTCGGCGCGTGCCGGCTCGGTCGATAGCAGTGAACTTGAATCAGGCACTCACTCTGCTCCTTGGCGTGGCTTGAGGGGAATGTTCGCTCACGTCGCTGCCGGCCAGTGCGGCCACCAGATCAGCACGAACGAGGCCGGCACGCGGGTACTCGGCAACCACGGCGTGATCGCGCACCAGCAGAATGCGGTCGGCAATTTCCAGCGCTTCATCGACGTCGGCGCAAATCACCAGCGTCGCCCGGCCCTTGGCGCTGTCGCGCAGCAGTTGGCCGATGTCGCGGCGGGCGCGCACGTCGACGCCTTGAAACGGTTCATCGAGGATCAATACCCGCCCTTCGCCGAGCAGCCAGCGGCCGAGCACGACTTTCTGTTGATTGCCGCCCGACAGTGCGGTCATTGGCACATCGATACCGGCAGTCTTGATTCCCAGCGCCGCGACTTGTGCCTCGACCGCTGCCGCTTCGGCGCGGTTGCGGATGAAACCGCCGCGGGTAAAGCGTTCAAGAAACGGCAAAGTCAGGGTGCGACGCAAAGTGAAATCGGGTACCAGCGACTGACTGGCACGATCCTCGGCCGCGAAGAAAACCCCGCTTTGAATAGCCTGACGTGGTGAGTTCGCGTGCCACTCAGCGCCATCCAGCTGCACGCGGCCCGAGAACGCTTTACGCAGGCCGAACAGCACCTCGGCGATTTCACTTTTACCGGCGCCCAGCAGCCCGGTCAGCACCACCACTTCGTTTTCGTGCAGGGTCAGATCGAACGCGGCGGATCGCGGCAGAATTTGCATGGCGTTGAGTTTCAACACCTCGCGCCCGGCCACACGTGGCTGATAAACATGCTCGGCCAGCGCCTGCCCGAGCATGGCGCTCACCGCTTCCGGCAATTGCCGAGCGGTGAACTCGCCCGCGAACTGGCCATCGCGCAGCACGATGGCGCGATCCGCCACGCGTTGCAGGTCGGAGAGTCGATGGGAAATGTACAGAATCGCCACACCGCGACTGCGCAAGGTGTCGATCAAACCAAACAAGCGCTGCGCCTCGGCATCGGAGAGCGCGGCGGTCGGCTCATCCAGAATCAGCAGGCGCGGTTGCAAGGCCAAGGCTCGAGCGAGCACCACCAATTGCCGTTCGGCCTGCCCGAGATGTTCAATCGGTTGTTCCAGTGGCAAGGTCAAACCCAGCCCGGCAGCAATGCTCGCGGCGCGCTCCAGCAGGCGTTGGCGATTGAGCCAGAAGTCCGCGTCTGGCTTGCACAGTTCATCGAGCAGGAGGTTTTCCGCAACGCTCAAACCCGGTGCAATGCCCTCGTTGATCTGTTGGTGCACCGCGACAATACCGAAGCGCCGCGCCGACAACGGCGAGCTGAAATGCCGTGGTGCGCCGTCCAGCCAGATCTCGCCCGCGTCGGCGGTCTGACTGCCTGCGAGGACCTTTACCAAGGTCGATTTGCCCGCGCCATTGGCACCAAGCAGCGCCACCACTTCAGCGGGATAGATGTCCAGGCTGACGGCGTTCAGCGCCCGGCTCGCGCCAAATATTTTGCTCAACTCACGTACACGAATCAGCGGCTCACAGGCCACAGCGACCGGCACACTCATACAATTCCTTAGCGGCGATGCGCCAGCGAACGAACCAATCGATCGCCCAGGCTTTGCACGCCCTGAACGAGGATCACCAACACCACCACCGTGGCGACCATCACTTCATTGTTGAAACGCTGATAGCCGTAACGGATCGCCAGATCACCGAGCCCGCCACCACCGATGACCCCGGCCATCGAGGAAAAACCGATCAGCATCACCAACGTCAGAGTGATGCCTGCGAGCAAGGCCGGCAGCGCTTCAGGCAACAACACCTTGAAGATCACATGACCGATGTCGCCGCCCATGGCGAGGATGGCTTCGATGCGGCCCTTGTCGACTTCGTCGAGGGCGTTTTCGACGATGCGCGCGAAGAACGGAAAGGCCCCGATGGTAATCGGCACCACAGCGGCAGTGCTGCCCAGCGTTGTACCGACCACCAGCCGCGTTAACGGGATCAGGGCGATCAGCATCACCACGAATGGCAGCGAACGGCCAAGGTTGACCACGCCACCCAGCACGGCATTCAAACGTGGCATCGGCAGCAATCCACCGCGGCGACTGATAAACAGCAACACGCCCAGCGGCAATCCGATCAGCAGCGTGAACAGCCCCGCGAGCAGGACCATGTACAGGGTTTCACCGGTGGCGTTGAACACCAGTTGCAGGATTTCATCCCAATTGACCGTGCGGTTCATGAGTGCGCCGCCCGTACGCCGTATTGCTTGAGAAAACTCAGGCCCGGCGCGTCGTGCCCCAGCGGCAAGCCGCAGGTCGGCCGCAGCGAAGCGCCCAGTTGCGATTGCGCATCGGCCAGCAGCCGTGGCACCGGCCCGGCTTCGACCAGACGTCCGTTGGCCATGAACGCAGCGTGGTCGCAGATCGACCTGACCACCTCCAGCTCATGGGTGATCAGCACGATGGTCACGCCCAGTTGCCGATTGATGTCGCGCAGCAGTTCAAGGATCGACGCGGTGGTTTCCGGGTCGAGTGCGCTGGTGGCCTCGTCCGAGAGCAGGTACGCCGGCTCTGCAGCCAGGGCGCGGGCAATGCCGACGCGCTGTTTCTGGCCGCCGGACAATTGCGAGGGAAAGGCCTGCGCCTTGTCATTCAAGCCGACCAGTTCCAACAGCTCGCGAACCCGCACATGGCGCCACGGCTTGCCGACATTGGCGATCTCCAGCGGCACCGCGATGTTGTCGAACACCGTGCGCGAATGCAGCAAATTGAAGCCCTGGAAGATCATGCCGATGCGCTGACGCTGGCGGCGCAGGTCGCTGACCGACAGCGTCGTCAAATCGATGCCATCGAGCAGAATGCGTCCGCTGTCCGGTCGTTCGAGCAGGTTGAGGCAGCGCAGCAGCGTCGACTTGCCGGCCCCGCTACGCCCGAGAATCCCGTAGACCGCGCCGTCGGGAATGCTCAACGAGACCTGATCGAGTGCCGGTTGCGCGGCCGAAGGATAAGTCTTGCTCAACTGCTCGACGGCGATCATGGCTTGCCGCCCGCCACTGGAATCACCGAACCGGCGAAGTTGTCGGTGATGTACTTGGCGACCTCTGGCGAGGTCAGGTCCTTGGCCAGTTGCGCGATACGCGGATCGTGCTCCAGCTTCGGCGTGGTCACCAGAATGTTGGCGTAAGGATTGTGCTCGGCTTTCTCCAGGCCCAAGGCATCCTTGGCCGGCACCAGGCCTGCGTCGAGCGCGTAGTTGCCGTTGATCACGGCCAGATCGACGTCGTCCAGCGAGCGCGGAATCTGCGGCGATTCGATTTCCAGGATCTTCAGCTGTTTCGGATTTTCGGCGATGTCCTTGGGCGTTGCCTGATCGGCCGCCGGGTCATTGAAACCGGGTTTGAGCTTGATCAGGCCGTTGTCCTGCAACAGGTACAGCGCGCGGCTCAGGTTGGTGACGTTGTTGGGCACGGCGACGGTGCCTTTTACCGGCACGTCGGCGAAGCTTTTGTGCCGGTGCGAGTAAATGCCCAAGGGTTCGATATGCACCGTGGCCGCTACAGCAAGTTTCTCGCCGAGGGCCTTTTCCTGGGATTTCAGGTACGGCAGGTGCTGGAAATAATTGGCGTCGACGTCACCGTGCACCAACAGCTCGTTGGAGTTCACCCCGTTGGGGATCTCGATGACTTTGAGGTTCAGTTGCGGATCGATTTTCTGGATGTACGCGAGAATCTGCGCGTGGGGCACCGGGTCGGCAGCCACGCGCAGCGGCTCCAGCGCCTGCGCACCGAACGACGTCACCAGCGCGCCGAGCACGGCCAGGGCCAAACCTGCTTTCTTGATCATGTGCGAAGTCCTTGAGCGAGTGATGAGTCAGGCGGATTGACGAACCGGCGGTGGCGGCAGCAGCGCATCGGCGTAGAAGCGCTGGGCGACATCGGGATGCGAGCGCAAACGACCCTTGAGGTAGTTCCAGCCGACATCGCGAAACAGCGGATTGAGCGGATCACTCGCCGGCCCGCGTGCCTCGCGCAACAGTGCGGTGGGCAGCGGATACAGCGGCACCACGGCATCCAGTTGCGCACCGAGGAAGAACGCGACAGACAGGCGTTCGCTTCCCGCCGGTGGCGAAACCACGCGATGCACCGTGGCCCGCAGATAACCATTGCTGGCCAGTTCGAGCAGTTCGCCGATGTTCACCACCAAGGTGTTCTCGCGTGGCAACGCATCGATCCAGCGGCCCTCTTCGATCTCGACTTGCAGACCGGCCTGCTGGTCTTGCAGCAGAAAGCTGAGGAAGCCGGAATCCTTGTGTGCGCCGACGCCTTGATGGCTCGACTCGTTCGACTGTCCGGGATAGCGCATCAGTTTGATGTGTTCGTTGGGTTTGTCGCCGTAGAGCTGATCAAACGCATCGGCGCGCAGAGAGAGTGCCTGAGCGAACGCACGCAGCAGGCGCAATGACATCCGCGTCATCGCCTCTTGCCATTCCAGCAGCAAAGATTTCAGTTCCGGCAGTGCCGCCGGCCATTGGTTGGGGCCTTGCAGCCGCGCCCAGAACGGGCTGTCCGCGTCTAATGGCAGTGCCTCGCGCTCGGCGCCCAGATCGAACTGTTCACGCTGATCGGGCTGGCCACGGGTGATCTCCGAGGCGGCACGGTTGTAACCGCGAAAGTGTGGTGAGTTGATCATGCCGACGGCGTTTTTCTCGCTGTCGGGCAAGGCGAAGAACTGCCGGGCGTGGGCTTGTACTTGCTTGAGCAAGTCACTGTCGATGCCGTGGCCCGTCAGGTAGAAGAAGCCGACGTCGCGGGCGGCGTGGCGCAAGTTTTCGAGAAATTCGTAGCGCTGTTGCGCCGTGCCTTCGAACAGCGACAGGTCCAGCGTCGGTAATGCGGTGATATCGAGGGTATGCGGCATGATTCACTCCCGTGTGAATCAAACCTGAAAAACCTGTGATCGATTCAGCGTGTGCCGTCATGGCAATCGGGGGTCTATCGGTTTGATGCGTTTTGATTCGTCGTTGAGACAAAACTAAACGATCTTAAAAATACGTAGCCAATATCTTTTTCGCATTACCTTAGGCCTGATTTCCCCTCACCCCAGCCCTCTCCCGGAGGGAGAGGGAGCCGACCGCGTTGTCTGGCGTTATACGTCGACCTGAACGACCGGGTTGGATTCGGTAAAAAAACGTTCCAGTCAGTGCAACGCTCAAGATCACTTGGGTCAGTACCCTCACCCCAGCCCTCTCCCGGAGGGAGAGGGAGCCGACCGCGTTGTCTTGCGTTATACGTCGACCTGAAAAACCGGGTTGGATTCGGTAAAAAACGTTCAGGTCGGCGTAGCGCTCAAGATCATCCCGGTCAGTCCCCTCTCCCTCTGGGAGAGGGTTAGGCGGGCGGCGTTCCGATGAGGGAGCCAGACGACTCGGTATCAAGCCTCCTGCAACGCTCGCGGCCGTTGGCTGCGTTGTTCGGCACTGGCGTCCGGCGCCTGCTGCAACTGGAAGTCGAACTTCAGCTCGGCATAACGCCCCGACACCGCGTCCTCACGGAACACCACCTCCCCGACCAAGCCTTCACGGGTCGCATAGGCGAAGTCATCCCACAAATACTGATCGCCCGACAGATTGATCTGCGTCGTCAGGTGCCGATGCCCCGGTGCGCTGATAAAGAAATGCACATGGGCCGGACGCTGGCCATGGCGGCCGAGTTGGTTCAGGCATTCCTGGGTCGGCCCTTGCGGGTCGCAGCCATAGCCGGACGGCACGATACTACGAGCGCGGTAGCGGCCATCGGCGTCAGTGATGATGCGGCGGCGCAGGTTGTACTCGGACTGGCTCGGGTCGAAAAACGAATAGGTACCCTTGGTGTTGGCGTGCCACAGATCAACCGTGGCACCGGCCAACGGCTGGCCATGCAGATCGAACACCTGGCCTTCGAGGTGCATGACGGTGGCGACGCCCTCCTCGCTGCCGTCATCCATGCGGCACTCACCTTCGCACAGCGGCGCGCCGGCCACGTACAGCGGGCCTTCGATGGTGCGTGGCGTGCCGCCCGTCAAGCCGATCTGCGCGTCCTTGGCGTCCTGAAGCAGATCGAGGAAATGTTCGAGACCGAGACCCGCAACCAATAAACCTGCTTCCGAGCGAGCGCCCAAACGGTTGAGATAGTCGACCGCTTTCCAGAACTCGTCCTCGCTGATGTCGAGGTCTTCGATGATTTTCGCACTGTCTTGCAAGATGCGCAGGACGATGGTTTTCAGACGGGAGTTACCGTCGTCGTTGGCAAAACCGGCGGCTTCTTTGAAGAACGTTTGCAACTCGGCGGTGTGGGCAATTTTCACGGTCATGGTGGTTACCTCATCTTGTTGTTTTGTGGCTCTCGCGAATCTTCAGGACAGACAACCTTCCCTGTGGGAGCTGGCTTGCCAGCGATTGCGGTGTGTCATCCAGCATTGATGGCGGCTGGTGTATTGCTATCGCTGGCAAGCCAGCTCCCACAGTGTTCAGGGCTGGATTCGAAACCATGGATCAGCGATCGTCTGTATGGATCGACGACGGATGCCGGCAGAGGCCATCAACCTCAATGTCCATGTAGGGAAACAGCGGCAAGCGCATCAGCGTGTCGTGCAGGGCCTCAACGCTCGGGACATCGAACACGCTGTAATTGGCGTAATGCCCGGCGATGCGCCACAGGTGCCGCCATACGCCGTCGCGTTGCAGCCGTTGCGCCAGTTCCTTTTCGTCCGCCTTGAGCCGGGTGGCCAGCGACGGGTCCATGTCGACGGGCAATTTCACGGTCATTTTTACGTGGAACAGCATGGTGACTCTCCTGATTCAGTGGCGACGAAAACGCGCCAGACGCTCTTCGTCCAGCGTCAGGCCCAGGCCTGGAGTTCGCGGGATGTGCAGGTGAAAATCGCGGTACTGCGGCGCTTCTGTGACGATGTCTTCGGTCAGCAACAACGGCCCAAACAGCTCCGTGTCCCAGGTCAGTTGTTTGAGCGTGAGGAAGGCGTGCGCCGAGGCCAGCGTGCCGACGGAACCTTCCAGCATGGTGCCGCCGTACAGCGCGATGCCCGCTGCCTCGGCGATTTGTGCGGTGCGCAACACGGCACGCGGGCCGCCGTTCTTGGCGATTTTCAGGGCGAACACACTGGCGGCGCCGTCGGCGGCGAGGCTGAAAGCATCCTCGACGCTTTCGATCGACTCATCGGCCATGATCGGTGCCGGGCTGCGCTGGTTCAGGCGAATCTGCCCGGAGCGGTTGACCCGCGAAATCGGCTGTTCAATCAGGTCGATGCCGTTGTCACCCAGTACCTGACAGCCGCGAATCGCCTGGGATTCATCCCAATACTGGTTGACGTCGACCCGCACACTGGCGCGCTCGCCCAAGGCTTTTTTGATCGCCACGACATGCTTGAGGTCTTGCTCCAGCGGATTGGCGCCGATCTTCAATTTGAAGATGCGATGGCGACGTGCTTCGAGCATTTGTTCGGCTTCGGCGATGTCGCGGGCAGTGTCGCCGCTGGCCAGGGTCCAGGCCACTTCGAGGCTGTCCCTTACGCGGCCGCCGAGCAGTTCACTGACCGGCAGGCCGAGGCGCTTGCCTTGCGCATCGAGCAGTGCGCTTTCGATGCCGGACTTGGCGAAAGTATTGCCCTTGGCGATCTTGTCGAGACGCTGCATCGCCGCGTTGATGTTATTGGCTTCAATACCGACCAAGGCCGGAGCCAGATGCGCGTCGATATTGGCTTTGATGCTTTCCGGGCTTTCATAACCGTAGGCGAGGCCGCCGATGGTGGTGGCTTCACCAATGCCTTCAATACCATCGCTGCAGCGCAGTCGCAGAATCACCAGAGTCTGCTTTTGCATCGTGTGCATCGCCAGTTTGTGCGGGCGGATGGTCGGCAGGTCGACGATGATCGTCGACAGGCTTTCAATCAGAATTCGCTGCATGTCTGTGTCCCTTGAAAAGTGCTCAACCGAGGTCGCCGCCGCCAACCGGCAAGGTCACGCCGGTGATGTAGGAGGCGTCGTCGGAGGCGAGAAAGAGGATCGCGCCGACCTGTTCGTCGAGGCTGCCGTAGCGCTTCATCAGGCTGCTGTCGAGGGTTTGCGCAACGATTTCCTGATACCAGGCCTGCTCCTGCGCCGATGGTTCGGCGGCATTGCGCGGGATGCGCCGGGGCGGTGCTTCGGTACCGCCCGGTGCGGTGGCGTTGACACGAATCCCGCGCTCGGCGTTTTCGAATGCCAAGCAAGCCGTGAGTGCGTTGATGCCGCCCTTTGCCGCGCCGTACGGCACGCGATTGACGCTGCGGGTAGCAATCGATGAAACGTTGACGATGGCGCCGCGACCTTGCTTGAGCATGTACGGCAGCGCGGCGTGGCAACACCACAGGGTCGGGAACAGCGAGCGGCGCACTTCAGCCTCGATCTGTTCGACTTCGTAGTGCTCGAACGGCTTGGCCCAGATCGTGCCGCCGACGTTGTTGATCAGGATGTCGAGGCGGCCGAACGTATTGATCGCCTCGGCCATGACCCGCGCACAATCGGCGTATTGCTCAAGATCGGCGGTCAGCGCGAGAACGCCCTCGCCTTGCAGTTCGTGAACCAGTTCCGAGCGATCAACCGCGATCACTTGCGCGCCTTCGTTTAGCAGGCGCTCGCAGACGCGGCGGCCGATACCCTGCGCCGCGCCAGTGACCAGCGCGACCTTGTTGGAGAATCTGTTGATCATGACAACCTCGAAAGAAGGGTTTCAGGCAGCCGCAGCGGCGAATTTTTCGTAGTAGAAGTTCGCCGGGGTGATGCCCTGCTCGCGGATGTATTGGCTGACCGCTTCGACCATCGGCGGCGGGCCGCACAGGTACACGTCGACATCGCCTTCATTGAGATGGCGCGGT
This sequence comes from Pseudomonas sp. VD-NE ins, assembly GCF_031882575.1. Lineage (NCBI taxonomy): Bacteria > Pseudomonadati > Pseudomonadota > Gammaproteobacteria > Pseudomonadales > Pseudomonadaceae > Pseudomonas > Pseudomonas sp. VD-NE ins. Next base: position 3,690,581 of record NZ_CP134772.1, read on the forward strand.
TCGATGTGCTGGGTGACATAACCCTTGAGCGGATGCGCGCTCTGCGGGTTGGCGACGCAGGCGCCGAAGCTGAAATTGGCGATCCGTGCGGCAAAGGACTCGAGGCGATCGAGTTCGACCAGATCGAAATCGTTGGTCACGCCGTAGATCAAATGCACGGGATGATCGCAGCCCTGCTCGGCGATCTTTTCCAGCATCGCGGTGAACGGTGCCAAGCCAGTGCCGCCCGCCAACAACAGCAGCGGCCGCTTGATCTCCCGCAGGTAGAAACTGCCCAACGGCCCGGCCAGGTTCATGCTGTCGCCCGCCTTGGCCAGCCCGGTGAGGAAACTGCTCATCAAGCCGCCAGGCACGTTGCGAATCAGAAAGCTGACCTCGCCGTTCTTCTGCAACGAGCTGAAGGAGTAGGCGCGGGACTGCTCACTGCCAGGTACTTGCAGGTTGACGTACTGGCCCGGCAGAAACGCCAGTTTGCTCAGCGCCTCACCCTTGATCGACAGCGCGATGGTGCTCTCGGACAACTGCCGCACATCACTGATCGAGGCCTGGAAATTCGCCTGTTCGGTCTTGCACACCTGTGAGGCGGCGGGCACTCGCACGACGCAATCGCTTTCAGCGCGCATCTGGCAGGTCAGCACATAACCTTGTGCGAGTTCTTCGGCGCTCAAGGCGTCTTCGATGAAGTTGTCACCCATGTCGTAACGCCCGGCCTCGGCGAAACACTTGCAGGTGCCGCAGGCGCCGTCACGGCAGTCCAGCGGGATGTTGATGCCTTGGCGATAGGCCGCATCGGCGACGGTTTCATGGAGGCCAGCCTCGATGAAACGGGTGACGCCGTCTTCAAAATTAAGCGCAATCTGGAAATTCATGGTGCACCTCGCCGTGTCGACTAGATGTGGTAGATGTCGATGACCTGACGGACGTAATCGTTTTTCAGCACGACTTTCTTGGCCGTGATCAACGGCTGTTCGCCGCGCAGATCGAGGGTGTAGAAACTGCTGCCGAAGTAGCTGTCGGTGACTTGGTAGCGAAAGCTCAGGGTGTGCCAGTTGAAGCGCACATGGCATTGCCCTTCGCCCTGCTCGACGATTTCGATGTTGCTCAGGTTGTGCGAGGTGCGGGTGTCGGGGATGGTCGCGCTGGAGCGCTCGGTCTTGATCCGGAAGATGCGGTCTTCGAGGCCGCCACGGTTGCCGTACCAGATCAGCGAGATTTCGCTTTGCGGGTCTTCGGTGAGGGTGTCGTTGTCGTCCCAGGCCGGCATCCAGAAGGTGGCGTCGGCGGCGTAGAGTTCCAGCCATTGATCCCACTGGCCGTCATCGAGATAACGCGCCTCGCGGTAGAGAAAATCGCGCACGCTGTCGTAGAGGTTGCTCATCACACGGCCTCCACAGGGATCAGTTGTGATTCGCTGGCAGCGGCTTTGAGCATGGTTTCCTGCCAGTACTTGTGTTGCAGCACGAACAGGCCTTCGTCTTCGGTACGCATACCGGAGAGCAACGGTTTGAGATCGATTTCTTCGGCCGCTGCGTCCGCGCCCTCGACCCAATGCGTCGCGCCACGGGACATGTCGTTCCAGCCACGGCCGGCACCGTAGCCGGTCTGGCATGAGCGGAACTCTTCCAGATCATCCGGCGTGGCCATACCGCTGACGTTGAAGAAGTCTTCGTACTGCCGAATGCGCTTGGCGCGGGCCTCGGCGCTCTCGCCTTTGGGGGCGATGCAGTAAATGGTGATTTCGGTCTTGTCGACCGAGATCGGCCGGGCGATGCGGATCTGCGAACTGAACTGATCCATCAGGTACACGTTGGGGTACAGGCACAGGTTGCGTGAGTTCTCGATCATCCAGTCGGCGCGGGCCTGGCCGAAATCACGGGCCAGTTCGTCACGGCGCTCGTAGGCCGGACGGTCCTCAGGGTTGGCCCAGCGGGTCCAGAGCAGCAGATGGCCGTGATCGAACGAGTAGAAACCGCCGCCTTTCTTCGCCCAACTGCCGGCGCTCATGGTCTTGATCGCTTCGCCCGCTTCGCGCTGTTGACGCTGGTTCTGGGTGGCGGCGTAGTTCCAGTGCACCGAACTGACGTGGTAACCGTCGGCACCGTTTTCCGCGGTGAGTTTCCAGTTGCCTTCGTAAATGTAAGAGCTGGAACCGCGCAACACTTCCAGGCCATCTGGCGACTGGTCGACGATCATGTCGATGATTTTTGCCGACTCGCCCAGATGTTCAGCAAGTGATTTCACATCGGCATTGAGGCTGCCGAACAGAAAGCCGCGATAGGACTCGAAGCGCGCAACTTTGGTCAGGTCATGGGAGCCTTCGCAGTTGAAACCTTGTGGGTAACCGGCTTCGCTCGGGTCTTTGACCTTGAGCAGTTTGCCGCTGTTGTTGAACGTCCAGCCGTGAAACGGGCAGGTGTAGCTGGAACGGTTGCCGGATTTGTGCCGGCACAGCATGGCGCCGCGATGGCTGCAGGCGTTGAGAAAAGCGTTGAGCACACCGTCCTTGTTGCGCGCGATGAAGATCGGCTGGCGCCCCATGGTGGTGGTGAGAAAATCATTGTTGTTGGGCAGCTGGCTTTCGTGGGCGAGGTAAATCCAGTTGCCTTCGAAAATGTGCGCCATCTCCAGTTCGAACAGACGCGGATCGGTGAACATCTCCCGCTTGCAGCGGTAGGCGCCCTTCTCTTGGTCTTCTTCAAGCATGGCATTGAGGTAGTCGATTCCCAGGGACATGGCCGGGGCCTCCATTGTTATTGTTCAGGCCAGGTCAGATTAGGGAGGCGATGCACGGGGCAATAGCCGAAACCTGCAGATCGCTATCCGTTTTGTGCAGGATGGCGCGGCAGATGATTCGGCGTGTTTCGGAAGGGGTTTAGCGCAGTGTTTTAGTGGCGGCGTTTGAAAGTCTGCGACGGCAGTTCGCCGTACTGTTGGCGATAGCTTTCGGAGAAGCGGCCGAGGTGCAGGAAGCCGTAGTCCAGGGCCAGTTCGGTGAGGTTGCGTACCGGGCAGCTCGGATCGCTGAGGCAGGTGTGGATGCGCGCAAGTTTGCGCTGGCGGATGTATTGCATCGGTGTGACACCGAGTTGGCGTTCGAACAAGCTGTACAGCGAACGCGGGCTCATGCTCGCCTGTGCGGCCAAATGTTCAGCCGGCAAATCCAGTTTCAGATTGCGCTCGATGTAATCGACGATGCGTTCGAAGCTTACGTTCGGTGCACTCAGGCACTCACGGCTGACGTTGGTGTTCATCAGCGAGATCAGTTTGCTGCCGATGATCTGCGCGTAATGCTCCTGCACGCGTAGCAACGGATCGCTGGCCTCGGCTTCCTGACAGATCATCGCCAGCAGATTGGTGAAGCCTTCCAGCTCATCCAGCCGATAGTGATTGCGCAGGAACCGGATACCGCTTGCCGGACGCTGCCAGCGCTGCTCGTCGCATACCGATTCGAGCACGCTGACCGGCACCTTGAGGATGAATTTCTCGCAGTCTTCCGAGTAGGTCAGATCGACCGGATCATCCGGGTTGATCAACAGCAACTCGCCGGGCACCAGATGCTGCTCGTGCTTGTGTCCGCGCCACAGGCAATTGCCTTGCAAGAGCACTTGCAGGTGGTACACGGTTTCCAGCGCCACGGAGGTCACGCGCACGCTGCCGCCATAGCTGATGCGGGCCAGATCGAGATCGGCGAGTTTGCGATGGTTGAGGCTGGCTTGCGGGTGGGTGGTCCTGGACAGGCCGATGAAGTGTTGGCCGACGTGCTGATTGACGTAGTCGGAGACGGCATAAGGGTCAGCGTGACGAAACACGCTGCTGCGATCGCTCAGCAGATGGCTGTCCATGGGGCGTTGCTCGTTGTTGTCGTTATTTTGGGATCACGGGGTTTCAGGCATCACCACTCACAGTACGCCGGAGTGTCAGGGTGGGCAATTGGACGAAGGTTTGGGTACTCGATAATCGAACACTTTTTGCGGATTACGGAGTGGTTTGAACAACGCCTACACTTGCCGAAGAAATGCCCTACTCGCCAAAAAAACCCGATAAAGAAAAATCCTACTTATGACAGCTTTATAAAACAAAAAAAGCCCGTTTCAGTCGAAACTGAAACGGGCTCCTCCCACCTCAACGGCCGTTACTTCAGGTCGTCAAAGTGGTCTCGCAGGAACTCGTAAAAACTGCTTTAAACAATCTCCATACAAGGCTCAGCGTACGCAGCAAAAGCTTCATACGTTTTGGCCTCCAGGTTGGCGGCCAAACCTCCAGCAGACTTACCGGATCATGCGTGCCTTCAGCCTGCACGTTAAAGCAGCTAGTGAGGCGGCCGGTTGAAATCCCTCCGAAACATCATTCCGGCACGGGTGCAAAACCGTGTCAAAGGGCATGAAAACGTTGAGTCACCCGCCTGGCCTCACCGCTGCTAGAACAAGTGAGCGCCCACATCATAACCCTCATTCAAAGGCTTTCAGGAAAAGTTATTTTCTGTTTTGTTAACCATTATTTCTGCCAGCTTTTTCTGGAAATGAAATAGCGCAGACAACCAATTTCATACGAACTTTAACCTTGCAAGTAGGCACAAAGACTCCTACCATGGGCGAACGTTAAAGCAGCTAGTGAAGCAACAAACCTCAGCCGCAAACCGAGGTTAAAAAACCACCCCGCTAAGGTGGTTTTTTTTCGTCAGCCTTTTCACTGCACCCGCCGATGAAAATCAGATCACAACGCCCGTGCCCACGTCTGACTCACCAGATCCTTGCCAAAGCTGTGAACCGCCTCCTCCTCCACCAGTTCAAACCCGGCCTGCTGATAAATCTTGCGTGCAGCCGTCAGGTTGCTGGTCGTCCACAAGGTCATTTTCTGGTAACCAATCTGCCGGGCAAAGCGCAGGCACTCCTCGACCAGACGGCTGCCAATACCCAAGCCCCGCGCACTTGCGTCCACGTAGAGCATGCGCAGTTTGGCGGTCGTTTCATCCTGGCGGACGATGAACACGGAACCGATGACCTTGCCGTCCTTTTCCGCAATCCAGCAGCGCTCACAGGTGGGGTCGTAGTCGCGCAGGTACTTGGCGACCACCTCTGCCACGAGCGCCTCGAACTCTGAGTTCCAGCCGTATTCGCGGCTATACAGCGCGGCTTGCTGTTGCATCACCGTGCCCATGTCACCGGGCTGCGGATCGCGTAACACGTAGTTCGAATCCGTGTTGCCTTGCAGCAGTGTCTGGATCTGCGTCATGGCGCCGATCAGTTGTTTCTGCTGCGGTTCAGGTAATCGCTCGAGCATGGTAACGATCTGTTCGCGGGAAGCCTTTTCCAGCGGGATCAGGATTTCACGGCCCAGGTCAGTAAGGTGTAATTGCGCAGCGCGAGCGTCCGTGGGCGACGGCACTTTCTGGATCAGGCCGCGCCTCTCGAAACCGCTGATGATCCGGCTCATGTAGCCGGCGTCCAGCCCAAGCATCTGGCGTAGATCGGTGCTGGTCAGGTCGCCACGCGAGGCCAGCTCATACAAAATGCGCAGCTCAGTCAGCGAGTAGTCGCTTTGCAGCAGATGCTCCTGCAATACGCCGATCTGATGGGTGTAGAAGCGGTTGAAGCCGCGCACAACGTCGGCTTGTTCGAGGAGATGGCTGCTGGACATGGCAGATACTCAAGTAATTGCTTAAGGCAACTATATATTTGCTTGAAGCAACCATGTCAACAGAAAGCTATTTGCACTTGGCCAATACCACCTGACAGGTGTCTGGGGTGCCCCCGGAGCGACCGGCATAGCGGATGCAATTGTTCATCGATTTCTGCCGGGCCATGTTCAGACTGGAACCCCACGCCAGACCGCCCTCGCCGACCGACGGCAAGGCTTTGGCGTAGCACGCGTCCCCGACGCCGGAGGGCGGATAGTGTTTGCGGCTTGAGCAGCCTGCCGTCAGCGCTAGGCTGAGGGTGATCAAGGTGAGTAAAACCCCACGCGAGCATCGGTTGAGCATCGTATTTCACCTGTCACCAAAGGGGTTGTAACCTGCTGAGTCTAGCCCCCTCACCTGCACAAATCTTCTAAACGTCGATGACCATTGCGCGGTATTTTATGGGGCCGCACCTTTCAATGGCGAACACTGGAGTCTTCGTGGATAAACGCAACTGGATCGAGCTGTCCCAGGATGTCGACACCGGGATTGAATCGATTCGCGCTCACTTTGAGGGCCATGCCTACGATCCGCACTGGCATGACAGTTTCCTCGTCGGCGTCACCGAGCAAGGTGTACAGCAGTTCAATTGCCGCCGCGTGCGCCATCGCAGTACGCCGGGCAACGTATTCCTGCTGGAGCCGGGGGAAATCCACGATGGGCAAGCGCCGACCGAGGAAGGTTTTACCTATTCGATGCTCTACCTCGATCCACACTGGCTGGAGCGTGAAATGCATGCGCTGTTCGAAGACGCACCGTCCGACAGCCAGCCCGGTTTTGCCGACACACTGAGTCAGGACCCGCGTCTGGCCACAGCGATCAATCAGGCTTTCCATGCGTTGCATGACGGCGATCTGCGCATCGTCCGGCAGACCGCCGTCGATGGTTTACTGAGCTCGCTCACGCGCCATCTCGACTGGCGCAAGCGCCAGGTTTTCGATCCGCGCCTGCCGTTGGTGGCGCAACTGGCGCGGGATTATCTGCACGCGCATACCTATGAAGATATCGGTCTCGATGATCTCGCGCGGGTCTGCGGGGTAGACCGTTTTCGTCTCAGCCGCGCCTTCAAGTCTGCTTTTGGTCTGGCGCCGCACGCGTACCTGATCCAGTTGCGCCTGGCCAAGGCGCGGCAGTTGCTGGCCCGGGGTGAGACTCCGGCGCAGGTCGCCAGCGTGCTCGGTTTTGCTGATCAGAGTCATCTCGGTCGCTGGTTTCGCCGGGCCTACCAACTCACCCCCGCCGACTACCGCAAGCGCTGCTCAAACCTTCCAGACTGACGCGCACCGACTGGCGATCATGGCTTCCTGTATTTACTTTCAGGGAATCCGGATCATGGCGTCATTACTGCCCTTCCTGCTGTTTGCTTTCGTTGCCTCGATCACGCCGGGGCCGACCAATATTCTGGTGTTGAGCCACAGTTCGCGCCAAGGCTTGCTCGCCACGCTGCCGATCATTTTTGGCGCCTGTGCGGCGGCGGCACTGATTGTGCTGGTGGTCGGCCTCGGTGCCGGCGAAACCTTGCTGCGCTACCCGCGCGTGCAGCAAGTCATGGCCTGGGGCGGCGTGCTCTGGTTGAGCTGGCTGGCGTGGCAGATCTTTCGCAGTGCGCCGCCGTCGCTGGACCCGGCTGAGGCGCAGGATGAAAGTTTCAGCGTACTGGGCGCCGCCATGCTGCAACTGGTCAATCCCAAGGTGTGGATGATGGCCGTGGCGGTGGTCAGCGTGTTTGTCGGCGGTGGTGACAAGACCTTGCGATTGCTAGTGCTGTCGCTGGCGTTTTTGCTGGTGTCGTTGCCGTGCATGACGTTGTGGGCGTTACTGGGTGTGGGCAGTGCGCGGTTGATGGGATCGCCACTTGCGTTCAAGCGGATGAACGCGGCACTGGCATTGTTGCTGCTGCTCTCGGCATGGCTGACTGTCCTGGCTTAACGCCCTCGTAGGAGCTGCCGAAGGCTGCGATCTTTTGATTTTGTTTTTTAAGATCAAGATCAAAAGATCGCAGCCTTCGGCAGCTCCTACATAGCGCTTCAATACCATTTCATCAGGGTGAGGTGGCCTGCCGATACTCGCGCGGAGTAAACCCGGTCGAGGCCTTGAACTGGCGGGTGAAAGCGCTGTGATCGGTGTAGCCGCATTGCAGCGCCACATCGGTAATCGGCAGGTCGGTGTGTAGCAAGCGGTGCGCGTGTTCGAGGCGCACTTTCTGGATCATCTGCCGTGGCGTCAGGTGGAACACCCGTTTGCAGTAACGCTCCAGTTGCGCGACTGAAATACCGGCGATGCGCGTCAGTTCACCGAGGGTCACGCGGCGATTGAAGTTCGCGCGGATATGCTCATCGACTGCCGCCAGCCGCTCGAACGCCGGATGGGTTTCACTGGCCGATTGCAGGTCCACCGAAATGCCCGCCAGACCAATGATCACCCCGTCACGGTTGTACAGCGGCTGCTTGTGCGTCAGGCACCAGCCCGGTTCACGACTGCCGTACAGATGCAGTTCAAGTTGATCCTCCAGCACAAAGCCCTCTTCCAGCACCTTGCGGTCCTGCTCGGTATAGCCCGGCCCGAGTTGCGCCGGGAACACCTGCGCGCTGGTCTTGCCCAGTAATGGACGCAAATCCTTCAAGCCACAGCGCTGCACCAGCGTGCGATTCGCGAGCACGTAGCGGGCCTGCACATCCTTGATGAAAATCGCCGCGTTGGGGATCACATCAAGCATCGGCAACAACAGCGCGGCGCCGGCCAAGAGTTTCTCCAGTGTCTGCGGACGATGCCCCTCAATGCCTTGAGACAGGATCGAGAACGCCTGTTGCATCAAAGATTCCCCTCGTAACGTGGATGGACGAAGCGCCCGCCATGCGGCCTTCGCGTGCAGATTGCAGCATCGCTCAAGACCTGTCGAGGGCCACGTTTCGCCAGTGCGATTGTGCTGATTTCGTCATCGAAGCCACCACAAAACATCAATCGCCCCAGCGTTGACAAGTTCAAAGTCTGGCCGTCCCAGTGACACAACTGCCTATCCAATAACTCACAAGAAGGCGATGCCATGTCAGGCCAAGGCAAGTTCAAAAAACAGCTTTCACTGATCGACCTCACATTTATCGGGCTCGGTGCGATTTTCGGTTCAGGCTGGTTGTTCGCGGCCAGTCATGTGTCCGCCATTGCCGGGCCGGCGGGGATTTTTTCCTGGCTATTGGGCGGTTTTGCCGTGTTGCTGCTGGGCATCGTCTATTGCGAGTTGGGCGCTGCATTGCCGCGAGCCGGCGGCGTGGTGCGCTATCCGGTTTACTCCCACGGGCCACTGCTCGGCTACCTGATGGGCTTCATCACCCTGATTGCGTTTTCCAGTTTGGTGGCGATCGAAGTGGTCGCTTCACGCCAATACGCGGCGGCGTGGTTTCCCGAGCTGACCAAGGCTGGCAGCGGCGACCCGACAATCCTCGGCTGGATGGTGCAGTTCGGTCTGCTTTGCGTGTTCTTCCTGCTCAATTACCGCAGCGTGAAGACCTTCGCCAAGGCCAATAATCTGGTCAGCGTGTTCAAGTTCATCGTTCCGTTGTTGGTGATCGGCGTGCTGTTCACCTTCTTCAAACCGGCCAACTTCCACGTGCAGGGTTTCGCCCCGTTCGGCTTGTCCGGTATCGAAATGGCGGTGTCGGCGGGTGGCGTGATTTTCGCTTACTTGGGGCTGACACCGATCATCTCGGTGGCCAGTGAAGTGAAGAATCCGCAGCGCACTATTCCCATCGCGTTGATCCTCTCGGTGCTGCTGTCGACCTTGATTTATGTGCTGCTGCAAATGGCCTTTCTCGGCAGCATCCCGACCGAAATGCTCGCCAATGGCTGGGCCGGCATCAGCAAGGAGTTTTCCCTGCCGTACCGCGACATCGCCCTGGCATTGGGCGTGGGCTGGCTGGCCTATCTGGTGGTCGCCGATGCGGTGATCTCGCCGAGCGGTTGCGGCAACATCTACATGAACGCGACCCCGCGCGTGATCTACGGCTGGGCACAGACAGGGACCTTTTTCAAAGTCTTCACCCACATTGACGAAAAATCCGGGATTCCGCGTCCGGCGCTGTGGCTGACCTTCGCCTTGTCGGTGTTCTGGACCCTGCCGTTCCCGTCGTGGGAAGCGCTGATCAACGTGGTTTCCGCTGCGCTGGTGTTGAGTTACGCCGTGGCGCCGGTGACCGTGGCCGCGCTGCGCCGTAATGCGCCAGACATGCCACGGCCGTTCCGGGTCAAGTGCATGGGCGTGCTCGGACCGGTGTCGTTCATCATCGCCGCGCTGATCGTCTACTGGTCGGGCTGGAACACCGTGTCGTGGCTGCTCGGCCTGCAAATCCTGATGTTCGTGGTGTATCTGCTGTGCGGCCGCTTCGTGCCGACCGCTCACCTCAATCTGGCCAGCCAAGTGCGTTCCTCGGCGTGGTTGATCGCCTTCTACGCGGTGACCATCGTGCTGTCGAAACTCGGCACCTTTGGTGGCTTGGGCATCCTCGCTCACCCGTTCGACACCCTTGTCGTCGCTGCTTGCGCCACCGGCATTTATTACTGGGGCGCGGCGACCGGCGTGCCGGCGCATCTGCTGCGTCTGGAAGAGGACGATGAGGAAAGCGAAGTCGCTGCCCCCGCCTCGACCGTATCTGCGCGCCCTGCCGGCGCCTACTGAAATCACCTAAAGGAATCTATTCATGAAAGAACTACACGTCATTGATTCCCATACCGGCGGTGAACCGACGCGCCTGGTGATGAAAGGCTTCCCCGACCTGCCCGGCAGCACCATGGTCGAAAAGCGCGATGCCTTGCGCACTGAACATGACCAATGGCGCCGCGCCTGCCTGCTGGAACCGCGCGGCAACGATGTGCTGGTCGGCGCGTTGTATTGCGAACCGGTCTCGCCGGACGCCACGTGCGGGGTGATTTTCTTCAACAACGCCGGTTATCTGGGCATGTGCGGCCACGGTACCATCGGCCTGATCAACTCGTTGCAGTACCTGGGGCAGATCGAACCGGGGGTGCACAAAATCGACACCCCGGTCGGCCCGGTCAGCGCCACGTTGCATGACGACGGAACCGTCACCCTCGGCAACGTCCCCGCTTATCGCCACCGCAAACAGGTGCCGGTGGATGTGCCGGGTTACGGCCGCGTGTTGGGCGATATCGCCTATGGCGGCAACTGGTTCTTCCTCGTGTCCGAGCACGGTCAGACGCTGACGATGGCCAACGTCGAACACCTCACCTCCTACACTTGGGCGATGCTCAAGGCCCTCGAAGACTCAGGCATTTTCGGCGAGGACGGTGCCGTCATCGATCACATCGAACTGTTCGCCGATGACGCTCAGGCCGACAGCCGCAACTTTGTCATGTGCCCCGGCAAAGCCTACGACCGCTCGCCGTGCGGCACCGGCACCAGCGCCAAACTCGCCTGCCTCGCCGCCGACGACAAGCTGCAACCCGGCGCCACCTGGGTGCAGGCGAGCATCACCGGCAGCCAGTTCGAAGGCCGCTTCGAATGGGACGGCGAACGAGTCCGCCCGTTCATCACCGGCCGCGCTTACATGACCGCCGACAGCACCTTACTGATCGACGAAGCAGACCCGTTCGCGTGGGGCATCTGAGCCTCCGCGCAGACTTTTCACCTCAATTTGAATGATGTGCCAAGGAGTTAAAAACAATGAGCGACAACATCTTCACCGGTTGCATGCCGGCCCTGATGACCCCGTGCACCGCCCAGCGCAAACCGGACTTCGATGCCTTGGTGGCCAAGGGTCGCGAGCTGATCGATATCGGCATGAGCGCCGTGGTTTATTGCGGCTCGATGGGCGACTGGCCGTTGCTCACCGAGGCTGAACGGCAGGAAGGCGTGGCGCGTCTGGTGGCGGCCGGGATTCCAACCATCGTCGGCACCGGCGCAGTGAACTCACGCGAAGCGGTTTCCCACGCAGCCCACGCAGCGAAAGTCGGTGCACAGGGTTTGATGGTGATCCCCCGCGTGCTGTCCCGTGGCGCTTCGGTCACCGCGCAAAAGGCCCACTTCGCCGCGATTCTCCAAGCCGCGCCGAACCTGCCAGCAGTGATCTACAACAGCCCTTACTACGGCTTCGCCACCCGCGCTGATCTGTTCTTCGAACTGCGCCGCGAGTACCCGAACCTGATCGGTTTCAAGGAATTCGGTGGTGGTGCCGACCTGCGTTACGCCGCGGAAAACATCACCTCTAAAGACGAGGACGTGACCTTGATGGTCGGCGTCGACACACAGGTGGTGCACGGTTTCGTCAACTGCAACGCCACCGGCGCGATCACCGGCATCGGCAACGCCCTGCCCCGCGAAGTGCTGCAACTGGTGGCGCTGAGCAAGAAGGCTGCACAAGGAGATGCCAAGGCCCGTCGTCAGGCGCGGGAGCTGGAATCGGCACTGGCGGTGTTGTCGTCGTTCGATGAAGGCTGCGACCTGGTGCTGTATTACAAGCATCTGATGGTGCTCAACGGCGACAAGGAATACACCCTGCACTTCAACGAAACCGATGCGTTGAGCGATTCGCAGCGGCGTTATGCCGAGAAGCAGTACTCGCTGTTCCGTCACTGGTACGAGAACTGGTCGGCGGAACAGAATTTCGCCTGACACCGCAAGCCTCACCTGCCGCGATGCGTTGTGCTACGCGGCAGGCATTTCCCTCTTTATCAGGAAGACACCATGACTCTGACGGGCCACATGCTGATCGGACAGCACACGGTTGCCGGCCATCGCGCCGCCATTCGCGGGATCAATCCGGCTACCAATGAAACGCTGGAGCCAGCGTATGCCGGTGGATCGGCCGAGCATGTCGAACAGGCCTGTGCGCTGGCCTGGGCGGCGTTGGACGCTTACCGCGAAACCATGCTCAGTGCCCGCGCCGAATTTCTGGAAACCATCGCCACGGAAATCGAAGCCCTCGGTGATGAGTTGATCGAACGTGCCCACGCCGAAACCGGCCTGCCGCGCGCGCGTCTACTAGGCGAACGCGGGCGCACTTGCCAACAATTAAGAATGTTCGCCCGCACGGTTCGCGCCGGTGAATGGCTGGATGTGCGCGTCGATAGCGCGCAGCCGCAGCGCCAACCGCTGCCGCGCGCGGATCTGCGTCAACGGCAAATTGCACTGGGGCCGGTCGCGGTGTTTGGTGCGAGCAATTTTCCGCTGGCGTTTTCCGTGGCCGGTGGTGACACCGCATCGGCACTGGCCGCCGGTTGCCCGGTGATCGTCAAGGCGCACAGCGCGCATCCCGGCACGAGCGAACTGGTCGGTCGCGCAGTGGCGCGGGCAGTGAAAGCCTGTGGTTTGCCGGAAGGCGTTTTCTCGTTGCTATACGGTTCCGGCCGCGAAGTGGGCATTGCGTTGGTCACTGATCCACGGATCAAAGCAGTGGGTTTCACCGGTTCGCGCAACGGTGGCCTGGCGTTGATTCAAGCGGCGCAAGCGCGGCCCGAACCGATTCCGGTGTACGCGGAAATGAGTTCGATCAATCCGGTGCTGCTGTTTCCAGCGGCGCTGGAGAATCGCACGCAGGCGTTGGCTGAAGGGTTTGTGGCGTCGCTGATACTGGGTGCGGGCCAGTTCTGCACCAACCCGGGCTTGGTGATTGCCTTGAAAGGACCGGCGCTGGACAGATTCATTGGCGCCACCACCAAAATTATTCAACGCAGTCCGGCGCAAACGATGCTGACACCGGGCATCTTCAGTGCTTACGAATCTGCCGTGAATGCGCTGGCCGAGAATGCCAGTGCGAACATCGCGGGTGTTGGTCTAAGCGGCAACGGCCCGAACCAATGTCAAGCCCATGTATTCGTGACCGAGACCGCCGACTTTCTTGCTGATCACCGCCTGCAAGCCGAAGCCTTCGGTGCAGCTGCGTTGATTGTGCAATGCGAAAGTGAAGCTGAAATCCGTCAGGTCAGCGAACACCTGGAAGGCCAGTTGACCGCCACGTTGCACCTGGATGACCAAGACCTGGAACAGGCACGCGCCCTGCTGCCAACACTGGAACGCAAGGCCGGTCGCTTGCTGATCAATGGCTGGCCCACCGGGGTCGAGGTGTGTGACGCGATGGTGCATGGCGGGCCTTTCCCAGCCACGTCCGACGCACGCGCAACATCAGTCGGTACAGCGGCGATCCTGCGTTTTCTGCGTCCGGTCTGCTATCAGGACTTCCCGGACAGCCTGTTACCGACCGCACTGAAGCAGGCCAATCCGCTGCAATTGCGTCGCCTGCTCGATGGGCAAAGGGAAGCTCTGCACCATGGCCAATAATGTCTCCCACGACATCGCCGTGGTCGGCGCCGGCATCATCGGCGTCACCTGTGCATTGCGTCTGGCTCGCCAAGGGTTGCGCGTGGTGGTGATCGATCAGCAGCAACCCGGCCACGGCGCCTCGTTCGGCAACGCCGGGCACTTGGCGACCGAGCAGGTGTTTCCGATTGCCGACGCGTCCATCCTCAAGCGCTTGCCGGCGATGCTGATGGACCCGATGGGACCGCTGCGGCTGGACTGGAAGTACCTGCCGCGCGCCTTGCCATGGTTCACCCGCCTGCTGCTGAATCTGCGCCCAGCGCCTTTTCAGAACACCGTGGCAGGCTTGCGCGCCCTGAATGAAAGCAGTCTGGAGGCCTGGCAGCGCTTGCTCGCCGACATTGAGCGCCCGGACTTGTTGAAGATCGATGGCTCGTTACTGGTATTCGAACGTCCCGAATCGCGTCAGACGGTCCAGGCATTACAGGCTCGACTGCATCAGCAGCAGGTGCCGGTCGATTACTGGCAGGCCGCGGCCATACGCGACACCGCGCCGCAACTCAGCGAACAGCTTCAGGGCGGTTTGTTCTTCCCGCGCACCGGGCATTTCATCGATCCCTACCGCGTGGTCTGTGAACTGGTCGAAGCGGCCAAGGCTTGTGGCGTGAGTTTTGTCCAGCAACAGGTTCAGGGCGGCTACGTGCAGGAGCACGGGGTGACACTGACCACCGGCAATGGCGGTCTGACTGCCAGCCGCGTACTGATCGCCTGCGGCGCGCATTCGGCGAAACTCACCGCCGCTCTCACCGGCAAAAAAGTACCGCTGGACACCGAGCGCGGTTATCACCTGATGCTGCCTCAGGAACACGATCGACTGCCCTTCCCCGTCACCTCCCTGGAACGCAAGTTCATCATGACGCCGATGTCCGAAGGGTTGCGCCTGGCCGGCACCGTCGAGTTCGCCGGTCTGGAGAAGCCACCGAGCATGGAGCGCGCGTGGCAATTGCACCGGTTGAGTCAGGGTTTGTTTCGCAAGGGTCTGAATGCTGAAGCAGCGACGCCGTGGATGGGCTTTCGACCGTCATTGCCGGATTCGTTGCCGGTGATTGATCAGGTTTGTGAGGGCAAGGTGTTGCTTGCTTTCGGACATCAGCATCTGGGGCTGACGCAGGCGGCGGTGACGGCGGAGATGGTGGTGCGGATGGCTCGGCCAGCAACGACGCATCAGGTGACTGATCTGACGGCAGATGAACGCTTCAGACTCGATCGTTTCTGAACGGCGGGTGCCGATGCGATTGAGCGTCTGCACTCAAGTGATCGGTTGTAACGCTTCTATCAGCGCTCCTGACAACATTGCAACGAGCCGTTCCGCCGGGAGCATCAGCTCCCCTTTTCATACGGCGCAAATATCATCAACCAGACATTGTTCCCACGGCGGACAAGGAGACCACGCGTCCAGGAGCTTATCGATGAACAGGCGGATCTTGGGCGAAAGGTGTCGTTTGCTGGGATAGATGATCCGGATGGGTTCTGCGGCCTCAGCGTATTCTTCGAGCAGTTGAACAAGCTTGCCGCTGCGTAGTTGGTGGCTCACTACGTACGACGGCAGTGTCGCAATACCCAAGCCCGCCATCGCGCACTCATGCAGCGCTTCCGCGCTGTCCATCTGTAGCCGCCCACCTTGAGTGAAGGCAACCGCCTGGCCGTCTACTCGAAAATTCCATGGAAGTAATCGTCCCCCGCTGACGAAATGCAGACATTCGTGCGCGGACAACGCTTCGGGAGTTTTTGGCCGCGGATGCTCAGCCAGATAGTGGGGTGAAGCACAGGTGATCATCTGCTGGTACGCCACGGTGCGTGTCAGCAATCGAGAATCCTCTTTGGGCGGGCCAATTCGCATGGCCAGATCAAACCCCTCATCAATGAGGTCTACCAGTCGGTCGGAAAACGTAACGTCGACACTTAGCGAAGGCCATTCCTTCAGACAGCATTCGATGTGAGGGAGAACGTGAAGCCTGCCCAGCGCGACCGGCAGACTCATACGCAATCGCCCACTGGGTGTCGAGCGACGAAACGCCAGTGCATCCTCGACATCGTCAAGATCCTGAAGGATGCCAACACAGCGCTCGTAGAGGACCTGACCGTCGTCCGTCAGGCTCAGACTGCGGGTTGTGCGGTTGAGTAACCGCACTTGCAATCGAGCTTCCAGCCTGACAATCGATTTACCCACTGCCGAACGAGTGAGACCTAATTGCTTGGCAGCGGCGGTAAAGCTTCCGGCATTTACCGACCCCACGAAAGCCGCAATGTCGTTCAGGTTATGAATTTCCATACTTCCTCACTCGCTCAACGTTCGGGCGCCACAGCACTCACAATGGGGAACCCTATTCCCCAATCAAGAGAATAGTATCTCAATTAGCCAATCCAATACCCTCCTTCAATTGAGATCACTATGAATACGAAAGTAGAAGCAGCCGTTCAAACCTGGGCCAACAGCCTGAGCGATTTGGTACCTGTCCTCAAAGGCATTGATACCACCACGAAAATGAGCGATATCCGCGACGCCTACGCAAAAATGCTCGCGCAAAATCCAGCGCCCACCGGCGTCAGGTTCGAAGCAGTCGACATGGGCGGTGTTCCAGGGACCCTGGTGACACCCGATGAAGTCAAGACCGACGCAGTTGTGATGTACATCCATGGCGGGGCGTACATTGTCGGCCGTCCAGATGGCTACCACGGCATTGGTGGCAACTACGCAAAGATGCTGGGTGCTCGTGTATACATGCCTGACTATCGCCTGGCCCCGGAGCACAAATTCCCCGCCTCCATCGACGATACCCTGCGCGCCTACGAGTGGTTGCTTGAGCAGAAAATCCCGGCTGAAAAAATCGCGTTTTCCGGCGAGTCGGCTGGCGGCGCAATGGTTGTAAGCGTGATGGTGGCTGCCAAATCCAAAGGGCTTGCGTTACCTGCGGTGGGTTCTTCGATCTCGCCTTGGGCAAACCTCGAACACACCGGCGCCTCTATGAGCAACCGTGAGGGCCTGGACCCGCTGAATTCCAAGCCTGTTCTGGATATTCTTGCCAGAACATTCCTTGGCGAGACACTGGCCAACCATCCTCTGGCATCACCAGTTTTCGCAGACGTTACTGGACTCCCACCCATTCTGATTCAGATTGGCGAGAACGAGCTGATGCTGAGTGACGCGATACGGCTTGCCACCCATCTGGCGGACAACCGTGTCCGAGTCAATCTCGAGGTATGGCCTGCCATGTTCCACGCCTGGCACTTCTACTCGGCCATGCTGCCAGAAGGTCAACAGGCAATGGAGAGTTCAGTACGCTTCATTGAGGCGGGTCTGGCCGAAGCCAGTCGCTGAGTAAAATTCAAACGGCGGGAGCTTTTCAGTTCCCGCCGTTCTGCCTTCAATAGAGCGTCGGCAAGGAAAACAAGTAAAGAGCGATTGACCGGATACGTTGCCCTCCGCACTAATCGTAAAACGCCTCAACCAACACCCGACTCCCCACAAAAAAACTGTCCGCCACCAACCGCAACGGCTGCACATCCAGGTCACTGGCCTCGTCGCCAATCAGCTGCTGAAAATGCCGATACACCGCTGCGTACTCACCCTCCTCCGACACAGCCTGGCGCACGCCGTCGATGCTCAACAACGCGCCACCGTTATCCAAGCGAAGAACACCCTCGTCGCAACGCACCTCGATACTCCACAGCTCATCATGGCCATGGTCAAAATCAAACTCCGCGCGCACATCGAGTTGATGCGCATCAGCCATTTTGATCGATGCGGCAATCGGCGATTGGCAGTTGTTCGGTACGCGCAGCTCAGCCGATTCGACGAACAGTGGCAACTTGAGCAAATGAGTGACGATCGACAAGGCATTGATGCCCGGATCGAACACACCGAGGCCGCCGGGTTGCCAGATCCAGGTCTGCCCGGGGTGCCACTTGCGCACGTCTTCTTTCCAGTCGATCTGCACGCTTTGCAGGGTGCGCGAGGCGAGCCAGTCGCGGGCGGCTTCGATGCCGGGCGCGTAGCGTGAGTGCCAGGCAAACAAGGCGCTGACGCCCTGCCCGACAGCCTGATCGACCAAGGCCATCGCCTCGCCCAACGTGGCACACGGTGGCTTTTCCACCAGCACGTGTTTGCCGGCGGCCAGCGCTTGCTGCACCAGCGCAAAACGACCTTGTGGCGGTGTGCAGAAGGCAATCGCATCCACCGGCGGACCGTTTTCCAGCAACTCACTCAACGATTGGAAGTTCTCAACGCCCGCGCAGGGCTTGCCTTGGGTGGCGACGGAGACCAACTGGAAAGCGGGATTGGCGAGGATCGCCGGGACGTGTTGATCCTGGGCAATCTTGCCGTAGCCCACCAGACCGAGACGGATTGTTTGCATCAATGACTCCTGTTTTGATTTTGTTGTCGTCAGTGAATCGGGAGATTACCTGCAAATGCCACGAGCGTCTGTCCGCGCAATGTCACAACAACGCACAGGATCAGGCAAGGATTGCACAGGAATGCACTAGTGCCCGCAGCGCGGGAAAAGAAACAATGCCTTACGACAAACCGATCGAGGATGTTCCCATGCTTGTACAAGCCTACGGCGCCCACGCGGGCGACAAACCCCTTGAACCGATGCAGATCAACCGCCGCGCGCCGGCCGCCCATGATGTGCAGATCGACATCGCGTTCTGTGGTATCTGCCATTCCGACCTGCACCAGGTGCGCGCGGAATGGGCCGGTACACAATTTCCTTGCGTACCGGGGCATGAAATCGTCGGTCGCGTGTCGGCCGTTGGCGCCCATGTTTCGGACTACAAAATCGGTGATCTGGTCGGCGTCGGTTGCATTGTCGACAGCTGCAAACATTGCGATGACTGCGAAAGCGGTCTGGAAAACTACTGCGACGGCATGATCGGCACCTACAACTTCCCGACCCCGGACGCACCCGGCTGGACGCTGGGCGGCTATTCGCAAAACATCGTCGTGCATGAACGCTACGTGCTGCGCATCCGCCACCCCGAAGCGCAACTGGCCGCCGTCGCGCCGCTGCTGTGCGCGGGCATCACCACTTACTC
Source organism: Pseudomonas sp. VD-NE ins (assembly GCF_031882575.1). Taxonomy (NCBI): domain Bacteria; kingdom Pseudomonadati; phylum Pseudomonadota; class Gammaproteobacteria; order Pseudomonadales; family Pseudomonadaceae; genus Pseudomonas; species Pseudomonas sp. VD-NE ins. Next base: position 3,709,621 of record NZ_CP134772.1, read on the forward strand.
GCCACTGCGTCATTGGAATGCGGGACCGGGCAAGAAAGTCGGCGTGGTCGGCATCGGTGGCCTCGGCCACATGGGCATCAAACTGGCTCACGCTCTGGGCGCCCACGTTGTCGCGTTCACTACCTCTGAATCCAAACGCGAAGCGGCCAAAGCGCTGGGCGCCGATGAGGTTGTGGTGTCGCGCAATGCCGAAGAAATGGCCGCCCACGCCAAGAGTTTCGACTTGATCCTCAACACCGTCGCGGCGCCGCACGATCTCGACGCATTCCTGGTGCTGCTCAAGCGAGATGGTGCGTTGACGCTGGTCGGTGCGCCGGCCACCTCGCATCCGTCGCCGAACGTGTTCAACCTGATCATGAAGCGCCGCACGATTGCCGGTTCGATGATTGGCGGCATTGCCGAAACTCAGGAAATGCTCGATTTCTGTGCCGAGCACGGCATCGTCTCCGACATCGAACTGATCCGTGCCGACCAGATCAACGACGCCTACGAACGCATGCTCAAGGGCGATGTGAAATATCGTTTCGTGATCGACAACGCAACGTTGGCTGGCTAAGCCTCAGCGCCCATTGGCCGTTCAGCGCGGTGAATGGGCCATTGAATTCCGTCGCCGGGATTTGACAGGCCCGGCGTTGCTCGCCAGAGTCGCACCCCTTTGCCTGCCATCAAGGGGTTGCCGTTGAACGAACAGACATTGTCCATGCGCCTTGAGCGCGTGGCTGCACACGTGCCGGCCGGCGCGCGGCTGGCCGATATCGGCTCGGATCACGGCTATCTGCCGGTGGCGCTGATGCGCCGTGGCCTGATCGCAGCGGCCGTGGCGGGTGAAGTCGCGTCGACGCCGTTCCATGCGGCCGCACGCACCGTGCGCGAGAATGATCTGCAGCAGCACATCAGTGTGCGCCTGGCTGATGGTCTGGCGGCCATCGAACCTGACGACGGGATTACCGCCATCACGATCTGCGGCATGGGCGGTGAGACCATCCGCGACATCCTCGACAGCGGCAAAGCCCGTTTAAGCGGCAAAGAGCGCCTGATCCTGCAACCCAATGGCGGCGAACAACCCTTGCGCCAATGGCTGATGGCAAACGGTTACCGGATCCTCAGCGAAGAACTGCTGCGGGAGAACCGCTTCCACTATGAAATCATCGTTGCCGAGCGCGCAGCCTCCGTGGCCTACACCGATCAAGAACTGTACTTCGGCCCGCTACAGATGCAGGCACGCAGTCCGGAGTTTCTGGCCAAGTGGCAACACAAGCTGCGCGAAAAGCAGAAGACCCTGAGCCAGTTCGCCCGGGCGCAGCAGGCTGTGCCCGAGGCGAAGGTACGAGAGATCACGTGCCAGGTTGAATGGATTGCGCAGTTGCTGGCTTGAGAAGCCGGCCGCAGAGGTGTGCATGCCGGTGGAGACACGGCCCGAGCGGGCCTGGAATCCCGCGAATGGCGATGGCGACATTGGCGTTGCTCAAGCCGTGATCAACGCTCGCGATCAGCGTTGATTACAGGCCGGCATTCGCCAAACCCTGGCGCATCCCCTGATCTGCTTGTTCGCACCACTGCTTCAACGTCAATTCCGCAGGCAGGCTGGCTTCCAGATTCAGGTATTGACCCTGTGTCAACACTTCGCCCTTACGTCCCTGGGCTTCGTTTTTGTCACCATCGCGCTTGTCAAGCTTTCCCGGAATACCGTTAACGTACGCCACCATTTTATTGGCGTTTTCGGTGCTGTCCGCGTTCAGGAAGCGCTTGTCGACGCAATGCTTGATCAGGCCGGCCGTGTTCCGCCCGGTGTCGTACATTTGTTTCAACTGCGCAGAGTCCGGCCCTTCGGCATGAGCGACATTGACGATGCCGAAAGCGCTGATCAGTGCGAGGATCACAGCGGTATTTTTCATGTTTATTCCTTTAAAAATGCAGTTGAGTACCGTTCCACATTCGCGCGTTAACGGGAGTTCAAGTGTCCCTGCGAAGTGATACTGCCCTCCCTTTAATTACAGTTGCGGGAGATCAATATTGTTCTTGCGAAGAATCGACGAAATTTTTTCTATGAACTTGACCGGCAAATCGGTTGAAGCGCCATATATATCGACAATTCCGACCTCGACTGCGCTATCCACCACATGACGAAAATCGTCAATATCTTGAGAGGGAATCGATTGCTCAAGATCTGACGGCATATCATCCCCTCTTCCATTGAGCGGCAACAACGCACCCTTTTGCTCCCAGTCAGCCAAGCCACCGCCATCAGGAAAACTATCCAGGTGGGCCGTCAATTCATCGATGGCCTCGTGTCGAATAGACTTTGCTTCGCAATAAGCCCTTAAAAGCTTTGATGCATAGCGTTGTAAATTTCTCGGGGAGAGAGTTTTGAGCTCACGTGAAAACTCTGACGTCATTACTTTCCTCCGCAGCCGCTGCCGCCGACTACATTCAAATTAAACTTCTTCACTAAGGGATTACACACTGAGCACGGCGGTTTGTCCGTGCCATGTACACCGCTGGTGCTGCTTTTGCCCCTCACATTGGCCACTGAAATTTCAGCGCCGTCCAGATCCAGGCCTTTATTTTTAGCCCTGGCGATTGCATTGACCTCTGCACATTGCGCATCAAACTCATTGGGCGGGATACCTTTAAGTGCTTCATTGACCTCAGGATTGGAAACGCCACCCTGGTTTCGACCTGTGACCACTCGCCCGTCTTTGGTCACTATCACTGCCACCGTATTCGGACGTTTTGATGCTGGCAGTTTCTGCGCCTTGTCTGCAAGCCTACTGGCTGGCGTCTTGCCTGTCAGGCCTTCAGGGTCAACCCATCCGACAGGGTTTGGAGCATAGGCAAACAGGTTCCACCCACCTGCATAGCTGACTGGATCCTTACTGATGAAACGTCCGGTTCGCGGATCGTAATACCGATGCCGGTTGTAATGCAGCCCCGTCTCATGATCGTGATACTGCCCCTGAAACCGTATCGGGTTCATCACGCCATGCTGCCGCGCCCATTCCGAGCGCTGTTCTGTGACCTGTCCCCACGCCTTGTACTGCGCGATCCAGGCGATGTCGCCTTGCGCGTCCGTCAATTCCTTCGGAGTGCCCAGGTGATCGCATTGATACCAGGCCAACGCATCAAAGGGTAATGCCGTAGCCTCGCGATTCCACAATGGGTCTTCATCGAGACTGTATTCACCAGTGTATTGCGGTTGGTTTATCAGGTTGATCGGAGCGTGGCGCACCGCTTGCACGACGGGGACGAAGGAGCCCGGTTCGAAGATGTAGTGAACCGTGCGACCCGGTTCACCATCGCTTTGTGCAGGGCTGCTTTCAAAGGCGAGGGTGTCGCCATCCCAACCGTACAAGGTAAAGCCGCAGCCGAGTTCGCGCTGTTTGCGCGCGTGTTCGTTTCTGTTCCAGAGAGAGCCTGCTTCAGGACGCTGTTTGTAATGCGCGCGGGAGTTTTTGTGCAGGCGGCGTCCCAGTGCGTCGTAGGCGAAATCCACGCTCAGGCGCGGATCTTCAAAATGCACCAGTCGATCAAACAGATCCCAGCGCAGATCGCTGCGTTGGCCGTTGTGCCAGCGCTGGATCTGGTTGCCGCGTTCGTCGTAGTCGTAATGCGTGCCGGCGTATTCGCGCAGCAGGTTGTCGACCAGTTTGCTGCGCGGCGGGGTCAAAGCCAGTGGTCGGCGAATTTCTGTTGCCTTGTCGTCGAGCAGGTTGCCGGCCGGGTCGAAAGCGAAGGTTTCCACGCCTAGACGTGTGGTGGCGCTGAGCAGTCGGCCGACCGGATCGTAGCGATAGGCGAGCGGGCCGCGGCGGCTGTCGTTGATGTCGGTCAGTTGGCCGGCAGCGTCATATGTGTATTCGCGTTTTAGCAGTGTGGATTTGTCGTCGCTGCGTCCCAGCAGTTGTTCTTGCAAGCGGCCGGCCGGATCCCAGCTTTGCGTTTGCAGCAGGTGATTGCCTTGATGGCGGGCGACTTCGCGGTGCAGGTCATCACGCTCGTAGCCGATCAGTTCATGCTCATCCAAGCGCAGACCTAGCAGGTGGCCGCTGCCGTAAGTCAACCAGCTGACGCGGTGGCCGTCGGGGCGCACGGTGGCAACTCGTTGGTTGAGCACGTCGTACTCGTGCTGCCAGATCGCGACGGTGGGTTTTTCCAGGCCGAGGTAATGCTGGTGCTCGCGCAGCAGATTGCCGGCCGGGTCGTGGAACCATTGCAGGCGGCTGTCGGCATTGTCGGCCAGCACCAGGTTGCCGTTGCCATCGTAGGCGAAGGTCTCGCTTTGCGACTGATCGCCCAAGGTGGCGCGACGTTCAGTCAAGCGGCCCATCGGGTCGAAGCTCAGCGAGATGACGCGTTGGCCATTGATCGATTGGGCGAGTCGACCGGTGTCAGCATCGTATTGATAGCTCGTGATGCAGCCATCAAAGCCGGTTTCGTCCAGCAGGCGACCTGCCGGATCGTAGTGAAAATGCGCCCGTTGTTCGTTCTCGTTTTCCAGGGCCAATAAACGACCGAGGCGATCCCAGTGGTAGTGCAGAGCTTTTTCGTTGGCATCAATGCGTTCGTCAATCAACCCTGCCGCGTTGTAGCTCCATGTGGTGCAGCGATCCAGGCCATCGACATGGGTTAACAATCGACCTTCGGCATCGCGCTCAAAGCGCTCTTCGGTCTTGTCCGGGTGCTTGATCAGCACCAAGTGTCCAGCCTTGTATTGGTACTCGGTGCTGTTCCCGGCGGCGTCGGTAAAGCAGACAATTTGCCCCAGTTCGTTATATTCCCAGGCACTGGTCTTGCCCGAGCAATCAACGTATTCCAGCAACTGGCCGGCGTCGTTGTAGGCCAAGGTCTTCTCGTTGCCGTTGGCATCCTTGATCACCGTGGGCTGACCGGACTTGCTGTAGGCGTACTCGGTCTTGTTGCCCAGTGGATCGACACTTTCAACGAGGTTGCCCTGGTCGTCATAGGCACGCAGCCATTGACCGCCCTCGGCATCGCTGATCTTGATCAGCATGTCCTGATCATCGTAGGCGTAGTGCATCACCGTGTGATCGGCGCGAATGTGCTCGAGCAAGTTGCTGCGCTCGTCAAAGCTGAAGCGATCGGTACTGCCGTCGGCATTCACATGGCGAACCACGTTTTTTGCTTCATCGCGAAAGAACCACTCCGAGCGCTCATCCGGGTAACGAATGCGGTAGGTGTAGCCAAGGATGTCGTAGTAGTGCCACGTCTCATTGCCATGAGCATCGGTGACGTAAGTCAGGCGAATGTTTTCGTCCCACTCAAGACGGGTATCAAAGCTGCCATCATCGGCCCACTCGCGCACGGCTTTGGCCTTGGCGCTCTGGCCGTCCCATTGCAGGTTCATGCCGCGCCCGGTGCGGTCGGTGTAACGGGTGATCAGGTGATGCTCGAACTGATACGACCAGACTGCGCCGTTCTCGTCCTGCGCCTGAATCAGATCGCCATAGGCATCGTACTGGTAAGCACAAAGCTGTCGTAGTGGCTCGCCATCAACGATCTCCCAGAGGCCGATAAACCGACCGTGATCATCGATCATCGTGCCAAGGTGCAGATGCACCTTGCTGGTGTCGTTTTCCTGATAGGTGATCAGGTCCGAGAGCACCGCTTGTTCGCCAAGTCGATGCTCGTAATGCAGCATGATTCCGGCGCCGCTACGCAACGAGATGTTGCTCAGCACATAGCGCTGGCCCCGTCGCACGTAGCTTTCCTTGCGTTCGAAACCGCGGCACAACAATAGTTGATCTTCACTGGCACGAACCAGCGTGATGTTCTCGATGGCGTCGTAGTGGAACAGTCCGACTCCGGGCAACGGATAGCTGTGGTTGCGGCCGTCGACGTCGTAGAACGTCAGGCCATCGTCGACGCAGTCAAACCGTGTGCTGAACTCGTTGATCCAGCGGGCACCGAGTTCGCTCTGATCGTAGGCGCCAAGGCGTGAATTATAGGTACGCGTCCACTCGATCGGGAACGGCCCGGACAGGCTGAAATCGGTATGGCTGAAGCTCTCCGAACCCAACGCAAAACTGATGCTGTGAGCGGTAGTGGAACAGGCGCAATTTTTCTTCGGTGCGGGCGCGTGTGTTGCTGGAGCTTGTTGCGCGGTGGCTTCCAGCCTGCCCTCACCGGCCTTGTGCTGAGCTTTGGACGTAGTGCCGGGTTTGACACTGGCGCCTTGACCATGAGAACGCCGCTTACGCCAAGTCGCCACGGCACCTGCGAGCATTTGCAGCAGCCAACCGATGGAGTGCTTGACACCGGGATCGCCCAGTTTCTTCATCTGGGTCCGCAGTTCCGTGCCCATGGTGCGCAGCATTGACGTGTTGCTCAACACCAATGCCTTGGCACTGTCGGGCAGCAGGTTCTTCGCAGCGGTGTTGGCGACACCTTTTCCTGCAGCCTTGTAGGCACTGAACGCGGCACCGAAAATATTGCCAATGGCCGCCTTGGGGTTGTGCAGTAATTGACCACTGGCCGCACTCATCTTCGCACTCGCGGCCTTCATGTCGCCTTTTGCGTCGAGCTTGCCGTTGACTACGGTTTCCAGGCCCTTGGCAATCTCGTTTACTGCTTTCTGACCTAGCTCGCCTGCGTCGTCAAGAATGCTCGCCAGCTTGGGTTTGGCCTGTCCGACGAAGTCATCGATGGTACCGACGATGGTGGCATTCAAATGTCCGATCAGGACTTCTATCAGCGAGTCACCCAACAACATTTTTGCACTGTTGCGCAGTTCCTGACGGACCAATGACAAGGTCGGACGCAGGGTCATGCGCGCCGACGCCATGGTCGGCGGTGCCGGCAGCACACCGATCAGATTGATGCCCAGGCTGACCCAGTCGAGGACTTGCCGCTGCTTGCTTTTGGCCAGTGTGACGATATCTCCGAGCGCATCCACCAGGGCCATGATGTTGCCCACGACCGGCAACGCGCCAGCGACGTTCTTGACGCGTTCAAGGGTGACCACGCCACCGCTGATCGATTGCAGCCAGGCGTCAAATTTCGCTGCCCCGCGCCCGACGTCTTTGATGTCGATGGTGTTGAGCGGCACGACCGCTACTTGCGGCTCACGTTTTTTCGCAACAGCGGTTTCAGTGGTCATTGCAGTTTCTCACCCGTCAGAGGTCCGTTCTCAGGAAAGTGATTGAAAGCGTTTGTCCGTGCAGGTCAAACGCCACGCCGCTGGCTCTCCATCAGCGGCATTGCAGCATTCAGCTGACGACCGCGCCTTTCGGGCCACTGGCAATCAGCGCAGCGCCGCAGGCGGTTTTCATGCCATCTAGCGCGATGGGCGTGCCATCGACGGTGTAAGTGCTGCTGCCCTCGGCAATCGGGAATATCCCTTTGCACAACGGGCAACTGACTTTGTGACCGACCCCGGCAATGGGCTTGCCGTTGAGGTCAGTCTGGGAGAAAGCTTCGAGGACCTTGCCACCGTGAGTGGTGGAGTCGCCCAAGCGAATGGCGTCTTTCATGTTGTCACTCCTTTGACCAGGCCTTTGCCAGGCGAAGTTGATCCACGCGATCAATCAAGCATGAAACCTCTGGCAATCCGGTTTCAATGTTTCTTACTCAACCATCCAGACATCTTCATAGCCTGCTGTATTACCTACTGGCGAAGCAGGCCGTATTCATAATCCAACCACCCGCTTTCCTCTCCCTCACTCAGGTAGTCGATCACTTCATCAAGAGAAACGCTTACGGGAATATTTACGGAAAAGAATTTTTCACTCATTCCTTCCCAAGTGCATCCCATGTCAACCAGTTTCTCCAGGACGATGGAAATATGAGGCTCCCCTGCATCAAAAAAGATAATTCGAATAGTGCTGTTTCCACTGCTTGTGATCACCTTGTCAAAGTAACGCTCACCGTCGGCCCCCGCTTTAGTCAGAATCTCGTCATCGAGACAAGCATCCTTGGAGTAGAACGGTATGTTTTTCACCGTGAATGATCCGCAAGCCATTGACTCTGCCCAAACACTCTCACTTGAGACGGGTGGGTAATCATTCGTGACGGCTAATCTAAAAAAAATCTTTTCCATTTCTGATCCTTAAGGCGTCCACCGCTGGCCGATTGCAGCCAGGCATCAAAGGTTGCCGCACTGCTGGCGACGTCCTGAATGTCGATGGCATTGAGTGGAACGATGGCAACCTGAGGCTCACGTTTTACGATTTCAGTGGTCATGACAGCATCTCTCCCGCCAACAGGCCCGGGGTTTTCAAGGAAGGTTTTGGAAGCGTTGGTGCGGGAAGCGTCGGTAACTGGCCGCCCTTGCTCGCGGCGCCAAGGATGCTCGACGCGCTCGGCATCGCTGCACTCGCCAGTTTCGGCAACCCGGCCACCCCGCCCTGCACCACACCTTTCACCTGCTGCGCTGTTTGCATCGCACCTTGCGCCGTCTGCATCGCACTCATCCCTGTTTGCGCCATGTCCTTACCCTTCTCCAACATCTCCCAACTCTTGCTCGGCAACACCTGCGCGACCATGGCTTGTACCTGACTCGGCACCTCTTCCGGCCCCGGCGGATTCAATGGCCATTCCGGCTTACCGATGTAACTGCCATCGCTCCAGGTGTCCGCCGGATCCTTGCCGAACAGCACACGCGCCGGCCCCGGTGCAGCGCCGGCGACGCTGGCGAAACCCTTGCCGTCGAGCTTGCCCTTGATGCTTTTACCCAGCGCATCGATGACTTCGTAATCGCCTTCCTTGATGCCTTGGCGCCCGGCGTATTGGTTGAACAGTTCCAGATTGCCCTTGCCCGGTTTCGGCGGTTCCGGGAATACCCCGGCCAAAGATTTCGCGCCGGTGTAGGCGAAGTTCGCCGCGTGGGCGGTGTACGGGCCGCTGGTGGCGTGGGTGATGCCGCCGGCGTTGTAGGTGGTGGCGCTGCCGCCGCCCTGGATCACCAGTTCGGTTTTCGCGGTGATGGTGATGCGATCGGCGTTGGCGGTGATGTTGAGTTTGGCCAGCAGGTTGATGCTGTCCTTCAGCGCACGCACGTCGATGTCGCCGGAGGCCGCGACCAAGCGCCAGCCCATGCTTTGCACGAACAGGCGCATGCCGCGACTGGCGCTGGCCAGCAGGCGTTTGCCGATCGACAGGCTGGTGTGGCCGGTGCTGCTCAGGGCCAGGTGTTCGCCGGTGGCGATGTGGCTTGAGCGCGGTGTGGTCAGGGCGATGCCGGCCGGGCTGGCGAGGACCAGATGCGGTTCGGTGAACTCGGGGAATTCGTTGGCGGTGAGGTTGGCCGGGCCACTGCCGAGCACGCCTTGATGCTGGGCATGCAATGCCTTGGCGACGTCGTCCTGATCGCCAGCCTCCTGGGCCTGCAACTCTTTGGCTTGAACGGCGAAGCCATCCTGCTGATCGCTAGCCGTGGCGAGACGCTCGGCCGTTTCCGGCAGATCCTTGTGGTGTTTCGATTCGTTCGGACGCGGCTCGGTGGTGATCAACAGGCCGGCCGCCGCACGCACCGCACCGTGGCGGTCGGTTCGTAACTCAAAACCTTCACCGCGCGGCTGACCACCGCTCGGGCGCGGATGGGTCAGGTAACCGAGGTTGATCGCACTCGCGCCGTGGTCGCTGCGCAGCGCAATGCTGATCTCGCTGGTGGTGTCGTCGATGCGCAGTTCGTTGGCGCGGCTGCCCTTGTATTCCTTGCTCTTGACCGTCGCCAGGGTTTTGAAATCCGGCAGTTTGTACGGCGGCAGATTCGCGCCGTGGTAAAGGCAACCGGTGATCAGCGGCTGATCGGGATCGCCCTCAAGGAAGGTGATTAACACCTCCATGCCGACCCGTGGGATGTTGATCGAGCCAAAGGTTTCCGCGGCCCAGCTCGACGCGACGCGCATCCAGCAACTGGTCATGTCGTCGTGTTTGCCTTCGCGGTCCCAGAAGAATTGCACCTTCACCCGGCCGTACTGGTCGCAATAGATCTCTTCGCCTTCGGGGCCGCAGACCACCGCACTTTGCGTGCCGAGGACTTTCGGTTTCGGGTGATCGAGCGGCGGACGGTATGGCACGTCCCACGGGATCGCGCTGAAGCGGTTGCGGTAGCCCTGGTGAAAATCGTCCTTGAGGTCGGTGGTGTCGCTGGTCACCGACTCTTCCAGCACCTGCGGTTGTTTACCTTCGTGGAAGATTTCGGTGAGCAGCCACAAGTCATTCCAGGTCGGATTGGCGTGGTCGGTCAGGGCGAGGAAATGTCCGCTGACGAGGATCGGCTGATCGCTGTTGCCCTCGGCCAGGCGATAGTCACTGCGGTGACGTTCGAGCGCGCGATTGGCCAGGTGTTTGCCGCGCTCGCGATCGACGAAACGACCCGGGTAATCGTAGTCTTCGAGGTCCGGTTGGGCGCTGCTTTTGGCGTCGCTTTCCAGCTCGATTTTCGGTTTGACGAAGTCGTAATCACGCCGCGTGGTGCGGCTGGTGCGCGTGGCCAGACGCAGGCCGAAACGCTTGACCACCGGTTTGTCGGCGACCAGTCCGGAGTCCTGCTGATAGGCCACTGGCGCGAGTTTCGGGAACACCGTCTGGTCATCGCCGAAGGTCAGTTTGTGGCCGCTGGACGTGTGCTGGAAGTGGTAGTGAATGCCCTCTTCTTCACACAAGCGCTGGATGAAATCCAGGTCCGATTCGTCGTACTGCACGCAGTAAATGCGCTCGGGGTAAATCGCGCTGAGCTGGAAGTGGTAATCGCTGGCGAGGATGCCGTGTTCTTCCAGCACCTGGCTGATGATCTGCTGCACGGTCATCTGCTGGAAGATGCGCTGGTTGACCCGGTGCGCGAGGTAGACCAGTTGCGGGCGCAGGGAGATCTTGTAGCGCGTCAGGCGCTTGCCCGCCTCGCCCTGAGCGATGCTGTAGACCAGCCCGTGGATCCCCGTGCCGGTTGGCGACAGCTGAAGAAACGCCAGTTTGTGCAGCACGCTTTCGAGGTTGATCGAGGCCTTTTCGCTGACCAGTTCCAGCTCGAATTCGAACGGCGTGTTAAGGGCCTCGCGACCGGTGAACGACAGCACCTGGAAATCGCTGTCGATGCCATCGACGGTCAGATTGAAATGAGGCTGGTTGGCCGGTGAGAACATTCCCTTGTCCCTCGCGCAGTGCTGCAACGCGCCTCGGATTGTAAGAATCCGCGGCGAAAAATTCCTTGATCGAGTGGTGAACTCGACCAGCAAAGCTGGTCGAGTCGGTACAACCTTCAGCCGTAATTAAACGACTGGAGCACGCCAGTCATCGGAACCCGAAGTACCGGAAACTTCGTGGGTCCAGGTGATTTTGCGGTAGGTGAACTGCACTTCTTCCAGGTGGGTGAAGTGCGCGTTGCCTGGGTCCTGGCAGTTGTGCATTTTGTTGTTGATGGCGACGATGATCGCGTCTTCCAGTTTGGTGGTGTAGTAGTGCTCTTGGGTGCCTTGCGCCGAAGTGCGGTACCACTGGATAACGATTTCGCTCATGCGCTCGCCGGAAGTCAGCGCCGCTTGCAGCAGTGGCGAAGCCTTGTCGTAGACCTTGGTGATGACCACTGGCTTGTGCACGCGCTGACCGGTTGGCTGACCGGATTGCGGGTCACGCGGGATGATCACGTCGTGGGTGAAAGCCTGCACCATGACCTGGTCTTCGTGGCCTTCCTGAAAGGTGTTGCCAACGGAGTCGGCGGTGAATGCGCCGGCGGTGATCAGGCCTTGTTTTTCGCCAGTGACGGACATGTACGCTGGTGTTGCCATGGGGATGCTCTCCTTGCTCGAAACACACAACCGACAGGCACCATTGCCTGTCCGGGTAGGTCTGAGCTATCAAACTTCATGCCAGCCATCACAAAGCCATTACTCATCAACGACTTAAACAAACAGCCCGTATGCGGACCTTTGAATAAACGAGACTAAACAAATAAAAGTGCGCAACTTCTTGCGCAGTACTGCGCAAAAAGTTGCGCACTTGGCTGAAAGCCATGGGACATAAGGCCTGCGCAGACTTTTCCGGATGAAAAAAGGACAGGTACTGCGCAACTTCTTGCGCACTTCGCCGCAAGCTCCAATTTGATACATCACATCACAAATGATGTACCTCAAACCCCATTTATCAACTCCCACCTTCCTCTTAAAGTTCTCTCCAACAGCCGCCCATCACTTCGACGGGCCAGCGACTGGAGATTCCCCAAATGCCTTTCATCAGCGTACGCATCACCCGTGACGGCGTGACCCGGGAACAGAAAGCCCAGGTCATCAAGGAAATCACCGAAACGATGGAACGGGTGCTGCACAAGGATCCGAAACTCACCCACATCGTCATCGAAGAAGTCGACACCGATAACTGGGGTTATGCCGGCATCACCACCACCGAATATCGCCAACAGTTGGCGGATTCGCAGTCATGAGCCGGGCAGTGAAAATCGATTTCGTCTCGGATGTCGTTTGCCCCTGGTGCGCGTTGGGCGTCACCGCTCTGGAGCAGGCGATCAACAATCTGGCGGGCGAAGTCGATGTGGAGTTGACCTACAAACCGTTCGAACTGAATCCCGACATGCGCGCCGAAGGTGAACACGCCATCGAGCACATGATGCGCAAATACGGGCGCAGCGCTGAGCAAGTGACGGATCGCAACGCGATGATCATCGAACGCGGCGAGCAGATCGGCTTTCACTTCGACCTGGAAAAACGCAGCCATTTCCATAACACCTTCGATGCTCATCGACTGCTGTTCTGGGCCGCCACACAAGGACGTCAGCGTGAGTTGAAGCAAGCCTTGCTCAAGGCCTACTTCACTGACGGCAAGAACCCGAATGACCACGCCACGCTGCTGACACTGGCAGAAGCAGTCGGACTCGATGCCCCGCGTGCGCAAGAGGTGCTGGCCAACGCGGAGTTCAGCCAGGTCGTGCGCGAGCTCGAACGGTTTTATCAGCAGCGCGGCATCGATTCGGTTCCGGCCATGGTGATCGACGACAAACAGGTCATCCCCGGCTCCCAGTCCGTCGCTTATTACGAGCAAGCGTTACGTCAGGCAGCACAGGTTGCGGCTCACGCCTGACCTGCGAAATCCGTTTATTCAAACCATCCAGATTGCATGAGGAAACATCATGAGCACGTCCAAGAAAGTTGTTGTGATTACCGGCGCTTCGCAAGGCATTGGCGCAGGCCTGGTCAAGGGTTTCCGTGAGCGCGGCTATCAGGTTGTCGCGACCTCGCGCTCGATCAAACCGTCCACTGACCCGGACATTCTCGCCGTCGCCGGAGACATCGCCGACCCGCAAACCGCCGAGCGGGTGATCCGCGAAGCCGTTGCTCGCTTCGGCCGTATCGACACGCTGGTGAATAACGCCGGGATTTTCGTCGCCAAGCCGTTCACCGAATACAGCAAAGAAGACTACGCACAAGTGGTGGCGACCAACATGAGCGGCTTCTTCCACATCTCGCAATTGGCCATTGCCGAAATGGAGAAAAACGCCAGCGGCCACATCGTCAGCGTCACCACCAGCCTGGTTGACCACGCGATTGACGGCGTACCGTCGGTGCTCGCTTCACTGACCAAAGGTGGCATCAATGCAGCGACCAAATCCTTGGCCATCGAGTACGCCAAGCGCGGCATTCGGGTCAACGCGGTATCGCCGGGCATCATAAAAACGCCAATGCACGGCGAAGAGACGCACGCCGCCCTCGGCAGTCTGCACCCGGTCGGGCATATGGGTGAGATCGATGACATCGTGCAAGCGATCCTCTACCTGGACGGCGCGAACTTCGTGACCGGCGAAATCCTCCATGTCGACGGTGGTCAAAGCGCTGGCCATTGATACCTCCCCGCTGCACCGCCGGTGTGTACCGGCGGTGCCGCTTCATGAGATAAGCCTGAGAATGAACCGTCAGTTGACCCTCAGGCTTATCCCATGAAGCGCCACTTTGAAGACTTGCAGTTAGGCAGCATCGAACTCTTCTGCCTCGCCGCTGAAGCCGGCAGTTTCACCGCCGCCGCCCAGCTTGCTGGTGTTACGCCGGCCGCCGTGAGCCGGTCGATTCTGCGTCTGGAACAGCGCTTGGGTTCACGCTTGTTTGCCCGAACCACGCGCAGCATTCGTTTGACCGAGGCTGGTAGAAACTTTTTTCTCCAGTGCAGCCAGGCGCTGACGCAACTGGTCGAGGCGCAACAAGAAGTCATGGGCGCACAGTCGTCACCCTCAGGGCTGTTGCGCATCAGCCTGCCCACCACTTACGGGCATCACCGCATCCTGCCGCTGCTACCAAAATTCCGTGCGCTCTATCCCGACGTCACTGTCGACATCCACTTGGGCAACCGCAATATCGACTTTGTCGGCGAAGGCTACGATCTGGCGATCCGCGTCCGTGCCCAACCGGATTCAACCATGGTCGCGCGACTGCTGGAGGATGCAAAACTGGTGGTGGTCGCCTCCCCCGATTATTTGAAAAAGGCTGGCACACCGCAGACGCTGGAAGACCTGGTGCAACACGAATGCATTCAGTTCGAACTGCCGAGCAGCGGGCGGCGGATTTCCTGGCTGTTCCAGGAAAACGGCGATGATCGGGAAGTGATTTCCGAGGGGGGCTACTCCTGCTCAGACGATGTGCTCGGCGGCGTCACCCTGGCCAAACATGGCGCGGGGGTCTTCCAGACCTACCAATTCATCGTTGAAAAAGAGCTGGCCGACGGCAGCCTCGTCGAGGTTCTGCAACCTTACGCCGGGCGCTCGCGACCTTACACCTTGCTCTACCCGCACGGCCGTTATGTGCCGCAACGGGTCAGGGCGTTTGTCGATTTTCTGCTGCAGTTTCGTGATGAGTGGGCCGGTTAACGCGGATTAAATCGGCGCAACAAATGACAAAAGCCTGCTTTTCAGGGCAGGCGTTCGTCCGGATCGCGCAGGCTTACTTCTGCTGAGCGGTCAGCGCCGAGTAGCTGTTCATCAGGTTGCGGTAGTTGGGAATCCGCTGCGACAGCAAGTTACCCAGCCCTTCAATATCGTTGCGCCAGTCGCGGTGCAGTTCACACGCCACCGAGAACCAGTTCATCATCTGCGCACCAGCCTGAGTCATGCGGCTCCAGGCGGCTTGCTGCACGGTGGTGTTGAAGGTGCCGGAAGCGTCGGTCACCACAAACACGTCGAACCCTTCTGCCAGCGCCGACAAGGTCGGGAACGCTACACACACATCCGTCACCACACCGGCAATGATGATCTGCTTGCGGCCGGTGGCTTTGATCGCCTTCACAAAATCTTCGTTGTCCCAGGCGTTGATCTGACCTGGGCGAGCAATGTACGGCGCGTCCGGAAACATCTCTTTCAGCTCTGGCACCAGCGGGCCGTTCGGGCCTTGTTCGAAACTGGTGGTGAGGATGGTCGGCAGTTCGAAGAACTTCGCCAGATCGGCTAGGGCCAGCACGTTGTTCTTGAATTCGTTTGGCGAGAAGTCCTGCACCAGGGAAATCAGGCCGGTCTGGTGGTCGACCAGCAGAACAATGGCGTCGTCTTTGTTCAGGCGGTTGTAGGTTGGAGTGGTCATGGTCTGCTTCCCTTTTGAGTATTTGAATTTGTTGTTGCGTTCAAGTTGGGTACAGATTACTGACGCACGGGGTCGGGATAAATCGGCTGAAAAGCGTTTCACCGTCCACTCAGGCAGGACAATTCTCGGGTTAGCGTGGAGGCTAAAAAGCGTCGCGGAAAATTCAGAGGTTCATCTATCCGCTTCATCAACACGCGCCGTGCTGTCACGCCTCGTCAACGCGAACGGCAATACCACATGCCGTTGCGGCAACGGCTTCTACACCGATGCCAAAGCCCCCGAGCGCTTCCGCAGCTCGGCTCAGGGCCTGATCACCTTGGCCACTTACGGTGTGGGCATGCTGATCGGATTCTGGGTGGCGGGTCAGATCACTGACCACTTCACCGCGCAAAACGGCCAAGACTGGAGAAGCATCTGGCTGTTCCCGGCGGGATTCTCGGTGGTGGTACTGCTGTGTTTCGCATTGCCATTCAAAGGACGTGGCGGCGAAAAGGATGGGGTGCCGTCGACCGTCTAGAAGCACCTTCCTTGGAGAAGTTACTGCGGTCCCTGGATCGTCCAAGCACTTATGTGCTCAACGGCGATTGCGGCGTATCCGGATTGAGTTGCCGGCGGCGAAATTGTCCCGGCGGCTGGCCGTGAATCTGCCGAAAGCGTCGCGAGAAATACGCCTCGTCAGCGAAGCCGCACAACCGCGCCACCTCGCCCACCGAGCGCGTGCTGTTGAGCAGGAAATTGCGTGCAGCGTGCATCCTGCGTTCGAGCACCAGTTCGGTGAAGGTCTTGCCGATCTCCTTGCGTAGCCAGTGCGTCAGATAGGTCGGGGACAGGTATGTCGCCGCAGCCACCTTGATCAGATTGAGGTCGGGATCGGCAATGTTCTTGCGCAAGTATTCGAACATGCGGCCCAGCGCATCCCGGCGGCTGACCTCCGCCGCATTCTCCTCGGCCAGACGCTTGAGTGGCTCGGCGTAAAGGAAACACACGCTGCCAATCAGTTGCAGCAACAAGCCTTTGAGCATCTCGCGCGTACCAAACTGACGGTTCTCGTCCAGCGTGCGCATCTGCTCGATCAAGGCACAGACCTTGGCGAAATCCTCATCCCCGAGAATGAAATCCAGATGTTCCTGAAAACGGAATGGCGATAACTCCGGCGCCAGCAGAATCGACACCTCCTCCAGGTCCATCGGGTCGCACTGCAAATGCGGCAACAGAAAGGTCTGGGAAAAATTGATCACCATGAAATTGCTGTCCGCTGGATGCGGGATTACGTGCACCCGGTGCGGCAGGATGAATGCCAGGGTATTGCGCGGGAACGGGCGCTCGACGTTGCCGATGTGCTGCACGGTGTCGCCACCGAGGTTGATCTGAATCTGGAAATACTCGTGTCGATGGGGACTGGTCTCGGCGCGCCGGCCCCTTTTGTCGCGAATGTAGAAGTCGGTCAATTCGCTGCGCTGCTGCATGACATAGGTGGGAATACGGCTGAGTGACGACATCGGCGCAGAATCCTCGACAGGTATTGGCAGTGACTGGCGACCTTCATCTTGCAGACATGCCAGCCGTTCACGCAAGAAGTCATACGACGACATGTTTCGCCAAGGATTTTTCATCCTCGATATGGCGTTTAGCCTGTCCAAAATCGTCGACAACGAATTTCATATTTTTATTTATAAAAATCAATTAGATAACTGATATATCTAAAATTTTTATTAAGAAATTATCGATTTTATTTCTTGGACAGGTTTAGTAACGCCACATCCATAGAAAAAAAACGTTCTAAACCCTCGGTTGATTTACTGATGTTGTACGACCACTGTTAGCCGACGCAGCCCAACCTCTTCCAAAAACAATCACAGGTGTGCACGTCATGATTCTGCTATTTCCCCTCGCCCCCCCGTCCCGACATTGCCCCGATCACGCCGACTGGAAGACGTTTCTGAACGTCTGACGCTGGCTGTCCGCACCGTTCGTTTAAGTATCGATTGGCATGCCCCGACCATCGTGGGCAACGCCTTCGGCTGGGCGAAAACATCTCGACTCTTCTAACAATAACGAGGTCTCTTCATGTCGAATTCACATGCATCCCAAGCCACCGTACCGCCAGTGATAGCCGACGCCCGCGACGCCGTCGTGCCGCAACGCCTGCCCTCGCGGCGACGCTGGTTCATGCTCTCGTTGCTGCTGATTGCGACGATCATCAATTACATCGACCGGGTCAATATCTCGATTGCCGCGCCGTTCATGGCCAAGGACCTGGGTCTGGACAAGATCGAAATGGGCCTGATTTTCTCGGCATTTGCCTGGACTTACGCCTTGGCCCTGGTGCCGGCCGGGTTCATCGCCGATCGCTTCGGTTCGCGCTTCACTTACGGGGTTTCGTTGATCAGTTGGTCGACGGTGACCGTGTGCCAGGGCTTTGCCACGGGCTTCGCGTCCTTGTTCGGCTTGCGACTGGCGGTCGGCGCGATGGAGGCACCGGCATTTCCGGCCAACAGTCGCGCGGTGACGGTGTGGTTTCCGGCGCGGGAACGCGGTCTGGCCAGCAGCATTTACGTCTGCGGACAATATCTGGGGACGGCGCTGTTTACCGGTGCCCTGCTCTGGCTGGCGACCACCTTCGACTGGCGTCACGTGTTCTACAGCACCGGCGTACTCGGCATCGTGTTCGGGGTGTTGTGGCTGTACCTGTATCGCGACCCGCTGAACTGCAAGAAAGTCAGCAAAGAAGAACTGAAGTACATCGAAGCCGGCGGCGGCCTGGTCAAAAGCAGTCAGGAACGTACGCGTTTCAACTGGCGGCAAATCGCCGAGCTGTTCAGCTACCGGCAAATCTGGGCGATTTGCATCGGCAAGTTCGCCAGCACCTCGGCGCTGTACTTCTTCCTGACCTGGTTCCCCACCTACCTGATCGAAGAACGCAAGCTGACCATGATCAAGGCCGGGATCTTCGCTGTTCTGCCATTTGTAGGCGCGACGGTCGGCATCCTTCTCGCGGGCATCGTGTCGGACTTGTTGATCCGCCGTGGCTATTCGATGTCCTTCGCTCGCAAGTTGCCGCTGGTGATTGGTTCGATGCTGGGGATGTCCATCGTGCTGGTGAATTTCACCGACTCGAACACGATCTGCATCGCCGTGCTGACCATTGCGTTCTTTGCGCAAGGCATCGCCTCGTCTTCGTGGGCGGCCGTGTCGGAAGTGGCACCCAAGGAGCTGATCGGTTTGACCGGCGGGATCACCAGCCTCGCCGCCAACATTGGCGGCATCGTCACGCCGATCGTGATTGGCGCGATTGTTCACGCCACCGGTTCATTCGCCTGGGCCTTCTGGTTCATTGGCGGCGTGGCGCTGATTGGCACCCTCTCCTACTCACTGCTGCTCGGCCGCTTGTACCGCATCGAATTGAAGGTGCGCTAAAGCCAACAGCACCGTTTTCTCCAACTGGAGGCGGCTTTCGTCCAACTTCACCAACGACTGCCGCCGTACGCTGAAGCTACCAACCGGACTCATAACAGGATGAACATGACTGAATACGTCTTCACGCCGGATCTTCCCGTGACCTTGCCCGTTGTCGGCAGTGAGCAACGCTTTCCCGTTGGCCGGGTATTTTGTGTCGGCCGCAATTACCCGTGGCCAGATGCCGTCGGCCAGTCGCGCCAGCCACCGGTGTTTTTCATGAAACCAGCCAGCAATGTCGTCGACGCCGTTGGTGAGGTGGCATTCCCTTCACTGACCGATGATTTCGCCCACGAAATCGAACTGGTGGTCGCCATCGGTGAAGGTGGCGCGAATATCCCCGAAAGCGAGGCGCTGGCTTATGTCTGGGGTTACGCCGCCGGCCTCGACCTGACCCGCCGTGATGTTCAGCGCGTGGCCAAGAGCAATGGTTTGCCGTGGGAAGGCGCCAAGGTGTTTGACGGAGCCGCGCCGATGACCGCCATCGTGCCAGTGGCCCGCGCCGGCCATCCCGAAGGCGAATTGTGGTTGAACGTCAACGGCGAGGAGCGTCAGCGCGACAGTCTCGACAGCCAGATCTGGTCGGTGGCTGAAGTGATCAGCCGGATTTCCCGGTCAGTCGCGCTCAGGGCCGGCGACCTGATCATGACCGGCAGCCCGGCCGGCGTCGATGGACTGCAACCCAGCGATGTAATCAGCGCCGGCATCGACGGTATCGGCCAACTGGAAATGCGCGTCGGCCCGCGGGCCTGAACGCCGCTGTGATTTGAAGACAGGAGAACAACCAAATGTCCATCACTCAACCTTTGAAAGTCGCGCTGGTCACCGGCGCTGGCAGCGGAGTCGGTCGCTCCGTTGCGCTTGGCCTGTTGGCCGACGGCTACACCCTGGTGCTTGCCGGTCGCCGGCCGGAACCGTTACAGGCGCTGGTCGAACTGGCGGCAAGCGAGGGGCACGAAGCCCTGGCGGTGCCCACCGATGTGCGCGACCCGGCCAGTGTCGATGCGCTGTTCGCAACCATTGCCGAGGTCTACGGACGACTGGATGTGGTCTTCAACAATGCCGGGGTCAACGCCCCCGCCGTGCCCTTGGACGAACTGACGTTCGAACAGTGGCGCAACGTGATCGACACCAACCTCAACGGGGTTTTCCTGTGCGCCCGTGGTGCCTTCGGACTGATGCGCCGTCAACAGCCTCAGGGCGGACGCATCATCAACAACGGGTCGATTTCGGCACACACACCACGTCCGTTCAGCAGCGCCTACACCGCCAGCAAACATGCGGTGCTGGGACTGACCAAATCGCTGGCACTGGACGGTCGCGAATTCAACATCGCCTGCAGCCAGATCGACATCGGCAACGCCCTGACCGAAATGTCGGTGCGCATGACCAAAGGTGTACGTCAGGCCAACGGCAGCATCGCTGTGGAGCCGATGGTCGACGTCAAGCATGTCGCCGATGCCGTGCGCTACATCGCCGGCCTGCCGCTGTCGGCCAACGTTCTGAACATGACCGTCATGGCCACCGCCATGCCGTTTGCCGGCCGCGGTTGAACCGGCCTTTTTATTCGGTAAGAGAGGTTTACATGAAGCCAGAAGTCTTGCAGCTCAGCCCGATTCTGATTCCTGAAATCAACACACGTCTCGATGAACTGTTTACGGTCCGACGCTATTTCCAGCAGGCGGACAAACAGGCGTATTTGCAGGAACACGGCGCGAATATTCGCGGAGTGATCACCGGTGGCCATACCGGCATCACCCAAGCCGTCATGGCGCAACTGCCGAAACTTGAAGTGGTGGCGGTCAACGGCGTCGGCACCGATGCGGTTGACCTGGCTTACGCTCGGGATCGCGGCATCCGCGTGACGGCGACCATTGGCGCGCTGACCGAAGACGTCGCCGACCTTGCCATCGGTTTGCTGATTTCCGTGTGTCGCGGGCTGTGTACCAGTGATCGCTATGTACGCTCGGGTCAATGGCCGCACAGCGCCACACCGCTGGCGCCTCTGCCTCTGGCACGTCAAGTGTCCGGCATGCGTATCGGCATTGTCGGTATGGGTCGGGTTGGCCGCGCGGTGGCCAGTCGAGCGGCGGCCTTCGGCTGTCCGATCAGTTACACCGACCTGCAACCGATGAGCGACGTCAGCCACACTTTCGTCGCCGACCTCAAGCAACTGGCCCGCGACAGCGATGCGTTGATTCTCGCCGCCGCTGCCGACAAGGCTGAAGCCATCATCAACGCCGAAGTACTACAGGCGTTGGGCAAGGATGGGTATCTGATCAACGTGGCAAGGGGCAAACTGGTCAACGAAGCTGATTTGCTGGCGGCACTGAATGCCGGTGAGATCGCCGGTGCCGGGCTGGATGTGTTCGTCGATGAACCGAATGTGCCAGAAGCCTTGTTCGGCAACGAACAGGTGGTGCTGCAACCGCACCGCGCAAGCGCAACTTTGCAGACGCGCACGCGGATGGGTGAGATGGTGGTGGCGAGTCTGCTCGACAGCTTTGCCGGGAAAACGCCGCAAGGTTGTGTCACTGGCTAAGTGGCGCGTGCCGAAACAGCTGCCCTCACCCTAGCCCTCTCCCCCAGGAGAGGGAACCGATTGGGGGATATTGGCGATCAACGCCGACCTGAAATAACGCCTGTGAATCCAATGCCGCCAGGCATTACCGATGAATCCGTAGCGGATGAACGCCAACGTGCGATAGCGCCTGAAAATCCATACCGCCAAGCACTACGGATGATCCCGCAATCGACGCGTTCTGTCAGGTCGATGCATCTCCCAAGACACTTCGGTCGGCTCCCTCTCCCCCGGGAGAGGGAACCGATTGGGGGATATTGGCGATCAACGCCGACCTGAAATAACGCCTGTGAATCCAATGCCGCCAGGCATTACCGATGAATCCGTAGCGGATGAACGCCAACGTGCGATAGCGCCTGAAAATCCATACCGCCAGGCACTGCGGATGATCCCGCAATCGACGCGTTCTGTCAGGTCGATGCATCTCCCAAGACACTTCGGTCGGCTCCCTCTCCCCCGGGAGAGGGAACCGATTGGGGGATATTGGCGATCAACGCCGACCTGAAATAACGCCTGTGAATCCAATGCCGCCAGGCATTACCGATGAATCCGTAGCGGATGAACGCCAACGTGCGATAGCGCCTGAAAATCCATACCGCCAAGCACTACGGATGATCCCGCAATCGACGCGTTCTGTCAGGTCGATGCATCTCCCAAGACACTTCGGTCGGCTCCCTCTCCCCCGGGAGAGGGAACCGATTGGGGGATATTGGCGATCAACGCCGACCTGAAATAACGCCTGTGAATCCAATGCCGCCAGGCATTACCGATGAATCCGTAGCGGATGAACGCCAACGTGCGATAGCGCCTGAAAATCCATACCGCCAAGCACTACGGATGATCCCGCAATCGACGCGTTCTGTCAGGTCGATGCATCTCCCAAGACACTTCGGTCGGCTCCCTCTCCCCCGGGAGAGGGCTGGGGTGAGGGGCCGCCGTTGCAGCGTCGAGCTCGGCTTACAAGGTGTAGGAAATCCCGACCTGCACCGTTCTCGGTGCGCCCGGATAGGCGTAGACATTTCCGAACGCGCCCTCTTCATAATCCCGGTCAAACAGATTCTTCACGTCAAGATTGAGCCGCACCTTCTCGTTGACCTTATAGAAACCGAGCAAATCGACAACCGTGTAGCTGCCCATCGAGAACGCAGTATTGGCCGTTTGCCCGGCGCGTTCGTCGACGTATTTGAGGCCGGTGCCCAGGCCCAGACCTTTAAGCGTGCCGTCCTGAAACTCGTAGACGTTAAGCAGGCTGAAGCTGTTCTGCGGAATGTTCATCAACCGTGTGCCCGAGCGGATCACGTTGTCCTTGGTCACCTCGGCATCCACATAGGCGTAGCCGCCGATGACGCGCCATTCGGGGGTCAGGTTGCCGGCGACGTTCAGATCGAAACCACGGCTGCGCACTTCCCCGGCGGCCACACTGAAGGTCGAGTCCACCGGGTCGGTGGTCAGCACGTTGCGCTTTTCGATCTGATAGATCGCCGCATCGACGCTCAACTGATGATCCAGCGCTTCCCACTTGACGCCCATTTCGTAGGATTTGCCTTTCTCCGGGGCGAAGCCTCCGCCCACGCGGCTCGCGCCGGTGTTGGGCTTGAACGAGCGCGCAGTGTCGGCGTAGACCGCCAGGGTCTCGGTCAGGTCGTAGGTCACGCCGAGGCGTGGAGTCACCGCGTTGTCGCTGGCCTGCCAGTTTTTGCCGCCCGGCACGTAGGTTTCATAGTCGTGCTCGAAACGCTCGAAACGTGCCCCGGCCAGGACCTTCAGACGATCAGTCAACGCCACCTGATCCTGGACGAACGCGGCGTAGGTCTTGAGGTTTTCCCTGTCGTGGGTCGGCGTGCGAGTCAGCGCCGGACGCGGCTGGCCGTAGACCGGATCGAAGATGTCGATCGGGTAGGCGCCGACCGCGCCGCTGGAGCGCTGAATGATCGACTTGTAGTCGTAATCTTCATACTCGATGCCGGTCAGCAAGGTGTGCTGCAAGCCACCGGTGCTGAAATGCCCGGTCAGATTGAGCTGGGTGTCCTTGTCGGTCCACTCCAGTTTGCGGTAGTTGAAGTTGCGCCCCAGGGTTCGACCGTCATCGGCAATGCCGTTGGCCTCGATCGCATTGCCCTCAAGCGAGCCGTCGAGCCACTGGAAACCACCGCCCAGCGTCCAGTCATCATTGAGCAGATGTTCGAAGCGCAGTTGCGCCATGTTGTTGTCGTTGTGCAATTTGCCGGCGTCTTTCTCGCCGAAAAACGTGTCTCGCGAGGCGGTGCCAATCTGCTTGGGGTAACGCGTCACGCCGCGATCCAGCGGATGATTGTTGCGCATGAAATCGCCTTCGAAGATCACTCGAGTAGTATCGCTGGCCTGCCAGGTCAGCACTGGCGTGATGCCGTAGCGCTCGGTCTCGACGTGATCGCGGAAGGTATCGCCGCCCTCACCCACCACGTTCAGTCGATAGGCCAGGCGCCCCTCTTCATCCAGCGGGCCGGAGGCGTCCAGCGTGCCGCGCTTCATGCCTTGATCGTTCAACTGACTGCCCAACGTGACCGTGCGCTCGGCCAACGGCTGCTTGGACACAACGTTGAAGGTGCCGCCGGGATCGCCACGACCGTAGAGCATCGTCGCCGGCCCGCGCAACACTTCCAGACGTTCGATGGTGTTGGCATCGGGCATGTTCGGGTAGCCGCGATTGATCGGGAAGCCGTTGCGGTAGAACTCGCCGGTGGTGAAACCGCGCACGGTGAACGTGGTCAGGCCCTGCCCGCCGAAATTGTTCGCGCGGCCGACGCCGCCGGCATAGTCCAGTGCATCTTGCAGACGCGTGGCGCCGAGGTCTTCGACAGCATCTTTAGTCACCACGCTGATCGATTGCGGGGTTTCATGGATCGAGGTGTCGGTACGGGTAGCACTGGCGGAACGTGTGGCGCGATAACCCTGCACCGGGCCGTCGGCTCGTTCGTAATCCGCTGTACCGACCACATCGGTTGCGTCCAGCTCAAGCGCTGAGGTGGTTGAATCGGCCTGTTCGGCCCACGAGGAAGAAGACAACGCCTGCAGCACGCAAATGGAAAGCAGAGTACGACGCATGAAATGAAAACCTTGTGAATAGGCCAGAACGAAGGGTGAAACCGCCAGAACAGCGGCGCGGATGGTATACCAGAGATCGTGTAATTGAAACTTATTCTTATTTGTCATATTGATCAGGATTCGTGAGCCGGACTCATGACTCCATCCCGTCAACGAGCATTATCAGAGGCGGTTCAATGGCCTAGGCTCGTAGGCGATATGGCCTGCAACGCTGGTGCTGAGGCGCCCGGCGCTGGCCGTCAGCCCGCCTGAAGAGGAAATCAGCGATGAAATTCGACACACCGGCCGGCACTAATCCGATCGATCAATTGAACGTCATCGGCCAGCCCGCCGACCGCATCGATGGCAAGTTGAAAACCACCGGGACCGCGCCCTACGCGTATGAACAACATGCCGCAGTGCCCAATCCGGCCTATGGGTATATCGTCGGCGCCGGGATCGGCAAGGGACGAATTGCCTCGATCGACTCGACGCAGGCGAGCAACAGTTCCGGGGTGATTGCCATCGTCACCTACGAGAATGCCGGGCCTTTGGCCAAGGGCGAGTTCTATGTCGCGCGCGCCTTGGCCGGCCCGCAGGTGGACCACTATCACCAGGCTGTCGCGATTGTCGTCGCGCAGACATTTGAAGAGGCCCGCGCGGCTGCCAATCTCCTCGAGATCAGCTATGTCGCCGAGCCCGGCGCGTTCGATCTGGCTGCCGCCAAGGATTCGGCTACTCCGCCCCCTCCCGCCGGCTTCGGCCCACCGCCGCAGACGCAGATCGGAGATTTCGAAGGTGCCTTCAGCGCCGCACCGATACAGATCGACCAGCACTACAGCACGCCGGATCAGGCGCACGCGATGATGGAACCCCACGCCACCATCGCCCAGTGGAACGGCAATTCGCTGACGTTGTGGACGTCGATACAGCAGATCAACTGGGGCGTGCGCGATCTGGCCAGGACACTCGGTATACGCAAAGAAGATATTCGTTTGATATCGCCCTACATTGGCGGCGGTTTCGGCGGCAAAGGTACGATCCTGTGTGACGCGGTGCTGGCGGCGCTGGCGGCACGACACGCCGGGCGTCCGGTGAAAGTCGCGCTGCCACGTCCGCTGATGTTCAACAATTTGACCCATCGCCCCGCGACGCTTCAACGCATTCGCATCGGTGCCAGCCGCGAGGGTTTGATCACTGCCATCGGCCATGAGAGTTGGTCAGGCAACCTGCCCGGGGGCCGGGCCGAAGCCGCGACGGCCTCGACGCGTTTGCTCTACGCTGGCGCCAACCGCATGACCCGCTTGAATCTTGCCGTGCTGGACCTGGCCGAAGGTTCGGCCATGCGCGCGCCGGGGGAAGCACCGGGCATGATGGCGCTGGAAATTGCCATGGATGAACTGGCGGAAAAACTCGGCATCGACCCACTGCAGTTGCGCCTGCTCAACGACACACAGGTCGACCCCGAACAGCCATCACGCCCGTTCTCCACACGGCAACTCGTCGCGTGTTTACAAACCGGTGCCGAGCAATTCGGCTGGCACCAGCGCAACGCAAGCGCCGGCCAACGCCTGGAGAATGGCTGGCTGATCGGCATCGGTCTGGCGTCCGCCATACGTGGCGCGCCAACCACCGCATCGGCGGCCCGTGTGCGCCTTGATCGGCACGGCACAATCACCGTCGAAACCGACATGACGGATATCGGCACCGGCAGCTACACGATCATTGCGCAGACCGCCGCCGAGATGATGGGTGTGGAACTGGACCGGGTCGAAGTGCACCTTGGCGACTCGCGCTTTCCGGAGTCGTCGGGATCGGGTGGGCAATGGGGTGCGGCTTCGTCTACCGCCGGGGTCTATGCCGCTTGCGTCAAGTTGCGCGAAGCCGCTGCCCGCGCCGTCGGACTTGATCCGCAAACGGCCGAATTTGCCCTCGGCGAAATGCACGATGGCACGCGACATGTTCCTTTGGCTCAGGCGGCGGCCGCAGGGGATCTCGTTGGCGAAGACCGCATGGAGTTCGGCGATCTGGCCCAGCGCTTTGCCCAGCAGACCTTTGGCGCACATTTCGCCGAAGTCGCGGTCAACGCGGCGACCGGCGAGATTCGCCTGCGCCGCCAAATGGCGGTCTGCGCAGCAGGGCGGATTCTCAATCCAAAGACCGCGCGCAGCCAAATCATCGGCGGCATGACCATGGGCGCCGGGGCCGCACTGATGGAAGAACTGCAGGTCGACAAGCGCCGTGGTTTTTTCGTCAACCATGACCTCGCCGGTTACGAAGTGCCGGTGCACGCAGACATTCCCCATCAGCAGGTGATTTTCCTCGATGAGGTTGATCCGTACGCCACGCCGCTCAAGGCCAAAGGTGTCGGCGAGTTGGGCATCAGTGGCGCCGCAGCGGCCATCGCCAATGCGATTTACAACGCCACCGGCGTGCGCGTGCGCGACTATCCGATCACGCTAGACAAACTTATCGCGCACTTGCCGGAGCAGATTTGACGCCCTGTTCAGTCAGCCCGGCGCGCGCTGGCTGAACACTTCCTTGAACACCGGCACGGCGGAAAACGCATTCGGCCATCCGGCATAGAACGCCAGTTGGGTAATCATTTCCGCCGCTTCGGTCTGGCTCAAACCGTTGTCCATCGCCCGACCCAGGTGATACCCGACCTGGCCGGTCTGCCCGTTGGCCACCAACGAACTGACCGTGATCAGGCTGCGATCGCGAGGCGCCAGACCTGGCCGCAACCACAGATCGCGGAACAGCGCTTTGGTGGTGAACTCGACCAGCCCCGGCGCCACTGATCCCACCGCCGCATTCACGCGCTCCACGCGGTCAGCTTCGCGAGCCTGGTCCAGCGGCAGCAACGACGGCGCAACCGGTGCCAGTTGCTCAGCATCGATGTTGCGCGCGGAGAACACCTCGCCGGCGATAGGCAGAGCCGCTGACGCATTGCCCCAACCGGAATAAAACGCCAGGTGATTGAGCGTTTCGGACAGCTCAAGCGGCGTGACACCGTTGTCCAGCGCAAGGTTGAATTGCGCGGCCATCTCGGCGGTTTGCCCGCGTGCAATCAACACCGCAACCGTCACCAGACTGCGGTCACGCGGTGACAATCCCGGGCGTTTCCATACTTCGCCAAACAACATGGCATCGGTGTTATGAGCCAGTGCCGGGGACACGGCAGCCGCGGCGTCGGAGGTCATTGCAGGTGAACGTTTCATGGAGGTCGAACCTTTTTCAGTTGAAGCACAGGCTGTCAGCAACAGTGCGATGGCCGTCAACAGAAGTCGGCTGGAGTGGGTCACGCTACGAACCGGGAGTGCTGCCATCGTTAAGCTCCTGCTGACGGGATAATCAGCCGCTACGGTAAACCGACGAGGATCTTGCGACTATCTGCGCTCAGCGTCATGAAGTCATGAACACCGTTCATCAATCTGCCTCCTCCATAGAAAGCGAATGGTGCCAAAAACTGGCACTGCCCCGTTATAGAGTCGGTGTCATGTCCACTCTCGGAAGGCGAACCCAACATGTCAGCAGGCTATAAACGTATTCAGTATTCGCGCTACGGCGGCCCGGACGTGATGCGCGTCGAAGCATTCCAGTTGCCAGCACCCGGCAAGGATGAAGTGCTCGTGCAGGTCAGATTTGCAGCGATCAACCCCATTGACTGGAAGTTGCGTCAGGGCCGGATGAAGCTGATCACCGGCAGAACATTTCCGCGCGCGATGGGTATGGATTTCTCTGGCGTGGTTCTTGCGGTTGGGGCGAGTGTCAGACGCTTCCAGGTCGGCGACGCGGTTTTCGGGCTATCCCGCTTCAAAGAAAGTGGCGCATTGGGCGAAGCCGTCGTGACCAGGGAGGACTTTCTGGCGAGCAAACCGGATACTCTTTCCTTCGCCGATGCGGCGTGCCTTGGCACACCGGGCATTACCGCGTGGAACGGGCTGATCGACAAGGCCAGACTGCAAGCCGGTCAGCAGGTTTTCATCAATGGTTGCGCGGGGGCAGTCGGCGAAGCGGCGGTGCAGATCGCCCTGATGTCGGGGGCCACGGTATCGGGCAGTTGCAGCGCGTCGGACGTTGCCCGGGCACAGGCGCTGGGGGTATCGACCGTCTACGACTACCGGTTAACGGACCTGAAGAGGCTGCCGGCGCGCTTCGATGTGGTGTATGACACGGCCGCGACGATGACGGTCTCGACCGGTATCGGATTGCTGCGTCCGGGCGGCTGTTTGCTTGATCTCAATCCGGGGCCGGGTAAATTCCTGCGTGGCTTGATTGATCGGCGACTGAAACTGGTCATTGGCACACCGCGACACGAAATCCTCGAAACACTGGCCAGTGCCGCCAGTGAGGCACGCTTGAAAATTCGGCTAGGAGAAGTGGTGCCGCTGGACGGCGCCATACAACTGATCCGCGAGCTCGAACAGGGCCGCAAACTCGGCGGCAAAGGTGTCGTCGCCATGGAGCGTTAATGGCCAGAAGTCATCGTCTGTTTGAGCTGATGCAAGCGCTGCGGCGTCATCGTCGTACGGTGTCCGGCAAAGCCTTGGCGGCTGAATTGGGCGTGTCGCTGCGCACGATTCGCCGCGACATCGTCACGCTGCAAGGCATGGGGGCCGAGATCGACGGCGAGCCGGGCCTTGGGTATGTGCTCAAGCCCGGTTTTGTCCTGCCGCCGTTATCGTTCAGCACCGAGGAAATACAGGCCTTGGTCATCGGCGCGCAATGGGTCAGCCGGCAGACCGACAGCCAACTCGCGGGCGCCGTCAACAATGCCCTGGCGAAAATCAGTGCCGTGCTGCCCGCACAGATGCGGCCGATTTTCGAAGACGAAACCTTTTATGTGGCCAAGCCACTCAGCCCCGGCACAACCATCGACCTCAGCGAGATTCGTCGGGCGCTGCGCGAGCAGAACAAGCTGCGCATCGCGCTAGCGCTCGAACATGCGGAGGCCGCCGAACACATCATCTGGCCGATCATGTTGGGCTTTATCGAAGGCAAGCGCTGCATCGCGGCGTGGTGCGAAGGCGACAGCCGGTTTCGCGTGATCGATATGGCTGACCTTGCGACGGTGCAGGTGCTCGTCGAACACTACGCGCCTGACCGCCGGCGCTTGATCAAACAATGGCGTGCCGAGGATGTGCGGCCCTGCAACAGTCAGGGCGAGGTGTGTTGAGCCATGTAACCTGGGCCACAACGGCCCCGCCGCTCACACC
Organism: Pseudomonas sp. VD-NE ins; assembly: GCF_031882575.1. NCBI lineage: Bacteria > Pseudomonadati > Pseudomonadota > Gammaproteobacteria > Pseudomonadales > Pseudomonadaceae > Pseudomonas > Pseudomonas sp. VD-NE ins. Next base: position 3,739,467 of record NZ_CP134772.1, read on the forward strand.
GCCAGCAGTTGTCGGGTCATCGCCATCGAGGTCTGCAACGACTGCCCGGTACGCTGCAACTTGTTCAGCAAACTGGCGCCCAACCACAGCTGATACAAGGTTTCCGCCAGATGCCGGGCATCGCCCTGGGGCAGGCTGTTTTCGGCTTGCCCCTGTTCGATACACAAGGAAATGCGCGCGACCACTTGCTCGGCACCATCGCGCAAGGTGAGGCGCATCGACTCCGACAGGTCGGCGACTTCGGCGCTGAGCTTCACCACCAGACATTCGTCACCGTGGCCTTCTAGGGTGCAGCGATTCTGCCAGCCCTGCCAGTAATCCATCAGCCGCTCGTACGCGCTCAGACCTGGCAGCGTCAGGCGCCGTTCCATGTCAGCGAGGTAATCGACGAAGTAATCCGCCAGCAATGCCTGGCCGTACAGTTCTTTGGATTTGAAGTAGTGATAGAACGAACCCTTGGGCACACCGGCGGTTTGCAGGATTTCGTTGAGGCCGACACTGGTGAAGCCCTTCTCGGCCATCATCCGGTGGCCGGTGTCGAGCAAGTGTTGGCGGGTGTCGTCGTAGGTCGGTTTCATCGGGCGCAAGTTACCAGGCAATAGACCAGTCGTATTTTCGGAGGAACGGAAGTTTGCCATACCTGTCGATGAAAAACCCTCGGATAAAAAATTACTAGACGACTGGTCTAATTGGAATCTATGCTGCGCCCCGACAAACGTTTTCTGACCGGTGTGGCCGATGCGCGAATGTTTCGCCTAATCGAAGACACCCGACCTAAGCAAGGTGCTCTATGAAAATCTTGATGGTTCTGACTTCCCACGATCAACTCGGCAACACCGGCAAGAAAACCGGCTTCTGGCTGGAAGAGTTCGCCGCGCCCTACTACGCCTTCAAGGACGCCGGCGTCGACGTCACCCTGGTCTCGCCGGCCGGTGGCCAGCCGCCGCTGGACCCGAAAAGCGATGAGCCCGATGCGCAGACCGCCGAGACCGATCGCTTCCGCAAAGACTCCGCCGCGCAACAGGCACTGGCCAATACCGGGCGCTTGGCCGGCGTCAGCGCTGATGGTTTTGATGCCGTGTTTTACCCAGGTGGCCACGGCCCGCTGTGGGATCTGGCTGAAGACAAACGGTCGATCGCGTTGATCGAAGCGTTTGACCGCGCCAACAAACCCCACGGGTTTGTCTGCCATGCGCCAGGTGTGTTGCGTCACGCCCTCACCGCTGACGGCAAACCGCTGGTCCAGCATCGCCAGGTCACCGGTTTCACCAATTCCGAAGAAGAGGCCGTTGGCCTGACGGACGTGGTGCCGTTCCTGATCGAGGACGAGTTCCAGCGCCTCGGTGGCCATTACTCGAAAGTGGCTGACTGGCAGGTCCATGTGGTCGCCGACGGGCAACTGGTCACTGGCCAGAATCCGGCCAGTTCCGCCGCCGTCGCAAAAAAACTGCTGGAGATGCTGGGCTAAACCCTCGCGTCCAACCTTCCTAACGCTGGGTGCATCTTGCCCGGCGTTATTTTTTATCCAGTCAATAGACGACTGGTCTAATAAGCCGCTAAAAGGTCACCCATGAACAACAGCCGTTTCTTCACCCCCGCCACTCTCGGCCATCACACCCTGAAAAACCGTATCGTCCTGCCACCCCTCACCCGCCAGCGCAGCACCCAACCGGGCAACATCGCCAATGAGCTGATGGCCGAGTATTACCAACAGCGCGCCGGCGCCGGTCTGCTGGTCACCGAAGGCACGCAGATCGAACCTCGCGGCCAGGGTTATGCGTGGACGCCGGGCATTCATACCGCAGAGCAAATCGCCGGTTGGCGCAAAGTCACCGAGGCGGTGCATGCCGTGGACGGGGTGATTTTCGCCCAGCTGTGGCACGTCGGCCGCGTCTCCCACACCGCGCTGCAACCCGACGGCGGAGCCCCGGTTTCAGCTTCCGCCGTGGCAACCGATCGGGTCAGCGTGTTTATCGAAACCGCGCCTGGCGCCGGCGAACTGGTGCCACCGTCGGCACCGCGCGCGCTGAGCACCGATGAAGTGCAGGAACTGGTTCAGCTGTACATCCAGGCCGCACGCAACGCGATGGACGCCGGCTTCGACGGCATCGAATTGCACTGCGCCAACGGTTATCTGGTGAACCAGTTCATCTCCGCCCACAGCAACCTGCGCGACGATCAGTACGGCGGCTCGCTGCACAACCGCCTGCGCTTTCTCAAGGAAGTGGTCGCCGGCGTCGCCGAGTGCATCGGCAAGGAAAAAGTCGGCGTGCGCTTCGCCCCGCTATTTACTACCACCGATGAAGCGCGCACTTATCTGGGCATGGTCGAGGAGGATCCGCACACCACCTACATCGAGGCGATCAAAATCCTGCAAGACGTCGGCATTGCCTATCTGTCGATCGCCGAAGCCGACTGGGACAACGCCCCGGCGATGCCCCTCACGTTTCGTCAGGCCATGCGCGATACCTTCAGCGGCGCGATCATTTATGCCGGGCGTTACACCGCCAAATCCGGCGCGCAACTGCTCGAATCCGGACTTGCCGATCTGGTCGCCTTCGGCCGGCCGTTCATGGCCAACCCCGATCTGCCTGCGCGTATCGCCAATGACTGGCCGTTGAATGCGTTGAACCCGGCGACGGTGTATGGCGGCAACGCCGAAGGCTATGTGGATTACCCCGTTTATCCCGGCTAAGCCTTTCAAGGCAACGTAAAACGCTCCCGAAACAGCGGGAGCGTTCATCCGAATCGGAGTGCAAACCCTTGTGGGAGCGAGCCTGCTCGCGAAAGCGGCGGGTCTGTCACTCACAATGTTGAATGTGACGACGCCTTCGCGAGCAGGCTCGCTCCCACAGGGGGGATGTGAATATTCACCGCACAAAAACCTATACAATTACTATAATCTGTACAACTATCTGGACTTAACGTTTAAACGTCCACTCGGCAGCCTGCTGCTCATTACGCTGAATCCGTCAAATGAACAAAACCCATCGTCTGTGCCTCGTTCTGGGCGACCAGTTATCGTTTGATCTGGCGTCATTGGCCGATCTGGATGGCAAACAAGACCGTGTGCTGATGGTCGAGGTCATGGAGGAAGCCAGCCATGTCGCCCATCATCCGCAGAAGATCGCGCTGATTTTCAGCGCCATGCGTCATTTCGCTCAGGCGTTGGAAAACCAGGGCTTCCAAGTGCAGTACGTGACCCTCGACGACCCGCACAACAGCGGCTCGGTACCCGGCGAATTAAAGCGCTGGCAGGCGCTGCTGCAAGCGAACGAGATTCACCTGACCGAATGCGGCGACTGGCGTCTGGAGCAATCACTGAAGGAGTGTGGCTTGCCGATCCACTGGCATGCCGACAACCGTTTCCTCTGCAGCCGCGATGAGTTTCGCACTTGGGCCGCTGGCAAAAAACAGCTGCGCATGGAGTTCTTCTATCGCGAGATACGCCGCAAAAGTCGCCTGCTGCTCAACGGTGACGGCACGCCGGTCGGCGGCGCGTGGAACTTTGACGCCGACAATCGCAAAGCCCTGCCCAAATCCGTCAAGGCGCCCTACCCGGCGGGTTTTACCAACGATGCAATCACCCTCGAAGTCCTCGCACTGGTCAAGGAACGCTTCGCCAGTCACTACGGCAGCCTGGATGATTTCAACTATCCGGTGACGCACGCCGATGCCCAGGCATTGTGGGCCTGGTTTCTCGACTACGGGCTGGCGGGCTTCGGTGATTATCAGGACGCCATGGCCAGCGACGAACCGTTTCTGTTCCATGCCCGCATCAGCGCTGCGCTGAACATTGGCTTGCTCGATCTGCGTCAACTCTGCAGTGACGTGGAGTCGGCCTATTGGTCAGGCAACATCGCGCTGAATGCCGCCGAAGGCTTCATCCGGCAACTGATCGGCTGGCGCGAATATGTGCGTGGCGTCTACTGGCTGCACATGCCGGAATACGCCGAGGGCAATGCCTTCGGTAATACCCGGCGCCTGCCAGAGTTTTACTGGACCGGCGACACACAGATGAACTGCATGCGCCAGGCCATCGGTCAAAGCCTCAAACACGCCTACGCCCATCATATTCAGCGCCTGATGGTGACCGGCAATTTCGCCCTGCTCGCCGGCATCGCGCCGAGCCAGATCTGTGAATGGTATCTGGCGATTTATATGGACGCTTTCGACTGGGTCGAGCGGCCCAATACCCTCGGCATGGTCATGCACGCCGATGGCGGTTACCTCGGTTCCAAGCCTTATTGCGCCAGCGGCCAGTACATCAACCGGATGTCCGACTACTGTCGCGACTGTGCTTACTCGGTGCGCGAAACCACGGCCGACAACGCCTGCCCGTTCAATGCGTTGTACTGGCATTTCCTGATGCGCCACGGTGACCTTCTGCGCGGCAATCAGCGCATGGGCATGATGTACAAAAACCTCGATCGCATGCCGCTGGAAAAACAGCAGGCTTTGTGGCAGCGCGGGCAAGGGCTGCTCGACAGACTGGATCTCGGCGAATCGCTATGAACGCGCGCGAGCTTGATCCTCGTGCAACTTAAACATGAGACACCGGGTCAATGGCTCACAAAGCTTGTGAAGCAGAGGGCTTGAAACACGCCAATTGAACGCAGGCCAACCATCAACGCATGAAGGGTGAACATCCTGAAACAGCTTACTCGCGAGGAGCTTGAGTCTGAGGTCACGCGCCTGCGTCTGGCCGTCAAGGCGACCTGCGACGCCGTCTGGGACTGGGATCTGCAAACCAACCAGGTCATCTGGAACGACTCGCTGCAACAGGCCTATGGCTACGCGTCAGGCGCCATCGAGCCGACGTGTGATTGGCGATTTGCGCAGATTCACACGCAGGATCGCGCGCGCGTGACCACCTCGATTCGCTCGGCGATTGACGGCTCCGGGACGACCTGGAGCGCTGAGTACCGCTTCCTCTGCCACGATGGTTCATACGCCGAAGTGCTTGATCGCGGACATCTGATCCGCAGTGCCGATGGCAAAGCCGAACGCATGATCGGCGCGATGCTCGACCTGACCCGCTCGCGCAGTGCCGAAACTGCATTGCGTCGTAGCGAAGAACGCTTCAGCACCATTCTGGAGACCATCGAAGCCGCGTTCGCCATCGTCAAAGTCAAATTCGACGCCGACGACCACCCCATCGACTATTACTTCGTCGAAGCCAACCCGGCGTTCGAGCGTCAGGCCGGGGTCAACCTGCGGGGCAAGTGGGTCACCGAGTTTGCGCCCAACCTGGAGAAATTCTGGTTCGAGACTTACGGCCATGTGGCCAAGACCGGCGAGCCGGCCAACTTCGAGAACTACGCCAATACCTTCGAACGCTGGTTCGATGTTCGCGCTGTCCGCGTCGGCGACCCGGCCGATCGGCAGATTGCGATCTTCTTCAGCGATGTCACCGAGCGCCGCGACGCGCAAGAACGTTTGCGCATCAGCGAGGCCGTCGCCCGGGAAAACGTCGAACGCGTGCAACTGGCCCTTGCCGCTGGCGCCATTATCGGTACCTGGCACTGGCACTTGCCCAGCGATCGTTTCAGCGTCGATGAGGCTTTCGCGCGGGTGTTCGACCTCGATCCTGCCTGGGGTCTCGACGGTCTGAGCCTGGAACAAGTGGTGATGACCGTTCACCCGGACGACAGGGAAGGACTCACAACCGCGATCAATGAAGTCATTGCCCGTGGAGGTGCCTATTCGCACCAATACCGAGTGCGCGGCGCGGATGGCAAATACACCTGGATTGAAGCGAACGGCCGCGTCGAGTGCGCCGAAGACGGCACGCCTTTGCGCTTTCCCGGCGTGCTCATCGATGTCGAAGACCGGCGCAATGTCGAAGCCGAGCGCGACCGGGTCACCGCCGCATTGAAAGCCCTCAATGACACACTGGAACAACGAGTCTCGGCGCGAACCGCAGAACTGATGCAGGCCGAAGAGAAGTTGCGCCAATCGCAGAAAATGGAAGCGGTCGGGCAACTCACCGGCGGTCTTGCCCATGACTTCAACAACCTGTTGGCAGGCATTTGCGCCTCCCTTGAACTGATGGAGAAACGCATCCGTCAAGGTCGTCTGAACGACATCGACAAATACATGCTGATCGCTCAGGACGCGGCCAAACGCGCGACGGCCCTGACCCACCGCCTGCTGGCCTTCTCCCGGCGACAGACCCTCGATCCACGGCCAACTGAAGTCAATGCACTGATTGCCGGCATGAGCGAACTGATCCAGCGCACCGTCGGCCCGAGCATTCGCTTGAAGACGGTAGTCGCCGCCGATCTGTGGCCGGCGCTGGTCGATGCCAGCCAACTGGAAAACGCCCTGCTCAACCTGTGCATCAACGCCCGCGATGCGATGCCCGATGGCGGCAGCATCACCGTCGAAACCGCCAACCGAACCCTGGATGCTGAATCAGCGCGCGTACGGGAAATGCCCGAAGGGCAATACCTGTGCCTGTCGGTCGCCGACACCGGTACCGGTATGAGTGCGGAAGTCATGGCCAAGGCCTTCGACCCGTTTTTCACCACCAAACCGCTGGGCCAGGGCACCGGGCTGGGGCTGTCGATGATTTACGGTTTCACCAAGCAATCCGGCGGACAGGTGCGGGTGCAATCGGCCGTGGGGCAAGGCACGGTCATGTGCATTTACCTGCCGCGCTACCTCGGCGAAACGCAGCGCAATCACGATGACGCGCAAAGCTCGGCAACCCTGCTGGCAAAGACCGGCGAGACCATTCTGATTGTCGACGACGAACCCACCGTTCGCACGCTGCTCAAGGACGTGCTGAACGACCTTGGCTACAACCTGCTCGAAGCGGGCGACAGCGTTGAGGGGCTGGAAGTATTGCGTTCCAGCGCGCACATCGATTTGCTCATCACCGATGTCGGCTTGCCGGGCGGCATGAACGGCCGGCAGATGGCCGATGCGGGCCGGGAAATCAGACCGAAGCTAAAGACCTTGTTCATTACCGGGTACGCGGAAAACTCAGTGATCGGCAACGGTCAACTCGGCCCGGGCATGCAGGTGCTGACCAAACCGTTTGCCGTCGACACCCTCGTGTCACGGGTCAGTGGCCTGCTGACCATCGACTTCGATTGAAGGTTGCGCAGCGAACCTCATGAACCTGTTGCGCCCTGCCGTTTTCGCTTGATACAGCGCTTGATCGGCGCACTCGATCAGAGCGCTCAGCGGCTCCAGCTGCGGACCGCGCGCAGCGGCGATGCCGATGCTCAGGCTCACGCGGGCCAAGGGACTGGAGGGGTGTGCGATGTTGGCTTGCTGCAAGCGCTCGATAATCAGCTGCGCAACCACTTCGGCTCCGTCAATATGGGTGTCGGGCATGATCACGGCGAACTCCTCGCCGCCATAGCGCGCCACCAGGTCTGACGGCCGCCGCACACACGCATCCAGCACGCTACCGACGGTTTGCAGACAGGCGTCGCCGGCAACGTGCCCGAGTGCATCATTGAACCGCTTGAAATAGTCGATATCGATCATCAGCAACGCCAGCGACGAGCCGTCGCGCTTTGCCCGCCGCGCCTCTGTGGCCAGGGTTTCGTCGAAGCAGCGCCGATTTGCCAGCCCGGTCAGCGCATCCTTCATGGCCAACAGTTCCAGTTGCCGATTGGAGCCGAGCAACTGCTGTTGAGCGATGCGCAGTTCGCCCTCAACCTGGGTCCGGCGACGGATGTCGAGGATCAAGAACAAGCCGATCAGACCGGTAAGCCCCAACAGCCCCGCCACCACCACCGCCGACAGCAGCGCTTCCGTTCGCCACGCCGTGAGCGCTTCACGCTTGCCGATGGCGACCGTGGTGATCAGCGGCAATTTCTCGCTTTTGCGGAACGCATAGAGGCGTTCGACGCCATCCAGGCTGGAGGTATAAGACGCGGTGCCGACCGATTGATCGACCAGGTACTTGGCGTAGATCGGCGACTTGGAAAAGTTGCGGCCCATGTCCTGTTCGCGGAACGGATAGCGAACCAGCAATGTGCCGTCGGTATAGGACAAGCCGATGGCCCCGTCCTGGCCGATGTCGAGTTTGCCGAACAGGCGCAGGAAGTTTTCCACGCCCAGGGTCACGGCCACCACCCCGGCAAACTCGCCACGATCATCATTGAAGCGGCGGCTGACGGTAATCACCCATTCCTGATTGGAACGGCTGCGGATGGGTGGCCCGATATAGGGTTCGCGGCTCGGATCGTCGCGATGATGAATGAAATAAGCCCGATCACTGCTGTTGGCACCCACCGGAATCGGCCGGTTCGACGACATCAGCCAATGACCTTGACGGTCATAAATGGTGATACCGCTCAGCTGTGGCATCAGCGGTTGCTGGCGGTTGACCAGCGCACTCAGGCGCTGGATCTGCGCGGGACCACTGCCTTCGGTTTCGAGGCGTTCGACCAGCCCGAGTAGCAGCAGCGAACTTTGCCGGACAATGCCTTCGGAATAGGTCTCCAGTGCCTGGGTCAGGTTCAACCCGTGCACGTTGACCTCTTCCAGCGCGCGATCGCGCGAAGACAGCACTTTCCAGATGGTCAGCGACGCCAGAGAGCAGCCGATGACCAGCAGCAAGAGGATGACGAGGTGGGTATCACGCTTCACGAAAGTACCTAATGGAAAGTCCGGTTTCCCGTTCCGGCCGTTACTGATTCAAGGCAATAACAGCGGTCGTATGTCCTCGACCGGCGCAAGGATACAAGCAGCGCGTCGAACGTGCAGCAACCGTATGACGGAACGTCGTTTTCAACCCCTTGGCGTTGTTTCGCAACGACACGACAGCGGCCTGCAACTTATATTCACGGCCGCAGGTCATTAGGCTTGCTGAGGTTGAATCCATCCGCAAACCTCGAACATTGAAGATACCGCCGTGGCCGCTGACCTCGATCGCCGCAACAACCTGTCACTGGACAGCCTGAACTTTTTCCTCGCCGACGTGCGCGACGGTCTCGGCCCGTATCTGGCCATTTACCTGTTGGCGGTGCATCACTGGGAGCCGGCCAGCATTGGCCTGGTGATGACCATCGCCGGGGTCGCCGCGCTGATCACCCAGACACCCGCCGGCGCCTGGGTCGACAACAGCCGGCGCAAACGAGCGTTGATTGCGATCGCCGCGCTGCTGGTGACCGGCAGTTGCCTGCTGCTGCCATTCGTGACGTCGTTCACTTGGGTGGCACTGACGCAAACCCTCAGTGCAATGGCCGCGTCGATATTCGCCCCGGCGATTTGTGCGATTACCCTGGGCATGACCGGACCACGGGCGTTCACCCGGCGAACCGGGCGCAATGAAACCTTCAATCATGCCGGCAACGCCTGCGCCGCCCTCCTCGCCGGCGTATTCGCGTATCTGTTCGGCCCGGTGGCGGTGTTCTATCTGATGGCGGCCATGGCCCTGGCCAGTGTCATCGCCATTGCCTGCGTGTCGCCAGCAGCCATCGACCATGATCTGGCCCGTGGACTGGATCCGGCCGACGCTGGCCATCGCCAACCTTCCGGGTTATCCGTGCTGCTGAGCAACCGGCCGCTGTTGCTGTTCGCCATTTGCTGTGCACTGTTCCACCTCGCCAACGCGGCGATGTTGCCGCTGGTCAGTCAAAAACTCGCGCAAGCCAATTTGCAGATGGCCACCCCGCTGACCTCCGCCTGCATCGTGGCCGCGCAATTGGTGATGGTGCCGGCGGCATTACTGGTCGGGGCCAAAGCCGACTTGTGGGGACGCAAACCGCTGCTGCTGGCCGGTTTTCTGATCCTGCCCTTGCGCGGTGTGCTCTATACGCTGTCGGACGATGCTTATTGGCTGGTCGCGGTGCAGCTGCTCGACGGTGTCGGCGCCGGTCTGTTCGGCGCCTTGTTTCCGATCATGGTCAAAGACCTCACCCAAGGTACCGGTCACTTCAACATCAGCCTCGGCGCACTGACGACTGCCTTCGGACTGGGCGCAGCGCTGAGCAACGGCCTCGCCGGGTTCGTTGTGCAGGAGGCTGGTTACAGCGCGGCGTTTCTGACCCTGGCCGGTATTGCGGCGGTGGCGGTTGTGTTGCTTGGGGTCGGGGTTCCGGAAACCCAGCGCAGTGGTCGTCAGGCAGAAAGCGGATTGGTCGAGGCCAGTACTGAATCCTCAGCGTAATCCATAGCCGTCCCTGCCCTCTGATCGCCGCCATATCGTGTCTGCGCGGCGTTGAAAATCCAGATTCAGTGGATCAGGCAAGCAATCCAGAGGAATGCACTTCGGCGCTGAGGCGCTGATCGAGAGAATGTTCGTGCACAGGCTCAGACGAATAAACCCTCAATCGCAAGGACATTCCAGTGAAAGGTTTTTGCTTGGCCTTCGGGCTGCTCTTCAGTACTTTTTCAGCCATGGGAGCCGATATGTCGAACGGCGCAGACAACTTCTACACCAGCGATAAAGTGACCGTGGAAAAGGTCACCTTCAAGAACCAGTACGGGATGAAGGTCGCAGGCAATCTGTTCAGCCTGAAGAACCTTGACCCGCAGTCCAAAAATGCCGCGATCATCGTCGGCCACCCGATGGGCGCGGTGAAAGAGCAAAGCGCCAATCTCTACGCGACCAAAATGGCCGAACAAGGTTTCGTCACGCTGTCGTTCGACTTGTCCTTCTGGGGCGAAAGCGAGGGCCTGCCACGCCAGTCGGTTGCACCGGACATTTATGCCGAAGACTTCAGCGCGGCGGTGGACTTTCTCGGCACTCGCCCACTGGTCGATCGCGAGCGTATCGGCGTCATCGGTATTTGCGGCAGCGGCAGCTTTGCCATCAGCGCCGCCAAAATCGACCCACGTTTGAAGGCGATTGCCACTGTCAGCATGTACGACATGGGCGCCGCCAACCGTAACGGCCTCAAGCATTCGCTCACGCCAGCACAACGCCAATCCATCATTGAACAGACGGCGCAGCAGCGTAACGCGCAGTTCTGGGGCGGCCCAGTGCGCTACACCGGCGGCACACCGCTGAAACTCACCGGTAATGCCGTGGGGGACGAGTTCTACGATTTCTACCGCACTGCGCGTGGTCAGGTCACCCCGGCCGGCGCTTCACCGCAGACCACTACCATGCCGACGCTGGTCAGCAATGTGAAGTTCATGAACTTCTACCCGTTCAATGACATCGAGAGTATCTCCCCGCGCCCGCTGCTGTTCATCGCCGGTGCTCAGGCGCACTCCCGCGAGTTCAGTGAAGACGCGTACCAGCGCGCGGCCGAACCCAAAGAGCTGCTGATCATTCCAGGGGCCGGCCATGTCGACTTGTACGACCGGGTCAACCTGATTCCCTTCGCCAAATTGACCACGTTTTTCAGCCAAAACCTGAAGTAACGCCATCGTAGCGCTGCCAGCGCTTTAAAGCGCAGACACGACAAAGCCTGCTTTTCAGGGCAGGCTTTTCGTTTGCAGCACGTCAGCTTACTTCTGCTGAGCCGTCAACGCCGAATAGCTGTTCATCAGGTTGCGGTAGTTGGGGATGCGCTGCGACAGCAGATTGCCCAACCCTTCAATGTCGTTGCGCCAGTCGCGGTGCAGCTCACACGCCACCGAAAACCAGTTCATCATCTGTGCGCCGGCCTGAGTCATGCGACTCCATGCAGCCTGTTGCACTGTGGTGTTGAAAGTGCCGGAAGCGTCGGTCACCACAAACACCTCAAACCCTTCTGCCAGCGCCGACAAGGTCGGGAACGCTACGCACACATCCGTCACCACACCGGCAATGATGATCTGCTTGCGGCCAGTGGCTTTGATCGCCTTGACGAAGTCTTCGTTGTCCCAGGCGTTGATCTGGCCTGGACGAGCGATGTACGGCGCGTCCGGGAACATCTCTTTCAGCTCTGGCACCAGCGGGCCGTTCGGGCCTTGTTCAAAACTGGTGGTGAGGATGGTCGGCAGCTCAAAGAACTTGGCCAGATCCGCCAGGGCCAGCACATTGTTCTTGAACTCGTTCGGCGAGAAGTCCTGCACCAGCGAAATCAGGCCGGTCTGGTGGTCGACCAGCAGCACGATAGCGTCGTCTTTGTTCAGGCGGTTGTAGGTTGGAGTGGTCATGGTGTGCGTCCCTTTTCAATGTTGGAAAGTTGTTGTTGCGTTCAAGTTGTGTACAGGTTACTGACGCATCGGAAAGGGATAAATCGGTTGAAATGGGTTTCACCGTCAACCTGAACAGGACAATTCAACGACGGTGTTCTCTTCGTTCCCACGTTGAAGCCAGCAAATTCAGGGTTATTAGCTAATAACACCTTCATTAAACAGTCGCTCAAACGTTGTACTAGGATAGGATCCAAGTCTGCGGCTTTTCGTCGACCAAGGAGATCGTCGACGGTGCTGCAGACGTTTTTGAATTAACGCCTCTCAGGGATGACACGCATATGAATTCACACTTGTTCCCCCACATCGGCAAGGTCATCGCCAGCACCGGCAGCCGGCACTTTCCGCGCATGCTGCATGACCTGATCCTGACGCAACTGGCGGTAGACGCCACGCACATCCGGCAGATGCGCATCGAACCGGTAAGCCGCGCGTCGAGCCGCAGTGAGCCGGAGCCGCTGAAAGAGCCGGCCCTGCTCGCCGAAACGGTGTTTTCCGAACACAATGCGGCGGCCCACCACTTACAGAACGCGCCGGTCGCGACCAGCGCGGACGCCTCGCAACTGCACCTGACCCGGCGCAAGGACGGCTATCGCTACGTGATTTCGGTATACCGCAACGGCGAGTCACAGCGCTTTTCCGCGCAGGAGCGCAGCCTGTTGCAGGACATCTCCCCGGTGCTGCTGCCGATGGTGGAAAAACACATCAACGCCCTGCAACCGGCCACCCCTGATCCACAAATTCCGTCCGAAGTAGCCGAAGGCAGCGGCTTGGAAACCTTGCGCCTACGCTTCGACGAGCGCCTGGAGCAACTGGGGCTGAGCCTGTCGAACCGCGAAACCGAAGTGTGTGTCGGCCTGCTCGCCGGGCGCACGGCGCCGGAACTGGCTGAACAATTGGCGTTGAAGGTCAACACCGTGGAGAGCTATCTGAAACGCGCGGCGATCAAGTTGGGCATCAGCGGACGGCATTCGTTGATGCGCTGGATGTATTCGCCGCTAGAGGGATCGGCGTCGAGTGCGGCGTGATACGCAGGAATTAGCGAAGGCTTGGTTTTTTTGGTCGTGTCAGTGAGATTCCCCCCTCACCCCAGCCCTCTCCCCCCAAGGGGGGCGAGGGGGAAAGGGAGCCGATCTCGGTTGAATTCGAAACTGAGTTCGACTTTTGAGCCGAACTTTGAGCTTTTCAAAACCTGAGTTCGACTCGGTATCTCACGTCGGTGCATCTCGACAGAACCCCGCGATCAGTCCCCTCTCCCTCCGGGCGGTCCGACGTTTCGGGAGGGTTAGGGTGAGGGCAATCCCGCGACGTGCTCCAATGCCTGATTCACCGCCAATTCCCCCAACATCACCACTTGCGCAATACCCAGCAAGGTATTGCGATGCGGCCCCTCCAGCATCCCGGCAAAATCACACAACATGACCGAAGCCGAGGCCAGCGATTCACAGGCGTTTGCCAGTAGGGATTCGGTATCAATTTGCGGATTGACCCGGAACATAGCGTTGGGCGTGTAGGGCGTGGCCATGATGTTGACCGCAGTCACCGGCGGATCGGGTGTCTTGGACATAAGCTAAAACTCCTTCTGCGCAGCGAGGGAGCAGGCTCCCTCACGCGGCTGTTTCGCAATTAGTTGGGCAAGCGCTGATTGTCGAGGACGCGACTCACCACCAACTCACTCAACATGATCACCTGTTGCAGGATCAGCATTTTCTTGCGGTGAGGGCTGTCGACCGAGTCGGCAAGGTCGCGGGCCATGTCACTGGCCGATGACAACGATTCGTAGGCTTCAACGAGCAGGGTTTCGTCGTCGACGGTGGGGTCGATCAGGTAGATCTTGCCGGTTTTGCGGGTGGGTTTTGAGGTTTTGAGCGCGGAAGGATTGAGGTAGAAATTGATCGCCCGTTCTGTGGCCTCTTTGATGTTTTGAGGTTCGAGCGCGGCGTCGTAGGGGATTGGATCGGTATCTGGTGGGTTGGGTGTGGCTTTGAACATAGATAAAGTCTCGTATCGAAATTGACCGGAGCCATCACTTTCGCTACCAAACGAAGGTGGCGGCCATGCGCGGGTTGGTAGACCGGTCGATACGGAAACCCGGCGCTCATGAATGAGCCCCACGCATGTCCACCATATAAAACGCAGCCGCAAAAAGAGACTGCATAAGGTGGCGCCATACGGCGGTACCGAAGCGGGCTACCAAACCCGATCACTGATTTGCAGTGACAGGCAAACGATATATCCCGACCCATAGCCGCGTAAGCCGGCGGATTCTGGCGTACGCGTAGGTAACGACGCAAGGTGTTGTAGGCGGTATGACGTAACGGTTCGTGTAATTTAAACGGACAATCGGCGTTGTGTTTATTGATGGAAATACTGGATGGCGGTGGTTCGAGGTTTTGCGGTGTGTCAGTGAGATTCCCCCCTCACCCCAGCCCTCTCCCCCCAAGGGGGGCGAGGGGGAAAGGGAGCCGATCTTGGTTGAATTCGAAACTGAGTTCGACTTGGGAACCGATTTTTGTGCTGTTCAAAACCTGAGTTCGACTCGGTATCTCACGTCGGCGTATCTCCAGCAAACACCTCGGTCGGTCCCCTCTCCCTCTGGGAGAGGGCTAGGGTGAGGGTCCGCTTTTAATCCCGCGCCAACGCCTCAATCGGATCAAGCCGCGAAGCATTCCGCGCCGGCACAAAGCCAAACACAATCCCGATCAACGTCGAACACACCACCGCCGTCAGCACTGACGCCAGCGAAAACACCATCTCCCATTCCTTGATAAACACCGAAAACAAATGCCCGATGGCATACGACAGGGAAATCCCGATCGCCCCGCCCAACAAACAGACCATCACCGCCTCCACCAGAAACTGCTGACGAATGTCCGACTGCCTCGCGCCCACCGCCATGCGAATGCCGATCTCGCGAGTGCGTTCGGTCACCGACACCAGCATGATGTTCATCACGCCGATGCCGCCAACCACCAGGGAAATCACCGCAATCAGCGACAGCAACAACGCCAGCGAACGGCTGGTTTTCTGCACGGTCTGCAAGACGCTGTCGAGGTTGTTGGTGAAGAAATCCTTGGTGCCGTGGCGTTGCTGCAACAGTTGAGTGACGTGCTCTTCCACCACTTTGCTCGGCTGGCCGTCCTTCATGCGCACGCTGATACTGTCCAGATATCGCTGGCCCAACACCCGCCCGGCGGCGGTTTCGTAGGGCACCCAAACGTTGAGGGTCTTGCCCGAGGCAAACAGGCTTTTATCCTGCGCGGCCACGCCGATCACCGTGCACGGCAGATTGCCGATCAGGATCACTTGGCCCAACGGATCAACATCCTGCCCGAACAAACGCTGACGGGTGTTGTGATCAATGACCACCACTTGCGCCTGGCGCCGCGCATCGTTTTCGCTGAACGGAATACCCGCCGCCATCTTGATCCCGCGCACTTTGAAGTACTGATCGCTGACGCCGTTGACCTGCGCATCCAGGTCGATATTGCGATAGCGCAGCAACAGGCTGCGGCCGATCATCGGCGTGGCGCTGTCGACGTAATACAGCTGATTCAGCGCAGTGACATCGGCCGGCGTAAGGGTTTCGATGGCCGCTGCGCGTTTGTCGCCGTAACTGCTGCCGGGATAGACATCGATGGTGTTGCTGCCAATCGCGGCGATGTCCTTGAGCACGTAGTTCTTCGCGCCCTCCCCGACCGCCGAAATCGACACCACCGAGGTGATGCCGATGACGATGCCGAGCATGGTCAGCAAGGTGCGCATGCGATGGGAAATCAAAGCCACCCAGGCCATGGCGAACGCCTCTTTGAACAGCCCGAGACTGGCGACCAGCCGCCGTGACGCAGCAGCTTTCGGTGCCACCGATTCTTCGCTGAGCAGGTGCGTGGTGTCGCGTTCGTTGGCGCGGTCGCTGAGGATTTCGCCGTCACTGACTTCGATGATGCGCTCGGCATTGGCCGCGACTTTCGGGTCGTGAGTCACCAGAATCACCGTGTGCCCCGCCGCGTGCAGCTCTAGGAGGATGCGCATCACCTCCTTGCCGCTGGCCGTGTCGAGGGCGCCGGTCGGCTCGTCGGCGAGGATCACTTCGCCGCCGTTCATCAAGGCGCGGGCGATACTCACCCGTTGCTGCTGACCGCCGGAGAGCTGACTCGGCCGATGCGTCAAATGCCCTTCCAGACCCAGCCGCGCCAACAACTCGCGGGCGCGGGCATGACGCTGAAGCTGCGGCGTACCGGCGTAAATCGCCGGCATCTCGACGTTGTGCATCGCGCTCAAATGCGGCAGCAAATGGTAACGCTGGAAGATGAAACCAAAGTAGTCGCGGCGCAGCTCGGCCAGGGCCTGATTGTCCAGGTCGCGGGTTTCCTGGCCGTTGATCCTGTAGCTACCGGCGGTGGCGTAATCGAGACAACCGAGGATGTTCATCAGCGTCGATTTGCCCGAGCCGGAGGCGCCAATGATGGCGACCATTTCCCCGGCATTGATCGTCAGGTTGATATTTTTCAGCGCGAGAAATTCGCGGTCGCCGGCGGTAAAACTGCGGGTGATGCCGGTGAGCTGTAGCAGTGGCTCAGTCATGCTCAGGCCCCCGCCACATTCGTCAGCGGATCACCGATGACCACGCGATCACCTTCAGCCAGCCCGCCATTGATCTGCACTTTGACGTTGTTGTTGATCCCGGTCTGCACATTGCGCGACTGCGCGTGGCCCTTGGCGTCGAGCACCCGTACCGGAAAACTGCCATCGGCATTGCGCGGGCCGAGCGCCGCCACCGGCACGGTCAACACAGCCTTGGCGGTGTCGAGGATAATGCGCACCTGCGCGGTCATCGAAATGCGCAAACGGTGGTCGGGGTTCGGCACCTCGAACAAGGCGTTGTAGAACACCGCGCTGCTTTGCTTCGGCGTACCGGCGGGCGGTGTTTCAAGAAAGTTCTGTGGTGCCGGGTCCGTGCCGCGCAATTTCGCGTAGTAGCGTTTGTCCTCGCCAAGAATGGTGAAATACACCTCTTGCCCCGGCGCAATGTGGATCACATCGGCCTCGGACACCTGCGCCTTGACCGTCATGGTGTCCAGATCCGCCAGTTTCAGCAGGACCGGCGCCAGTTGACTGGCGATCACCGTTTGCCCTTCCTGTGTCACCACGCCGACCACATCACCATCGATCGGCGCGACAATTCGCGTGTAGGCCAGATTGACTTTGGCCGTGTCGATCTGGATATGCGCGCTTTTGATCTGCGCATCCAGCGACATCAGGTTGGCCTGCTGCACCTGATAGTCAGACTCGGCGGTTTCGAAATCCTGGCGCGAGATCGAGGCGTCGTCCTGCAAGTTCTTGTAACGCTCGTAAATCGCTTTGGTCTGCCTGAGTTGAGCCTGGGTGGCGCGCTTTTGCGCTTGCAGGTTTTCCTCATCAACCTGGGCCTGACGCAGGGTGTTCTGCAACACCAGCGGATCGATTTCCGCCAGCCATTGGCCCTTCTTCACCTTGTCGCCAACCTTGACCTTGAGCGACTTCAATTGCCCGGACACCTGCGCGCCGACGTCCACTTGTTTGATGCCTTCGAGCAACCCGGTGGCCAGCACCGCGTTTTCAATATCACTGCGTTCCACCGTGGCGGTCAGGTATTGCGGCGCCTCGGCCGGTGCCTGCACCGCGTAGAACGCCAATCCCGCCACTGCCACCAACGCCAAACCCATACCGACTTTGCGCAACTTCGACTTTTCCATAAATAACCACAAGTCCGTTCAGGGGTGAGCCCGGCTTGACGCCGGGCTCTGGTAGATAAACAACAATCAGGACACCACTTGCCCGGCCGGCACTTTCAGGCCGTCATGCCACCACGCCGCGAAACTGAAGACGTTGGGCGCCTTGAGAATCGTGAAGTGGTTGCCCGGCCCGTACCACACCGCCAGATCCGCAACCTGGCGCTGCCAACCCTCGACCATCGCCGCTTGCTCGCGCTGATTGCCCCACGCATCCAGCGTCGGATCATCGACCAGCGCCAGCCGCACCGGCCCGGTGTAGGCCCGTTGCGGTTGATAGACCGTGCGCAGTGCTGTGGCGAAGGTGCGAACCGGCCCGTGCATGGCCTGCGCTGACGAACGCGCAGACAACACACCGGCGCGCACCATGCCCTCGTGCAACAACCGCATTTGCGTGGTGTCGTCAGCCTCGGCGAATGCCAGCGGCTCGATGCCCAACGACTTGCCGCTGGACAGTTGCAGCGTCTCGATCAAGCGCTCCAGTGCGGCGGTCGTCGTATACGGTTTGCCCGCCGTGCCGTTGCCGCCCGGGGATTCGCTGTCGATCAGGGTCAACGACGCCACCTCACGCCCGGCCACCTGCAACTGCGTCGCCATGGCATGCGCAACCCAACCGCCAAACGAATGGCCGATCAAATGCACCGGGCCTTGCGGATACAGTTGCTCGACGGCTTGCAGATAACACGCGGCTGCCGCTTCTACCTGACTGTGCGGCACGCCGTGACCATCCAGGCCACGCGGTTGCAGGCCGTAGATCGGCCACTCCGGACCGAGCGCTTCGGTCAGGTGAATGAACCCGGTGACACTGTCGCCCGCCCCCGGCACGCAAAAGATCGGCGCATGCCCGGGGTGCCCGCTCTGAATCGTCAACAGCGGCTGATAGGCCTCTGGTTCCGGAACCTGCGCAGCGGCCATCGCCTGACTCAAGGCCTGGCCGAGTGCCTGAATATCCGGGGTTTTCATCATGCTGCGGTGATCACCCGGGACATCGATGCAGCGCAGCAATCCAGTGGCAACTTTCTTCTCCCAGCCACGGGTTGGATTGGGTTGTGCCTGCCCCGGCATCAGTGCCTGAGCGCGGAACAAGTGCACTGGCTGACTGGCCGGGCTGACCCGGTAATGCGCCAGCGCCAGGCCATGAGCGGCCTCTCGATCGAAGTAACTCCAGGCATCCGCCGCCGACAGTGCGGCCAGTTCCGGGTCAGGCAATTGCTGTTCGCAGCAGCGCTGGAACAGTTCATCGAAGGCGATGAGTTCGACTTCAGCCTCGAGCCTGTCTACGTCAGCCAACGCTGGCAGCCCTTCTTCTCCACGCATCTGCGAACGCGCGCGGCAGTGCTCAAGCAATTGACGCTTGTCGCGATGCGCGCCGCTCCAGCGGGTTTCATCCTGGCTGGCCGGATGCGGCGCGTAGGTATCGAGCAGGCCGACAAACGCCACCGCCTCATCGAGGCCGAGCAACTGCTGAGCGATTTCATACGCCAGCAAGCCGCCAAACGACCACCCGGCCAGACGGTACGGCCCATGCGGTTGTACCGAGCGAATAATCCCGACCATCCGCGTGGCCATGCACTCAAGGGTGCGCAGTTGCGGCTGGCCGAGTGGCACGCCGGGTAAACCGTAAATCGGAAACTCGCCCTCGATATGCAGGCCCAATGCCGGGAAGTACACGTCCCGTCCGCTGAACTCATGGATCAGGAACAGCGCATCGCCGCCCGCGCCCGGCCGCACCACGACCAGTCCTTCCGGATGTTCGGGCGCTTCGCTGCGCTGACTGAGCAACGCGGCCAGCGCTTCGACACTCGGGCGCTGGAACAGCTCCGCCAGCGTCACCTGTTGCCCCGCACGTTGCAGCAGGTTGACCAGACGAATCGCCAGCAGCGAATGCCCGCCCAATTCGAAGAAGTTGTCGTGACGTCCGACCTGCTCGACATTCAACACTTCACCCCAGACCCGCGCCAGCAAGGTTTCGACCTCGCCTTGAGGTGCTTCGTAATGTCGGCTGAGTACCGCGTCGAGACCCGGTGCCGGCAGCGCCTGACGATCGATCTTGCCGTTGGGACTCAACGGCAGAACCTCGAGCGCGACAAACGCGCCCGGCACCATGTACTCGGGCAACTGCTCGAGGATGAATGCGCGCAACGTGTCGATAGCGGGCGCAGCAATGCCCTCGCGCAGAGTGAAATACGCCACCAGACGCTCGTCGCGCATCAGCACGACCACCTCGCGTACACCCGGGTGCCGGATCAAACGCGCTTCAATTTCACCGAGTTCCAGGCGCAAGCCGTGCAGCTTGACCTGGAAGTCATTGCGCCCGAGGAACTCAAGGTTGCCGTCGGCGCGGTAACGCACCAGATCGCCGGTGCGGTACAAGCGATCACCGGCCACGAACGGACTGTCGATAAAGCGCTCGGCCTGCATCTGCGGCAGTCCCATGTAACCGCGCGCCACGCCGATACCGCCGATGTGCAACTGGCCAATAACGCCCAGCGGCACCGGTTGGTCATGCGCATCGAGCACATACAGACGGGTGTTGCAGATGGCCTTGCCGATCGGCAATTCCGACGTTGGCACCGGCATATGTGGTTCCAGTGTCCATGCCGTGCTGTCGACCGTGGCTTCGGTCGGGCCATACACGTTATGCAGGCGCACCCACGGCAGGTGCTGGCGCACGGCAGCGGCCAGTGCCGCCGTGAGTTCGCCGCCACCACAGAAAATATCGCTGAGGCTGGTGCATTCACTGACCTCCTGCAGCTCAACAAACTGCTGCAACAGCGCCGGCACAAACTTGACCACGGTAATCCGTTGCTGACGAATCACTTGCGCCAGATACGCCGGCTCCCGATGACCGCCCGGCCGTGCCAGTACCAGGCGTACGCCGGCCGTCAGCGGCCAGAAGAACTCCCACACCGATCCGTCGAAACTGAATGGCGCTTTCTGCAACAGCGCGCCGTCTGTGGTCGGTGGGCAAATCTGCGAGCCCCAATGCACCAGATTGCACAAGCCACGGTGTTCGAGCATCACGCCTTTCGGTGTGCCGGTCGAACCCGAGGTGTAGATCATGTACGCCAGATTCGAAGACGTCAGGCCAGACACCTGCGGATTGCGTTCCGACTGGTCATGCCAAGTGCATTGATCAAAGTCGATCAACGCCGTCTCACTCTCAACGAACAACGATCGGGTGGCTGTGTGGACCAGCACCGCCACCGGCGCGCAGTCCCTGAGCATAAAGTCCAGGCGCTCCGCCGGGTAAGCCGGATCCAGCGGCACATAGGCACCACCGGCCTTGAGAATACCGAGCAGCCCCACCACCAGATCGAGTCCGCGCTCGACGCACAACGCCACCCGCGCATCCGGCCCCACGCCCTGCTCGCGCAGGTGATGCGCGAGGCGGTTGGCACGGGCATTCAGCTCGCGATAGGTCAGGCTGTGTTCGCCCGACTGTACGGCGATGGCGTCCGGCTGACGCTGCACCTGCGCTTCGAACTGGCTTTGGATCGGTTGCTCGACCGGGCAATCGACTTGCGTCGCGTTGAAGTCGCCGAGCAAGCGCTGCTGTTCATCCGCCGCGAGCAGGTTGACTTGCGCCAACACCACTTGGTCATCGCTGACCAGCGCCGCCAGCAAGCGCTGCAAGTAACCGGTAAAACGTTGCACGGTCGACTCATCGAACAACGCCGTGGCGTAGCGCAGCGCGCCACGGATTCCTTGCGGGTTTTCCCCCAGGCTCAGCGACAGGTCGAACTTCACAAAGTGATTTTCCCCTGCCAGGCCTTCCAGCGTCAGCCCGCCCAACGCCAGGGCGGGCGCGACGCTGCTGTCCCAGCTCACCAGCGTCTGGAACAACGGTGTGTGGGAAAGGCTGCGCACCGGCCGGGTGATTTCCACCACGTGTTCGAACGGCAGATCCTGATGCGCCTGTGCAGCCAGGGTCTGCGCCTTGACCCGCGCCAGCAGCGCTGCACCGGTCAGATCACCCGAGGTATCGACGCGCAGCGCAAGCGTGTTGACGAACATGCCGATCAACCCTTCTGTCTCGGCGCGGGTACGGTTGGCCACCGGCGAGCCAATGACCACATCGGATTGCCCGGACAGGCGCGCGAGCAACATTGCCCAGGCGCTCATGAGCACCATGTACGGCGTCACGGCGTGACGCTGACACAACGCCTTGAGACCGGCGCTGGTCTGCTCGTCCAGCACGATCTCGACACTGCCGCCGCAATGATCCTGTTGCGCCGGACGCGGGCGGTCGGTTGGCAGGCTCAACAATACCGGGGCGCCGGCCAGGGTCTGCTGCCAGTAATCGCTCTGGCGCTGCAGCACCTCGCCGCTGAGCCAGCGACGTTGCCAAACCGCATAATCCGCGTATTGCAGGGCCAGAGGCGGCAGCGGATCGTCCTCACCGAGGCTGAACGCCTGATACACCGCCATCAGTTCGCGGGTCAGCACGCCCATCGACCAGCCGTCAGAAATGATGTGATGCATCGTCAGCAACAGCACATGATGATCATCGGCCAGACGCACCAGCCGACCGCGAATCAACGGGTCGTCCTGCAAGTTGAACGGCCCGCGCGCTTCAGCGTCGACCAAAGCACGCAAGGCCTCCTCGGTCTGCGGCTGTTGCCGCCAATCTTCCTCAATCAGCGTCAGGCCACTGTCGACCGAGGCGATCAGCACCTGTGCTTCGTCGTTCAGTTGGGTGAACCGACTGCGCAGGGTTTCGTGACGAGCGACGATCCGCGCCAATGCCCGTTGCAGTGCCACGGCGTCGAGTCGGCCACGCAGGTGCAAGCCCAGAGGAATGTTGTAGGCGGTGTTGCCGCCGTCCATCTGCGCGAGGAACCACAAGCGTTGCTGGGCGAAGGACAACGGCAGCGCCTGATCGCGCGGCGCTGGCAGAATCTGCGGCAAGCTGCTGCGTTCGGCCTGACTCAACACTTCGGCGACCGCCGCCAGTTCCGCGTTGGCAAACAGATCAGCCAGCGCCAGTTCCACACCCAATTGCTGGCGCACCTGGGAGAGCATGCGCATGGCCAGCAATGAATGGCCGCCGAGTTCGAAGAAGTTGTCATGGCGACCGACCTGTTCGACCTGCAACACCTCGGCCCAGACCTGCGCCAGGCTTGCTTCGAGTGGATTGGCCGGTGCCTCGTAGGCCCGACTGAGCAGCGCCTCCTGGGTCGGTGCCGGCAGCGCCTTGCGATCGACCTTGCCGTTGTTGTTCAGCGGCAACACCTCGAGTTGCACCCAGGCCGTCGGCAGCATGTATTCCGGCAGACGGGCATGCAATTGCGCGTTCAGTTCGGCACTGTCCAACAGTCCCTCGTGCGCCGTGTAGTACGCCACCAGACGCGGGCTGTCCTGACCGTCACGGCGCGCCAGCACCACCGCTTCCTTGATCCCCGGGCAGTTCAACAGGCGGTTTTCGATTTCCCCCAGTTCGATGCGGAAGCCACGGATCTTCACCTGATCGTCGTTACGCCCGATGCAGTCAAGTTGCCCCGGTGCCAGCCAGCGCGCGAGGTCGCCGGTGCGATAGAGCAACGCACCAGGCGTTTCGCTGAACGGATCGCGGAGGAACTTCTCGGCGGTCAGATCCGGCCGGTTCAGGTAACCCAGCGCCACGCCCTGCCCGCCGATGTACAACTCGCCGGTGACGCCCATCGGCACCGGTTGCTGATACGTGTCGAGCACATACACCTGCGTGTTGCCGATCGGCCCGCCAATCGGCACGCTGTCGGCGTTTTCCGGCACTTCACGCACTTCGAATGTCGTGGCGTACGTGGTGGTTTCGGTCGGACCGTAGCAATGCACGATGCGCAATGCCGGGGCCTCGGCCAGCAGTCGCCGGAACGCCGCCGGATCGCCACGCTCACCGCCGCACAGCAGCATCCGCAGGCCCTTGAGCGCCTGCGGAATCAGTTGCACGTACTGGTTGAACAGCGCGGTGGTGACAAACAGGATCGTCGCGCCACTGGCACTCAGTTCGCGACCAAAGGCATTCGGATCGAGCAAGGTTTGATGGTCAATGATCACCACGCGACCGCCATTGAGCAGCGGGCCCCAGATGTCCATGGTGCTCGCATCGAACGCCGGATTCGAGGCGAAGACCACACGATCCTGTGCCTTGAAATCGGCGTAACCATTATTAAGCACCAAGCGGCCGATGCCCCGGTGCGGCACCATTACCCCTTTCGGCGTGCCGGTGGAACCCGAGGTGTACATGATGTAAGCCAGCGCCTCGGAGGACTGCAGCAGGTTGGGGTTGTGCGTCGGCTGTCCGCTGAGGGTCAGCGTGTCGAGGTCGATACGCGGTGCGGCGTAGTCGATGACTTCGCTGCTGAGGGTCAACAGCGCCACCGCCTGACAGTCCTCGACCATGAACGCCTGGCGCTCGGTCGGCGCATTGATGTCCAGCGGCACATAGGCTGCCGCACATTTAGCGATGGCCAGTTGCGCGACCAGCAGCTCCAGCGAACGCGGTAACAGGATCGCCACGTGATCGCCCGGTTGCACGCCGTGAGCGATCAGGTGATGGGCCAAGCGATTGGCCTGAGCGTTCAGCTCAAAGTAGCTCAGTGAATGTGCGCCATGCACCGCCGCCACAGCTTTGGGATGCGCAGCTGCCTGCTGTTGGAAAACCCCGTGTACGGTCAGTGTCTGCGGGTAGTCATGCGCGGTGGCGTTGAAGTCGTACAGCAAGCGCTGGCGCTCATCGTTTGTCAGCAATGGAACACGTTCCAGCACCGTTTGATCATCGGCAACCATCGCTTCGAGCAGGCGCTCGAAGTAACCGATGTAACGCGCAATCGTCTGCGCATCGAACAATGCAGTGGCGTAATTCAGCGTGCCACGAATCACCCCGCTGACCTCACCCAGTGTCAGCGTCAGGTCAAACTTGGCAACCTCGCCCGGCCCCGCAACGCCCTCCAGGGTCAGCTCACCCAACGCCAGTTGCGGGCCGACGCTGCTGTCCCAGTTCAGTGTGGTCTGGAACAACGGGCTGTGCGCCAGACTGCGCACCGGTCGGGCGATTTCCACCACTTGTTCAAACGGCAAATCCTGATGCGCTTGCGCCTCCAGTGTCCGCGCCTTTACCCGCGCCAGCAGCGCTTCGACACTCGGCGCGTCCGAGGTGTCGATGCGCAAAGCGAGTGTGTTGACGAACATGCCGATCAAGCCTTCGATTTCAGCGCGGCTGCGGTTGGCCACCGGCGCACCGATCACCACATCGGTCTGCCCGGACAGACGACTCATCAGCAGCGCCCAGGCGCTCGTCAAGGTCATGAACAGGGTCGCGCCGTGACGCTGGCTCAACGCTTTGAGGCCAGTGCTCAAGCGTTCGTCCAGCAACACCTCGACGTGGCTGCCGGCATAGTCCTGTTGTGCCGGTCGCGGGCGATCGGTGGGCAACGTCAACAAGGCCGGCGCGCCCTTGAGGGCCTGCTGCCAATAGTCGCTTTGCCGCTGCAGCACTTCACCGCTGAGCCACTGACGCTGCCACACGGCGTAGTCGCCGTATTGCAGGGTCAATGGCGGCAGCGGATCAGGCTGACCGTGGCTGAACGCTTGATACAACGCCATCAACTCAGCGGTCAGCACGCCCATCGACCAGCCATCGGCAACGATGTGATGCACGGTCAACAGCAACACATGATGATCGTCGGCCAGGCGCACCAACCGCCCGCGAATCAACGGATCGTTGTGCAGATCAAACGCTGTCGAGGCTTCCTGCGCCATCAATCCCTGCAAAGTCTGTTCGGCATGCAGCTGTTGACGCAGGTCGTCAACGCGCAACAGCAAACCGCTGTCGACCGGGGCAATCGCCACGTGGGCGCTGTCGTCGAAGCTGATGAAACGGCTGCGCAGGGTTTCGTGGCGGGCAACGATTTGCGCCAGCGCCGCTTGCAGGGCATCGATGTCAAGTCGACCGCGCAGACGCAGGCCAATGGGGATGTTGTACGCCGAGTTGCCACCCGTCATCTGCGCCAGGAACCACAGGCGTTGTTGGGCGAAGGACATCGGCAACGGTTGATCACGCGGTGCCGGCACAATGTCCGGTAGCACGCTACGCCCGGCACGATTCAATACTTCAGCGACTGCGCGCAACTGCGCGTCGGCAAACAGGTCACTCAGCGCCAGTTCGACGCCGAGGCGCTGACGGATCAGCGAGACCATGCGCATCGCCAACAGCGAATGACCGCCGAGTTCGAAGAAATGATCATGACGGCCGACCTGCTCGACTTGCAGAACTTCGGCCCAGATCTGCGCCAGTGCGGTTTCCAGTTGGCCTTGCGGCACCTCGTATTCGCGGGTCGGCAGCGCGGCCAGATCCGGTTTCGGCAACGCCTTGCGGTCGACCTTGCCATTGGCGGTCAGCGGCAAAGCTTCGAGCCGGACAAACGCTGCCGGCACCATGTAGTCCGGCAACTGCGCCAGCAGCTGCTCGCGCAACTCGCCCAGCGCCAGTGGCTCGGCCCCCGCCTGTTCGGTGAAGTACGCCACCAGTCGCGGTTGACCGGGTTGGTCCTCGCGGGCCAGCAACACCGCTTCGTTGATCCCGGGGAGCTGATTGAGCCGGGTCTCGATCTCGCCCAATTCAATGCGCATGCCACGGATTTTCACCTGGTCGTCGTTACGCCCCAAATAGTCTAGCGAGCCATCTTCGCGCCAGCGGGCAAGGTCACCGGTGCGGTACATGCGCGCATTCGGCGTGCGGCTGAACGGGTCGTGCAGGAAGCGCTCGGCAGTCAGATCGGCGCGGTTCAGATAACCCCGGGCGACGCCCGCGCCACCGACGTACAACTCGCCCATGACGCCCATTGGTACCGGACGTTGCTGCTCGTCGAGCAAGTAAATAAAGGCGTTAGCCACTGGTTTGCCGATGTGCAATGCCGCGCCGACTTCAATGCGGCCCGAAGTGGCAACCACGGTGGCCTCGGTAGGGCCGTAGTTGTTGATCACGGCGAAGCGCTGGTCGCGGTTGAACTGGCGCAAGCGGTCGCCACCAATCAACAAGGTGCGCAAAGTCGGGTGATCGAAGTTCTGGCTGAACGCGTATTCAGCAATCGGCGTTGGCAGGAAGCTCACATCCAGTGGTTGCCCGCGCCACCATTCGAGCAACGCGTCGATGTCTTCGCTGCCGTCATGGGTCGGCGCCAAGTGCAAGGTCGCGCCCACACACAGGGCCGGCCAGACTTCCCACGCCATCGCATCAAAGCCAAACCCGGCAAGGCTTGAGGTGTGGCTGCCGGCGCGCAGGTCGAACGCTTCACAGTGCCAGTCGACCAGATTGGACAGCGTCTGATGCTCGACCATGACGCCTTTGGGCAGACCGGTCGAACCCGAGGTGTAAATCACGTAGGCCAAATGCGCAGCGCTCAGCCCCGGCACCGCAGGATTGTGCTGCGCCTGCGCCGGCCATGCGCACAGGTCGACATCGATCACTGGCACGGTCAGCAGTGGCAGTCTTTCGTGCAGATCGCTTTGCGTGAGCACCGCGACCGGCGCACTGTCGCCGAGCAAATAGCCGATCCGCTCAGCGGGATGCGCCGGATCGATCGGCACATAGCCGGCGCCAGCCTTGAGAATGGCCACCAGACCGACCAGCGTATCCAGACCGCGGCGGGCGACGATGGCCACACGGTCATCGGCTTTCACCCCGATGGCGATCAAGTGATGCGCCAACGCATTGGCCTGACGATTGAGCTGCAAGTAAGTCAGCGGCTGCTCGGCAAACACCGCTGCCACAGCCTGCGGATGCTCGGCGACCTGCGCCTCGAAGCGTTGGGCAATCGTCAGCCCGCGCGGGTAGCCGGCCTCGGTCGTGTTGAAACGCACCAGCAACTGTTCGCGCTCGGATACCGGCAGGATCGACAACCGATCAAACCCCACGTGTGGCGTATGCTCCAGCGCATCAATCAAGGAGCACAACGCACCCTGCATGTACCCACAGATTCGCTGTGCATCAATCCCCGCCCCGGCCAATACCTTCAGGCGGAAGTCTTCGCCGAGATCATCAACGCTGAGGGTCAGGCGATAGTTGGTGTGTTCCTCGGCATCGAGCAATTGCATGCCGTGCCACGCCGCTTGCACCTCGGCCGATATCGGCCCGACCGGGGTGCTGTGACGATAGTTGAGCAACGTGCTGAACAGCGGCGTACCCGCCGGCATCGCGCTGCACTGTTGCACCTGCGCCAGTTGCGCGTGCTCATGAGCGAGCAACTGACTCAAGCGTTGATGGGTCGCCAGTGCCGCACCTTTAACGCTGTGCGCATTCAGTTCGATGCACAGCGGCAAGGTGTTGATGAACACACCCAGCGCCCGTTCCGAGCCTTCACCGCCCTGCAATCGGCCGAGCAACACCGTGCCGAAGACCACGGCGTCGCGCCCGGACAATTGCCCAAGCACCTGCGCCCAGGCGAGGTGCATCAGGCTGGCGGCGCTGACACCCAAGCGCCGTGCCTGTTGCCTTACGCTGTGGCTGAGTGTGTTTTCCAGCGTCAACTGCGCTTCTTGCGCGGGCCCGTCATGGGCCAGATTCTGACCATAGGGCAAAGTCGGCTCATCGATCGCGCCGAGCATTTCGCGGAAGAAGCTTTCGTGCTCCTGTTCACTCAGACCAGCCTGGGTATGCGCCACATAGTTGCGATACGGCACCGGTTCGCTCAAGTGCCCGGCGTTGTCCAGCAGAAACGCCTGCATCTCGTGCTGCAGCACCTCAAGCGCCACGTGATCCATGACCAAATGATGGAACAGCAACAACGCCACCACCCGTTGATTGACCGCATCACGGCTGTACACCACGCGCATCAGCGGCGCCTCGGTGACGGGCATGCGGTAGTTATCGATGGTGAAGCGCTCACGCAACTGGTTCAGCGCATCGCCCGCTTCGGCATCCAGCGCCAAAGCTTCGCAGCGCAGCGAAGCCTGACGCCAGACCACTTGCACCGGTTCTTCAAGGCCTTCCCAGAACAGCGAAGTGCGCAGAATGTCATGGCGTTCAATCACCCGTTGCAGGGCAGTGGTGAAGGCTTGCAAACGCTGTTCATCGGTGAAGGCAAACTGCGCCTGCAGCACATACGGATCACCCTGCGCCGCCGACAGATGATGGAACAGGATGCCGGTCTGCAAAGGCGCCAGCGGGTAGATATCCTGCACGTTGCGCGCACCGCCGGGGACACTCGCAACGATGCGGTCAATCGTCGCTTGATCCAGCGCCACCAGTGGCAGCAGCTCGGGCGTGATGCGCGTGCAATCGGCCGGAACAAGATTGGCTGGCACCGCTGCCTCAGGCTCTCCGCCCACCGCCGCTGCCAATGCGGCCAGCGTCGGTTGGTCGAACAGCACGCGAATATCCGCCGACAGGCCGGCCCGGCGCATGCGCGCAACCAGATTGACCGCCAGCAGCGAGTGGCCGCCCAGTTCGAAGAAATGATCGAAGCGCCCGACCCGCTCAACCTTCAGCAACTCGGCCCAAATCCCGGCAATCACGGTTTCGACTTCACCGACCGGGGCTTCGTACGCGCGGGTCAGCAGCGCCGAAGGGTCAGGGGCCGGCAAGGCCTGGCGGTCCAGTTTGCCGTTGGGGCTCAGTGGCAAGGCCTGCAGATGCACAAACACCGCAGGCACCATGTAATCCGGCAAGTGCTTGAGCAGTTGGCTGCGCAACTGATCGATTTCCAGCGGCTCGCCGCTGTAGTACGCGACCAGACGCTGATCGCCCGGCACGTCTTCACGAGCGAGCACCACCGCTTCGCGCACGCCGTCGATGTGCGCCAGATGCGCCTGAATCTCGCCCAGTTCGATGCGCAGACCACGGATCTTGACCTGATCGTCGTTGCGCCCCAGGTACTCGATGTTGCCATCGGCCAGATACCGCGCGACGTCGCCGGTGCGGTACAAACGCGCGCCGGGCTGATCATTGAACGGATCGTCGAGGAAGCGTTCGGCCGTCAGCTCAGGTCGATTCAGATACCCCCGCGCCACCTGCACCCCGCCCAGATACATCTCGCCGACCACACCCAACGGCGTCGGTTGCTGATGCGCATCAAGGATGTACACGCGGGTGTTGCACAGCGGTTTGCCGATCGGCGGCGTGCCGTCCGGCACCGGCGAATCCGCCTCCAGCGTCCACACGGTGCTGTCGACAGTGGCTTCGGTCGGGCCATAAACGTTATGCAGGCGCACCTGCGGCAGACGCTCGCGCACGCTGCGCACCAACGCGGCGGTCAGCTCACCGCCACCACAGAACACATCGCTCAGGCTGCGGCACTCAACGACTTCTTCCACTTCAAGGAATTGCTGCAACAGCGCCGGTACGAACTGGACGACATTGACCTGTTGCTCACGAATCAGCTGCACCAGCGCGGCCGGATCGCGGTGGTCGTCCGGGCCGGCGAGAACCAGACGCATGCCGCTGGTCAATGGCCAGAACAGCTCCCACACCGAAGCGTCGAAGCTGAACGGGGTTTTCTGCAACAGCGCGGCGCCAGTCGGCAGCGGACACAGGCCGGTGCTCCAGTGCAGCAGATTGCCCAGATTGCGGTGCTCGACCATCACGCCTTTCGGCGTGCCGGTGGAGCCCGAGGTGTAAATCACATAAGCCAGGTTCGCGGCACTCAGGCCCGCTACCTGCGGGTTGCTTTGCGCAAGGTTTTGCCAAGTGCAATGGTCGAAATCGACCCGCACGCCCGCCCACTCGCCAATCAGCGCACGCGTCGGCGCATGCACCAGCAGCACCGTTGGTGCGCTGTCCTCAAGCATGTAGGCCAGACGTTCGGCGGGATAGCCCGGGTCCAGCGGCACATAAGCGCCGCCGGCCTTGAGAATCGCCAGCAGACCGACCAACAACTCCGGCCCACGCTCGACGCAGATCGCCACCCGCGCATCGCTGCCCACGCCGCACTGGCGCAGGTGATGGGCGAGTTGGTTGGCGCGGCGGTTCAACTCGGCGTAACTCAAACGCAGCTCACCGGCCACCACGGCGTCAGCGTCGGGGGTGCGCAATACCTGCGCCTCGAAGCGACCATGAACGGTCGGCTCGAGATCGTGGGCGACGGCGGTTGCGTTCAGATCGAACAGCAGGTGCTGACGCTCGTCATCAGCCAACAGCGCCACCTGCTCCAGTACCGCTTGATCGTTGTTGACCATTGCCTGCAACAGTCGCTGGAAGTAACCGACATAACGCTCAATGGTCGACTCGTCGAACAGGGCAACGGCGTACTCCAGCACACCGCGAATCCCGCCCGGCGCGTCTGCCAGCGTCAGCGACAAATCGAATTTGGCAAAGTGGCTCGGCTCGGCGACGCTTTCCAGCGTCAGCTCGCCCAGGCTCAGGCTGGCGCCGTGGCCGCTGTCCCAACTGAACATCGCTTGAAACAACGGGCTGTGCGCCATGCTACGCGCAGGCCGGGTGATTTCCACCACTTGCTCGAACGGCAGATCCTGATGCGCCTGCGCCTCCAGCGTTCGCGTCTTGACCCGCGCCAGCAGCGCCTCGCTGCTCAACTCGCCCGAAGTATCGATACGCAGCGCCAGGGTGTTGACGAACATGCCGATCAGACCTTCGATCTCGGCACGGATACGGTTAGCCACCGGTGAACCGATGACCACTTCGGCTTGCCCGGACAACCGACTCAACAGACTCGCCCAGGCACTGAGCAGAAGCATGTACATCGTCACGCCGTGACGCTGAGCCAAGGCCTTGAGTGCGGCGCTCAGGCGTTCGTCGAGCACCACGTCGACGGTGCTGCCGGCGTAATCCTGCTGCGCCGGGCGCACGCGGTCAGTCGGCAACGTCAACAGTGCCGGAGCGCCGGCCAGGGTCTGTTGCCAGTATTCGCTTTGACGCTGTAGCACCTCACCACTGAGCCAGCGCCGCTGCCACACCGCGTAATCGCTGTATTGCAGCGCCAGCGGTGGCAGTGGATCTGGTTGACCGTGGCTGAATGCCAGATAAAGCGCCATCAGTTCACGGGTCAGAACCCCCATCGACCAGCCATCGGAGATGATGTGGTGCAGAGTCAACAGCAGCACATGATGATCATCGGCGAGGCGCACCAAGCGACCGCGAATCAGCGCATCGTCCTGCAAGTCGAATGGCCCCGAGGCTTCGCCCTGAATCAGCGCCTGCAAGGCTTCATCGGGTTGCGGGTGCTGGCGCAAATCTTCAACGCGCAGCAGCAGACCGCTGTCGACCGGGGCGATCAGCACTTGCGCCTCGTCATTGAACTGGGCAAAACGGCTGCGCAGGGTTTCATGCCGCGCGACGATGCGCGCCAAGGCTTGTTGCAGGGCCGGTTCATTCAACTGCCCACGCAGGCGCAAGCCGATGGGAATGTTGTACGCGGTGTTGGCGCCTTCCATTTGTGCGAGAAACCACAAGCGTTGCTGAGCGAATGACAGCGGCAAGGCG
This sequence comes from Pseudomonas sp. VD-NE ins, assembly GCF_031882575.1. NCBI lineage: Bacteria > Pseudomonadati > Pseudomonadota > Gammaproteobacteria > Pseudomonadales > Pseudomonadaceae > Pseudomonas > Pseudomonas sp. VD-NE ins. Next base: position 3,771,750 of record NZ_CP134772.1, read on the forward strand.
CCGTCTCGGGCCACCGCGACAATCTCCGGTTGCGTGCTGCGCCCCGCTTGCGCCACCGCCTCGGCAACCGCTGCCAGTTCGGCGTTGGCAAACAGATCGCCCAGTGCCAGCTCCACGCCAAGGCGCTGGCGAACCTGGGACACCATGCGCATCGCCAACAGCGAATGGCCGCCGAGCTCGAAGAAGTGATCCTGACGCCCTACTCGCTCGACGTGCAGCACCTGCGCCCAGATCTGCGCCAAGGCGCTTTCCAGTTCGTTGTGCGGTGCCTCGTATTCGCGGGTAAACAGCGCCGCACGCTCAGGTTTCGGCAGGGCCTTGCGGTCGACCTTGCCATTGGCGGTCAACGGCAGTGCGTCGAGTTTGACGAAGGCCACCGGCACCATGTACTCCGGCAACTGAGTCAACAGGTGCGCGCGCAACTCGGCCACGGCCAGCGGTTCGACCTGACTCTGCTCGGTGAAATACGCCACCAGGCGCGGCTGGCCGGGTTCATCTTCGCGGGCCAGCAGCACCGCTTCCTGAATGCCGGGCAACTGATTCAGGCGAGTTTCGATTTCGCCGAGTTCGATGCGCACGCCACGGATTTTCACCTGATCGTCGTTGCGCCCCAGGTACTCGATCGTGCCGTCCGCGCGCCAGCGTGCGAGATCGCCGGTGCGATACATGCGCGGGTTCGGCAAGGAACTGAACGGATCGTGCAGGAAGCGTTCGGCGCTCAGGTCGGCCCGGTTCAAATAGCCGCGAGCGACCCCGGCACCGCCAACATACAACTCGCCCATGACGCCAATCGGCACCGGCCGCTGCTGTTCATCGAGCAGGTACACCGTGGCGTTGGCCACCGGTTTGCCGATGTGCAAGGCGTCACCCGCCTCGATTCGCCCGGAGGTCGCAACCACGGTGGCTTCGGTCGGGCCGTAGTTGTTGATCACATCGAATTGCTGGTTGCGGCTGAACTGACGCAAACGGTCGCCACCGATCAGCAGTGTGCGCAACGTCGGGTGCTCGAGGTTCTGGCTGAAGGCATATTCGGCCACGGGTGTCGGCAGAAAACTGACGTCCAGTGGCTGCGCGCGCCACCAGTCGAGCAGCGCATCGATGTCCTCGGTTCCCTCGTGCGTCGGTGCCAGATGCAAAGTCGCACCAGCACACAACGCCGGCCAGACTTCCCAGGCCATGGCGTCGAAACCGAACCCGGCAAGGCTCGAGGTGTGGCGACCGGCGCACAGATCAAACGCGCTGCAATGCCAATCGACCAGATTCGACAAGGTGCGGTGTTCGACCATCACCCCTTTGGGCAGGCCGGTGGAACCGGAGGTGTAGATCACGTAGGCCAGATGTGCGGCGGTCAGGCCCGGCACCTGCGGATCATAGGTCTCGCTCAGCGGCCAGGTGCGCGGGTCAAGATCGATCACCGGCACCGCCAGCGCCGGCAGGCGATTGCGCAGATTATTTTGAGTCAGAACAGCGACGGGGCCGCTGTCGCTGAGCAAGTAATGCAGACGCTCGGCCGGGTGCGCCGGGTCAACCGGCACATAACCGGCGCCCGCCTTGAGAATCGCCACCAGCCCGACCAACGTATCGAGGCCTCGGCGGGCGACGATGGCGACGCGATCGTCGGGCTTCACCCCCAGTGCAATCAGGTGATGGGCCAAGGCGTTGGCATGCCGGTTGAGCTCGGCATAACTCAGTTGCTCACCGAGGTATTGCGCGGCCACGGCTTCGGGCCGCTGCGCCACTTGCGCCTCGAAACGCTGGGCAATGGTCAACGTCGCCGGGTAGTCGGCGTGAGTGGCATTGAACGCTAACAGCAGTTGCTCGCGCTCGGCCGCCGGCAGAATCGGCAACTGGTTGAGTGCGGTGTCCGGCGCCAGCTCCAACGCCAACACCAGACTCTCCAGGGCGCAGTGCAGGTAATCGCAGATGCGCTGTGGATCAACCTCGGTGGTGGCCAACAATGTCAGGCTGAAGGCATCGCCGAAATCATCGACGCTCAGGGTCAGCGGATAGTTGGTACGTTCTTCGGAGCTGATCGTGCTGATGCCTTCCCACGCGGCCAGGGTCTCGGCACTGGCCGTCGCCGCCGTGTGGCTGTGGCGGTAATTGAGCAAGGCACTGAACAGCGGCGTCGGCGCGACCACACCACTGCAACGCTGGGCCAATGCCAGCGGCGCGTGTTCGTGGCGCATCAATGTGGTCAGGCGTTTATGCGTCGCCTCCACCGCCGCACGCACGCCCTGCGCATCGACATCGACCCGCAGCGGCAAGGTGTTGATGAAAATCCCCAGCGCCCGTTCGGTGGCTTCGGCGCCTTGCATACGGCCCATCAGCACCGTACCGAACACTACGTTATGTTTGCCGGTGAGCACGGCCAGCACCTGCGCCCAGCCCAGATGAAACAGGCTCGCGGCACTCACGCCGAGTTGCCGCGCCTGCGCCCGCAGACGCTGACCGAGCAACGGGTTGATCGGCAGGCTCAGCTCGGCGATGTCGAGGCCGTCACCCTGCACGTCCTGCAAACCGTACGGTAGCGTCGGCTCGGCAATGTCAGCGAGCATCTCGCGGAAAAAACCCTCGTGTTCCGCTTCGCTGATGCCCAGCCGCGCTTGCGCGACGTAATTGCGAAACGGCACCGGGCGCCCGAGCGATTGATCGTCGCCAGTGAGGCAGGCGAGCAGTTCGTGACGCACCACGTCGAGCGCCGAGTGGTCCAGGGCCATGTGATGGAACAACAACGTTGCGACCACGCGCTGACCGTCCTCGTCCCACGCGTAGGCCAGACGCATCATCGGCGCACACCGGACCTCCAGACGGAAATGCCGTGCATCGAAACGTTCGTGCAGTTGCTGCAGCGCATCACTTTCGCCGTCTGCCAGCACGATCTCTTCCATCGGCAACTGTGCCTGACGCCAGACCACTTGCAGCGGCACGTCCAGCCCTTCCCAATGCACTGCCGTGCGCAGGATGTCGTGGCGATCGATGACCTTTTGCAAGGCTTGCGCGAAGTCCTGCAGACGCTCACGGCTGTTGAACGCAAAGTACGATTGCATGACGTAGGGATCGCCCTGCTCGTTGCTCGCGTGGTGATAGAGAATGCCTTCCTGCAACGGCGCCAGTGGGTAAATGTCCTGCACATTGGCGGCGCCGCCCGGTACCTCGGCGATCAAGCGGTCGAGGGTCGGCTGATCCACTTCAGCCAGGGTCACCATCGCTGGCGTGATGTGTGTGCTGCCGGGGAGAATGCCGTTGGCCGGGACGTCGATCTGGCCGACGCGAGTGGCCGAGTATTGTCCGCCCTTGATCAGTTCGATCAGCGCCGGTTTGTGCTCACGCAGCGCGGCCAGCAATGCCGGATCGCTCAAGGCCTGTTTGTTGCCGTTCACCCGCAGCTGATCATCGGTGACCGCCAGTTGGATGTCTTTAGCCTTCAATGTGGCCAACAGTTCGAGCACATTCACAGGACGATCTCCATTCTTTCCGTAATTGCGGCGTAGCCGGCCAGGGTCGGTTGTTCGAACAACGCCCTGACATCGGCTTCCATGCCTTCCTGACGTAACCGGCCGATCAGACTGATCGCCAGTAATGAGTGACCACCCAGTTCAAAGAAATGGTCGTGACGCCCTACCCGTTCGACGTTGAGCAGTTCGGCCCAGAGCCGTGCGAGGGTGATCTCGACTTCGCCGACCGGGGCTTCGTATTCGCGGGTTTTCAGTGATTGCTGATCCGGCGCCGGCAGGGCCTTGCGGTCGAGTTTGCCGTTGGGGCTCAGTGGCAAAGCGTCGAGATACACGAACACGGCGGGCACCATGTAGTCCGGCAAATGCTCGAGCAAATGACTGCGCAGCAGGTCGATGTCCAGCCGTTCACCGGTGTAATAGGCGACTAGACGTTTGTCGCCCGGCACGTCTTCACGGGCCAGCACCGCCGCTTCTTGCACGCCGTGGACCTGGGTCAGGCGTGCCTGAATTTCGCCCAGTTCAATACGCAGACCGCGAATTTTCACCTGATCATCGTTACGCCCCAGGTATTCGATATTGCCGTCCGGCCGATACCGCGCGACGTCGCCGGTGCGGTACATGCGCCCGCTCGGCTGGAACGGGTCGTCGAGGAAGCGCTCGGCATTCAGCTCAGGTCGGTTCAGATAACCGCGCGCCACCTGCACGCCAGCGATGTACAGCTCGCCGACCACGCCTTGCGGCACGGGCTGCTGTTGCGCATCGAGGATGTACATACGGGTGTTGGCGATCGGCTTGCCGATCGGCGTGTTGTCCGGGGTCTGCTCGATGGATCCGGCGCAATCCCACGCGGTCACGTCGACGGCCGCTTCCGTCGGGCCGTAGAGGTTATGCAACTCGCTGCCCGTTAACTGAAGTTTGAAACGTCGCACCAGACTGCCCGGCAACGCCTCACCGCTGCACATCACCCGACGCACGCTGTCGCAGCGTGTGGTGTCGCTGTTGGCGAGGAACACGTCGAGCATCGACGGCACAAAGTGCAGCGTGGTGATGTTTTCGGTTTCGATCACTTCAGTGAGGTATTGCGGATCCTTGTGTCCGTCCGGCCGAGCCATGACCAGTCGCGCGCCGGTCATCAGCGGCCAGAAGAACTCCCACACCGACACGTCAAAGCTGAACGGGGTTTTCTGCAACACCGAATCGGCAGCGGTCAGGCGATAGGCATCCTGCATCCACAGCAAGCGGTTGACCACCCCGGCGTGTTCATTGACCACGCCCTTTGGCTGGCCGGTCGAGCCCGAGGTGTAGATCACGTAAGCGCTGTGCTGAGGCGTCAGCGCCGGGATTTGCGGATTGTCGGCGGACAAGGATTGCCAGCTGTTCTGGTCAAGATCGACCACTGCCGCCGTGATATCTCCCAGCAACTCGCTGGTAGCCGCGTGCACCAGCACCACGGCCGGCGCGCTGTCCTCGAGCATGTAGGCGAGGCGCTCCGGCGGATAGGCCGGGTCGAGCGGTACATAAGCGGCGCCGGCCTTGTTGATCGCCAGCAGACCGATGACCATTTCCAGGCTGCGCTCGACGCAGATCGCCACCCGCGAATCCACTTGCACGCCAAGGCTGATCAAGTGCCGGGCCAAGCGATTGGCGCGTTCGTTCAGCTGCGTGTAGCTCAATGCCTGATCGCCGGCGACTACGGCGACAGCCTGTGGCGTACGCCGCACCTGCGCCTCGAACAAGCCGTGCAGCGTCTGCAGCAAGTCGTAATCGACGGCGGTGTCGTTGAGGCCGAACAGCAACGCCTGCCGCTCCTCGTCCGCCAACACCGTCAGGCGATTCAACGCTTGCCGGGGTGTGTGCTCCAAGGCTTCAACCAGCGCAGTCAGCGCGTTCTCCATGTACTGGCCGAGACGTGCCGCGCCAATGCGCGACGGGGTCATCACTGTCAGTTCAAAACCGTTGCCCAGATCGTCGACGTTGAGGGTCAACGGGTAGTTGGTGCGCTCCTCGCCAGCAAGGGATTCGATGCCTTTCCAGCCATCACGCGTGGCGTTTTCTCGGGCCTCACTGTCACTATGCCGGTAATTGAGCATCGCGCTGAACAGTGGCGACGGCGCCGCGACACCGCTGCAACGCTGAGCCAATGCCAGCGAAGCATGTTCGTGAGCCAACAGTGCGCTGAGCCGCGCATGGGTCGCCTTGACCCCGGCGCGCACGTTGCTTTCGTCAACATCCACGCGCAGTGGCAAGGTGTTGATGAACATGCCCAACCCGCGATCCGCGCCCGCCCCGCCCTGCATGCGGCCCAGCAGCACCGTGCCAAAGACCACGCGTTCCTGAGCGGACGTTGCCGCCAGCACCCGCGCCCAGGCGAGATGGAACAGGCTGGCGACGCTGACGCCGAGCAACCGTGCCTGACTGCGCAGACGCTGCGCCACCACGGCGGGTAGCGCTTGGCCGACTTCCTCGATGTCGTTACCGTCGCCGTGCACGTCCTGCAAGCCGAACGGCAGCGTCGGTTCGTCGATGTCACCGAGCATCTCGCGGAAGAACGCTTCGTGCTCTTGTTCGCTGACACCAAGACGAGTCTGGGCAACATAATTGCGGTACGGCACAGCGGCCACCGGCAAGCGTTCATCGCCGCGCAAAATAACCTGCATTTCTTCGCTGACCACTGCCAGCGCGGTGTGGTCCATGGCGATGTGGTGGAACAACAGCATGGCAACCACGCGCTGATGGTCCGGATCAAGGGCGTACACCAGACGCAGCAGCGGTGCCTGATCAAGCTCCAGACGGCAATGTCGCGCATCAAAGCGTGCACGCAACTGATCGATGGCTTCACCTTGCGCAGGTTCCAGCGCCACAGCTTGTACCGGCAACTCCGCCTGCCGCCAGACCACTTGCACCGGCGCCGCGAGCCCTTGCCAGACAATCGACGTGCGCAGGATGTCGTGGCGCGTCATGACTTGGCGCAGCGCCGCCGCGAACGCATGAAAACGCTCCAGGCTGTCGAATGCCAGACATGATTGCAGCAAGTACGGATCGCCCTGAGCCGCGCTGAGGTGGTGATACAGAATCCCCTCCTGCAACGGCGCCAGCGGATAAATATCCTGCACATTGGCCGCGCCACCCGGCACCGTGGCGACGATGCGCTCGATGCTGGCCTGATCCAGTTGCACCAGCGGCAGCATGTCCGGGGTGATGTGCGTGCAATCGGCCGCAATCAGATTCTCCGGTACCGCAACCTCGCGCCCGCTGCCCACCTCTGCCGCCAGCGCGGCCAACGTCGGCTGGCTGAACAGCACGCGCACGTCCGTGCTCAGATCGACCTGACGCATGCGTTCGATCAGCGTCACCGCCAGCAATGAATGCCCGCCCAGTTCGAAGAAGTTGTCGTGACGACCGACCTGTTCGACGTTAAGGACTGCCGACCAAATCTGCGCCAGCGCGATTTCCACCGAACCTTGCGGCGCGGCATATTCGCGGCTCAGCCACGCCGTTTGATCCGGCTCCGGCAACGCCTTGCGGTCGAGTTTGCCGTTGGCGGTCAGCGGCAGGGATTGCAGGCGCACGTAAGCGGCGGGCACCAGAGCTTGCGGCAACTGCGCTTGCAGATGACTGCGCAAATCCTCGATGTCGACGCTCAGGCGTTCGGTAAACCACGCCAGCAACTGGCCGTCGCGCACCAGCACCACGCAATCCTGCACGGCCGCGTGACCGCTCAACGCCGCTTCGATTTCGCCCAACTCGATGCGCACACCGCGCAGTTTGACCTGATCATCGTTACGTCCCAGATACTCGATTGTGCCGTCAGCCAACCAGCGCGCGAGATCACCGGTGCGGTACATGCGCGCCTGCGGTTCGTCGCTGAACGGGTCGTCGAGGAAGCGCTCGGCAGTCAGCTCGGGGCGATGCAGATACCCGCGCGCGACACCGGCGCCGCCGACATACAACTCACCGGCGACGCCAACCGGTACGGGGCGCTGCTGGTCGTCGAGCAGGTAAATCTTCGCGTTGGCCATCGGCCTACCGATATGCAACACCTGCCCGGCCTCGACTGCGCCGGAGGTGGCAACCACCGTGGCTTCGGTCGGGCCGTAGTTATTGATCACCGCGAAGGTCTGCTCGCGGGGGAACTGGCGCAGCTTGTCGCCACCGATCAACAGCGTGCGCAAAGTCGGGTGACCGAGGTCGCGACTGAACGCATATTCGGCGACCGGCGTCGGCAGGAAACTCACCTGCAACGGCTGCGCGCGCCACCATTCCAGCAACTCGTCGAGGTGTTCGTTGCTCACCGTTTGCGGCGGCAGGTGCAAGGTCGCGCCAATGCACAGCGCTGGCCAGACTTCCCACGCCATGGCGTCGAAACCGAAGCCGGCGACGCTCGACGTGTGGCTGCCGGCGCGCAGGTCGAAGGCCTCGCAGTGCCAGTGCACCAGGTTTTCCAGCGTCGCGTGTTCGACCATCACGCCTTTCGGCGCGCCGGTGGAGCCCGAGGTGTAAATCACATAAGCCAGATGCGCCGGGGTCAACGCCGGCAGTTGCGGGTTACTGCTGGACAGCTGTTGCCAGGTGGGATGGTCCAGATCAATCAGCGGCACGGCGCCAAGCAGATCAGCCGTCGCAGCCTGGGCCAGCACCGCCATCGGCGCGCTGTCCTGCAACAGATAGGCGATGCGTTCCGCCGGATACGCCGGGTCGACCGGCACATAACCGGCGCCGGCCTTGAGGATCGCCAGCAACGCGACGAGCATGTCCGGGCTGCGGCGCAGGCACACGGCGACGCGGTCATCGGGCTGCACACCGAGCCCGAGCAAGTGATGGGCCACGCGATTGGCGCGCTGATTGAGCTGAGCGTAAGTCAGTTGCTGCTCGCCCTGAACCACGGCCAGTGCCTCCGGTTGCTGCTCGGCCTGAGCCTCGACCAACCGCTGAATCGTTGCCCCACGCGGATAGGCCGCCGAATGCTGGTTGAAGTCGACCAGCAAGCGTTCGTATTCCGCCACCGAGAGCACCGGCAACCGGTTGAGCGGACGTTGCGGCGCCTCTTCCAGCGCCGTCACCAGATGTTCCAGTGCGGTGTGCATGTAACTGCAAATCCGTTGCGCACCGATCTCTGCAACCGCCAGTACATTCAGGGCAAAACCTTCGCCCAGATCATCCACCGACAAGGTCAGCGGATAATTGCTGCGCTCCTCGCCACCCAGCATGCGCACGCCCTGCCAGATCCCCTGGCCGTCGTGCGGCTGCTGCTCGGCGGCACTGTGTCGATAGTTGAGCAACGCGCTGAACAGCGGTGCCGAACCGGCCATGGCGCTGCAACGCTGCGCAAGCGCCAACGAAGCATGTTCATGGCCGAGCAGCGCCGTCAGCCGCGCATGGGTGGTTTTCACCCCGGCGCGCACGCCTTCAGCGAGATCAACCCGCAACGGCAAGGTGTTGATGAATACCCCCAGCGTGCGGTCGGCACCCTCACCGCCCTGCATGCGCCCCATCAACACCGTGCCGAAGACCACGTCGCGGCGCCCGGAGACCACGCCCAAGACCTGCGCCCAGGCCATGTGCATCAGGCTCGCCGGGCTGACGCCCAACTGCCGGGCCTGTTCGCGCAGACGCAGATTGAGCGTCGCATCAACCGGTTGCAGCGCCTCTTCGATGCCACGTCCGTCGCCCTGCACATCCTGCAGACCGAAGGGCAAGGTCGGCTCGTCGATGTCGCCAAGCATGTCGCGGAAGAACGCTTCATGTTCCTGCGCATCAGCGCCCAAGCGCGCCTGCGCCACGTAATTGCGGTACGGCATCGGCGGCGTCAGCGTGTCGAGCTGATCGAACATCAATGCGTGCATTTCCCGCCCGATCACGTCCATGGCGGTGTGGTCGAGAATCGAGTGATGGAACAGCACGATGGCGACGACTTGCTGTTGCGCCGGATCCTCGGCGTAGACCATGCGGATCAACGGAGCCTGATTGAGGTCGAGACGGAAATGTCGGGCATCGAAACGCGCGTGCAACTGTTCGAGAATATCGCCGTCCTGCGCATCCAGCGGCAATGGCTGGACGACCATCTGCGCCTGCCGCCAGACCACTTGCTGCGGGCTCGGCAAACCTTCCCAGACCACGCTGGTGCGCAGAATGTCGTGACGGACGATGACCTGCTGCAAGTGCTCGGCGAAGCTGTGCAGACGTTCAAGACTGTCGAAAGCCAGACGCGATTGCAGCAGGTACGGATCGCCCTGTTCGGCACTCAGATGGTGATAAAGAATGCCTTCCTGCAACGGTGCCAGCGGATAGATATCCTGCACATTCGCGGCGCCGCCCGGCACCGTGGCAACGATACGATCGATACTGGTTTGATCCAGCGTGGTCAGGGTCAGCATGTCGGGGGTGATGTGCGTGCAATCGGCTGGAATCAGATTGGCCGGCACGTCGACTTCCCGGCCACTGCCCAAGGCACGCGCCAAAGCGGCCAGACTCGGCTGGTTGAACAGCACCCGCACATCGGCACTCAAACCGGCCTGACGCATGCGTTCGATCAGGCTCACCGCCAACAGCGAATGGCCGCCAAGTTCGAAGAAGTTGTCGTGACGGCCGATCTGTTCGATGTTGAGTACGTCGGCCCAGATCTGCGCCAACGCGATCTCGACCGGGCCTTGCGGCGCTTCATATTCACGGCTGAGCCACGCGTCCTGATCCGGCTCGGGCAAGGCCTTGCGGTCGAGTTTGCCGTGAGCCGTGAGCGGCAGGCTGTCCAGTCGCACGTAAGCGGCCGGGACCAAAGTGTCCGGCAGCCGCGCGTGCAGATACTGGTGCAAATCAGCGATCTCGACAGACTCGATTGCGGTGAACCAGGCGACCAGACGGCCGTCGCGCACCAGCACCACGCATTCGCGGACCGCATCATGTGCGCTCAGCGCCGCTTCGATTTCGCCGAGTTCTATACGCACGCCGCGCAGTTTTACCTGATCGTCGTTGCGCCCCAGGTATTCGATATTGCCGTCCGCCAACCAACGCGCGAGGTCGCCGGTGCGGTACATCCGTGCGTGCGGCTCGTCGCTGAACCGGTCGTCGAGGAAGTGCGCAGCGGTCAGTTCCGGTCGATTCAGATAGCCCCGCGCAACACCGGCGCCGCCAACATACAACTCGCCTTGCACGCCGGTCGGCACCGGTTGTTGCTGACGGTCCAGAAGGTAAATCCGCGCATTGGCAATCGGCCGGCCAATGTGCAGAACCCGGCCGGGCTCGATACGTCCGGACGTCGCCACCACCGTGGCTTCGGTCGGGCCGTAGTTATTAATGACGTCGAAGGTCTGATCCCGCGAGAACTGGCGCAACTTGTCGCCACCGATCAGCAGCGTGCGCAGGGTCGGATGGCCCAGTTCACGACTGAACGCGTATTCGGCCACCGGGGTTGGCAGAAAGCTCACCTGCAACGGCTGCGCGCGCCACCATTCGAGCAATTCATCAAGGTGTTCATTGCCGATCGAGGACGGTGGCAGGTGCACGGTCGCGCCGACGCACAACGCCGGCCAGACTTCCCAGGCCATGGCATCGAAACCGCAACCGGCGACGCTGGCGGTGTGGCTGCCGGCGTGCAGATCGAAGGTTTCGGCGTGCCAGTGCACGAGGTTTTCCAGAGTACGGTGCTCGACCATCACGCCTTTCGGCTGCCCGGTGGAACCCGAGGTGTAGATCACGTAGGCCAGATTCGCCGGAGTCAGCCTCGACAGTGCCGGGTTGGTGTCAGGCAAGTGCCGCCAGTCGTTGGCGTCCAGATCGATCACCGGCGCCCTGCCGAGCAGGGCGCGCGTCGAGGCCTGCGCCAGCACCGCGATCGGGTCGCTGTCCTGCAACAGGTAGGCGATGCGTTCAGCCGGGTATTCAGGATCAATCGGCACATAACCCGCGCCGGCCTTGAGAATCGCCAGCAGCGCGACGAGCATGTCCGGCCCGCGACGCAGGCACAGCGCAACACGATCGTCGACTTGCACGCCGAGGCCAATCAGGTGATGGGCGAGACGATTGGCGCGCTGATTCAGTTCGCGGTAGCTGAACTGTTGCTCGCCCTGCACCACCGCCAGCGCCTCGGGGTGCGCCGCCACTTGCGCTTCGAACAGGCGCGGCACTGTTTGCGCCGGCGGGTATTCACGACCGCTGATGTTGAAGCCGACCAGCACCCGTTGCCGCTCGCCCGGCGACACGATCGACAACTGCTGCAACGGCGCCTGCGGCGTGTACTCCAGCGCCGTGACCAGGCTGTGCAACGCGGTTTGCAAGAAATCGCAGACCCGCGCCCCGTCCACTTGCGGCACGGCTTGCACGCTCAAGCGGAAACCTTCACCGAGGTCGTCGACGCTGACCACCAACGGATAATTACTGCGCTCGCGGGAGCTGATAATCTCCACGCCATCCCACGCTACAGCAGCCGATTCCGGCGCACTGTGGCGGTAGTTGAGCAAGGTGCTGAACAGCGCCTGCGCGCCGGCGACACCGCTGCAACGCTGGGCCAGTGCCAATGACGCTTGCTCATGGCCGAGCAACTGCGCCAGGCGCGCATGGGTGGCACGCACGCCGTGTTCTACCGGGTCAGCACCGACGTTGACGCGCAACGGCAAGGTGTTGATGAACATGCCCAACGCCCGATCTGCGCCCTCTCCGCCCTGCATGCGGCCGAGCAGCACAGTGCCGAACACCACGTTCTCTTGGCCGGAAACTTGTGACAGCACTTGAGCCCAGGCCTGATGCACCAGGCTGGCCACGCTGACACCCAGCCGCCGTGCCTGCTCGCGCAGACGTTGGCCGAGGCCGACGTCCAGCTCCGCATGACTGTCGAGGATATCGCTGCCGTCGCCGTGCACGTCCTGCAAACCGAAGGCCACGGTCGGCTCGTCGATATCGCCAAGCATTTCGCGGAAGAACGCCTCATGCGCCTGATCATCGGCGCCAAGCCGCGCCTGCGCGACAAAGTGGCGGTACTGCACCGGCGGCGGCAGGTCGCTGCTGCGGCCGAGCATGACGTCACTCATTTCCGCGACCAGCACGTCCAGTGCGGTGTGGTCGAGGACGATATGGTGCAGCAGGAGAATGCCGATCCAGCGCTGGTGCGGCTGATCTTCGGTGTAGACAAAACGCATCAGCGGCGCGCGATTGAGGTCCAGACGATAATGGCGTGGATCGAAACGCGCCTGCATCTGCTCGAGCACGTCGCCGTCGAGTTCGTCGGCATCGACGCGTTCCAGCGCCAGTGTTGCCTCACGGCAAACCACTTGCACCGCCTCTTCAAGACCCTCCCAGAAGATGCCAGTGCGCAGAATGTCATGGCGCGCGATCACGCCGTTCAAAGCACGGACGAAGGTTTTGATCTGCGCCAGACCGTCGAAGGCAAATTGCGCCTGCAACACATACGGATCGCCGGCGCTGGTCGCCAGATGGTGATAGAGAATCCCTGCCTGCAACGGTGCCAGAGCATAGATGTCCTGCACATTGGCGATGCCACCCGGCACGGTTGCAACAACGCGATCGATCGCGGCTTGATCGAGACTGGCCAGCGGCAGCATCGCCGGGGTAATGCGCGTGCAACCTGGCTCGATCAGATTGTCTGGAACGACAATCACACGCTCGTTGCTCAAGGTTGCCGCCAGCGCGGCCACGCTCGGCTGACCGAACAGCACGCGCACGTCACAGTGCAGATCCTGCTGGCGCATGCGTTCGATCAGCTTCACTGCCAGCAGCGAATGACCGCCGAGTTCGAAGAAATTGTCATGGCGGCCGACCTGCTCGACACCGAGCAATGTCTGCCAGAGACCAGCGATCAGATTCTCTACCGCTCCGATCGGCGCTTCGAAACCACGTCGGGCGAATGCATCGCTGTCCGGTGCCGGCAAGGCTTTGCGGTCGAGCTTGCCATTGGTGGTCAGCGGGAAGGCCTCGATACGCACGAAGGCGCTCGGCACCATGTAATCAGCCAGCACAGACAGCAGATGATCACGCAGTTGCGCCACATCCGGCGCCGCACCTTCGTCGGCCAGCCAGTACGCGACCAGACGCTGATCGCCGGGGCTGTCTTCGCGAGCGATCACCACGGCTTCGCGCACGCCTTCGCAAGTAGACAACCGCGCCTCGATCTCGCCCAGCTCAATGCGGAAGCCGCGAATTTTCACCTGATCGTCATTGCGGCCGAGGTATTCGAGGCTGCCATCTGCCGCCCAGCGCGCGAGGTCGCCGGTTTTGTACAACCTCGCATCGGCGTTTTCATTGAACGGATCATTGATAAAACGCTCGGCCGTCAGCGCTTCGCGATTCAGATAACCGCGCGCCACCCCGGCACCGCCGACGTACAGCTCGCCAACCACGCCGACGGGAACCGGTTCACGCTGCGCATCGAGGACATACAGTTGCAGGTCGGGAATGCGCACGCCAATCGGGCTGACGCCCAGCAACTGCGCGTCGGCGGCCTGCAACGGCCGATACGTCACGTGCACCGTGGTTTCGGTGATGCCATACATGTTGACCAGCCGCGTGCCGGCATTGCCGACCCGCGCGTACCACGGTTTGAGCAGGCCCGGCTCCAGCGCTTCGCCGCCGAAAACCACTTCCCGCAAGGAATGCTGCAAGGTGCTGCGGCCCTGGGCGGCGATCAGTTGACGGAACGCGCTCGGCGTCTGGTTGAGCACGGTCACACCGGTTTCGCAGAGCAATGCATAGCAGTCGTCCGGCGAGCGGCTGACGGCTTGCGGGACCAACAGCAATTGTCCGCCGAACGCCAGCGCGGCCCAGATTTCCCAGACCGAAAAGTCGAAGGCGAAGGAATGGAACAGCACGCCGATGTCTTGCTGGTTGAACTGGAACCAGTCGTGGGTGGCAGAAAACAGCCGCGCCACATTGCGATGCTCGACCATCACGCCTTTAGGCAGACCGGTGGAGCCGGAGGTGTAGATCACGTACGCCAGATGCGCCGGGGTCAGCTCGGGGATTTGCGGATTGCTGTCGAGTTCGGCTTTGAGGGGAGCGCTGTCGAGGTCGATCTGCGGCACCTCGAGAGCGGCCACGCGGTCGCGGGTCGCGGCCTGCATCAGCACCGCCGCCGGGGCGCTGTCCTGCAAGGTGAAGTTGATACGGTCCAGCGGATAGGCCGGATCGATCGGCACGTAACCAGCGCCTGCCTTGAGCACACCGAGCAGGCCGATGATCATTTGCGGACCGCGCTCGACGCAAATTGCCACGCGGTCATCGGGACGAATGTTCAGGGCCAGCAGATGATGCGCAACCTGGTTGGCGCGACGATTGAGTTCGCCATAGCTGAGAGTCTGGCCGTTGAAAATCAGCGCCGTGGCGTCTGGTCGGGCCTGCGTATGCGTTTCGAATTGCTGATGGATCAACGGGGTTTGCGGGAACTGCGCCACGGGCGAATTGATGCCGCGTAGCAGATGTTCGCGTTCGCTGGCCGGCAGGATTGTCAGCGTTTGCAGCGCCACATCAGGGCTGGTTTGCAGGGCATCGGCCAGACTCTCCAGCGCTGCTTTCAGGTAAGCGGCCATGCGCTCGGCACCCAGCGCTGCATCCGCCAGCGCGGTGATGCGCAAGTCCACACCGAGGTCATCGATGTTGATGGTCAGCGGATAATTGGTGCGCTCGCGGGCACCGAGCACCTGCACACCGGGGGCAATATCGACCACGTCCGCGACTTCTTCGACGCTGCTGTGCCGGTAGTTGAGGATCGCGCTGAACAGCGGCGTCGGCACCGCGACGGCGCTGCAGCGTTGTGCCAACGCCAGCGAAGCCTGCTCATGCGCCAGCAACGCAGTCAGGCGCTGATGGGTCGCCCGCACGCCGGCGCGCACGCTTTGCTCACCGACATCAACGCGCAGCGGCAAGGTGTTGATGAACATCCCCAACGCCTGCTCACCGCCCTCGCCCGCGTCCATCCGCCCCAGCAGCACAGTGCCGAACACCACCGCCGTGCGCCCGGACAATTGCCCGAGCACCCGCGCCAGCGCCAGATGCGTCAGGCTCGCGACGCTCACGCCGAGCTGCCGCGCCTGCTCGCGCAACTGCCGGCTCAAGCGGCTGTCGAGCATCAACGAAGACTCCTCGATGGCATGGCCATCACCCTGCACATCCTGCAAACCACACGGCAGCGTCGGCTCGTCGATATCGGCGAGCATCTCGCGGAAAAACGCTTCCTGTGCCTGCTCGTTGCCCGCACTGCGGGCCTTGGCCAAGTGATCACGATAGGGCACCGCCGCTGGCACTTGCGCAGTCTGCCCGAGCAGACAGGCCTGAATTTCCCGGCGCAGTACGTCCAGCGCCACGTGATCCATGATCATGTGATGAAACAGCAACAGCGCGACAACGCGGCCCTGAGCCGGATCCTGTGCATAGACCATGCGCAGCAGCGGCGCTTGTTGCATGTCGAGGCGGAAGTGCTGCGGGTCATGGCGTTCGAGCAATTGCGTGAGCACGTCGGCGCGACTGTCGATGCTGACTTCCTCACACACCAGCGGCGCCTCGCGCCAGACCACTTGCACCGCTTCGTCGAGGTATTCCCAAACGAACGAAGTGCGCAGGATGTCGTGACGCTTGACCACCCAGCGCAGCGCCTCGGCGAAGGCGTTCAGCCGCTCCTGACTGTCGAACACGAAGCGCGCCTGCGAGATGTAAGGGTCACCGGCAGCGGCCGAAAGATGGTGATACAGCATGCCTTCCTGCAACGCCGACAGCGGATAAATGTCCTGCACGTTGGCCGCGCCACCCGGCACCGTGGCAACGATGCGGTCAAGGGTGTCCTGATTCAGCGTCACCAGCGGCAGCATGTCCGGGGTGATGCGAAAGGCCGGGCTCAGCCAGTCGCCGCCGTGTTGGGCAACCAGCTCCAGCAGTTGCGCCTTGTGCGCCGCGAGGCTGTCCCACAACGCGTCATCCAGCGCGTCGTCGCTGCCCAGAATGACCAGGTCTTCATCTTCCTGTTGAAGGCGGATCGCATGGGTGGAAATGGCGGCCATCAGTTCGCTGAAATGCATGAGGTAACCTGCTGTAAATACGGAAAAAAGGAGCGCGCAGCAGCGAGTCCGTGCACGCGGCGCGCAGCCTGGAAAAACTAAAACATCGGGGCGTGGGTGTCTGACATGGGAAGCGGGGACAAGCCGCGCGCTTGAGCACCGCAAGTCCCCTGTGGGAGCGAGCCTGCTCGCGAATACGCTGGTTCAGTCAATGTTGATGGCGACTGATACACCGCTTTCGCGAGCAGGCTCGCTCCCACAGGTTTTGTGTCCGGTAGTCAGAGACGGCGCTTGCGGTTGAGGCTCGGGATGGTGGTCTGGGCGATCTCGACCTGCTTCGCCTGCCGCGAGGTCTGTGCCGCCAGCGCGGCCAGCGTCGGCTGGCTGAACAGCGTCCGCGCGTCGACGTGCAGCCCGGCCAGACGCATGCGCGCGACCAGACTGACCGCCAACAGCGAATGCCCGCCCAGCTCGAAGAAGTTGTCGTGCCGCCCCACCTGCTCGACCTTGAGCACCTGCGCCCAGATCTGCGCCAACGCGGTTTCCACATCGCCTGCGGGGGCCTCGTAAGGACGACTGAGCAGCGCCTCCGCCCCCGGTTCCGGCAACGCCTTGCGGTCGATTTTGTCGTTGGGCGTCAAAGGCAACGCCGCCAGCCTCACGTAGGCGCCAGGCACCATGAACTCCGGCAACTGCGCCAATACATGCGCTCGCAATGCGTCTAGCGTCGGCGCAGTCAGCTCGGCACGCAGGGTGTAATAAGCCACCAGCCGCTCATCGCGCACCAGCACCACCGCCTCACGGATCGCCGGATGTTCCAGCAGGCGCGCTTCAATCTCGCCCAGCTCAAGGCGCACCCCGCGCAGCTTGACCTGAAAGTCATTGCGACCGAGGAATTCGAGGTTGCCATCGGCGCCGTAGCGCACCAGATCACCGGTGCGATACAAGCGATCACCGGCCACGAACGGACTGTCGATAAAGCGCTCGGCCTGCAATTGCGGCAGTCCCAGATACCCGCGCGCCACGCCCACCCCGCCAATGTGCAGATGCCCGCTGACGCCTAACGGCACTGGCTGATCAAAGGCATCGAGGACATACAGCCGCGTATTGCTCAGGGCCTTGCCGATCGGCACCAGTGTCGGCGGCACCGGCTCGCCGGGCGCCAGCGTCCAGCCGCTGCTGTCGACCGTAGTTTCGGTCGGCCCATAGACGTTATGCAGGCGCACCCACGGCAGGCGCTCGCGCACTTGCCGGGCCAGGGCGACGGTCAACTCGCCGCCACCGTTGAGCACGTCGGTGAGGCTGGTGCACTGGCTGACATCATCCTGTTCGATGAACTGCTGCAACAACGCCGGGACGAACTTGACCACGGTGATGTTCTGCTCGCGGATCACTTGCGTGACATAAGCCGAATCACGGTTGCCATCGGCCCGCGCCAGCACCAGGCGCATGCCCGAGCAGAGTGGCCAGAAGATCTCCCACACCGAACTGTCGAAACTGTACGGGGCCTTTTGCAGCAACGCCCCGTGTCCAGTGGGCGGCGACAACTGCGAGCCCCAGTGCACCATGTTGCAGGCGCTGCGGTGCTCGATCATCACGCCCTTCGGCGTACCGGTGGAGCCGGAGGTGTAGATCATGTAGGCCAGATTCGTCGCGCTGAGGCCCGGCACCTGCGGGTTGTCGCGCGGCTGGTCCTGCCAGACGCCGAGGTCGAGATCGATCAGCGGCACGCCGGGTTCGCCGAGCAGATCGCGCGTCGCCGCATGCACCAGCAGCGCGACCGGTGCGCTGTCCTGCAACATGTAGTTCAGGCGTTGCAGCGGATAATCCGGATCGAGCGGCACATAAGCACCGCCCGCTTTGAGAATGCCCAGCAGACCGATTACCAACTCAGGCCCGCGCTCGACGCAGATCGCTACCCGCGAATCCGGCTGTACGCCCAGACCACGCAGATGATGGGCCAAGCGGTTGGCCTGCTGGTTCAACTCGCGATAGGTCAGGCGTTGCTCTGCGAACTGCACGGCGATGGCATTGGGTTTGCGCTGCACCTGCTGTTCGAACAGTGCCTGCAATGGCTGCTCCAGCGGGCAGTCGACGGCGGTGGCGTTGAACTCGATCAGTAGCTGTTGCAGCTCTTGTTGCGGCAACAGTGGCAGACGATTCAACGGCTGCTGCGGTGTGTTCTCCAGCGCCTCGACCAAGACGCTCAGCGCGGACTGCACGTAAGCGCAAATCCGTTGTGCGCCAATGCTCGACAAGGTTCGGGTGGTCAGACGCAAGCCTGTGCCGAGGTCGTCAACACTCAGGGTAAACGGGTAATTGGTGCGCTCCTCGCTGGCCAGGGTCTCGATGCCTTGCCACGTTTGCCGGGAGGTTTTTTGCTCAGCATCATCGCTGTGTCGGTAGTTGAGCAAGGCACTGAACAGCGGTGCTGGCGCGGCAACGCCACTGCAACGCTGGGCCAGCGCCAAAGAGGCGTGTTCATGGGCGAGCAAAGCGGTCAGGCGTGCATGGGTGGACTTCACCGCCGCGCGCGCGCCTTCACCGACATCGACCCGCAGCGGCAAGGTGTTGATGAACACCCCCAACGCCCGGTCGGCACCCGCGCCGCCCTGCATGCGCCCCATCAGCACCGTGCCGAATACCACACTTTGCTGAGCGGAGGTTGCCGCCAGTACTTGCGCCCAAGCGAGGTGGATCAGGCTGGCGACGCTGACGCCGGCCAGACGCGCCTGCTGCTGCAAGCGCAGATACAGATCGCTCGCCAACGCCCGCTCGGCTTCTTCGATGTTGCTGCCGTCACCCTGCACATTCTGCAAAGCGAACGGCAAGGTTGGCTCGTCGATGTCGGCGAGCATCTGGCGGAAAAACGCTTCATGCTCCTGTTCACTGACGCCCAGTCGCGTTTGCGCCACATAGTTGCGGTATGGCACCGGCGCCGCCAGCGGTTCAGCGCTCCCGGACAGGCAGGCGTGGATTTCTTCGCGCATGGCCTCCAGCGCGATGTGATCCATCGCCAAATGATGGAACAGCAAGATGCCGACCACCCGGTTGTGCGCGGGATCACGGGCATACATCAGGCGCAGCAGCGGCGCCTGACTCACATCGAGGCGATAACGCCGCGCGTCGAAACGCTCGTGCAATTGATCGATGATCGCGCCACGGGCAGGATCAAATTCAACCTCCTGCACCGGCAAAATGGCCTCGCGCCAAACGACCTGAACCGGTGACGTCAGCCCTTCCCAAACCACCGCCGTACGCAGGATATCGTGCCGTGCGATGACCTGACGCAGCGCAGCAGCGAAGGCCTCGACCCGCTCGAGGCTGTCGAACGCCAGCAGCGATTGCAGCAGGTACGGATCGCCCTGCGCGGCGGTGATGTGGTGATAGAGAATGCCTTCCTGCAACGGCGCCAACGGGTAGATGTCCTGCACATTGGCGGCACCGCCCGGCACTGTTGCGACAATGCGCTCGATCATCGCCTGATCCAGCTGAACCAATGGCAGCAGATCCGGCGTGATGTGCGTGCAATCGGGCGCAATGCGGTTGGCCGGTACCTCGACTTCGCGGCCGCTGCCCTCCGCTGCCGCCAACGCGGCCAATGTCGGCTGACTGAACAGCACGCGAACGTCGCTGCTCATGCCGATCTGGCGCATGCGCTCGATCAGGCCAACGGCCAACAAGGAGTGGCCGCCCAGCTCAAAAAAGTGGTCGTGACGCCCTACCCGTTCGACTTGCAGGACCTCGGCCCAGATCTGCGCCAAAGCGATTTCGACGTCACCTTGCGGCGCCTCGTACTGACGACGGATCAACGCTTCCTGCCCCGGCGCCGGCAATGCCTGGCGATCGAGCTTGCCGTTGGCCGTCAGCGGCAAGGTCGCCAGACGGATGTAAGCGGCCGGCAACAGGGCGGACGGCAAGCGCGAGGTCAGGTGCGCGTGCAGTTGCAGGATATCCAGCGCCTCATGCTCGGTAAACCATGCCAACAGCTGACCGTCGCGCACCAGCACCACGGCTTCCTGTACCGCGTCATGACTGCTGAGCGCCGCTTCGATTTCGCCCAGCTCGACACGCACACCGCGGACTTTCACCTGATCATCGTTACGACCGATGTACTCAAGGTTGCCGTCGAAACGCCAACGGGCGAGATCGCCGGTGCGGTACATGCGCGCATCCGGCTGCACACTGAACGGGTCGTCGAGGAAACGTTCCGCTGTCAGCTCCGGGCGATTGAGATAGCCCCGGGTAACCCCGGCACCGCCGACATACAGCTCGCCAATGATGCCGATCGGCACCGGACGCTGCTGATCATCGAGCAGATAAGCCGTGGCATTGCTCACGGGTTTGCCGATGTGCAACGCCTGCCCCGGGCTGATCAGCCCGGAGGTGGCGACCACCGTGGCTTCGGTCGGCCCGTAGTTGTTGACCACCGCAAAACCCTGCGCACGGTTGAACTGGCGCAGACGATCGCCGCCAATCAGCAAGGTGCGCAAGGTCGGGTGACCGAGTTGTTTGCTGAACGCATATTCGGCAATCGGTGTTGGCAGGAAACTGACGTCCAGCGGCTGCGCCCGCCACCAGGCGAGCAGCGCATCGATGTCTTCGCTGCCTTCGCTCGCGGGCGCAAGGTGCACCGTCGCGCCCACGCACAACGCCGGCCAGACCTCCCACGCCATCGCGTCAAAACCGAAGCCGGCCAGGCTCGACGTGTGCTGCCCGGGACCGAGCCCGAATGCCGCGCAATGCCAGTCGACCAGATTGCCCAGCGTGCGATGTTCAACCATTACGCCCTTGGGCAACCCGGTCGAGCCGGAGGTGTAAATCACATAAGCGAGGTGGCGGGTGTTCAACTCCAGCACTTCGGGATCGGTCAAGTTGTCGAGCAACCACTCGCGCCGATCAAGCTCGATCACGGGCAGCGCTGTGGCGGGCAAACGCTCGCGCAAGTCACTTTGCGTCAGCAGCGCCACCGGAGCACTGTCGCTGAGTAGATAACTCAGGCGCTCGGGCGGATGCGCCGGGTCAATCGGCACATAAGCGGCGCCTGCCTTGAGAATCGCCAGCAGCCCGACCAGCGTCTCAAGGCCTCTGCGCGCGACAATCGCCACCCGGTCATCCGGCCGTACGCCGAGGCCCAGCAGATGATGGGCCAACGCATTGGCTTGCTGGTTCAGTTCGCTATAGGTCAGCGTGCGGTCTTGATAAGTCGCGACCACTGCGTCCGGGTGTTCGGCCACCCGCGACGCGAATCGCTGATGAATCAGTTGACCTTGCGGATAACTGACGCGGGTGTCGTTCCACTCATCGAGCAGGGCCAGTTCTGCCGGGCTATTGAGGTTGAAATCGGCGATCGCCAGTGCCGGGCATTCCAGACCCTGCTCCAGTATCAGCAACAAGCGCTCGGTCAACGACGCAATCTCGTCAGCCGTGAAATAGGCCGGCGAGTACACCAGATGCAGCCAGGCCTTGTCGGTGTAACGGTTGCTGCGCAGGTGAAGGGCCAGCGGAGTCGCCTCGTGCTGGTTGGAGACCTTGACCGAGTGTCCCGACGCCTCACCGTAACGGTAGTCATGGTCGTCCTGTTCGTAGGACACCGACAGCTCGAACAGTTGCGCTCGGTCTTCACGCAACAGACCCAGCGCACGATTCATCTCGCTCAACGGATAGCGTTGATGACGAAAATCCTGCTTCAGACCATCGCCGATTGCCTTGATCAATTCGCCAAATGACAACGCCCGGCCAAACCCCATGTGCATTGCACTGACTTGGGTGAACAAGCCCAAAGTGCTTTTGAAGCGGGCACCGGAACGATTGAGAATCGGCAAGCCGACCACCCACTCGTCACGCTGGGCGGTACGACTGAAATACACATGCAGCGCCGCCAGCAAGACATGAAATGCCGAGCCACCGAATCGTCTCGCGCAGTCTTTCATGCGCTCATGCAGCACGGCTGGAAAAACCTCGACGTGGATGCGACTGGGCGCTGCTTCAGCGTCAAGGGATTCGCGATGACGGGGCGTCAACAAGGGCTCGGGCAAGCGGCGATACTTGTCCAGCCAGTAGCGTTGATCGCGTTCATAGCGGGGTGACTGATGGTAGCGCGCGTCATCTTCGATAAAGCCGACATAAGACGGTGCCGCCCTGCGCGGATGCTCGCCACGGCACAATGTGCTGTAGATCTCGCCCACCGACTTGAACAGCAACGCGAAAGCCCAGCCATCGATGATCAAGTGATGGGCCTGGGCTGCCAGCCAGTGACGATGGCGATCGAGGCGAATCAGACTGAAGCGGAACAACGCTTGCCCGCTCAACACAAAGCCCTGCGCCATCTGCGCTTCGACCAGCGTCCGAGCCGCCGACTGTGGATCAGGTTGGCCGCTGACATCATGCAGCGACATCACCACCGGCAGCGCCTGTGCAAAACCTTGTAACGGCAGCCCATCGTGACCAACGTCCGATAGCAGAACAATGCGCAAGGCATCATTCGCGGCGACCAGAGATTCAAGTGCCTCTTGCATCAATGCCGGATCCAGCGGCCCGGTCAGTTCGACGTAACCGCCAATGTTGTACAGCGGCGAATCTCCGCGACTCAGTTGGTCCAGCCAGATATCCCGTTGGGCGGCAGTCAGCGCAAAAGTCTCGACAGGCACGGACGGATCGTCCGCCACGTTGGCAGAAGTAGGCTGCATAAGATCCTTCTCATGAAATTTTGCCGGTATTCAAGCATCGGCCCCGCCACCGACATGACACCTGAAACCCGGACAACCACTAGGCTCGTAAGCGCCTGTCTGACGTTGCGGGCGTGTTTATCGCAGGCTCTGGCTAAAAATTCGGAGAGGAAATACTGAAAAGCTTGTAGGAAAAGAACCACATAGCAGCGCCGCCATTTACCCCAGCGCTGCTGACCAGAAATCACCATCGCCCGGTTTTCCGGGGCCTCAGAGTGACCGGACAGTCACTCGCGCAGGCTCACCCGTATTCAATGCCGTCAGAACCCCGGCGCCAAGAATCAGAAATAGTGGCACTTTGTGTCCCCGATTTCCCCTACAGACGTAGGACAAATCCATAGGCTTAAATCCCGCTCCAGATCGTGTTCAAGGAGAAATGACGGCGTGGGCGGCTTTTGCATAGACGGCAGACGATTCAGTGAAGGTTCTGAACCAGGGATGACAAGGATATGAATCTGACCGGCAGTATTCGTAATAGGGAAAACCCGCATTTCTACTGGCAATTGGGTGAGCTGATTGCCAGCACCGGCGATGATCACTTCGCCACGAACATGTTCCAGTTGGTCGACACGCTGGTGCCGGTCAACCGCGTGGATCTGAGTGAGTGGACGCTGGATGAGCGTCAGGCCAGTGTGGTCGACATCAAACCGTTGGGCAGCGCCGGTCCGGCACAGACGTGTGCCCCGCCCGATCTGCTGGAGAGCCCCGATGATCATCCGCTGTTGCAGAAGATGATCGAAATGAACGACTCGCTGCTGATTCAACTGAAAGCCTCGCTCCAGCCTCGCCATCCGCAGCACAGCGCCCATCAATGCAATCTGGTTTCGCGTACGTCCCACCGCCGTTGCGTGATTTCGTTTTACCGACCGCATACCCAACGGGTGTTTTCCCTGCCGGAGCTGTCGTTTCTCAAAAGCCTGTCCGACACCCTGCTGCCGCTGATCGAACGTCACGCGCAGATCAATCGGCAAATCCTCGCCCGGCAACCGCGCCAACCGTTGGCCGAACTGGATCAGGCGCCGCTGGCACAGGTGTTCGATGAGCGCCTGGCATTAAGCGACATCGCCCTGTCAGTGCGCGAAAAAGAAGTCTGCCTCGGCCTGTTGACCGGCGGCACCGTGCCGCAAATGGCGGAAAAGTTGCGGGTGAAAAACAGTTCGATCGAGACGTACCTGAAACGCGCCACCGCCAAACTCGGCGTCAGTGGCCGCCATGGTCTGGCGAAATGGATGGCCGGGGCCTGAGCACAATGCTCTCTATATGCATGAGGCAGTTCGATGTTGACGTTGCGACTTTCCCTGCTGTCCATCGCGGTGCTGATGGGCGGTTGTTCATTGATTCCCGAGTATCAGCGCCCCGCTTCCCCCACCGCAGCGCAGTACCCGGCAGCAACGCAGCCAGCCACGAGCAGTGGGGACTGGCGCACGCTGTTCACGGATCCGGCGCTGCAACAACTGATCGAAAGCGCGCTGATCAACAACCGCGACCTGCGCGTGGCGGCATTGAATGTCGAAGCCTTCCAGGCGCAATACCGCATTCAGCGCGCCGACCTGCTGCCGGCGGTGTCGGCCAACGCCAATGAGTTGCGCCAGCGCATGCCGCCGAGCGTGACCCAAGGCAAAGCGCTGATCAACTCAACGTACTCGGTCAACCTCGGTATCAGCGCTTATGAGCTGGATTTCTTCGGTCGCGTGCGCAGCCTCAGCGAACAGGCGTTGCAGATCTGGCTCTCGACCGAAGAGGCGCGACGCAGTGCCGAGCTGAGTCTGGTCGCCAACGTCGCCAACGCCTACCTGACCTGGCGCGCCGATCAGGAGCTGCTGCAACTGACCCGCGACACCCTTGCCGCCGATGAACAGAGCCTGCACCTGACCACGCGCAATCGCGAGGCTGGCAAGTCTTCGGCGCTGGAGCAGGCGCAGGCGCAGACCAGCGTCGACAGTTCACGGGCCAATCTGGCGCGCTACCAGCGTCAGGTCGCTCAGGACCTGAACAGCCTGACGTTGCTGGTCGGCGCGCCAGTGCCCGAGGCCCTGCCCGGCCGTCCGCTGGCCAGCGATCTGGTCCGGCAACTGCCCGCCGGTCTGCCCTCGGATCTGCTGCAACGGCGTCCGGACATCCTTCAGGCGGAATACAAACTGAAAGCGGCCAATGCCAATATCGGTGCGGCGCGGGCGGCATTTTTCCCCAGTGTCAGCCTGACCGCCAATGCCGGGACGTCGAGTCGAGATCTGTCCGGACTGTTCGGCGGCGGCTCTGGCGCCTGGACCTTTCAGCCGCAGATCAGCCTGCCGATTTTCAATGCCGGCAGCCTGCGCGCGAGTCTGGATTATTCGAAGTTGCAGAAAGATGTGGCGGTGGCCGAATATGAAAAGTCGATCCAGACCGCGTTTCAGGAAGTCGCCGACGGCCTCGCCGCGCGCAGCACCTATCAGCAGCAATTGCAGGCGCAGCGCGATCTGGTCGCGGCCACTCAGACCTATTACAACCTCGCGCAGAATCGTTACAAGAACGGCGTCGACAGCAGCCTGACGTTCCTCGATGCGCAGCGTTCGCTGTTCAGTTCACAGCAAGGCCTGATCACCGATCGCCTCGCGCAACTGGTCGCCGAGGTCAATCTGTATACCGCGCTCGGCGGCGGCTGGCAGGGAGATGAACCGCGCGTGCAGTGAGACCACGTCACTTTTTCTTACACCTTTTGTCGCCCGATCCGACGCCGCACGGCGATCCGCAGCCGTCGTCTGGTCTCAGTTTGGTATCATGCGCCGCTTTTACGGTTAACCCCCCGCCAGTCCTGCCGACTGACGGGCTGCAAAAGGCGGTATTAGATGACGGCTTTGTTGACTCGCCGCAAGGTGCTTGCGGGAATGGGCGTGCTCGGGCTAGGCCTGCTCGCCGGCTGCGACACCCGCGGCCAACTGTCGTACAAGTACGGCAAGGATCTGAGTAACAAGATCATGGGGCGCACCTTCAAACTGAAGAACACCGACGGCGAAACCATGACGCTGTCGAGCTTTCGCGGCATGATGCCGATGGTCTTCTTCGGTTTCACCCAGTGCCCGGCAGTCTGCCCGACCACCCTCGCCCGCGCGGCGAAAATCAAGAAACTGATGGGCGCCGATGGCGATCGCTTGCAGGTGATCTTCATCACCCTCGATCCCGAACGCGACACGCCAGAAATCCTCGACGCCTACATGAAAGCCTTCGACCCGACCTTCGTTGCGCTGTACGGCACGCTTGAGGAAACCGCAGCCACGGCCAAGGAATTCGACGTGTTCTACGAGAAAGTCCCGGCCGGCGACACGTACACCATCTCGCACACCGCCACCAGTTACGTTTACGACTCCAACGGCGGCTTGCGCCTGGGTCTGTCCACCTCGCTTTCGGCAGAACAATGCACGGAAGATTTGCTTACTGTTATGGAGGTTTGCTGATGCAACCTGTTCTGAACCACCTCAAACGCGCTTTCATCGGTTTTTCTCTGCTGGGTCTGGCATTCCAGGCGACCGCAGCGATCACAGTCGACGACGCCTGGGTCCGTGCCACCGTGCCGACCCAGTCCGCTAGCGGCGCGTTCATGACCCTCACCGCCGACAGCGACAGCAAGTTGCTCAGCGTCGCGACGCCAGCGGCCAAAGACGTGCAGATCCACGAAATGACCATGAAGAACGACGTCATGAGCATGGGCCCGGTGAAGTTCGTCGAGCTGCCGGCCGGCAAAGCGGTCAAGCTTGATCCGAACGGCTACCACGTGATGCTGATGGGCCTGACCGGTCAGCTCAAGGAAGGCGAAAGCGTGCCGCTGACCCTGACCGTGGAAAACGCCAAGGGCGAGAAAGAAACCATCGAGGTCAAAGCACCGGTGCGCGCACTGACCAACATGGAAGGTCACGATCACAGCAAAATGCATTGATCTGACTGAGCGGCAATAAAAAAGGGGCGGCCCGATCGATGATCAGGCCGCCCCTTTTTTGTTTTTGATACGCGCCGACTTAACGCTTGCGGGCCAACGCGTTGCGCACGCTTTCCCGTGACATTCCCGAGCCGGAAAGGGTCACGGTTTCAACGACGGCTGCCTTGGGCAACTGCTCTTTGCGCTTGGCCACCTGACGCCAGTGGTAAGCGAAATATCCGCCTGCCGCCACAATCCCCAGCCAACCGAAAACCAGACTGACGAAAAACCACAGTCCGAGGGTGATCCACACGGTTTTCGAGGTGAACAACTTCAAGCTGTCATCGGCAGGCAGCGGTTCAACCGGTTCAACCGCTGCCTGCTGCGTCACCGGTACTCTATGCACGCCATCCAGATCAAAGCGCAAAGCGAAGTCCGCCCCGGCCACCGGAACATCTAGCTGATTGCCTTCAGCACGATGCACACGAATTTCGCCATCGACGAGCGACATCGAGCTGAAACTGATCTGGGTTTCATAGTGAATCTCGCCGCTGACCTGGGTCACGATCGTTCGTTTTTGGTCGATGGGGGTGTCGCGCATGTCGATTCCTTGATCGTTCCACGTCGGACGACGTGCGAAGGGATAATCCGTTGGAGTCGAATGCTACTGAGTGGTTATTACGCTGTCCAGAAAGTGTGCTTTTAAGCTACTGACCTAGGCGAAAATCCTCCGGCATGAGTCTGTTCTAGGCTACCAGCCATGATGGAAAGCAGGCTTTACATCGAGTAAATTTTCAGCAACCATGTAAAGGGTCTTTTACATAGGAAGTGAAGAATGAACCGGTACTACCTCGAATTGGGCGCAGCATTAATCATCTACATGCTGGTGCTGACAGCCTCATTGATTGCCTCGCAATACCTGATGGACGCCCCTATCGTGCTGCGCTCGGCCGTCGCACTGACGCCGATCATTCCGGCGGGACTGATGTGCTGGGCCATCGTGCGCAATATGCGGCGCATGGACGAAATGCATCTGCGCATCCAGTTCGAAGCGCTGGGCTTCGCCTTCGCCGCCTCGGCATTATTGACCTTCAGCTACGGTTTTCTGGAGAACGTCGGCGCCCCACATATCCCGTGGACATGTGTGTGGCCGGTGATGGGGCTGATGTGGATTGTCGGCCTGCACATTGCGCGACGCCGCTACCAATGAAAAACCGCCTCAAGGAACTGCGCGCCGAGCGCAAATGGTCGCAGGTCGATCTGGCTGAACGCCTGAGCGTGTCGCGTCAGACCATCAACGCGATTGAAAACGAACGCTACGACCCGAGCCTGCCACTGGCCTTTCAGATTGCCCGGGCGTTCGAGATGCCGATTGAAAGCATTTTTGATGATGGCGAACCTTGAATGAAAAAAGGGGCAACACACGTTGCCCCCTGTTGTATCAACTCCCCGCGCCGCCATGCGCCTCTTCAAAGAAGTAATCCTTCCAGCTGTCGGCCTTGTTCTTCAGCACGCCCAGCTCCTGCAATTTCTCGGCGTAGATAAAGGTGCGCTGCGGCACCACGGTAAAATCGATTTCCGGGTCTTTGACGATTTGCTCAACCAGAGCCAGCGGCAACTTCGATTGCTCGACACGAATGTACGCCTGAGCCGCCGCCGGTTTGTCGGCCTTGATGATCTTCTCGGCCTCGGCCAGCGCGTCATAGAACGCCTTGTAGGTCTTCGGGTTTTCGTCGTGGAATTTTTCCGTGGTGTAGAGCACGTTGAACGTCGCCTGGCCGCCGAGCACGTCGTAGGAACTCAGCACTTTGTGCACGTTGGGGTTCTGCAGGGCCTGGTACTGAAACGGCGGGCTGGAGAAGTGCGAGTTGATTTCCGAGCCGCCGGCGATCAACGCGGCCGTCGCATCGGGGTGCGGCAGACTGACCGAGATGTCGTCGAATTTCTTGTACTGGGCGTCGCCGAATTCCTTGGCGGTTTCGATCTGCAAGGTGCGCGACTGGAAGCCGACACCGGCGGCCGGCACAGCAATCCGATCCTTATCGGTAAAGTCCTTGAGCGTCTTGATGTTCGGGTTGTTGGTCAGCAAATAGTTGGGCATCGAACCCAGTGCGGCGATGGCTTTGACGTTCTGTTTGCCTTTGGTGCGATCCCACACAGTGAGCATCGGCGGCACACCGGCAGACACCACGTCGAGCGAGCCGGTAAGCAACGCCTCGTTCATCGCCGTGGCGCCGGAGATGCTGTTCCAGTCGACCTTGATGTCGAGGCCCTGCGCCTTGCCGTGTTTTTCGATGAGGTTCTGATCGCGCACCACATCGAGGATCAGATAACCGATGCCGAATTGCTGGGCGATGCTGATCTTGCCCTCGGCCTGAGCGGCGGTGCTGAACAACGCACTCGCGGCCAGGGAGGCGGCCAACAGAGTCAGTGCGGAACGTTTGAGTGTGGCCATGACAACCTCGCAGCATGGGGGTGGTGTGCTGAAAGAGCTGACTTTATCGCTATAAAAAACATAAATTAAATATCTTTATCGCATATCGATAGCACGGGTTGTTGAGCGAAAGGAGGCTGCGAGCTTTTGATTCCGGGTTCCGATAACAAGATCAAAAGACCGCAGCGTGCCGCAGCTCCTACATTGGAATTCGGTGGCGGCTCGAAGGGTTAAACAGCCTGAAACAATAAATCCACCAGCCTCAATATCGTCGATTGCCGTGCCACGCGAAGGCCGGTCAGGGCTGCAGGCGCGTCACCAACTCCGAGAGCCCGCGCACCAGCGCAGCAGTTGAGCGTTTAAAAGGGCGATCAGACAGCCCACCCTTGGTATCATCGCGCACACTTTTATGACGATTTAATGGCTGGAAGGTCTTTTTTTGTGAGCGCTCTTTTTAACCGGTTACGGCAGCCGTATACCCGCCTCTTTTCGCTGATTGTTCTGGTGCTGGTGGTGCCGGTGTGCCTGCGTGCGGCACTGGGTTGGTCGGCACCGCTGGGCTATTTGTCGGATCTGGCCATTGGTAGCCTGTTGGTGATGTTGCTGCATCGCCGGGCGTGGTGGCTGGCCCTGCCGGTGTTGCTGTTCTGGGGATTGCTGGCGGTGGCCACGGCGGAACTGGTCAGCGCGGTCGGTCGTTTGCCGACGCCTTCCGACATTCATTATCTGATCGATCCGCAGTTCGTTGAGAACTCTACCGGTGGCGGGCTGGCCCATCCGGCACTGGGCATCACTTTGCTGCTGGCCTTGGTGCTCTGGTTGCTGACACAGTTCGCCGGTCGCAACCTGCCGCGTCCCCCGCTCCCCCGCGCAGTCTGGAGCGCGCCGCTGGTGCTGTTCGCCGCGCACTGGGGCGCGCAGAACCTGTGGCCGAGCGAAGCGGATCCGTGGCGCCAGTACAACCTTCCGCACCAGTTGCTGGCCACCGAAGTCGCCGATCTGCAGATCCAGGCCGAGGAATGGCTGGACGGCGATGTCGAAGAACCCGCGCCGGCCATGGCCGGTCTCACCGACGTCGACCTCAACGGGCAGAAATTGCTGGCCGCACCGGGTCAGGCGCGCAACGTGCTGATCATCGCGCTGGAAGGCATTCCCGGTGCTTACATCCGCGCCAACCGCGAAGCCATCGGCAGCCATTATCAGGAAGACCTGATGCCCAACCTCAGCCGCTGGGCCGAGCGCGGCATGAACACCCCGGATTACGTGCTGCATACGCACCAGACCATTCGCGGTCTGTACGCGATGCTCTGCGGCGATTACGACAAACTCAACAATGGCACGCCCAAAGGCGTGGAAATGCTCACCCTCAACGAGCGCAATCAGGCCTGCCTGCCGGCGCAACTGCGGGAACACGGCTTCAGCACGCACTATCTGCAAGGTGCCGGGCTGCGTTTCATGGCCAAAGACAAGATCATGCCGCACATCGGTTTCGATGCGACTCATGGTCTGGAATGGTTCAGCAACAGCAACTATCTGGAGTTCCCGTGGGGCAAGGATGACAAGGCATTTTTCGAAGGTGCGCTGGATTATGTCGGCCAACTGAAAAAACAGAAAAAGCCGTGGATGCTGACGCTGCTGACCGTCGGCACCCATCAGCCCTACTCCGCACCCGAGCAATACCTGGAGCGGTACGAAACGCCGAAACAGGCCGCCGTCGGTTATCTCGACGATGCACTGGAGCAATTCCTCAGCGGCCTCGAACGCCAGGGCGTTCTGAAAGACACGCTGGTGGTGATCACTTCGGACGAATCCCACGGCATCGACGGCGTGCGTCTGGCCTCGTCGTGGGGTTTCAATCTGACCCTGGCGCCGGAACATGAACAACTGCCACGGCTGAACAAAGGCGTGTATGGCCATGTCGATCTGAGCACCTCGATCCTCGACTACTTCGACCTGCCGGTGCCTTCGGCGCTGAGCGGCCGCTCGCTGTTTCGCGACTACGACAGCGGCCGCGAAATCATGTCGTTCACCAACGGCAAGCTGCGCTATCACAACGGTCA
Source organism: Pseudomonas sp. VD-NE ins (assembly GCF_031882575.1). Lineage (NCBI taxonomy): Bacteria > Pseudomonadati > Pseudomonadota > Gammaproteobacteria > Pseudomonadales > Pseudomonadaceae > Pseudomonas > Pseudomonas sp. VD-NE ins. The sequence goes on from NZ_CP134772.1 coordinate 3,803,314, forward strand.
GGGGATTTTTTCCGAGTGCGACATGCCACGTCGCTGCCGTTATTACGAAAGCGCCGGTTTCATCGCCGAAAGCGCCACGTACAAAGGCAACTACAGCGGTCATCCGGCCCGGCAGATCGCCGCCCGCGCCAACGCCCTCGACCTGTCGCTGCTGCGTACGCCGCTCAATCATCGCTATCAGTTCGGCAGCACCAACGTCATCCCGCTGCAAGCACAGATCAACGATGACTGGGCCGACAACCTGATCGGCGCGCAGTACCTGGAAATGCCCAAAGGCTCGCACACCCGCGTGCGCCTCACCGTGCGTTCAGTCGATCCGCAACAAGCGGCGTACATTCAGCTCAAGGCCAAGGAATTTGAACAGGACGTGCAGATCGGTCTGCCGCAGGAGATGGTCGCAACTGCCGACCAGCCACTGGAAATGAACTTCAGCTTCGACAACCCGCAAGAGCGCAAAGCGTTTTCTTTTCATTTGCTGGGGTATGGATTGGGCGCGGTTGAGGTGACGGATTTCAGTGTGATCACTGAACTGCCGGGGCAAGAGGACATTCTTGACGACGTGCCGGAGGACGACACGGCCCAATCCACCTGACCAGGATTCTATAAGGGCGAGCGCGCAGTAAAAGGTTCTGACTATCAATGTCCAATAGTCGGCCTATTAGCTGACTTCCCCAGTCGGGTCTAGCCTTACTAGTCCGAAGTCGGCACGAGCCGGCCGTAGCAGACCTGATAAGGACCCGAACATGGCAAACGAATCGAAATGCCCGTTCAACCACGCCGCCGGTGGTGGTACGACGAACCGTGACTGGTGGCCGAATCAACTCAACCTGAAAATCCTCAGTCAGCATTCGCCAAAGTCCGACCCACTGGGCAAGGATTTCGACTACGCCAAAGCTTTCAAAAGCCTCGACTTTCAAGCCCTGAAACAAGATCTCAATGCGCTGATGACCGACTCCCAGGACTGGTGGCCGGCCGACTTCGGCCATTATGGCCCCCTCTTCATCCGCATGGCCTGGCACAGCGCCGGCACTTATCGCACCGCCGATGGCCGTGGTGGCGCCGGCTCCGGGCAACAACGCTTTGCACCGCTGAACAGCTGGCCGGACAACGTCAGCCTCGACAAGGCCCGGCGCCTGCTGTGGCCGATCAAACAGAAATATGGCCGCAATATTTCCTGGGCTGACCTGATCGTTCTCACCGGGAACGTCGCGCTGGAATCCATGGGCTTCAAAACCTTCGGTTTCTCCGGTGGCCGTCCCGATGTGTGGGAGCCGGATGAGGACGTGTACTGGGGCTCCGAGCACGAATGGCTGGGTGGCGACAGCCGTTACGGCAAAGACAAGTCCGCCATGCAGGAGCCCGGTGACGGCACGCTGGTGACTGAGCCGGATCTGCACGGCAAAGAAGAAAGCCGCACCGATCAGGGCGAACGCAATCTGGAAAACCCGCTCGCCGCCGTGCAGATGGGCCTGATCTACGTGAACCCCGAAGGTCCGGAAGGTAATCCTGACCCGGTCGCTTCAGCCCACGACATCCGTGAAACCTTTGGCCGCATGGCCATGAACGATGAAGAAACCGTCGCGTTGATCGCTGGCGGCCACGCCTTCGGGAAAACCCACGGCGCCGGTCCGGCCGATAACGTCGGGCCTGAGCCAGAAGCGGCCGGCCTCGAAGAGCAGGGCCTCGGCTGGCGCAACGCGTTCGGCACCGGCAAGGGTGGCGACACCATCACCAGCGGCCTGGAAGTGACCTGGACCACCACACCGACACAGTGGAGCAACAACTACCTGGAAAACCTGTTCGGCTTCGAGTGGGAACTGAGCAAAAGCCCGGCCGGTGCGCATCAATGGATTCCGAAAAACGGCGCTGGTGCCGGCACCGTTCCGCATGCCCATGATCCGAACAAAAAGCTTTCGCCGACCATGCTCACCTCCGACCTGGCGCTGCGTTTCGATCCGGCTTACGAGCAGATTTCCCGGCGTTTCCTCGCCAACCCGGATCAACTGGCCGACGCCTTCGCCCGCGCCTGGTACAAACTGATCCACCGCGACATGGGCCCGCTGTCGCGCTATCTCGGCCCGGAACTGCCGAACGAAGAACTGCTGTGGCAGGATCCGATTCCCGCTGCCACTCACCCGCTGATCGACGACAGCGACGCGACTGCGCTGAAAGGCAAAATCCTCGCGTCAGGGCTATCGGTATCGCAACTGGTCTCGACCGCATGGGCCGCTGCTTCGACGTTCCGCGGTTCGGACAAACGCGGCGGCGCCAACGGTGGTCGTCTGCGTCTGGCACCGCAGAAGTTCTGGCAGGCCAACCAGCCTGAACAACTGGCCAACGTGCTGCAAACCCTTGAGGGCATTCAGAACGAATTCAACGGCGGCGCTGCCGGCAAGAAAGTCTCACTGGCAGATCTGATCGTGCTGGCGGGGAATGCCGGGGTCGAGCAAGCGGCGAAAAACGCCGGGCACTCCGTCTCCGTGCCGTTCAATCCGGGGCGTACGGACGCCTCGCAAGAGCAAACGGATGTTGACTCGTTTGGCTTCCTTGAACCGATTGCCGATGGCTTCCGCAACTACAGCAAAGGCAAATACACCGTCTCGGCCGAGGCATTGTTGATCGACAAGGCGCAACTGCTGACGCTCACCGCACCGGAAATGACTGTGCTGCTGGGTGGCTTGCGGGTGTTGAACACCAACATCGGGCAAACCCGGCATGGTGTGTTCACCTCGCAAACTGAAGCGCTGACCAACGACTTCTTCACCAACCTGCTGGACATGGGTGTGGAGTGGAAGCCGACTTCAAGGGATGCGGATGAGTTCGAAGGACGCGACCGTAAAACCGGCAGCGTGAAGTGGACGGCGACGCGGGTTGATCTGGTGTTTGGTTCCAACGCGCAACTGCGGGCATTGGCTGAGGTGTATGCCAGCTCGGATGCCAAGGAGCAGTTTGTTAAGGACTTTGTGGCGGCGTGGACGAAGGTAACGAATCTGGATCGGTTTGATTTGAAGTAGTTTTTCGCAAATGAAAACGCCGCATTGGTTAATGCGGCGTTTTTTTATGCGTACGGCTTGGGGGACATCTCGGTCTGAGGGGGATCGATGTCAGCCACGCCACCACATTCAAGCAAAAAAAGGCCGCACCCAGCGGATGCGGCCTTGTCATATCCGCCGCAATCAACCGCCATCGGTATCAATATCGGCATCCGTCTCCTCCCCCGGCTTCGCCCGGTCCGGCTGCGGTTTGAAGCCCGGGCTGAATTCGTTGTCGTTGTCGGTGTGCTGGTTTTTCTGATCCACCGCCGGGTCGGCACTCTGCGCCTGCTCTTTATCGCCCTGCTGCTGCGTCGGCGCCGGTTGCCCCGGCACCTGCGGGTCGATCGCCGGATCATTGCGATTGATCGGTTCGCCAGATTGGCTCTGCTTCGTTTGCTCGTTCATGGCCACCTCATTGGTCAAACACCCCCGACGCACATCCGCCGGGTGTCAAAGATTCGAAGCCTGCCCCGCGCCAACGTTCAAAACTTCGCCGCGCACGGCCACGCCGACTAGAGTTACCGGGACGTTCCTTGCGCCAGAGCAAAAATATACGTGCGCGAACGAACAACTATTTCGAACGGCAAATGTCGATCACTTCGCGGCGATCATTTTCACGACCGCCCCCCAATTCGCGACGGAGCAACAGGCACATGGCAGCACTGCAGAACAGCACACTCGATGCGATGAAAAACAAACAAGCACAACTGCTGGGCGAATGGATCAATGGCCTGCAAGCCAGCGGCGCCACGCGTAATCTGAAAGACCACGATCTGCAGCAACAAACCACCGAATTCCTGCAACTGGTGGTCAGTGGCATCGAGAACGACAACGGCACCAACATCGCCGCACCGGGTTGGGAAGCCACCCGCCAGTTCCTCGAAAAGCTCTCCCACAGTCGCGCCCTGCTCGGCCAGGACTCGCAGCAGACCGCGAGTTTCATCTTCGCCCTCAAAGGCCCACTGTTTAACCTGCTCCAGAACCATTACAAAGACCAACCGGCGCTGCTCGCCGAACAACTCTGGGAAGTGTCCGAGCTGCTGGACGCGTTCGGCATGCACACCATCCGCACCTTCCAGAAATCCCGTGAAGCGGTGATCAAGCGTCAACAGGAAGAACTTCTGGAGCTGTCGACCCCGGTGGTCAAGCTATGGGACGGCGTCCTGGCACTGCCGATGATCGGCACCCTCGACTCGCAGCGCACGCAAGTGGTGATGGAATCGCTGCTGCAACGCATCGTCGACACCGGCTCGGAAATCGCCATCATCGACATCACCGGCGTACCGACCGTCGACACCCTGGTTGCCCAGCACCTGCTGAAAACCGTGACCGCGATCCGCCTGATGGGCGCCGACTGCATCATCAGCGGCGTGCGTCCGCAAATTGCGCAAACCATCGTCCACCTCGGCCTCGACCTGCAAGGCGTGGTCACCAAGGCCAATCTGGCGGATGCGTTGAAACTGGCCCTGACCCGCCTGGGCATCAGCATCGGCAAAGCGGTCTGAACCCATGGAAAGAATTCCTATTCTTCAAATGGGCAAGTTCCTGCTGGTGACCATTCAGGTCGACATGCATGACCAACTCGCCCTCACCTTGCAGGACGACTTGTCCGAGCGCATCAGCAAAACTTCGGCGCGCGGGGTGTTGATCGACATCTCGGCGCTGGACATGGTCGACTCGTTCATTGGCCGGATGATCAGCACGATCTCCGGCCTGTCGAAAATCATGGACGCCGAAACCATGCTGGTCGGCATGCAGCCGGCCGTGGCGATCACCCTGGTCGAACTCGGCCTGACCCTGCCCGGCGTCAGCACGGCATTGAATGTCGAGCGCGGGATGAAACTGCTGCAGGAACGAGTAGACCGGCAATGACCGTACGCAGCAGCGGTACTCAACCCATCCACATCGAACAGGATGTCGTGCTCGCGCGCCAGACCGCCCGCAAACTGGCCACCGAATGCGGGATGCGCCTGATCGACCTGACCAAAATGGTCACAGCGGTCAGCGAACTGGCGCGTAACACCATGGTTTACGGTGGCGGCGGCGACATGGACTGGCAGATCCTCGATGAGGATCACAAGGTCGGTCTGCGCTTGACCTTCCGCGACGAAGGCCCGGGCATTCCCGACCTGAAACTGGCGATGACCGACGGCTGGACCTCGGGCAGCGGCATGGGCCTGGGCCTGACCGGGGCAAAACGCCTGGTCGAAGAGTTCGAACTGGACACCGAGCCCGGCAAGGGCACTCGCATAACGATTACCCGATGGACATGAATATCAGCGGGTCGATGACCCAGGTTTTACTGATCGAAGACAGCAGCCAGATCGGCCACGCCCGCCGCACGGCGCAACAACTGGCCGAACAACACGGCTTTGACGAAGGCGATGCCGGGCGTGTGGCACTGGTGGCGACGGAGCTGGCAAGTAACGTGCTCAAGCACGCCAGCCACGGTGAAATGCACCTGCGGGTGCTGCCGCGCGCCAATGGTTTTGGCATTGAATTGCTCGCCATTGACCGTGCGCAGGGGTTTGATCTGGAGGCCTGTCTGGCCGACGGGTTTTCTACTGGCGGTACCCAAGGCATCGGCCTCGGCTCGATATCACGCCAGGCCGAAGTGTTTGATGTGTACGCCGATGCCCGTGGCGCGGTGTTATTGGCCCGATTTTATCCACGCACGGATCGCGAGCCCGACATGCGCTTTGGGGTCAGCCAGCACTCGTTGCACAACGATCCGGCGTGCGGCGATGTCTGGCACCTGGCGTATGACAACGGCAGCATCAGCGCACTGATCATCGACGGGCTCGGTCACGGTGAAGACGCCGAACGCGCCGGCCGCGCCGGAGCGCAAACCTTCGCCCTGACGCCCTTTTCCGAGCCAGTGATGCTGATGGAAGACATGCACCGCGACATGATCGGTACTCGCGGCGGCGCCGTCGCGTTCGCCCGGTTCGATGCGCGGCGCGACAGCCTGACCTTTGCCGGTGTCGGCAACATCGGCGCCAGCCTGATCAACGCCGACAAATCCCGTGGCCTCGCCTCGCACCCGGGCATCGTCGGCGTGCAATACCGGAAAGCCCGGCCCTTTGACTATGCTCACGTGAACGGACATCTATTGATCATGTACAGCGACGGCTTGCAGTCCCGTTGGAATCTTCAAGACTACCCCGGTCTGGTGCACCGCCATCCCGCCGTGATAGCCGGCGTCCTGCACCGCGACTTCTGTCGCGGGCGCGACGATGTAACGGTGCTGGTCGTTGCCCTGGAGGCCGCCCATGGCTGAGTCGCCGATCCTGAGCAGTGCCGAGCAGGCTGCGCTGATTGCGCAGTTGCAGAGCGAAACCGCGGCCCTGCGCGAAGAACTCGATGAGACCAATCAGGGGGTGCTGGCGCTGTACGCCGAACTCGATGTACAGGCTGAGGAACTGCGCCAGGCTTCGGATCTGAAAAGCCGCTTTTTGTCGTACATGAGCCACGAGTTCCGCACGCCGCTGGGTTCGATCCTGAGCATCAACAGCCTGCTGGCCGATGAACTCGACGGCCCGCTCAGTCCCGAGCAACACAAACAAGTGGCCTTCGTCAGCACGGCGGCACGCGAACTCAGCGACATGGTCGATGATCTGCTCGATCTGGCCAAGATCGAGGCCGGACGCATCAGCATTTCCCCGGCGTGGTTCGACATGTTCGACCTGTTCTCCGCCCTGCGCGGGATGTTCCGGCCGATCGTCGACGCCTCGGCGGTCGATCTGATCTTCGAAGAACCGGTCGGATTGCCACGCCTGTACACCGACGACAAGAAACTCGCGCAGATCCTGCGCAATTTCATTTCCAACTCGCTGAAATTCACCACCCGTGGCGAAGTGCGGGTTTCCGCGCGGCTCGAAGGGGCGGACAAGGTGCGCTTCGCCGTCAGCGACACCGGAATAGGTATCGCTGCCGAGCTGCATGGCGCATTGTTCGAAGACTTTTCCCAGGTCGACTCGCCGTTGCAGAAACGCCTGCGCGGTACCGGGCTGGGCCTGTCACTGTGTAAACGCTTCGCCGCCCTGCTCGGCGGTGAAGTCGGGATGGACAGTGCGCCGGGGGTCGGCTCGACCTTTTTCGTGATCATCCCGTTGGCGATCGCTCTGGAGAACGTCGATGAAACGTGACATCCGCCTGTTGATCGTCGACGACAACGTCGCCACCCGCTACGCCCTGCGCCGACGGCTGGAGCGCCACGGCTACGAGGTGCTGGAGGCCGGCACCGGTGGCGAGGGGCTGGCGCTGATCGACAGTGAAGCGCTCGATGCGTTGATCCTCGACGTCAATCTGCCGGACATGAGCGGCTTCGACATCGTACGGATTCTGCGCGCGGACAGCCGCACCGCGCTGTTGCCGGTGATCCATGTGTCCGCGGCGTCGATCCAGACCGGCGATATCATCACCGGCCTCAACGCCGGTGCCGACGCCTACCTGATTCACCCGGTGGACCCCGACGTGCTGCTGGCCACCCTGCGCACGTTGCTACGGGTGCGCGACACGGAAAATGCCCTGCGCGAAAGCGAGGCGCGGTTCCGCGAGATTTTCGCCAATGTGTCGGCGCCGATCGCGGTGCTCGATGCCAGCCTCAAGGTGCATGAGTGCAACCATGCCTTCGCCCAACTGATTCTCGACAATCAAGACCCACTGGCCCTGCGTGAATGCTTCGCCGAGGATCAGAGCGCGATCCTCAATGAACTGCGCCTGCGTCTGGTCGATGGCGAGCGCTGGAAAGGCACGCTGAACATGCGTGTGCAGGGTGAGATTCGCGAGACCGAATGGCAGATTTCCCCGTACCGCACGCCCGAACTGAGCCTGGTCTTCGTCGAAGACGTTACCGAGCACCGCCACCGCGAACGCTCGCATCTGGCGCGTCTGGATGACACCACCACGCAACTGGCCAAGGAAACCGCCGAACGCGTGCGCGCCGAGGCGCAGTTGCTGCAAGTGCAGAAAATGGATGCGCTGGGCAAGCTCACGGGCGGTATTGCTCACGACTTCAACAACCTGCTGACCGGGATCATCACCAGCCTGGAACTGATCCAGAAACGGGTCGCCGATCAGCGTCTGGACAAGGTGCAGTTTTATAGCGAAGCGGCGCTGAATTCGGCGATGAGCGCGGCGTCGCTCACCCACCGCCTGCTGGCCTTTGCCCGCCAGCAGCCTTTGGACACGCGGCCGGTGGACATCAACGAGCACGTACGTTCGCTGGAAGAACTGCTGATGCGCACCATCGGTGAACGCATCAGCCTCAAGCTTGAGCTGACCAACAAACCGGCGATCGCCCTGGTCGACCCGGTGCAACTGGAAAGTGCGGTTCTGAATCTGGTGATCAACGCCCGCGATGCGCTGCCGGTGGGCGGCAATATCTGGGTCAGCACGTACGCCGCTTACTCCCATGGCGACCCGAATCTGGCCGATGGCGCTTACGTGGCGCTGTCGGTGCGTGACGACGGCACAGGGATCGAGCACAACGTCATCGATAAAGTCTTCGATCCGTTTTTCACCACCAAACCGTTGGGCCAGGGCACCGGGCTGGGCCTGTCGACAATCTATGGTTTTGCCCGCCAGTCGGGCGGCGATGCGCACATCCGCAGTGTCGCCCGGCGCGGCACCGAAGTGACGATCATGTTGCCGGCCACCACTGATCCGACAGGCGCCGACATCCCCGCGCCGGTGGTCGATCCGCAAGGCAGCGGTGAGCATGTACTGATTGTCGAGGACATGCCGTCGGTGCGCATGTTTGTCACTGAAGTGCTGGAGGACGCAGGTTACCGCTGCACCCAGGCGGCGGATATCGAGACAGCGCTGGAGCGCCTGCAGAATGATCCGTCGATCAACCTGTTGCTGACCGACGTTGGCCTGCCGCGCATGAGCGGTCGTGAATTGGCGGATGTTGCGCGGGGCTGGCGTGAGGGGCTGCCGATCCTGTTCATGACCGGGTATGCGGAAACGGCGATCAATCGTCAGGTATTTCTCGGCAGCGGCATGGACATGCTGGTCAAGCCGTTCCAGATCAGCGAACTGCTCGACAAGGTCCGCCGCACCCTTGATGGTGCCTGATCAACCGCTTGCTCCGGGCGGCGTTCCGACGAAAACGTCCGCCCTGCCAACCCACCTATCGGCTCAAGGCACGGGCCAAAAACGGCGCCGTCCGGCTCTTCTTGCTCGCCGCAACCTTCTGCGGCGTGCCCGCCACGACAATCCTGCCGCCCTGATCCCCCGCCCCCGGCCCGATGTCGATCACCCAGTCACTTTGCGCCACCACGCGCATTTCGTGTTCGACCACAATCACCGTGTGCCCCGCCGTCACCAGCGTATCCAGCTGTTCCAGCAGCCGGTCGACATCACGCGGATGCAACCCGGTGGTCGGTTCATCGAGCACATACAAGGTCGCGCCGCGCTGGTTACGCTGCAACTCGGTGGCCAGTTTGATCCGCTGTGCTTCGCCGCCGGACAGTTCCGTGGCCGGTTGCCCGAGGCGCAGATAACCCAGGCCAATATCGCGCAGCACCTCCAGTGACCGACGAATCCCCGGTTGCCCGGCAAACACCGTCACCGCTTCCTCGACGGTCAATTGCAGCACCTGCGCAATGCTCAGACCCTCCCAGAGAATCGCCAGCGTCTGTGGGTTGTACCGCGCGCCATGGCAGGTCGGGCACGGCGCATACACACTGGGCATGAACAACAATTCAACACTGACAAACCCCTCACCTTCGCAGGTGGCGCAACGGCCCTTGGCGACGTTGAAGGAAAACTGCCCGGCGTCATAACCCGCATCCCGCGCAGCGTCGGTCGCGGCATAGAGCTTGCGCACGTTGTCGAACAACCCGGTGTAGGTCGCCAGGTTGGAGCGTGGCGTGCGGCCGATGGGTTTCTGGTCGACCTGCACCAGTCGCTTGATCGACTCCAGCCCGGACGTAACCTGACCGCTGCTGACCTGCGGGGCGTCGTCTTCGAGGCTGAGTTCTTCCGGTTCACTGTCCAGCGTGGGACGGCCCAATTGTGCGCCGACCAGTTCCAGCAAGGCCTGACTGACCAGACTCGACTTGCCGGAGCCGGAAACGCCGGTTACCGAGGTAAAGCAGCCCAGCGGAAATTCAGCGCTGAGATTGTTCAGGTTGTTACGGGTGATGCCCTCGAGTTTCAGCCACGCCGTCGGTTTGCGCGCGGTGCGTACCTGGCGCTGTGTTTCGGCAAACAGGTAGGCGCGCGTCTGCGACGCTTCGATCTCCGCAAGACCGGCGGGCGGGCCGCTGTACAGCACCTGCCCACCCTGCTCGCCCGCCGCCGGGCCGACGTCGATCAGCCAGTCAGCACGGCGCATGGTTTCCACGTCGTGCTCGACCACAAACAGCGTATTGCCGTCAGCCTTCAAGCGCTGCAAGGCCTCGAACAACGCCTCGCCGTCGGCCGGGTGCAAACCGGCGGAAGGTTCGTCGAGCACGTAGATCACCCCGAACAATTGCGAACCCAGTTGCGTCGCCAGGCGCAAGCGTTGCAGCTCACCGGACGACAAGGTTGGCGTGCTGCGCTCCAGCGCCAGATAACCGAGGCCCAGATCGGTCAGCGTGCTGACCCGCTCCAGCAAATCCTCGGCAATGCGCTGCGCCGCCAGACGCTTCTCCAGCGACAGATTGGGTGTGTGCCGCACATCGGGCGCGCTGCCGTGGCCGCTGGCACCGTGGGCCACGCGCTGCTGGCGGGCCTCGCGGGTTTGCGCATGGCTCAAGGTCTCACCGGTTTCTTCAGCCTGTTGCAGATAACTGGCCGCCGCCACCGGCCGCAATACTTCGGCGACTTGCAGCAATGGCATCTGCGACAGCTCACCGATGTCATACCCGGCAAACGTCACCGACAACGCTTCACGCTTCAGGCGTTTGCCGTCGCATAACGGGCAAGGGCTGCCGAGCATGAACTGTGAAACGCGCTTCTTCATCAGCGCACTTTGCGAATGGGTGAAGGTGTGCAGGATGTAGCGGCGGGCGCCGGTGAAGGTGCCCTGATAACTCGGCTCCATCTTGCGTTTGAGGGCGACGCGGGTTTCTTCCGGGGTCAGCCCGGCGTACACCGGCACGGTCGGGGTTTCTTCGGTGAAGAGAATCCAGTCGCGCTGCTTTTTCGGCAGCTTTTTCCACGGGATGTCGACGTCGATGCCCATGGTTACGAGGATGTCGCGCAGGTTCTGGCCCTGCCAGGCCAACGGCCAGGACGCCACCGCGCGCTGGCGGATGGTCAGGTTCGGATCGGGCACCATCAGCGCCTCGGTGACTTCATACACCCGCCCAAGACCATGGCACTCCGGACACGCGCCTTGCGGTGTGTTCGGCGAAAAGTCCTCGGCATACAACATCGGTTGCCCCGGCGGATAACTGCCGGCGCGCGAATAGAGCATACGGATCAGGCTCGACAACGTCGTCACGCTGCCCACCGACGAACGTGTGCTCGGCGTGCCGCGTTGCTGTTGCAGGGCCACGGCCGGCGGCAGGCCTTCGATGGAATCGACATCCGGCACGCCAACCTGATCGATCAACCGTCGCGCATAGGGCGCCACCGATTCAAAGTAGCGGCGCTGGGCTTCGGCGTACAAGGTCGAGAAGGCCAGCGAGGATTTGCCCGAACCGGACACGCCGGTGAACACCACCAGGGCATCGCGGGGAATGTCGACATCGACGTTCTTCAGGTTATGTTCACGGGCGCCGCGTACCCGGACCATGCCGGCGGGCGCTTTGGAGGTGCGTTTGGAAGTCATCGACCTGCCTTGGTGAAGGAATGTTCAACGCTCAGCTACCGAGCATCACCCGAATCATCTGCAACATGGCTTCCGGGCTATACGGTTTGCTCAGCAAATGGGTGTCAGGGCTTAACTGGTGATTGCGCGAAATGATGTCGCGGGTGTGCCCGGAAGTGAACAGCACCGCCACCGGCGGCGTCTGCACCTTGGCCCAGGCGAACAGGTCGGAGCTTTTGATCAGCCCCGGCATGACCACGTCGGTGAAGATCAGGTCGACCGCGGCACCGTCGAGGAGCATTTGCATGGCCGCATCGCCGTGGCCGGCGGTCAACACGCGATAGCCCTCCTCGCGCAACAATTCCACCGCCGAAGTGCGCACGGCGTCGTTGTCCTCGACCACCAGAATCGTCTCGTGGCCGCCGCTCTGCTGCCTTTGCAGATTGGGCGCCTCATCAAGGATCGGGCGCAGGCTGCGCGGGAAGTACAACTGCACCCGCGTGCCCTCGCCCAAAGCGCTGGTGATCTCGACATGCCCGCCGCTCTGCTTGACGAAGCCGAACACCATGCTCAGGCCCAGCCCGGTGCCCTGACCATCGGCCTTGGTAGTGAAAAACGGTTCGAATACTTGCTCGAGGATCTCTGGCGGGATACCCGCGCCGGTGTCACTGACCGCAACGCGGACAAATTCGCCGGGAACGATGCCTTTACCGGCACAGAACTCGCGTTCGAGTCGCACATTGGCAGCGCTGAGCGCAATGGTGCCCTCGCCCTTCATCGCATCACGAGCGTTGATCGCCAGGTTGAGAATGGCATTTTCCAGTTGATTGCGGTCGACGTTGATGTGCCACGGTTGCTGCGGCAACTGCACGTCGATCTGAATGGTTTCGCCCAGCGCCCGTTGCAGCAATTCGCCAACGCCTTCGAAAATCTGCTGCGGGTTGCACACCGCCGGCGACAACGGCTGGCGCCGGGCAAACGCGAGCAACTGAGAGGACAGCTTGGCACCGCGTTCGACCGCCGCCAGCGACGCGCTGACCCGGCGCTGCACGTTGGCGTTGTTCGGTTCGTGGCGGGCGAGCAGATGCAGATTGCCGGCGATCACTTGCAGCAGATTATTGAAGTCGTGAGCCACGCCGCCGGTGAGACCGCCAATGGCTTCGAGCTTCTGTGATTGGCGCAACTGCTCTTCCGCCGCCAACCGCGCCTCGACCTCTTCGCCCACGCGCTGTTCGAGGTTGCGGGTAAATTTGAGCAGGGATTCTTCAGCAATCTTGCGTTCATGAATGTCGATCAGTACGCCGGGGAAGCGCAACGGTTTGCCGTGTTCGTCAAACTCGCACCCGCCACTGGCCAGCACCCACAGATAACTGCCGTCACTGCGCCGGACGCGATATTCGGCGTTATACGGCTCGCCGGTCTGCACGGAATGGGCGACACGCTCTTGTACCCAAGCGTGGTCATCGGGATGGATACGCGACTCGGCAACGTCCTGGGCGAGATTGCTCAGGTCATGATCCGGCGGATACGAGAACGTACGGGCGAATCGTTCGTCTGCTGACAATGTGTTGTTTTTCACATCCCAGACAAACGAGCCAAGCAAGGCGCCGGCATTCAGCGCCAGACGTACCCGCTCATTGTCGGCGCGGTAGGCTTGTTCGGCTTCCTGACGCCGGCGTTCGGAGTGCACGAATTCAGTGGTTTCCACCACCATTGCCATGACCCCGGCCGGCACGCCGTCATCGTTGGCGACGGGGCTGTAATACAGGTCCATCCAGACGTCTTCGGGGACGCCATCACGCAACAGCACCAGTTCTTTATTGCGAAAGGACAAGGTGCCGCCCGCCAGGCAAGTGTCGACCACATGTCGATTGAACTCGGCGACCTCTGGCCAACCCAACTCGACCGGTGAACCGAGCAGATACGGATGGCGACCGCCCGCGAATATCGAATAGGCGTCGTTGTAGATCATGTAGCCGAGACGGCCCCAGAGCATGACCATCGGCAGCGGCGAGGCCAGCATCAATTGCACGGCGCTGCATAGGCTGGCGGGCCAGGTGTCCAGCGGACCCAGTTCAGTAGGGCCCCAGTCGAACGCACAGATGCGCCCGGCCATCTCGCCTTTCCAGCCGTCACAACCATGGCTATCGGATAAAAACTGCATCGACTGACTCAGTGTCCTGTGGTGATTGCCCGATAAATCGCGACGCCATAACGACGCGACGCCCGTCTGTTTCGAGCGTCTGCAGTCGTATTGGTTTCATATGAGGTATAGCCGATTTAATCCCTGCCCGGAACCTACACCCCGATCAGGTGTTTGAGCGGATGGTAGCCAGTTTTCATTTTCGCGGCGACGTCGAGAATGGCCTTCTCGATACCATTGAGATGCGTGCAGGTCAGCTCGATGGCGGCGCTCTGATTGCCGGCTTCGATGTACTCGATCAGGCGCAGGTGTTCGTTGTCGCGGCAGACTTCATGGCTGTCGTCATCCAGCGCGGCGGCGTATAGCGAGGCACGGGAGATCAGCTTCTGGAACCAGTCGAGCAGCACCGGATTATTCAGGCTGCGCGCCAGTTTGATGTGGAACTCGCCAAGCAGGTGAATCAAGCGCTCATGATCGCCCGCCGCGTGGGCTTCATCTTCCAGCAGCAGGTGCTCGCGCAGATCCTGCATCGCCGCGCCGTCCTTGCGCCGGCACAGTTCGGTGACGATGCCGATCTCGATCAGCCGGCGGGTTTCAAACAGCGAGCGGAGCTCTTCATTGCTCGGCAGCGATACCGATGCCCCTTTATTGGGCTCGGTGGTGACCAGCCCATCGGCCTCCAATTGCTTCAATGCCGCGCGCACCGACGTGCGGCTGACATTGAATAACTCGGCCAGCGAGGCCTCGCCCAGTTTCATTCCCGGACGCAACGAACGCTTGCTGATCGCCTCGTAAACCCCTTGGTAGACGCGGTCGACCGTGGTTTCCGGTTTCTTTTCGGTCATTTGGGCACTCCTTTAACGTCGAGCAACTGAGTGCCACGCAGGATATAGCCTTCGGCTTCGAGATGCAGGGTCTTGATTGCACGTTGAGTGCGGATCACCCATCGAGGGGGCGTCGCGCTACCCGTCTGCTCGTTGCAAGCAGGACACATGTGCCGGGAGGGGGGCGGTGAGCAGGCTCACGCCTGCATTTGATCTTCCCACGCAGTGCGTGGGAAAGATCATTACCGGATTCAGTCCGTGCCGTATTTCGGCGAGCGCGGGCCGTACAGCAGGCCTGCCGGATGCCCGGCCGAGAGCAGACGATTACTCGCCACACCGGCAATCGGGTAGCCGGCATCGGTGGCGCTGTTGATAACCTGCTTGACCGCTGCCGTGATCAGCATGCCGATCAGACCACCGCCGCCGTTATTGCCGCCCTCTTCGCTCGACGCCCGGGCCGAACCGGTCCACAGCGTCGTGCCGCTTTTCAGGTCGACCAGTTTCGCCGTCGCGGTCACTGCCGTTTCGCTGCTGATCACCATGTAACGCGTGCCGTATTCGGTCACGGTGATGTACAGCGCCGCGTCCGCACCGAAGATCTCCTTCAGTTTGTTTGGCGGTGCCTGATGGATGTCGTCCGGTGTGGTCAGGCCGTTCTGGCGGAACGTCTCGTCAACCAGCGTGATCGGCAGTACGTAATAACCAGCCTCGGCCAGCGGGAACGTCACCTGCGACAACAGGCTGTACGACGCCTTCACATCCGGCGAGGTGTTCAGCGGTGGCAGCACCAGAATGGTCTTTGGCCGCGCTTGTTTGTAAGCCGAGTAATCCACGGTCTTGGGCGCAACGCAGCCGCCCAGCACGGTCAGGGCCAGACCGGCGGCCAGCAGTTTCAAGGTACGCGCGATCATTTCGCGTCTCCGGTCTTGGCATTCTTGAGCAGGAAATCCATGTACGTCCCGGACTCAGGGAACAGGGTTTTCTCGGTGTTGAACTGCTGCACCATCTGATCGTCCTTGCCCATGCTCAGATAGAGCAAGCCAAGGTGTGCGTGGTAACCCGGCGGTACGGCCTTGCCGGTGGAACGGATTTTTTGCAGGTCACGCTCCAGCGCTTCGGCCTGGGCTTCCTTCGGCTCTTCGCCTTTGAAGTATTCGTAGACCTGGGGTTCGTAGCCTTCCCACTGATACAGGGTTTTCGGGCTGCTGCAACCGGCCAGCAAGGCGCTGGCGGCCAGCGTCAGCGCCATTAACGAGCGCGACAAAGTCAGATTCATGGGTGTTGCTCCTTGCAATGGGCGTCGATCAGTTGCCCGGTTTCCAGGCACCGGCGTTCATGCCATCGACCAGACGATTGATCGCCTCGCGCATGGCCAGATCCAGTACTTTGCCGTTGAGGGTCGAGTCGTAGGCAGCGGTGCCACCGAAGCCGATGATTTCGCGGTTGGACAAGGCGTATTCGCCGGCGCCCTGAGTCGAATAGACCACTTCGGAAGTGCTGATGTTGACGATGTTCAGGTTGACCTTGGCGTAGGCCACTTGAGTCTTGCCACGGCCAAGAATGCCGAACAACTGGTGATCGCCGGTCTCTTTGCGGCCGAACTCGGTGACGTCACCGGTGACCACATAATCAGCACCTTTGAGACGCTGGGCCTGGCCCTTGATCGCGGCTTCCTGCTGGATTTCGCCCATGTTGTCGCGATCCAGCACGCTGAAGCGGTTGGTCTGCTGCAAGTGGGTGATGAGGATGGTCTTGGCCTGACCGCCGAGACGGTCGACACCGTCGGAGAAGATCCCGCGCATGTAGCTGGAGCGGTTGTCGAACTTGCCCACGGCCATTGGCACACGAACGCCAGTCCAGACTTGGCTGGCGCTTTCAACCTTGGCCACCGGCAGCGCGCGGGAGCTTTCGGTGGCGCAACCGGCGAGTGTGCCGGCAATCGTGCCGAGTACAGCAATCGCGACGCCTGAGACCAGCATCCGGGAGATCATTCTCACTGAGTATTCCTTTTGAAAAACGGGGATGTCCCGGCACGGCAAAGCGCTCGGGGGCTGAAAAGGGGCGGCATTATGACAAAGTGCCATCATTCGTGACAGGTTTTTTTGACGCCAGTGAATTGGCTTGATTGGCCTTACGCAAATCCATTGTGGGAGCGAGCCTGCTCGCGAAAGCGGTATGTCAGACGAATCATCTCTGACTGATAGATTGCTTTCGCGAGCAGGCTCGCTCCCACAGGGTTTTGTGTTCGGCTTGGGAGAAAGGATCAATGGAAATCGCGGCTCTGTACGCGAATGCCATTGAGCAGCGGGCTGAGGTCGCTCAGGCGGCCTGCAATCAAATGGCGCACTTCGCCCTCGCGCTCCCAGCGGCCATCGACCTTGAGCAATTGCGAACCGACCAGCACTTGCCGCTGACGCTCGGCCAGGTCGCGCCAGACCACCACGTTGACGTTGCCGAATTCGTCTTCCAGGGTCACGAAGGTCACGCCACTGGCGGTGCCCGGTCGTTGCCGTCCCGTCACCAGCCCGGCGACGCTCACCGGTCGGCCGTGTTCGACCTCAAGCAACTCCTGCGAACTGCGGCAGCGCCGGGCTTTGAGTTCGCCACGCAACAGCGCCAGCGGATGCGGCCCCAACGTGGTGCCGATGGTGCTGTAATCGGCATGCAGATCCTCGCCAACGCTGGGTTTGGGCAGCACCACCTCGGCCTCCTCCTGACTTGGCAACCCGGCAAACAGGCCCAGCTGTTTCTGCACCCCGGCCACTTCCCAGCGCGCCCGATGCCGATGCCCGGCCAAACCACGCAACGCCCCGGAGTCGGCGAGTAACGCCTGCGCCCGACTGTCGAGCACCGCCCGCTCGCCCAGATCAGCGACATCGGCAAACGCCCCGCGCGCCCGCGCCGCTTCGATGCGTCGGGCATCGTCCTCGCGAAAGCCCTTGATCATCCGCAGGCCCATGCGAATCGCCGGTTGCGCCGCTGTGGTGGTTTCCAGACTGCAATCCCAATCACTGGCGCGCACGTCGACCGGGCGGATCTGCAACTGATGCCGGCGCGCATCCTGGAGAATCTGGTCCGGACTGTAGAAGCCCATCGGCCAGCTATTGATCAACGCGCAGGCGAACGCTGCCGGTTCGTGGCACTTGAGCCAGCAACTGGCGTAAGTCAGCAAGGCAAAACTGGCGGCGTGGGACTCGGGAAAACCGTAGCTGCCAAAGCCTTTGATCTGCTCGAAGATCTGCGCGGCGAACTCCGGCGTGTAGCCGTTCTTCTTCATGCCGGCGGCGAGGCGTTCCTTGTGCGGTTCCAGTCCGCCGTGGCGTTTCCACGCAGCCATGGAGCGGCGCAACTGATCGGCCTCCCCGGGACTGTAATCGGCAGCGACGATGGCGATCTGCATGACCTGTTCCTGAAACAGCGGCACGCCGAGGGTGCGTTTGAGCACCACTTCCAGCTCCGGTGACGGATAAGTCTCCTCTTCTTCCTTGTTCCGGCGGCGCAGATACGGATGGACCATCCCGCCCTGAATCGGCCCCGGGCGGACAATGGCCACCTCAATCACCAGATCATAGAACTTCGCCGGTTTCAGCCGTGGCAGCATCGACATCTGCGCCCGCGACTCGATCTGGAACACACCGATGGTGTCGGCGCGGCTGATCATCTCGTAGGTCGGTTTGTCTTCGGCCGGGATAGTCGCCAGGCTGAGATCCTGATTGCGATGGCGGCGCAGCAAGTCGAAACAGCGGCGAATTGCGCTGAGCATGCCGAGGGCGAGGATATCCACCTTGAGCAGGCCGACCGCATCGAGGTCGTCCTTGTCCCACTGGATGATCGTGCGCTCGGCCATCGCCGCGTTCTCGACCGGCACCAGCGTGTCCAGCGGCTGCTCGGAAATCACGAAGCCGCCGGGGTGCTGTGACAGGTGCCGGGGGAAGCCGATCAACTGCCCGGTCAGGCTCAACACCCGACGCAGCACCGGGCTTTCCGGGTCGAAGCCGCCTTCGAGCAAACGCGCGACCGGCGGCGTTTCATCGCTCCAGTGGCCGCAGCAATCGGCCAGTGCATTGATCTGATCCGGCGGCAGGCCCAAGGCCTTGGCCACATCACGTACTGCGCCGGCAGCATGGTAGGTGCTGACCACCGCCGTCAGCGCCGCACGACCACGGCCATAACGGCGAAACACGTATTGCAGGACTTCTTCGCGGCGTTCGTGCTCGAAGTCGACGTCGATGTCCGGCGGTTCATTGCGCTCCTTGGACATGAAGCGTTCGAACAGCAGCGTGGTGCGGTCCGGGTCGATCTCGGTGATGCCCAAGGCAAAGCACACCGCCGAGTTGGCTGCCGAGCCACGGCCCTGACAGAGGATTTTTTGCTCACGGGCAAAACGCACCACGTCGTGTACGGTGAGGAAGTAGCTTTCATAGCCGAGTTCGGCGATCAGCTTCAGCTCCTTGTTGATCTGTCTCAGCACCTTGAAGGGCGCGCCCTTCTTCCAACGCCAGGCGATGCCTTCCTTGGTCAGTTGCCTTAGCCAGGAACTGGCGCTGTGCCCCTCGGGGACCAGCTCCTTGGGATATTGATAACGCAACTCGCCCAGATCGAAGGTGCAACGCCGGGCCAGCTTCACCGACTCGTCGAGCAAGGCCTGCGGATACAACTCGCGCAACACCTCGACGCTGCGCAAATGTCGCTCGCCATTGGGGTGCAAACGCAACCCCGCCTCAGCCACCGGTACGTGATGACGGATCGCCGTCATGGTGTCCTGCAAGGCGCGTCGGCCACGGGCGTGCATATGCACATCGCCACTGGCCACGGCCGGAATCTGCAACTCGGCGGCCAGACTCAATAACTCCGCCAGCCGCTGCTGATCGTCCTGGCCACGATGCAATTGCACCGCCAGCCACAGGCGTTGGCCGAAGGTCTGCTGCAACCAACGGCCCTCTTCCACCTGATCAAGCGAGTCCGGCACCCACAACACCAGCAATCCCGGCAGCGCTTCGTTGAAGTCCTCGCGCAACACCTGATACTGGCCTTTTTGCGTGCGCCGTCGTGCACGAGTGATCAAGCCGCACAGTGCCTGATAGCCCGCGAGGTTCTCCACCAGCAGCACCAGTTTCGGGCCGTTTTCAATGCGCACTTCACTGCCGATGATCAGCGGCAGCTCAACCGATTTCGCCGCTTGCCAGGCGCGAACGATCCCGGCCAGCGTGCATTCATCGGTGATCGCCAGCGCCTGATAGCCGTGCTTTTTTGCGCGCTGAAACAGTTCCAGCGCACTGGACGCACCGCGCTGGAAACTGAAGTTCGACAGGCAGTGCAGTTCGGCATAACCGTCATTCATGCAAACCAGCCCTGCAGCCACAACGGACCGCCCTCGCCCACCGCGCGATAAGCCCAGCCCTGTTGGCCGGCGCGGTTCTGGATCAGGTAATAATCGCGGCGCACATCGTCACCGTCCCACCAGCCGGATTCGATACGTTCCGGACCCATGAGAATCCGCGCCGAACCTTCTGCCACACTTTGCGGCTCGCCGAGCAACCAGCCCGGACGGTGCACGCTCGGCAAGCCTGCGCAGCGTTGTTTGTCGACACCGTGCTGCCATGCGCACTCGGGGCGATGATCGGCCTGAAAACGCAGCCCCTGCACGGCGTCATCGCCCAAGCGTGCACGCAGGCGTTCGCGCAACTGCTCCCACGGCAAGGTCTGTTGCGGGCGGTCGTCGAACAGTTCCTGAAACTGCGGCACGAAGCTCGGCAGGTCCTCGGCGCGCAGGCGAAAGCCACGCACGGGCGCCTCGACCTGTACTTGCTCCAGCCGCCCGCGCGCCAGTTCGAAAAGCATCGCCGGATCACGTTCAGCACTGAGCAGACCAACCTTGATCACGCTGTCCGGCAGCCCGGCGTGTTCCAGATGCAGGTCGAAACGCTGCACGCCGCTGTCACGCCCGCAGAGGAACGCCGACAGGTCACCGGTCAAACGCCGTAACGGGAACAGCAGCGCCTGATGCGACTGCACGTCAAAGTTGAGTTCGATGCGCACATCGAAACGATCCGGCGGCAAGTAAAATTCCAGCGCCAAGGGTCGCGCACCGAACAAGGTGTCGAGGTGTTTGAGCATCTGCGCTTCGAAGCGCCGCGCCAGCGCCTGACGCGGCAGGCTCTGCACCTGATTCAGATTGCGCAGGCCCATGCGCGACAACGCCGTGGCCACGCTCGGCTCCAGGCCGACGCGGTCGACGGGTAACTGGCCGAGGTGGTGCTGCAAGGCTTCGCCGTCCGGCACCACCAAGCCGTCGTAAGCATTGGCCAGCACCCGCGCCGCCACCGGATTCGGTGCGGCGACGATGCGATGACGGAAACCCAGATCGGTCAGTTCCTGGCGCAGTCGTGCTTCGAACTGCGCCCAGGAGCCGAACAGACCCAGGCTCGATTCGATCTCGAACACCACGGTGCGCGGATAGTGCACGCTGACCTGCGCGCTGAAACGGTAGGCCCACGCGGCGAGAAATTGCTGCCAGTGCTCGACCTCGGCCGCCTCGTAATCCGCCGTGGCAAACCCTTTGCTCATCGCTTGGGCGGCGGTCATCGACTGGCCGGCGCGCAACCCGAGCTTGCGCGCCGCCGGGTTGACCGCTTGCAACACCCGGCGCTGGGCCGGGCCGTTGAGCAGCACTAATGGCTCATCGGGATCGGGACGCTGACGCAGCACGGCGTCGAGGGCCAATTGCGGAAACAGAATACACACCCAGCGCATGGCGACCTCAGTGACCCACGGCAAAGGCAATCGGTGCCGCACGCGCCAAACCGCCACGGCACTTGAGCACGCGCAACTGCGCGGGTTTGGCATCAATGGCAATGCGCAACGCCGCCGGTGACGGGTTGATCGCTTCGCTCAACGACCGCCAGGCAAACGCCAGGGTCTGGCCGGTTTCCGCCGCCACCTGCAAACGGCGCAATGCGCGGTCATCGGCCTTGTGCGGCCAGCACAGCACCGCGCCGCAACTGCCCGAACGCAAACACTGTTCCGCCGCCCACAAGGCATCGCGTTCACTGGCCTGGATCACCGACAACTGACGCAGATCGACCCCGGCGTTCTCCCACGCCTGCGGGTACGGCACGAACGGCGGCGCCACCAGCACGATGCGCTCGCCCGCCGCCGACAACCGCGCCAGCGTCGGCCAGACCAGTTGCAGTTCGCCGACACCGGGACCGGCCAGAAGAATTTCGCTCAACGCCGCTTCCGGCCAGCCACCGCTGGGCAGTGCCGCGTCCAGCGCCGCATGCCCGGTCGGTTGCGGGCTGGCAGCGGGTGGCGCAGGCCGGCCCTTCCAGACCTGGCCGCCATTGAACAGCGTATCCAACGCAACGACGGCGCCCATCAGCCTTGCCTCACCAGACCACAGAACACCCCTTCGATGGCCAGGTCCTGAGTGTCGCGCACGACAATCGGCTGATACGCCGGGTTGCGTGGCAACAGCCGTACTTCATCGCCGAGCCGTTCGAAGCGTTTGATGGTGACCTCGCCGTCGAGCCGTGCCACGACGATCTGGCCGTTGAGCGCTTCGGGATTGCGCTTCACGCCGACCAGATCGCCGTCGAGGATGCCGTCCTCGATCATCGAATCGCCCTGCACCCGCAGCATGTAGTCGGGTGTGCGGGAGAACAGCGCCGGGTCGAGCATCAAACGGCTATGGATGTCGGCATCGGCGCCAATCGGCGCACCGGCAGCGACGCGGCCGAGCACGGGGATGTCGAGCAGTTCCGGACGCGGCGGCTGCCCGAGCAAGCGAATGCCGCGAGCCTGATGCGGATTGACCTCGATAAAACCGGCTTCGGTGAGCGCGAGCACGTGCTTGCGCGCCACGCTGCGCGAGGCAAAACCAAAAGCCTCGCTGATTTCAGCGAGGCTTGGGGGCTGACCGTGTTCGGCGATTCGATCGCGGATAAACGTCAGGATGGCAGTACGGCGGGGAGTCAGATTGGTCATGGAGTACATTTGTACTCCTGTAGGATTTTCCTGACAAGCGCCACAGGTCGGCCCACCCTACGTTGATCGTTCCCACGCGCAATGATCGTTCCCACGCTCCGCGTGGGAACGCCTCTAGGGACGCTCTGCGTCCAGTGACGCGGAGCGTCACGGGCTGCATTCCCACGCCGGAGCGTGGGAACGATCAGTGCGTGGGTGTTAGCCAAGGCCGCGTTCGGCGAGGAATTCGGCGATGTAATCGATGAAGGCGACGACCTTCGCCGTGGCCCGCCGATGGCTCGGGTACACCGCAAGAATGTGCGGGCCAAAAGTGTCCGGATCGATCTCGTAATCCGCCATGACCCGCACCAGCCGCCCGTCGGCAATGTACGGCGCGGCGCTCCACAGCGGCGTGTGCAGCAAACCGCGCCCGGCCAGGGCACTGGCCAGCAACAAATCGTAATTATCACTGCGCAACAGCGGATTCGCCGGCTGCGCGAGGCTCAAACGCTGCCCGTCGCGCTCGGCCCACCAGAATTCGCGGCTGAGCAGCGGATGCTGATAAAGCAGCCATTCATGTTGTTCGAGGGTTTGCGGATTCACCGGCAAATCCTTGCGCGCCAGGTACTCCGGGCTGCCGCACAACGCCAGACGATTGCTGCCGACCACCCGCGCAATCAACCCCGGCAAATCATCGTGGCCCTCACGTAGCGCCAGGTCGTAGCCGCTTTCCAGCAGATTGACGAAGGCATCGCACAGGTCCACTTGCAGGCTGATCTGCGGGTATTGCTGCAAAAAGCCGTCACACACCTCATCGAGAAACGCCCGCCCATACGCCAGCGGCGCAGTGATTTTCAGGTTGCCGCGCAAGCCGTGCTGCAACTGCTCGATTTCCTCGCCGGCCTCGTCCAGCCGCTGCAACACCAGCCGCGCGGTTTCCAGGTACACACGGCCGATTTCGGTGAGCAGAATCCGCCGAGTGCTGCGCTCGAACAGCCGTGCGCCGAGCTCCGATTCCAGGTGATTGACCGCTTTGGTCAGCGCCGACGGGGTCTTGCCCAACTGCTCGGCGGCGCGGCTGAAACTGCCGAGCTGCGCGGTGACCACGAACATTTTCAATGCACCCAACTTGTCCATGCTTTTTCCATTCAGGCAAAAACGTTTTTCGTGAGGCAGGCGTTCTGTCAGCCGTTGCCAGCCACTAATCTCGCCATCAGACGCAATAACAAGGAAATCTTCAATGAAAAGATTCATCCCGAGTCTGCTGGTAGCCGCTGTAAGTTTTGCCTCGATGGAAGCCATCGCCGCACCTGATCTGATCCTGCTCAACGGCAAGATTTTCACTGCCGACCGCGCGCAACCCAAGGTGCAGGCCCTGGCCGTGGAAAACGGCAAAGTGCTGAAGGTCGGCACCGACGCGCAGATCAAAGCCTTGATCGAACCCGGCACCCAAGTCATCGACCTCAAGGGCAAAGCGCTCATGCCCGGGCTGATCGACAGCCATTCCCACGCGATTTTCGGCGGTCTGGAAATGGTCTCGGCGAACATGGAAGACGAAGTCGTCGGCCTCGACGAACTGCAAAAACGCCTGCGCGACTGGCGTGCAGACGGCAAGGCCAAACATGGCGACGTGCTGAGCATTGCCGGGATGAGTTCGGTTTATTGGGCGCAAGCCGAGGCCTTGGGCAAAACCTTCAACAGCGGCGAATGGGCCAGCGTGCCAGTGGTGTTTATCGGCAGCGACCACCACACGGCGTGGGCCAACAACGTCATGCTCAAACGCGCCGGGATCGACGCAGCGCTGCTGAAAACCCTGCCCGACGCGGAAAAGGACACCATCGGCAAACTGGCCAACGGTGAGCCCAATGGATTTGTGGTCGACGCCGGTTGGGATCGGGTCGCCTCGAAAATGCCAGTGCCGAGCCCCGCCGACATGTTGAATGCGGCGAAATCAGCGGTGCGCTACAACAACAGCCTCGGCATCACCGCGTGGATGGATCCGGCCGCCAACGCCGCCCCGGGCGAAGCGGTGTTCGCCCTCAAACCCACCGAGAAAACCGTCGGCGTGCTGCCGGCCTATAAAGCCCTGTCGGAAAGCGGCGACATGAGCGTGCACGTCGCGGCGCTGCTGGTAGCCAACCCGAAAAGCGTGCCCGCCGACCTCGATACGCTGGACAAGGTGCGCCAGCAATTTCAGGGCATTCCCAACCTGACCCTGCCCGGGATCAAGATCTTCGCCGACGGCGTGATTGAATTCCCGGCACAAAGCGCGGCGATGATCGACCCCTACAGCAACTCGCACAAACAGGGCGAATTGCTGATCGATCCGCAGCATTTCGGCGAACTGGTCAGCGCCATCGACCAGCGCGGCTGGCTGGTGCACATCCACGCGATCGGCGACCGTGCCGTGCGTGAGTCGCTGAACGGTATCGCCCAGGCGCGCAAGGATCGGCAGAGCGGCGTGACGCACTCGATCACCCACTTGCAAATGGTCAATCCGAAAGAGTTCGCCCGTTTCAAACCGCTCAACGTGATCGCCTCGATGCAACTGCTGTGGGCCAGCGCCGACGACTACACCACTGACATGATCAAGCCCTACGTCAGCGCCCTCGCCTTTCGCTATCAGTACCCGGCGCACTCGCTGCTGAAACAGGGCGCGACGATTGCCGGCGCGAGTGACTGGCCGGTGTCGACGCCAAATCCGTTCAATGCCATGGCCCAGGCGATTACTCGGGTCGGCCCGTTGGGCGTACTCAATGCCGATGAGCGTCTGGACCGCGACACGATGTTCTATGCCTACACGGTCAACGCCGCACGGACGATTGGCCTGGAGAAACAGATCGGCTCGCTGACGCCGGGTAAGCAGGCGGACTTTATCGTGCTCGATCGCGATGTGTTCAGCGTCGACAACAAAGCCCTGCATGACACCCAGGTCCTGCAAACCTGGTTCGGCGGCCGTCAGGTCTATACCGCCGAAAAATAACAACACTGATCTCCCCTGTAGGAGCTGCCGCAGGCTGCGATCTTTTTGACTTTGATTTTAAAAAACCAAGATCAAAAGATCGCAGCCTGCGGCAGCTCCTACAGGTTTACTTCCTGCCCCCATAAAAATCACAACATCGGGACTTCACATGAAAGCCTTGCCCCTGTTCGCCCTGAGTTTTTTCAGTCTGCTGCCTTTGAGCAGCCAAGCGCTCCCCTTGAACGATGACTTTGCGCTGGAGGTAGACCTGACCCTCGCCAGCGACTACCGCACGCGGGGCATCTCGCAAACGCAAAACGACCCTGCCGTGCAGGCCGGTCTGACCCTCGCGCACAGCAGCGGTCTGTACCTTGGCGCGTGGAGCTCCAACGTCGATTTCGGCGGTGGCCTGAAAACCCGCCAGGAAGTCGATTACTACGGCGGTTGGCTGTGGCAGGCGACCGAGGCTGTCAGCCTCGACCTAGGCTACATCAAGTACGCCTACCCCAAGGAAAGCCAGTTCAACCAGAGCGAGGTTTACGGGATTCTCGGGGTTTACGGGGTGAAACTGGCGGCGTATTACTCCAGCGATGCGCCGGGGATCGATAGCAAACAGAGTTCGCTGTACACCTACATCGGTTATGAAACCGAGTTGCCGTACGACTCAGGATTGAAGTTGCGCTACGGCAATATGGATTTCAAGGACCCGCATTTGTACTCGGCGTCGGGCAGCGCCGAGGACTCTTATCGCGAATGGGAAATCAAACTCACCCACAACCTGGCCGGCGTGGTGTTGGGCCTGAGCTACATCGACACCGATCTCTCACAAACCCAATGCCTGAGCAATTGGGGCTTCAAGGATGTGTGCACGGCAACCGTCGTCGCCAGCGTCAGCAAATCCTTCTGACCCCCACAATCCCACTGTAGGAGCTGCCGCAGGCTGCGATCTTTTGATGTTGTTTTTAAGGGGCAAGATCAAAAGATCGCAGCCTTCGGCAGCTCCTACAGGGATGGCGTGCAGACTTGTTACAGGATGTTTACGAATTTTTTACTAATGTTCTTCTACAGTTACACGCGCAACCGCGTGGTTTTCTATTCAAGTAGAGGAATGTTTGACATGGCTTTGGGCAACGGACTGCGTTTACCGTCCATCACTCCTACCCGACTGGTGCTGCTGTTTTCCCTGGCGCTGGTGGCGTTGTACAACCTGGCGACCTGGAAGGCGCTGGGCACACTGATCACCCTGCAAGGCGTGCACAAACTGGCGTTTTTCGCCTCGTTCGGGCTGTTTTTGTGGGCCGCGATCACTCTGCTGCTGACCTTGGTGTCGTTCCGCTGGACACTGAAACCGGTGCTCACCGTGGTCGCCCTGCTCTCGGCCTGCGCCGCGTATTTCATGAACGAATACGGCATCACCATCGACACGGTGATGATCCAGAATGTCTTCGAAACCAACCCCGCCGAAGCCACCGCGCTGTTCAACGGCAAGCTGCTGGCTTACCTGCTGTTGCTCGGCGTACTGCCGGCGGCGTTGATCTGGCGTTGGCCGGTCAGTTATCGGCCGTTCTTTCGCGGTCTGCTCACCAAGGTGCTGGTGATCATCGCCTGTGTGCTGGTGATCGCCGCGTCAGTGGGCACCTTCTATTCGACCTACGCGCCGATCTTCCGCGAAGAAGACAAGCTCACTCACTTCATCAACCCGACCAACTACATCTACGCGATCAGCAAGTACACCAAGCAACGCCTGGGCATCAAAAAGCACTTCGTGGTGCAGGCCATCGGCGAAGACGCAGTGATGAGCGCCAAGGCGGCCAGCCGCGAGAAGAAATCGCTGATGGTGTTTGTGGTCGGCGAAACCGCCCGCGCCGACCACTTTTCGCTGAACGGCTATGAACGCGAGACCAATCCCGAACTGAGCAAACTCGACATTCTCAATTTCACCCAGGTGCACTCTTGCGGCACATCGACGGCGGTGTCGGTGCCGTGCATGTTCTCGATGTTCCCGCGTGAGGATTACAGCGACAAGAAAGGCAAAACCTACGAAGGCCTGCTCGACATTCTCCAGCGCGCCGGCGTGCAAGTGCTGTGGCTGGACAACAACAGCGACTGCAAAGGCACCTGTCTGCGCGTGCCGCATCGCGATATTTCGAAGAACCAGCCGGGGCCATTCTGCGACGGCAACAACTGCCTCGACGAAGCCCTGCTGGCGGATCTGCAAAGCTACATCGACAGCCTCAAGGGCCACGCGATCATTGTCCTGCATGCGGACGGCAGCCACGGCCCCGAGTACTACGAGCGCTATCCGAAAGACATGGAGCGCTTCAAACCGATCTGCCACACCAATCAACTGGGCAGTTGCAGCCGCGATGAACTGGTGAATGTCTACGACAACACCATCCTCTACACCGACCATTTCCTCGCCAAGGTCATCGAATTGCTCAAGCGCAATCAGGACTCGCTGGACACCTCGATGGTGTACGTCTCCGACCACGGCGAATCATTGGGCGAAAACGGCTTGTACCTGCATGCGGCGCCGTATGCCCTGGCACCGGAAGCGCAGACCCATGTACCGATGGTGATGTGGTTCGGCAATGGCACGCTCGCCAGTGAGGGGATTGATCGCGGCTGCCTGCAAGGCAAGACCGGGCAGACGGATCTGAGCCACGACAACCTGTTTCACTCGGTGCTGGGGTTGTTTGAGGTGAAGACCTCGCTGTATCAGCCGGGGCTGGATATTTTCCATGGGTGCCGGCCTTCAATGACGGCCACGAATTAACCAAACACTGAAGATCCCTGTGGGAGCTGGCTTGCCAGCGATAAGGCCGGCACATCCGGCATCTGTGTTGACTGACAAGCCGCCATCGCTGGCAAGCCAGCTCCCACAGGGTAAACGGTGCTCTCAGGGGGTGAGATTTGCCAGATAGGCCCACGGGTAAATGCCGCGCTGGTGGCCGTCGCTGAACACCAGTTGCACGCCGTAGCCCTGCGGGTTGAGTTCGATCAGCCGTACGCGTTCATCGACCATGGGTGTCAGGCCTTTCAGGCGAAACGCGCGGCATTGCGAGCACGGGCACTGGCGGCGCAATTCGGCGTGGTTGAGCTGTTGTTCGCGGCCGTCCGGCCAGCTCAAGCGTAAGGTGCCTTCGTTTTGCGAATTCCCCACCGATAGCGGACTCATTGCAACTGACTCAAGGCGATGCGCACGGCTTTGCGCACTTCCGGGTCGCCGTCGTCCTGCGTGGCCTGCAACGCGGCCACGGCACTGCGATCATTCAACTCGCCCAAGGCCAGCGCGGCTTCCTTGCGCAGGTTGCTGATGCGATGACCGAGGGTGTCGATCAGGGCGTCCAGCGCCGGGGCAAATTGCAAACGGCCGAGACTGCGGGTGGCGCGCAGGCGCACTTGCCAGTAATCGTCGCTCAAGGCTTCGACCAGCGCAGGGCCGGCGTCGCGGTGGCCGACTTTGCCCAACGTCGTTGCGGCTTCTTCGCGCACTTGCCAGGCGTTGTCCTGTAAAGCCTGGCGCAGGGCCGGGAGGACTTCGGTGCCGGAGGCCAGGCCCAAAGCCCCAGTGGCGGCGCGGCGGACCTCGGTGTCCGGATCGTCGCTGGCCAATCGCGCCAAAGCAGGCAGCGCGTCGAGCTGCTTGAGCCAGCCGAGCACGCCGACGGCTTCACGGCGGACATTGGCGTCGGCATCGTTCAGCGCAGAGACAGCAGCAGGCGCAGCATCGGCGAAACGCAGTTCACGCAAGGCACGGAACGCGGCGATGCGCACGCTGACGTCGGCGTGATCGGTCCACGGCAGAATCACCCGCCCAGCCGCTTCAGTCTTGAGCAGACTCAGGCTTTGTGCGGCGGCAGATTGCACGGCGGGCGCCGGATCAGTCAGCGCCTCGCACAAGGCCTGCACGACCTCTGAATCTTCCCAGGCCTCCAGCAAACGCGCGGCTTCAGCGCGGACGTCTTCAGCAGGATCCTGGCCGAGGCGATCAACCAGCCAGAGCAAGCCATCCGGCTCCTCCAGATCCGCCAGATCGATCAGCGCAATGCGTCGCACGCCGGCGTCTTCGGCAGTCAGGCGCGGTTGCAGATCGAGAATGTCTTGGTTATCGGTCACAGCAAAAATAGGGGTCATAGGGCAAATCGCGGCAAAGGGTTTTCAGGAGGCAGGCCGAGCGGATTGAGGCGCGGCAGCGGTCGGTTATCGTCGTGGCGCAGCAGGTCGAGGCAGTGGCGTTTGAGGCGCGAGAATTCAGGACTGGTGACCAGTTCGCTGGTGCGTGGCCGGGCGAAATCCAGACGCAAGTCTTCGATGACTCGCCCCGGTCGCGCGCTCATCACCAGCAAGCGGTCGGCGAGGAACAACGCCTCGTCGATGTCGTGAGTGACGAACACCACCGTGGTGCGGATGCGCGTCCAGATGTCCAGCAGCAGCTCTTGCATGTTCAAACGGGTGAGTGCATCCAGCGCGCCGAACGGCTCGTCCATCAGCAACAGGCGCGGGCGATTGACCAGCACACGGGCGATCTCGACGCGTTGCTGCATACCGCCGGAAAGCTGATCGGGCCAGCGCTCGGCAAAGCCTTCGAGGCCGACCAGCTTGAGGATGTCATCGGCGGCGCGGTGGCGCTCAGCCTTGCCGATGCCGCGCATCTTCAGGCCGAAGGCGACGTTGTCACGCACCGTGCGCCACGGAAACAGCGTGTGGTGCTGGAACACCATGCCACGTTGCGGCGACGGACCGGATACCGCCGCGCCATCGACTTCAAGGCTGCCGGTGTGAGCACTCAGATGCCCGGCCAGAGCGCCGAGCAGGGTCGACTTGCCGCAACCGGACGGGCCGAGAATGCAGACGAACTGGCCCGGTTCAATCTGGCAATCGAGCTCGCGCACGGCCTCGAACGCTTCACGCCCTGCGCCGAGGACGATGGACAATTGGCGGATGTCGATCCGCCCTTCCGGGGTTTGCATCACGCTCATCAGGCTTTTCCTCGCGGTCGATGCCAAGGCGTGAACAACCCGCCCAGTCGTTTGATCAGCAGACTGCTGCCCATGCCCAGCACGCCGATCAGCAACATGCCGACGACGATGTCGGCGTAGTTCTGGATCGTGTAGGACTCCCAGGTGTAGTAACCGATGCCGAACTGGCCGGAGATCATTTCCGCTGTCACCAGGCAGAACCAAGACGTGCCCATGCCGATCGCCAGGCCGGTGATGATGCTCGGTGCTGCGCCGGGCAAAATCACTTCCAGCAGGATCGCCCGGCGCCCTGCCCCGAGGCTTTTCGCCGAGGCGATCAGGCGTGGGTCGACGCCTTCGACGCCGTGCACGGTGTTGAGCAGGATTGGGAACAGCGCGCCGGTGAAGGTGATGAAAACCATCGACAGTTCGGAGGATGGGAACATCAGGATTGCCAGCGGGATCCATGCGACGGCGGGGATCGGGCGCAGGACTTCCAGCGGTGGCAGCAGCAGGTCTTCGGCCCATTTCGAGCGGCCGATGGCTAGACCGAGGGCGATGCCGATGATTAGTGCCGCGAGGTAGCCGGCGAAGACGCGGCTGAGGCTGGCGGTCAGGTGTTGCAGGAGCTTGCCTGAGTCGCCGAGGCCCAGCGCTGCTTCGATGACGGCCAAGGGTGTTGGCACGTTGGCGAAGGTGACGAGGCCGAGGTTCCAGTGGTGACTGGCGGCGAGTTGCCAGAACAGCAGGCAGAGCAGCAAGGATGAGGCTCTTGATGTCCAGCGGATGGGTGTTTTCATGGGGCGGGTTTCCAGTTCTGGATCTGTGTTGTGGCTGAGATTTACCCCCCTCACCCCAGCCCTCTCCCCCCAAGGGGGGCGAGGGGGAAAGGGAGCCGATCTTCATGGTTTTCAAAACTGAGTTCGGCTGAAAAGTGAGCCGATCTCTGAGCCTTTCAAAACCTGAGTTCAGCTCGAAAGGGAGCCGATCTCCATACTTTTCAAAACCTGAGTTCGGCTCGAAAGGGAGCAGATCTCCATGCTTTTCAAAACCTGAGTTCGACTCGGTATTTCAGGTCGGCGTAGCGAGCTCAAACACCGCGGTCAGTCCCCTCTCCCTCTGGGCGGTCCGACGTTTCGGGAGGGCTAGGGTGAGGGGCTCTTGATCTTCAACTAGCGGGCAGCAACGGCTTGGGCAGTGGCATCGCTAAAATCGAAAACCTTGCCACCCTGCGCCGAGGCATATTGCTGAGCCTGCCCCTTGAGCAAAAACGCACTCAACCGTCCCTTCGCATCACTGGCAAACCACGCCTGCTCAGCCAACAACTTGATCCCGCTGTCACTGGCCTGCGCATACACCGCCCGAATGTTTTTGCCTTCCTGCTTCAAAGCCACCAGCGCGGTGAACGCTTCTTTCGCAGACGCGTACTGGCGCACCTTGTCCTCACCGCGCACCCAGATTTCCGCGACGTGGCTGAAGTCAGTGATCGCTTTACCCGTCGCCGCATCCGTAGCCTTCAGCGGCGTCTGCGCGTAGTTGGCCAACTGCACCGTGTAATCCAGACCCGACGCCTTGAACGCCGCACGAATGAACTGATCGTCAATAAACGTATTCAGATCGAGCCCACGATCAGCCTTCTTCAGCAGCTTCAACGTATCGATAGCCGTGCCGACTGCCTGACGATATTCCGGCTTCCAGCTCAGGTCGCGGGTCTGCACGCCGAGCGGGCCGTGGAACAGATAATTCACCTCGGCATCGACACCGGTAACTTTGGCGATCAGCTCGCTGTACTTCTCAGGCTCGGCGGCGAGCAATTGATTGGCCTCGATACTGGCGCGCAGGTACGCGACAACAATCTCCGGATACTTCTTCGCATACGCCTGATCCACCAGCGCACCATGGAACGTCGGCGCATTGGCCTGGGCACCGTCATAAATCTTGCGGGCGAAACCCCGGCTCGGGAACAGTTCGGCGAACGGCACAAAATCGGCGTGGGCGTCGATCTTGCCGGCCTGCAACGCGGAGCCGGCAACCTCTGGCGGCTGGGCGATGATGTTCACATCCTTGAGCGGATCCCAACCCTGCGCCGCCACCGCGCGCAGCAACATGCCGTGGGCCGTCGAAGCGAATGGCACAGAAATGGTTTTGCCCTTGAGCTCGCTCAGCGACTGCACGCCCGACGCGCTCGGCACGACGATGCCGTTGCCGCTGCCCTTGATGCTCCCCGACAACACGCTGATGAACAGGCTGTGTTTGCCGGCGGTTTCGAACGCCACACCGTTGAACGCGCCGGGGAAATCGGCCATGGCGCCGAAGTCGAGTTTGCCCGCAACCATCTCGTTGGTCAGCGGCGCGCCACTGGTGAAGTTCTTCCACTGCACGTCGTACTTCGCGTCTTTGTAGGCGCCGTCGTGGGGCAGGTATTTGTCGAGCAGACCGAGTTCACGAATCAACAAGCCGCCGGCGGCGCAGTTGATGGTGGTGTCCTGGGTGCCGATGGCGATGCGGATGGTTTCGGCCGAGGCCGACAAGGTGAACGAAGCCAGTACCAGACCGGCGATTGCTGCACGCAACATGAGTGTTTCCCCTCGAATCATTTATTTGAGTTCGTCTCCGCCGCGATCAGGGCGCGGTGGGAAACGAGGGGTTTTCGGTGAATCCAGCGTCCGGGGTTCACCGGATGGCTTTGCGGTATCTGGGCCGGCCTCTTCGCTGGCAAGCCAGCTCCCACAGGGATTTGCGGTGGGACCTAAATTTTGCAAACACCCGAGAAACCTGTGGGAGCTGCGGTGCGACGATTCGACTTGCCAGCGATGAGGCCCTTTTAATCAACGCAATAAATAGGGGATGTCGACCTTGACGGCACCGGTCGGGCAGTCCTTCTCGCACGGCATGCAGTACCAGCATTCATCGAACGCCATATAGGCCTTCTGCGTCGCCGGGTTGATCGCCAGCAAGTCCATCGGGCAAACGTCGACACACACGGTGCAGCCCTTTTCGGCGATGCATTTGTCCTCGTCCACGGTGACGGGGGCGTTGGAGCGGAAGAAGATTTCCTGAGCTTGATAGGCCATGGTCCGGACTCTCTTTTTAGGGGTGCATCAAGCGGCGAAAGCGCCGACCCGCAAGCGGTCGTAAGCCTGCATTTCTTCGGCGTCGAGCGGGATGATGTAAGGCTCGACGGCTTTCTTGAAACTGGTCATCTGGCCGTCATCGCCCTTCTTCAGGTGGCAATGGCAGAACCACTCGCTGTCGTTGCGCTGCGGGTGATCGACGCGATAGTGGTACAGACCCCAGCGGCTTTCGGCGCGGAACAACGAGGCGCGGGCGGCCATTTCGGCGCAGTCGCGGATCACGCTGGTTTCCATCGCGCGCATCAATTCGTGGGCGTTGTTGGCCTTCATCTGCTCGAGATCGCGTTCGATGTCGCTGAAGCGTTGCAGACCGATCTGCATCTTCTTGGTGACTTTCGGCGGTTGCAGGTAATCGTTGACGAAGCGCCGCAGCTTGTACTCGACCTGCGCCGGCGGCAGGCCGTGTTCGCGATCCAGCGGTGCGTAGACCCGGGCCTTTTCCTTTTCTATCTGCGCGGCATCCAGCGCAGAAAACTCGCGGCCGGCGACAAAATCGGCGGCGTTGTGTCCGGCAAACCAGCCGTAGGTGAACGCGCCAAGCATGTAGTTGTGCGGCACGGCGGCCATGTCGCCCGCCGAATACAAACCTTTCACCGAAGTCTCGGCGCGTTCGTTGACCCACACACCGGACGCCGAGTGACCGCTGCAAAAACCGATTTCGGAAATGTGCATTTCGACCATTTGCGTGCGGTAATCGGTGCCGCGATTGGCGTGGAATTGGCCGCGACTCGGGCGCTCGTTGCTGTGCAGGATTTCCTCGATGTTCTGGATGGTTTCTTCCGCGAGGTGATCAAGTTTGAGAAACACCGGGCCGTTGCCGCTCTCCAGTTCCTGGTGGAACTCCCACATCATCTGCCCGCTCCAGTAGTCGCACTCGATGAAGCGTTCGCCCTTGTTGTTGGCGGTGTAGCCACCCAGCGGGCCGGTGACGTAGGCGCAGGCCGGGCCGTTGTAATCCTTGATCAGCGGGTTGATCTGGAAGCATTCGAGGTTGGCCAGTTCGGCGCCGGCGTGATAAGCCATCGCGTAGCCGTCGCCGGCGTTGGTCGGGTTTTCGTAAGTGCCCATCAGGTATCCCGACGACGGCAAACCGAGGCGCCCCGCCGCGCCGCAGGCGAGGATTACCGCTTTGGCCTTGATCACATGAAAATCAGCGGTGCGGCAATCGAAGCCCATCACACCGTTGACGGTGCCCTCCTCGTCAGTCAGCAACCGCGTGCAAACGAGGCGATTGGTGATACTCACCCGGGCGCGTTTCAACTGGCGATAAAGAACCTTTTTGATGTCGTGCCCTTCCGGCATCGGCAGCACGTAGGCGCCCATGTGGTGGACCTTTTTCACCGCGTAATCGCCGGTTTCGTCTTTCTCGAACTTCACGCCCCAGCGGTCGAGTTGCTCGATGGTTTCGAAACTGTGGGTGGCATAGGCGTAAACGGCGGCCTGATTGACGATGCCGTCGTTGGCGATGGTAATTTCCTTGGTGTACTGCTCGGGCGTCGAGTGGCCGGGAATGATCGCGTTGTTCAGGCCGTCCATGCCCATGCTGATCGCACCGCTGCGTTTGACGTTGGCCTTGTCGACCAGCAACACGCGCAAGTCGCGGTTTTTTTCCTTGGCCTTGATCGCGGCCATCGGGCCTGCGGTGCCGCCGCCAATGACGACGATGTCGTATTCCTGTTCGAGAACGTTGCGGGTCATGCCTGCTCCCCTTTTTGCCGGTCGATCCGCAGGCGGTACTGGAACGCATCGCCACGGTAGTAAAGGTGTTCGAAGTCCAGCGGCTGGCCTTGCGCGTCGTGGGTCAGGCGTTCGATACGCATGATCGGCGAGCCGGCCTCAACGTTGAGCGCCTGGGTCAGGTCGCTGTCGGCCAGCACCGCGTCGATGGCCAGATCGGCGTGGCCAAGAGCGATGCCGCAGTCGTTTTCGAGGATCAGGAAGATGTCGCGGGTGACCAGATCGGCCTTCTCCAAGCGCTCGCCGACGGCTTTCGGCAGGTAGGTGATTTCCAGCGAGATTGGCTCGCGATTGATCAGCCGTACGCGTTTGATCTGCGCGACGATCTCGCCTTCGGCGACCTGCAAACGCTCGGCGACACGCTTGTCGGCCGGGATGAATTTGAAGCTGCGCAGGCGGTTGATCACCTCGTAGCCACGGCCGGTCATGGACTCGGCGAGGCCTTGCAGGCTGCTGACGTTCTGAAAGGTTTTCGGCTTGGCGACGAAGGTGCCTTTGCCGTGGATCTTGAAGATCAGCCCTTCCTTTTGCAGATCGCCCAGCGCCTGGCGCACGGTGATGCGGCTGACTTTGAACAGCGCACCGAGCTCGCTTTCGGAGGGCATCTGGCTGTCTTGCGGGTATTCGCCGTCGAGGATGCGCGCACGGAGGACGTCGCGCAGTTGGGTGTGCAGAGGAACACTGCTTAGGGAGAGAACGTTATCGGTCATCATTGAATCACTTGTTATAACGAGTTATGACGTGATCTTAGGGTTGTTATGACAAGGTTGAGAAATATTGTTTGGGCATAACCTTAGATGCAGGACACACGCAGTTACCTGTGGGAGCTGGCTTGCCAGCGATGGCGTCCTGTCAGCCAACTGATTGGCTATCTGAACCACCGCTATCGCTGGCAAGCCAGCTCCCACAGAGATGGTGTAGATCTGATGGGTCAGTGGCGTTTGAGGATCTGGTCCATGACCCAATCAGTCTTGAGGGCTTGTTCGGCGACGGCGGGGTGTTGTGAGTCGCCACGAGTATGCGCATTCATGCCCAGCACGTGATGCCACTGAATGTGTTCGTGATGGGGGATTTCCAGGCTGATGATTTCCTCCGCATGCAATTGCACGGGATGCTCATCAAACACCGAAAAACTGATCCGCCCAAGGCTGCCGATGATCTCGACCCGATCCTCACGCCGATCCGCGACAAAGCTCCAGCAGCCCATACCCAGCGCCCCGGAGGCGAACCGCCAACTGGCGCTGACCGCGTCTTCCGCCGCGTACAACCCGGCCTGACGCGCAGTGAAACCGGCGACCTCGACAATATCGCCGAGCAGGTACTGGAACAGATCAAAACCATGACTGGCCAGATCGGCAAAGTAACCGCCACCGGCCACCGCCGGATCGGTGCGCCAATTGTCGCGTCCGTCCAGATCCGCCGGCGACGGCGCTTTGGTCAGCGTCCAGCTCAGGTGCCGAACCTCACCGATGCGCCCCTCCTCCAACCATTGCCGCACTTGCGCAAAGCGCGGCAACGACCGGCGATAATAGGAGACGAACAAGTGCAAACCAGCCTCGGCAAATGCCTGCTGCATCTCGCGACTCTGCCCGGCATTCAGCGCCATGGGCTTTTCCACGCAGCAATGTTTGCCAGCGGCGGCGACTTTCAGGCTGTAGGCGTGATGGCTGTCGGGCGGCGTGGCGATGTACACCGCGTCGACCTCGGGATCGTTGATCAGCGCATCGACGTCAGTGTAGACGCGATCGATGCCGTGGCGCGCGGCGTAGTCAGTCACGGCCTCAAGCCGTCGGCCCATCACCGCCACCAACGCCGAACCGGGCGCCTTGTAAAAGGCCGGCCCGCTCTTGCGTTCAGCGACGCTGCCGCAACCGATCATGCCCCAGCGCACCACGTTCATTTTTCAGTCCCTTTTTCAAGATCAGCCAATGCGCAAGGCACGCAGATCGAGGTGACCGTCCTTCAGCGGCGGGCACCAGTAGTAGCCGCCAGTGATTGGCCGGCTGATGCGATAGAGGCCATCGGTGATGCCGTCTTCCAGACCGCTCATACGGCGGAGTTGCGCTTCGAAGGCATCCAGCGAGAAGCCAAAGGCGAGGAACATCAGGCCTGCGCGATCACCTTCAATCCACGGCATCGAGCGGCGCACGACAAACGCTTCCGGGGCGAAGCTCTCCTGCGCGGTGCGTTTGACGTGGGCGGAGACTGGCGCGTCGTCGATCTCTTCGTTGTCGCTGAGGCGACGGCCCATGATGTTGTCTTTGTCCTCGGCCGAGAGTTTGTGGAAACCCTTGAGGTCGTGCTGCCATTGCTGGATCGCGGCGAAGCTGCCGCCGACCATGCCATCAGTGCCTGCGCTTTGCAGGGCGGCGGCGATGGCGGCTTCGTCATGCGGGTTTTCGGTGCCGTCTTCGTAACCGGTGAGGTCGTGGCCGTCCTTGTGGCGGAAGGCTTCCTGCATCTCGACCAGACGCAGGGCCGGGGCCAGTGCGGCCTCGAGGGCGTTGCAACGGTTGAGCAGTTCACCACGGTCGACGCCGTGCAGCCACACCCACAATGCGTGTTGGGTCGACGGGTTCTCGACGCCGACACCGGTCATGGCCGGGAAGCTGCGCAGGCCGTCGATCTGCACATTGAAGGCCTTGGCCAGGGATTCGCCGAAACCGACCACCGCCGACTTGCCGTCCACCTGATTGATCAGGTTGTCGATCGCTTGCGGCAGCGCTTCAACCGATTCAAGGGCGAAAAACAGGTGACGTGCTTGCGCAGGAACTGGGGTGGCGAGAATGCCCGGCTGGTAGTAACTCATGTGAACTCCTTGGGAAAGTGCGCGGGAGTTTACCTGTGGCCGGAGGGTTTGTGGGGGTTTGGATGGAAGTCAAAAGCCCCTCACCCTAGCCCTCTCCCGGGGGGAGAGGGAACTGATTCGGGGATATTAAAGATCTACACCGACTTGAACGTACATCGGTGAATCCATAATCGACACAGACCTTTCAGGTCGATGCATGACTCAAGACACTACGGTCGGCCCCCTCTCCCTCCGGGAGAGGGCTGGGGTGAGGGGATAATAGAGGTAAGACACCGACCTGAACGTGCAGCTGTGAATCCATAATCGACAAAAATCTTTCAGGTCGATGTTTGACACAAGACACCGCGGTCGGCCCCCTCTCCCCCCGGGAGAGGGCTGGGGTGAGGGTTGGCGTCATTGCGCCAGGCACTCGGGCTCAGCCCCGTCCAGCGCTTGAACGCCCGGCGAAAACTGCGCACATCGCTGTACCCGACTTCCTCGGTAATCCGCTCGATCGGCATATTCGGATTGGCCAGCAAACTCATCGTCCGCGCCTGCCGCACCTGCTCCAACAAAGCCTCGAACGTCAACGCATGCTCGGTCAGCCGCCGACGCAACGTACGGCTGCTCATGTTCAAATCACCGGCAATCTTTTCAATGTGACTGCCGCTGCTCAGATCCCGGGCAATCGCCCGCTCCACCGCCTGAATCAGATCGAGTTTCTGATGCACCTGCGCCGCTTCCAGCTCCAGCAACGCCACAGCCTGACGCAACGCCAGCGAATGATGATTGGGCAGATTCACATCCAGCCACAGCGCATCGATCAGCATGCGATTGTGCAGGCAGCCGAAGCGCACCTCCGGCCCCAGCAGGCGGTGGTATTCGCTCAGGTAATCCGGCGCGGCATGCACAAATTCCACGGCAATCGACTTGAACTCGGCCCCGACCAGTGCGCGGCCGTACACCAGCAAACTGGCAAAAAACTCCTCGACTGCAAACACCTGCACATCAGCGAACGGCAAGCGGCATTCAGCATCGAGATGCACCTGGCCACCGACCACATCCACGCTCGACACCACGATCCCGCCCGAGGTGTGCTGATGCCGAATGCCCAACGCAAAGGCATCGCGCAAGGTCTTGCACAGCGACAACACGTGCCCGAGCAGACCCAGGGTGCCGAGAACATTCTGCGCGCCAACCCACAGCCCCAGGCCTTGGTTGGGCAGCACTTTGAGTGCGCGTTGAATCATCGCCACGGCCTGACGATAGGAAATCCGCTGCGCCGGATCCTGCAGATCCTCAAGGGTAAAACCCAGCCCACGGCACAGGCTCTGGGGATCGATGCCTTTGTTCTGCGCGACTTCGGCGAGGGTTTGCAAAAGAAACGGCGAGACCAGCGCCAGTTCAAAGGTCGGGTCTTGGACTTTTACGTTCATGGGGGCTGACATTCCGGATCACGCTTGATTGTTATTTTTGTAACCGGTTATGTCGAAGGAAGTTAGCACAGGGTACGCGAACTGTCCGCAGATGCCCCCCTCGGTGTCCGCCAATACCCTGCCCCAACGTACGCCAAACGCTTATTTCTAGCGTACCGGCGCTCCGAGCGACCGGTACCAGGTCCCAATCACAATAATAATGAGGACAGTCATGAGCCAGACCCGTGCAACATCCTTCTTGCCGCTCGCCCTTTTCATCGCGGGTTGCCCTCTGACGTTGCCCGCCCTGGCCACCGAAGCCGGGGTCGACAACATCGGCACCGGCACCGACGGTTTCTTCATGCTGCCGCTGGAAGTCGACAGCCTTCCGGAGAACATGGTCGCGTTCAACCTCTACTACAACCATTACAAATCGACCAAGCTCAACATCAGCTCGTTCGGCGGCAAAGTGCCGAATGTCGAAATCGAGTCCACCGCGGTGATTCCGCGTCTCGATTACTTGAGCCCGGTGCGGATATTCGGCGGACGCCTGGCCGGTTACATCGCCCAGCCATGGCTGAAGCAAGAAGTCTCGGTGTTCGGCTTGAGCGACACCCGCGAAGGCATGGGCGATACCACCTTCGCACCGATCATTCTGTGGGACATGGGCAAGAACCTGACCCTCGGCGCCGCCGTGGAAGTCACCGTGCCCACCGGCGAATACAGCGTCGATCGGCTGGCCAATACCAGTAACAATTTCTACACGTATAAGCCGCTGTTCTCGTTCACCTGGCTGCCGACTGAACGCACCGAAGTCTCGATGAAGACCACCTACAGCTTCAACGAGAAAAACAAAGACACCGACTACAAGTCCGGGCAAATCTTCCACTTCGATTATTCGGCCAGCTACAAGATCACCGACGATCTGATGCTCGGCATCAACGGCTACTACCTCAAACAAACCACCGACGACAAACAGTTCGGCCACACCGTGCAGTTTGCCGGGCAGGACGTCGACGACGGGGTGCGCGGCAAGGTGTTTGCCATCGGCCCGGCGCTGCACTTCACGTTTCTCAAGTACGCCAGTGCGGAGATTCGCTGGGCCAAGGAGTTTGATGTGGAGAACCGGCCAGAGGGGGAAATGTTGTGGGCGAAGGTGAGTATTCCCTATGCGTTCTGAGTGTATTTGTAGGAAAGAACACCCGGTTTTGTAGCCTGAAAACCTGAAAAACGGAGGGGAGGAATACGCCTACAGCGGCGGTCGAGATTACCGGACAACAGGGGGAAACGTCTGGCAGATTTAAAGGGTGCGCTTGCAGATACTGGGCTCCGTTATCCCATGGTTGCTCAAGGGCTCATGGGGTGCATCGTCAGCCAGTGACGACAATGGGCCATTCCCCCCTTTAAACTGCTGAGATTGATCACGGAGATCACTATGAGCATATTACTTTCCCCGTTTTACTCTGACTTCGAATCCGAAGAAGAGGCCGAGAGCTACGATCGCTGGTTTCGTGCCAAGGTGCAGGCTGCACTGGATGATCCTCGCCCGGCCATTCCCCATGAGGAAGCCATGGTGCGGCTCGACCAATTATTAGAAGAGAAACGCAAGAATCGACGCGCTGCCGCTTGAATGGAGCGATCAGGCTCTGGACGATCTGGCTGACATTATCGATTACATTGAACAACACAATTCCAACGCTTCAGCGGCTTTGCAGCGCAAGGTGGGTGTAGCAACGCAAAGGCTTTCATCAATTCCCTTTGGTTACAGGTCCGGTCGAGTGCCACGCACTCGGGAAATGGTGGTCAATTCAAACTATCTGCTGGTCTATCGAGTGAACGGGCGCATCAAAATACTGACGTTAGTCCACACCCGACAACAATACCCACGAACCTCATAAATATAAAAAAAGGGCGACCAACCGGTCGCCCAAACGTACTACACGAGAGTCTTTTACAACGTCAGTTGCCCGCGCTCCTCCTCGGTCAACTGCTGCTTCGCCTGTTCATCCAGCGCCCCGGCGCCCAGCACCTGCACCGGGCTGTTCGGGTTGTAACCCGGTGCCGGCGCGCGGCTGGCACCATCTCGAGACGGCGCAAGCTGTTCGTTGCCGAAGCTGAGCACCTGCACGGTAAACACCGACGCCTGATTCTGCCGCGCCGCCGCTTGCTGCTGACGCGCCACGTCTTCCGCCGCTTGGGTGGCCGAGGATGCAGCGGAACTGGCCGAGGTGATCGCGCCGGTATTCACTGCCGAGACCACCGGCACACCCGTCGCCTTGCCCTGCACCGAGATGTTCGCGGCGTTGACCACCGTCAGTGCGGCGATGTTGACGTTGCCCGACACGCGAATCCCCGCCTCGCCGGCATCAATGGTGCCCAGCGGCGCGATCAGGTCGATGTCGCCCGGCGCCACTTCGGCGATCGGGTTGAGCGTGGCGATACCGGCGCCGGTGCTCGGCACCGATGGCGACAGGGTCACGTTGCCCCAAGTGTCGTAAACCCGTTTCGGCGGGGTGTAGACCACGGTGGTTTTCGAGCCACGACCGGCGTTGATATCGCCCTCGGCGGACCAGCCGAGAATCGAGCCGCCGAAGGTGGTCATGATCCGGCTCTGGCCGAGCAAAATGCTGCCCTGCGAATAGAGCTGAATGTTGCCCGAACCCTGAGTGATGATCCCCGCCGTGGATGGCGGCGCTGCGCCTTCGATGCCAAACACCTGACCGCCACCCGGGGTGAGCATCTGGATGTCGCCGCCGAACACGGTCTTGACCCCTGCTCCGCCGTACAGCGTGATGTCGCCGTCGTAACGGATCGGATTGCCCGCCACATCAGTGGTCGGGAACAGCGCCGCAATGGCGTTGCGACCGCGCAGATAACTGCCTTTGCGCGGGCCATCGACGTCGTTGTATTCCAGGCCACCGGCGCGCAGTTCGGCGAAGTACACCTGCCGCGCGAAGATCGCCTGTTCGGCACTCGGCAGTGCGGCGTAGAACGCTTGCGCCTGCTCCACGTTGCCGCTGAAGCCATAGCCGAGGGTCAGCCAGCTCTGCAGTTCGTCCAGGTACGTCTTGACCACTTTGCCCGGTTGGCCGTTGAGAGAGACCTGCGAATCAGCAACGTTCTGCGGGTTGAGGTAGCGCGCGATGAACCGTGAGTAATCCAGCCCTTGCGCACCAACACCGGCCTGCAGCACCACACTGGCACCCGGTCGGCTATCGCCTGCCAGCACCGGCCCGATGCTGGTGATGCTGGCACGGTCCTCCATCAGAAGGTTGCGCCCTGCGCTGACGTCAAGCACACCTGGGCCGGCGATATCGAAGCTGCTGTAGAGAATGTCGCGCCCGGCCGCAACCCGCGACACATCGTTGGGCCGGTTGTGAATGAACAGGTTGCCGGTGGATCTGATCTCGTCGCCGTTGTAGCTCAGTACTTCATTCGGTACGGCTGTTGGCTGGCCCAGATAAGTGCCCGAGGCGACGAGGTCGCGCCCGGCGAGCATCCACACAGGCCCTGCCGCTTCGTACCAGGTGCGCTGCTGTACGCCGGACCTAAAGAATGTCAGCGTCTCGCCACTGCGGACTCCAACCAAATCTCCGGTCAACGCGTAAAACCGTGCGGGCCCTTGCACGCCACTCAACCCGGAATAGCTATTGGCACCAAACGCAAATAATGGGTAGCGCGCGTTGCGTTGCGTCGCCACGCCGTCAACGCTGTTATTGGTCATGAGCGGCCTGTCCGCGCTGTTGCTGACGAACCCATTGAAGGACGGCGCAAATGGCGAAGTAATCGCCGCTGGACTGGCGCCTGACTGATTGATCGCATAACCGCCGGCATAGATCGAATCGCCTGCCAGCAGTTCCAGCTGACCGGAGGTAGACGGTGCCAACAGCAACGAGTAGCCCTCGGCCGGCGGAACATTGCCCGTGCCATAAGCGGCCGAGGATCCCGCGTAAATCGAGCCTTTGGCAGCCACGGCGCGCAGGATCGACGGATAGACGAAGCGACCGTCAGTGGGTGATGTATTGGATGTGGAAACCAACAGATTGTCCGATTCGGCCAACTGCGTGCTGGGTG
The DNA here is from genome assembly GCF_031882575.1 of Pseudomonas sp. VD-NE ins. Taxonomy (NCBI): domain Bacteria; kingdom Pseudomonadati; phylum Pseudomonadota; class Gammaproteobacteria; order Pseudomonadales; family Pseudomonadaceae; genus Pseudomonas; species Pseudomonas sp. VD-NE ins. The sequence continues at coordinate 3,847,101 of NZ_CP134772.1, forward strand.
TGAGGTTGCCCCCCGCCGAGAACAGATCGATCGCAGTGTGATCGGTCCACAGCGAGAAACCGGTCAATCCACCGCCTGCATGGCCCACCCCACTGGCGTCAGTAAAGGCTGTGGAGTTTTGCAAGCGCACGCGTCCCGGATCTGCTGCACCGCCCAACACCAGGTCGCCACGGGTGCTCAGGCGCATCCCCGAATCTCCCGGAATCAGTACCAGACCGCCGGAGGCACTACCCAGGGTCGATTTGAACGGATCGTATGCACGGACTTCGCGCGAATCCTGATCCAGGGAAAACGCACCGTACTGCAGATTGACGCCGCCCACGGCACTGGCATTGATTTGCGCAGCGCCACGCAAGTTGATCACCGCGCCTTGCAGATCATGGCGCGGCGCTTGCGTTCCGGTTTCTCCCGCCCGGGCTTGTAGCGAGGGGTTGAGCGAACCGCCGAGACGCATGTCGATATCGCCACCACCGGTCAGTTGCAGGCTGCCATCGCTGCCCACTCGCCCGGTGCTGCCCACGGCGACGATCAGGCCCTGCCCTCGCGGATAAAGATTACTGCGGCCATCACCGACCGGGTCAAGCATGCCACCGTCTGCGCCAGCGCGCAGGCTGATGTTACCGCCGCCAAGAGTGCCGAAACCCGTAAAACCCACCAGATACGGCGCGGTACTCCTGCTCGAATCCGCCAACGGCTGACTGGCATAGCTGCCGAAGTTGATCCACCAGGCGGTCGGTATTTCGTCGTTCCCCGTACCCTGACGCCACAGCCAGTTGCCAACGGCAACGCTTGGCACCTGCTCTCGGGTTTCCATCGCGATACTGGTCGCACGTCGCCCGACGACATCGCCGGAAACAGAACCGCCGGCGCCAATCGTGAGGTTACCCCCCAGTTGCGGATACCAGGCCTGATACAGACTGTCGCTACCACCATCTACCCATTTTTCGTTATCACTGCCCGCGCTGCCCAGCACCGAACCATCGTCCGACAAACGACCGCGTGGCTGGTTGTAACGCGCGTCAACATCGCTGGATTGGGTACCCGCGGTGTACACCCCGAAAGGTGATTCCATGCTCAGATTGCCAGCGGCCATCACGTCCAGATCGGCGGCGCCGGTTCGCAAAACGCTGAACATCTGCGAATGAGTGGAGACCGTGGTACCGCCTACGTTGGCGGCGCAATAAGCAGGGTCAATATCACACCAGAACAGATCGTCTTCGCTGACCGGCGACCCGGCCGGTGCGCCCATCGGATTGCCGTCCGTCCAGAGGAACTTGGCGGGCGCGACACAGACACCCGGGATCGCGTCGCACCAGAACATTTCATCTTCCTTCACCACTTCCCCGGCCGGGTACCCCAACGCATTGTCGACCGCCCAGGTGGTGTCGAGGGTTTTCGTGGTGACGACCATTCCGTAATGCGTGTCCGCCAGTCGCAAGTGACCTTCGCTGGTGAGCGGTTTCACGGTGCGACTGTCGGCAGCATCAAGATCCGCACCCGCCACTACGCGCATCGACCACGAGGTGCTGCCCGACGGCAGCATGCTCGCCAGGGCCCAGTTGCGTCCCTGCTGCGTGCCGTTCAACGGACGCAAATCGATGAACGCTGTGCCGTCGGCCAGCACCACGTCGGTCATCGACGGAATCAGCGAGCCGCGCAACAACGCCAATGCACCGCTTAATTTCACGCCAACGATTTTGTTGTCGGCAAACGTGCCAGGCAATGGCACGCCCTTGGGCCAGAGCATCGCCTGCATGGCGGTGGCCGAGTTCAACCGCGTCCCGGCCCCGAGGCGGCTGCCCGCCGGCAAGGTCACGTTGTCGCTGAGCAAGGTACCGGCGGCGTACAGCAGGTTGCCGGCGGCGTCATGTACCGCACCGGCCAGGACTGTACCGGCCGTCAGCGTGTAAGGCCCGGCGAGGATGCCCTGGGTTGGCAGCAGCGTGCCGCTGGCCAGCGTCGCACTCTGTATCGGCAAGTCGTAATTGAGCGTCGTGCCGACCGGGAACGAGGTGCCTTCTGCCAGCGTCACCCCGGCGCCCGGCACGATCAGGTCACCACCAAAAGGCTGGATGCCCGGCACCAGTTTCCACCCGGCGTCGTCAACGGTTTCCGGCGGCGGCGCGAAGCCGTCGTTGATGCTGCCGTAAATATCCAGATTGCCGCCGGCGCGGATCAGCAGGCTGCCGGATTCGCCCGAACCATAAACAGCGGTTTTTTGCGTGTGCGGATTCAGACTGGCGTAACGGTAAGCGGACAGGTCCAGATCGCCCTGCACCACCAGATCGCCGTCGGCGGTTTTGCTGGCGAGCTCGACGCCCGGGCGTAGGTGGAACGCATCGCTATAAGCCGCGTTATTCAATCCGGCCAGTTTGCGTTGCAGCAAATCGCCGTTGCCCAGCGCCGCATCGATGAACGCCGTGCTGTCGCCATGGATACCGTCCAGATAAGCCTGATCGATCACCTGATACGGGCGCCCGCTGACGGCAGCATCGGTGCCGTCGACTGCATCGGTGTAGCGGCGCATGGCATTCAGGCCGATGGAACGCGCGCCCTGAATGTTCAGCACACCGCTGGCATCGATGGCGATGTCGCCGCCGCCGATACGCGGTGCATTGAGTTCCAGCGTACCGCGCGGCAGACCATCGTTGTGACCGGCTGCGCTGCCAGGCGGCGCGTCGGTGCCATGGCGCAAATCGATCCGTGCGCCTGACGCCAGCGTCAGCAAACCATTGCCGGAATCGAGTTCGACCATGGCGCGGTTGGGGGCATCAATGATCTTGCCGTAGCTGTCGACACGCAGCACGCGACCATGGGCATCGAGCACAGCATTGCCAGTCAGAGTCAGACCGTTATTGGCGGACAGACGAATGCTGCCGACCCGCTCACCACTGGCGTCGATCAGGCCGGCCACGGTCAGACTGCCGTTGTCCACCGAGACATTGACTTCACCGGCCTTGAGCCCGTCGCCGAGCACCAGGCTGCCCTGCTTGAGCTGGAAGCTGCGGCTGCCGAACACCTGCCCGGCGTTCAAGCGCTGGTTCAACGCAGCGAAGTCCTGGTTCAAATCGTCGCCCAGCCGTTGTGCGCGAATGTCCACGCCACCGGCCTTGTACGGCACCAGCGTGCCACCGGCATCGTAGTAACCGCTGCTGGCACCGAGGATCTCGCCTTGCAGATCGACCACCCCGGCATCCGCTGCCAGCGCCACCGCACCGAGATTGCCGGCCTGGTTGTTGTGCGCCGACAGATCGATACGTGAACCGGCAGCCTGGCGGATATTGCCGTGGCTGCTGTACAGCGCCACATCGCCGCCCCAGCTGTATTTGCTGACGTCATTGAATGGCAAGGTACGCCCGGCCAGGTCCAGGTGCGCGGCGTTGGTCAGGGTCAGATTGTTCTCGGACTTGACCACCAGTTTGCCGCTGGCCAGTGCAATGCGACCGTCGAGCAGCACATTGCGCCCTTCAAGCGTCAACTCCGCACCCAAGGCATCGGCCACCGCAGCATTCGCAACGCCACTCACCGTCAGGTTGCCGCCCGCCTTGAACAGGTTGACCGAGGCCGCTTCACCAGTGAGCAACGGCGTACGCAGATTGAGGTTGCCGCCACTGTAGACGTAGCCGGAAATCGGGTCGTAAGCCCCTTGCGCCAGATACACCGCAAGACTGCCCTTGTGGTTGGCGGTGATGCGCTCGCTGGCGTTGAGGTCGACGTTGGCGAAACCCAACGCCAATCGGTTGTTCTGATCCAGGCCGTTGGGTTGCGGGTTCGGGCCATAACCGAACTCGATGCGTTGCGCCTGAATGTCCAGTGTGCCGCTTCCTGTCCCGGCGCCACCACTGGCCACCGCGCCCGGCGCCTGGGTCGCACCGTTCCAGATCAGGTTGGCGGTGCGAATGGTCGCCACATCGTCAGCCTCGCCCCAGCCAAAGACGGCGGGCGTGGCCAATAAAAGGTTCTGCAAGCGACTGACGCCGGTCTGTGGGTCAAGCGTATCGAGGCTGACGTCGCCGAAGAAGTTGAACGCGTCGCGAGTGGTCAGACTCAGGGTTTCCAGTGCCGGAGCACCAAACTGCGTATCGCCGCGCAGCAGGCGATCGAGCACGTTCTGGTTCAAGGTCAGGCCACTGGGTACGCGACCTGCCGCGGCCAGCGCCTCGGCGCTACCGGCATTGACCGCGCCGACGGCCAGCGCCAGGTGACGGGTGCCGAAGCGCACGGATTCGTTCAGTTCGAACTGGTTATCGGTGGCAGCGGTAATGCTGCCATTGGAATAGAGCAACGTTGGCTGAGCGCATGGCTGCGCAGCGCACGTACCGATGCGGATGCTGCCCGGGCCTTCCGAATAGGTGGCGACGGTCGGTGCGAGCGTGCTGGTCCAACCGTTGGACACGACCAACAGACTGGCGGAACCCGGCTGATAAATGAAGCCGTCGGTCGAGTCATAAGGCGCATCACCGCGGCCGAGGGTGTTGATACCGGCGCCCGCTTCCAGCGTGATGCCACCGTCGACTTTGTCAGTGCGCAACAGCACTTCCGGTGCCGATAACACTGCGCCTTCACGCAGAGTGATATTGGCAGCCGAACCCTCAAAGCGAATGAAGTTACCCGCCGAGCCGTATTCAACCGTCGGCGTGGCGCCAAGGCTCAGCCGTCCGGCTTCGAGACGGTCAAGGCTGCCGGCGTATAGCGAAATCCCGCTAAACCCCGGCGTGCGCGAACGGCCTTCACCGAGTACCTCCAGGTCCTGGGCCAACACGACAGCGCTCCCGGCCACGCCGCCTTTGCTCGGGGCAAACAGGGCCTGGCCCTGAAAGTTCATGTCGATGTCGTGCTTGCCACCGGCCACCAATTGCACGTTGAGCGATTTCGCATCCATTGGCGCCAACGCACGTGGCACACCTCGACGAGCCGCATCGCTTTCGATGAACTGGGTGAAGCTGGTTTCGTTGTACTGCGAATAGCGGCGCAGAACATCGGCCGACGTCAGGATCACCTGGCTCGGCAGACTGTCGCGCACACCGCTGTTGGCAATCGACATCAGCCCGGCACTGGACCACGAACCATTGCGCATTTTCAACGCGCCGCTGGTCATGCCCGGCGTCGCCTGGCCGTTGACCTCGACCCGGAACGCGCCGGGCAACAAGGCAAAGGTTGAAGGCAGCAAGGTGTAGGTGCCGGCGGCCAGGCCAGGAACACCGGCGCCGACGGTAATTTGCTGGCCAATGCGCGAATCGCTTGCACCGGCCTCGGCGAGTGCCGGTGCAAAGGCACTCTGGTTGCCCGGCACAATGGCGTACACCGGGTTACTGCTCAGGCCCGGCAAACTGAACGTGCCATCGGCAGCGTTGCGCACCAACGGATTGAATCGGGCATCGGTGGAGCCACCGCGCCCGGAGACAAAACCGGCGCCACGCAGATCGCCGCCGCCTGACAAGTCAATCAACGCGCCGCCCTGCACATCGACGTACTGCCCGGTAAGGATCACGCCATCCAGGGCACTGGCGATCCCGTGCAACACCACGGATTTGCCGTCGTAGCGATAGTCGATACCGTCGGTGGTACCGCCATACGGCATGACCAGACCAGCGCCGCTGACCGACGTGACACTGCCGGGCAACAGGCTCAGTTCCTGGGTTTTGCCCAGCGAGTTCTCGCCCAATCTGATCAACCCCAACGGGGCGCGGATAACGCCGCCCTGCTCGATCTTGCCGGCAACCAGCAGCAAATTGCCAAAAGCGGAATACGGCAAGGCCTGCGGTGCCTCGCCATGGCCGCTGATACGCAAGGTGCGCGCAAGTTCCGGGACGGCCGTATAGCCCTGATAACCGACACGGACATCGGCCGAAACACCCGTGGCCGGATAAATCTGCGCAGCGCGCAAGTCGAGATCACCGGGTGTCCACAACCGCGAGCTGCGTTCTTTATCGTTCGGCGCGAGAAAACGCATGTCGCCACGACTGTCGAGGGTGACCTGGTCGAAGCCACGACGGCTGACGGCAGCGGCCGGCGCGTCGAGCTGCGCAATTGTCCCTTCGGTGCCGAACGACAAGGTGTTGCTCAGATCAAGCAGGTCAGCGGTGGCGGTGAAGCGGGCGTTCGACAGCTGAGTGGTCGCGTTGGCCAGCACCCGTGGACGCATGCTGACATCCGAAGGCACGTAGAGCCCCAGCCCCGACAAGCGCATGTATGGCGCGGCCAGATTGACCCGCGTCGAGTCGCTGGCGGCCTGCGCCAGCGAGATCGAGCCAGTGTACAGATTCAGGCTTTGATTCATGCGCAGGTCGACGTCGCCGGCGAATGTGAGCAAGCCGTTACTCAACAGGCTCAGGTGATCGAAACCACCCGACATCAAACGCTCCGCGCTCAAGCGGGTCTGACCGTAACGCAACTGCGCCGCGCCTTCGCCAGCCTGCAGATGCGCCGGCAGCAGCGAGCCATCCGAGCCTTGGCTGATGATCATTTCGCGGGGCGCACGCACTTCGTTGCTCGCCAGATTCATCTGGTAGAGCGGCGCGTCCTGAACAATCTCCAGATGTCCACCCGACGCGCCGACGCCACCCGCTGCAGCCTGCAACTGACCGTCGAGGAACACGCCATTGTAAGAACTCAAGGCAATGCGCCCGCCATCGGTGGCGACGTCGGTCGGTCCGCCCCCGGCGATATCCAGAACCGCGTGCGCACCGGAGGCGTCCAGGCGTGCACCGTCGCGCACAATCACGTAAGCATCGGCCGACGTCGCGGTGATTTTCTTCGAATCAATCTCGCCGCCGAGAATAATGCTGCCGCCTTTGCCGATCTGGCCGTAAACCCGACCCAACGCATCCACGGCAGTGTAGGCGCGACCGGCAACATCCAGCACCGCGTCTTCGCCGATCCAGATAGAACGGTTGTGGGCCTGCGGGTCGGCGTTCTGCGGCATGGTCGCCACGTCCAGCGAGCCAAACTGTTGCTGACGAATATCGAGAGTGCCGCCCCAGGCGTTCAATTGCCCGTCGACCGTAATCTGTCCGGCACCGCGCAGTTTGATGCGCTGCCCCGGGTCGACGCTGATACGTGCACCGTGGCCGATGGACAGCGGACTGCTCACCGGGTCGATCAGCGCCAACTCACTGGAACCGGCCTGGAGCGCCAGACTGGCGCCGCCACGCTGGGTCAGAACCCCTTTGGCCGGGTTCTCCTGAAACAGCGTGGGGGTCCACAATTCGAGGGCCGTGCGCGGATCGGCGCCGCTGGACTGGTTCGGCGCCGCATCGCCGAAACGGTAGACCGGCATCACCACATCGATCTGCGCACCATCAGCGACTTTCAGTCCGGTCAGGCCGGTGACGCTGTAACTGGCAAAACCGCTGCTGAACAGACTCGATGCCAGTTGCAGCGTATTATCGCCGTGTGCGGCGCCGGTTCCACCGATCAAAACGTTGCCGGACTGAATCGTCAGACTGCCGCCACCGGTGACACCGTAGCCACGCACGTCGCCATCAAGCATCAATTGTGACGACGCCGAACGGGTCAACGGACTCAACTCCAGTGTAATGTCGCCGCCCTTGCCGCCGCGCGTCTTGCCATTGGCCAACAGCGCCCCGCCGGACGACACGTCAAGCAGACTGCCACTGTCCAGGTTGACGCTGCCGGTACTGCGCACAGACACCACGCCGCCATTGAGGTAGGCCAGACTGTTCACGTCGTCCGGATCGGTACGCAGATTGCTCCACAGTCCGCGGGCATCGAGTTGCACGCCTTTGGCCACCGTGACACCGACAGCCGTCCCGGCCGGTGCCGGCAACGCGGAATTGCCGGTCAGGATATCCCCCACAGTCAAACTGCCGCCACGCGCAGTCAGGTTCGCATTGACCTGCACTTGTGGGCCGAACAAGGTGATGTCACCACCGGAATCAACGGCCAGCGCCTGATCGACAACAATGGTTTTCGCGGCAGAGACCTTCAGCGCACCGAGCTGAAAGCCGTTGAGCATATCGATGTCGAGATACAACTTGCCGACCCGCTCCTGCGCCACGGCATCCGTCAGGCCGGGCGCTGTGAGCGCCGCTGCATGAGTGCCGCCGATCTGCACCTGGTCCAGTCGCGGATCGAGCAGGTACTGCAGGCCACCGGCGGTCGCCGACCAGGCCGGATCGTATTGACCCACGATCAATTGCGCCCGGCGAGCCCGTGCAATCTGACTCTGCTCATAGCCATCAAGCACCGCGCGGGGTGCTTGTGTCTGGCGCTCGCCCTGGAACACTTCGCCGAGAATCTGGCCATCGACCAGCGCGTTGCGGGTGGCAATCACCAATTGACCGGCATCGCGGCCGACGGTGTAGCCCGATTCCTGACGCGAGCCCGGTGCAATCAGCGGGTTGTAGAAAAACTGCGTCTGGCCCCAGCGCTCGCTGCTGTCTTCATAGCCTTTGTACAACCCGGTATAAAGCAGATCCCCCGGCGCCCGTGAGACTTCATATAAATGCCCGTCGGCGCCTCGCAACCAGCTCTGCCGGATCTCGCCGCTCTGCACGTCGAGGGTGCCGCCGGACAAGTTGATCAGCGAACCTTTCTCGGTGACCACGTCGTTGCCGGCAAAATTCACGGAACCGCCCTGCGCCATCCATTCACCGATGCCGTGGCCCTGAGTACCGAGATAGCCACCGACTTCCAGCAGACCTCCGGCCGTGTACCAACGATCTGTAGCGTAACCGTTGGTGCCGGCCGGCACGTACACCAACTCACGCACATCGACCCAGATGTCGTTGCTGTTGAGCGCGCCGCCCTCGCGGTTGACCGGCGCATCGCGTTGCTCGTTGCCCTGCACGTTGATCTTGATGTTATTGGCTTCCATCGCCACCTTCACCCCGACAGCGCCGGACACATCAATCAACGCACCGTCGCGCACCAGGCTGCGACGCCCCGCCGATACAGCGACCTGGCCACCGGTGGCGAGGGTGATCGAACCGTTCTGAAACTCGACGCTGCCGCCACTGCCGATGTCGATGCGCGACTGATCACCACGGATGCGGTTGTTGGCACTGACGGCCTGTAGCGATGCGTCACGCTGACTGTCGAGCGCGGTGAGATCGCTGCTATCGAGCATGATCGCGGTGACGCTGCCCTGAGCGAGCGTGACGCTGCCAGCGTTGTCAGTCACCGGGTTGAGCAAGTGCACAGTGCCGCGCGTGGCCACTGACGTGCTCGCCAGCAACACACCGTTTTGCAGCACCTCATGGCCGGTCAGCGTGATGTCGCCGGTGGCGGCCTGGATCAAGCCATTGTTGCTGACCTTGCCGGCCACGGCGCCGGTCTTGAAGCCCGGCGTGACTTCGTTGCCGAAGGTCGTGGACACGGCGTTGCCATCGGTACCTGAACCCTTACGGATGTAAAAGCGATCGCCTGCACCGAGCAGCGTCTGGCCTTTGGGGGTGCTGATGTTGCCATCGTTCTGCACCTCGTTGCCCAACAGCAAGGCGTAGCCCCCAGCGTCCGTCGACGCCTTGGGCGCATGGGTCTGGATACTGGCGCCACGCTCCACCAGCACCTTGCCGGCTGCGTCAGTGAAGGTCGGCTGGGTGGCGGTGCTGTCGAAGTACAGGCCCCGGTCGCGGAACTGGATATCGGTGATGTTGGCTGCGGCGGCTACCAGATTGCGTACATTGACCTGGCTGCTGCCGCTGAACACGATGCCGTTGCGGTTGATCAGCATCACCGTGCCGTCGCCCTTGATCTGGCCTTGGATCTGGCTCGCACGCGCGCTTGGGTCGTTGACCCGGTTGAGGACTGCCCAGTTGGATTGCTGAGCGAATTCGACCGTGGTGTTGCGGCCGACGTTGAAGGTTTCCCAGTTGAGAATCGCTTTGTCGGCGGTCTGCTCGATCTTCACCGTGGTCTTGCCGTCAGCCAGAGTCTGCTGCGGCCCCTTGGCGTTCAGCCAACCCTGGGTGAGGCTGTTATCGACCTTCAAGCCGCCCTCGCCCAAGCCATCCGGCACGTTTTGCACACTGCCCAACGCCACCGCACGCCCGGCCGCCTGAGCCGCCTGCTGTGCGGCAATTGCCGCCACGGTGTTGTTGAGCGTCTGCAACGAGCGCTGCAATTGCTGATTGGCTCGTTGCTGCTGGGCCAATGGTGGCGTCATCCCCGGCAACCCGCCAACACTCGGCCGCGCTGCCGCCGCTTGTTGTGCGGCGCCCTTGGCGGCGAACCAGTTGGAACTGAACGCCGTTTGCGCCTGCGCACTCCCCGCCACCAGACACAACGCCACCGCGTGCGCCAGTGGCTTGAGCAGCCACAGCGCCGGATCGGCGACCTCACGCTTGAGCATCGGGGCACGGGTACTGCGACGGGATGGGCGAGCGAGCATCACTACGAGATCCTTTTTGATTGCCACACATAGCTGCAGGCCAGCTAAAACCTGCTGTTACGACATAGGCAGTTGGCGAGGGGCGCGACCGAACGGATGTCACACAAACTTCATGATTGAGGTGTAAATCGAGCAAAAAAAATGGCAGCAACCCGAAGGCTGCTGCCATTTCCTGACACTTGAGGCGTGTATTACAAAGGACGACCCACAGCGTTGCAGACGCTGGCGTTGTTGATGTCCAGGTTGTTGCCGGTGGAGTTGGTGACGAAGTTGGCGGTTACAGCGGTTTTCCAGTTGGTTGGAACCGGAATGAAACCGTGAGCGGCAGTGGCCACGGCGTTGCCCGGAGTGCTGTAGTGCTGGGTCAGGAACGCTTTGACATCAGCAGCCACGGCTGCGTCCTTGTAGCACTGGCCGAAGATGAAGTTGGTGTAAGCAGCCATTGCATAACCGCTGGACGGGTTGGCAACTACAGGGGACCACTGCGCCGGGTTGGCCGCGTTGGTTGGCAGTGGAGCCGAAGCCAGAGCCGTGTTGACGTTGGCGCTGGTTGGCTGAACGCCATTGATACGCGCAACAACAGCGTTGCTCGCAGCGTTGACACCGTCCGGACCGACATAACCGATGGAACCGTCAACCGCGTTGACTGCCGGGGCTACGTCAGCGGTATTGGCCACGCCTACCCAGTTCGACGGCACAGCGGAACCTGCTGGCAGACGTGCGTTGGTGAAGGTGGTGTTGACGGCGAACTTGGTCGGGCAGATCGAGTTCAGGTGACGGCTGAGGATTTCGGTGGTGCCGCTCGAAGCGGTGCGATAAACAACGCGGATCGCGGTAGTGTCGGAGGTACCCAACAGCGCGCCCCAGGTAGTCTTGGTGCCCGACAAGGCATCACACAGTTGAGCGCTGGTCAGGTTAAGGGTGGTGTTGCCGGCCTTTTTGTAAGGGATGGCAACCGAAGTGGCGACAGATGGCAGTTGGATCAGCGGACCAAACGAAGCGCCGAAGTTGGTGTTGTAGGTGCTGATTTCCGAAGCGCTGAGGATCGAGTCGCTACCGGCGAAATGCACAGTGCCAGTGGTGCTGAACTGTGCGGCGGTGTTGGTCAGGAAAGCACTTTTGCCGATGCCGCTACCGGTCACGGCGTAGCTGAAGTTGGCAGGCAGGATGCTGTTGGCAGAACCTTTGTACAGAGCGGCAGGCAGTGAGGCGCCACCACCGGTTACGGCCATGGCTTGGGCGGATGCCAGAGCGGCGACGGTCAATGAGGCTGCGATCAGAGTGCGCTTGAACATGAAGAATCTCCTTTTCAACTAGGTTTGGGAACACAGGTTTTCGGGTGACTTGCATGACACTGGGAGGACTCACCGGGGCCCTCGCTAGCGTTGGCCTTGGTTAAGTCGCACTGAGAAATTCGCAGCTTCCGGTGACAGATAAAGGAAAAAACCTCGGGAGCTGTGGGGTGTTTCTGAAGGGATTTTCTCGGGTGTTTGTCGGGTGTCGTGCAGCGTCTGGATCGGGGGTTTGGCTGAATCGGGCTGGAGGCGTTGGCGGGTGGTTGCAGATGACAGAAAGGAGAACCCGAGGATGGTTCTTTTGAGGGTCGGGTGATGCTGAAGTCCTGGAAAAAGATTGGATTATTTGTTGCCCTGACTGGCCCCTTCGCTGACAAGCCAGCTCCCACAAGGAGCCATGTTGTCAATGCGATCTGCGACACAACACAAGAACCTGTGGGAGCTGGCTTGCCAGCGATGAGGCCAGGTCAGACACCCTAAAAACATCTGACACATCACTACTGGATCAACTCAGTGCTCTCAATGATCGAATGCAATTTACCTCACATCACAGAACACTGTGGGAGCGAGCTTGCTCGCGAAGGGGCCCGATCAGACACCATCAAAACCGGCTACTGGACCAGTTGATTGATCTCAATGATCGGCAACAACACCGCCATCACAATCACCAGCACCACCCCGCCCATCACCACAATCATCAGCGGTTCAAGCAGCGCAGTCATGCCCATCGCTCGGCGTTCGATATCCCGCGACAGGGTTTGCGCCGCGCGCTCGAGCATCGGTGGCAATGACCCGGTTTTTTCGCCGCTGGCGATCAGGTGAATCAGCACGGGTGGGAAGACGTTTTCCACGCGCAACGCGGCGGCGAGGTTGACCCCTTCGCGCACCTTGGCCGTTGCTTCAGTGACGCTCAAACTCAAGCGGTCGTTGGACAAGGTCTGTCGCGCCGCCTCCAGTGCGCGCAACAATGGCACCCCGGCGCCGCCGAGAATCGCCAGCGTTGAGGCGAACCGTGCAGTGTTCAGGCCGAGGATGAAACGCCCGAATAACGGCAGTTTCAGCACCCGATGATGCCAACTCAAACGTGCCGCCGGATTGCGTAGGTACAGGCGCCAGCTCCAGAACGCCCCTGCGATAATCGCCGCACACAACCAGCCCCACGCCCTTATGAAATCACTGGCGTTGAGCATCGCCAGGGTCAGCCCCGGCAAATCCTGCCGCGCTTGGGAAAACGCACTGACCACCTGCGGCACCACGTAACTGAGCAGGAAAATCACGATGCCGATCGACACCAGACCCACCACGCCCGGATAGATAAACGCGGTGAGGATCTTGCCGCGCAGGTTGTTGCGTTCTTCGATGTAGTCCGCCAGTCGCTCCATCACCTGCGCCAGATCGCCAGACTCTTCCCCCGCCGCAATCAACGCGCGATAGATCTCGGGAAAATCCCGTGGCCGCGCCGCCAGCGATTCCGCCAGACGCATGCCGCTGCGCACATCGGCGCGCACGGCGCTGAGGGTGTGGGCGATGTGTTTTTTCTCGGCCTGCTCCACCGTGGCGCTGAGCGCTGCTTCTAACGGCAGGCTAGCCCCGAGAAGGCTCGCCAATTGCCGCGTGGCCCAGGCCAGATCGTTGTCGGAGAGTTTGGCGCTGAACAATCCACCGCCGCCGTGCTGGGCGACGTTGCTTTCCTTATGCACCGACAACGCGGTCAAACCGCGTCCGCGTAATGTTGTGAAAGCGGCGCTCTGGCTGTCCGCCTCAAGGTGCCCGGATTCAATCTTGCCGGTCGCGTCGGCAGCTTCAAAACGATAGCGATTCATCAGGCGTCCCGTGTCACACGGAGGATTTCTTCAGGCGCGGTGGCGCCGCTGCGGATCCAGCGTTCACCGTCCTCGCGCAGGCTGAACATCCCGGCTTTCGCGGCTGATGCGCGCAAGGCCTGCTCCCCTGCCCCTTGGTGAATCAGCGTGCGAATGTCGTCGTCGATGCAGAACAATTCGTGGATGCCGGTGCGGCCGCTGTAGCCGGTCTGATTGCACGCCGGGCAGCCGACCGGTCGCCACGTGCCCGGTGTCGCCGGGTCTTCCTGCTTGCACTGATTGCACAGCCGTCGCACCAGTCGTTGTGCGAGCACGCCGAGCATCGACGAGGCCAGCAGAAACGGTTCGACGCCCATGTCGATCAAGCGGTTGACCGCTGACACCGCGTCGTTCGTGTGCAGGGTTGCCAACACCAAATGTCCGGTCAGCGACGCCTGCACGGCGATTTGTGCGGTTTCGAGATCGCGAATCTCGCCGATCATGATGATGTCCGGGTCTTGGCGCAGGATCGCTCTGAGCGCTAACGCAAAGGTCATGTCGATCTTGGCGTTGACCTGAATCTGGCTGATGCCCGGCAAGTCGTATTCCACCGGGTCTTCCACGGTGAGAATGTTGCTGGTACTCGCATCCAGTCGTGCCAGTGCCGCGTAGAGGCTGGTGGTCTTGCCGCTGCCGGTCGGGCCGGTGACCAGCACGATGCCGTGGGGTTGGCGGATCAGGTGATCGAGTTTGGCCAGCACCTGCGCGTCCATGCCGAGGGTTTCCAGATGCAGTCGCCCGGCCTGTTTGTCGAGCAGACGCATCACCACTCTTTCGCCATGCCCGGTCGGCACCGTGGACACACGAATATCAATCGGCCGCCCCGCCACCCGCAACGCGATGCGACCGTCCTGCGGCAGGCGTTTTTCAGCGATGTCGAGCTGGGCCATGATCTTGATCCGCGACACCAGCGCACCGTGCAGAGCCTTGCGCGGTGAGACCACGTCACGCAGGGTTCCGTCGACGCGATAGCGCACCACCGAATGGGTTTCGAACGGTTCGATGTGAATGTCGCTGGCCTCGTCGCGTGCCGCTTGCGTGAGCAAGGCGTTGATCATGCGAATCACCGGCGCGCCGTCCTGAGTGTCGAGCAGGTCGGTGATTTCCGGCATGTCCTGCATCAGTCGGTCGAGATCGACTTCGTTTTCTGCTGCACCGACCACCGCCGCCGCGCTGCCGGTGTCGGCGTACGCGCTGGCGAGCAAGCCATCCAGCTCATCATCGCGCACCCGCTGAATCGTAGTCGCACCAAACTGCCGCCGCGCCTCGCTGATCGACCAGCCCGGCGTCGACGGGCACACCGTCAACACGCCATCGCACAACAAAATCCGCTGCGCCTTGGCCCAGGCATAAGGCAACGCACTCATTGGATGGGCACCGCTTTGATGGTTGCGCGTGGGCCTGAGCTCGGTAACACCGCCGGCACACCTTGCGCCGCCGTCGGCAACTGCGGCGCCTGCATGTCCGGCATCGCCCAGCTGCGTTCCGGTTGCAAACCACCCTGAGCGCGACGCATAAAGTCGTAACGGTTGAGGGTGATGCTGCGCCCCGCTTCGCTGTCGCGGATGATGTACGGGCGCAGGAACACCATCAGGTTGGTCTTGGTAATCGCCCGGCGCTCGTTGCGAAACAGCGCGCCAATCCCCGGCAGACTGCCCAGCCAAGGCACCGCGTCGTTGCTCTGGCTGTAGCCGTCCTGCAGCAACCCACCAAGCACCATTATCTGCCCGTCATCGAGCAGAATACTGGTGTCGATCGCGCGTTTGTTGGTGACGATCCCCGCCGAATTGGCACTGGCCGAAGCGCGCTCATCAATGCTGCTGACTTCCTGATAGATATCGAGCTTGACCGTACCGCCCTCGGAAATCTGCGGGCGCACATTGAGCTTCAAGCCGACCTCTTCACGGGTCACGGTCTGGAACGGGTTATTGCTGGTGCCCCCGCCGCCAGTGACATAACTGCCGCTGACAAACGGAATGGTCTGGCCCACAAAAATGCTTGCCGCTTCGTTGTCCAGGGTCAGCAGGTTCGGCGTCGACAGCACGTTGGTGCCGCCCTTGCTCTTCAACGCCCGGGCCAGCACTTTCAGGTCAAGAATCTTGCCGATCCCGGGAATATCGACGGTGCCGTTGACGTAGCCCAGGTTCAAACCCTGCGGCAACACATCGATGCTGGTCTTGCCGTTAGTGTTGATCCCCGAACCACCCAGATTCGCCCCGCCGATCACGCCGTTGCCACCGAGATTGCCGGTCTGCCATTGCACGCCAAACTCACTGGCATCGTCCTCGCCGACTTCGACGATCAGGCTTTCGATCACCACTTGCGCGCGGCGCTGGTCGAGCAGATCGATCACCTCGCGCAAGTTGCGATACAACGGCTCCGGCGCAGAAATCAGCAAGGTGTTGGTGGTGGCGTCGGCCTGAATGGTCACACCGCCGGCACTGAAAGCGACGTTCTGTTCGCTGTTCTGCGTACCGCCGCTGCCGGTTGTGCTGCCACTGCTGCCCTGCGCGTAACTGCCGCCCGTGCTGCCGCTGCTGTTAGTGGTCGACGTGCTGCCGCTGGTTTGCGTGCCGCTCTGGCCATTCTGCCCAGCGCTGCCGCCGGTGCTGCCGCCCATGGCACTGAGCACCGAACGCGCACTGTCACTGGTGCCACTGTCGCTCTCTCCGGTGAGCAAACCACGCAAGGCCTGCGCCAGTTTCGCCGCTTGCGCGTTACGCAGATAAACCACGTGCAGATTGCTCGGATTGCTCTGCGCGTTATCCAGTTTGTAGATCAGGTTGCGTGCCAGTTCCGTGCGCTCCGGGCTGCCAGCGCGAATGATGATGGTGTTGGAACGCGGGTCACCGATCACGGCGATTTTCTGCGTCGGATCATTACCCGGCGCATCGAGCAAATCCGCCACCATCGGCGCGATGTCAGCGGCAATGCCGTTCTGGATCTGCACCACATCGGTGTCGATCGCACTCGGCGAATCAATGCTCGCGATCAACTGCGCAACACGAGTCAGGTTCTCCGCGTAGTCGGTGATGACAATGGTGTTGTTGCCCGGATAGGCGTTGATCGGGTTGTTTGGCGAAACGATCGGCCGCAGCACCGGAATCAGGTTCACCGCGTTCTCGTATTGCAGACGAAACGTGCGCGTGAGCATGCCATTACCGGCCGGTTTATCGGCGCTGTAGATCGGCCCGCCGAGCAACTTCGCATCCGCCTCCGGCACCACCTGCGCCACACCGCCAACATCGACCACGCTGAAACCCTGCATGCGCAGCGCCGCCAGCAACATATCGTAAGCCTGCCGCGCTGGCACCTGACCTTCCGACACCAGCGTCAACGTGCCCTTGACCCGAGGGTCGACGAGAAACTGCTGCCCTGTCGAACGCGCCAACGCGCGCACCACTGCTTGAATATCAGCGTCGACAAAATTCAGCGTCACCGGTTGATCGCCCAAAGGATTGCTCGGCAAGGCAATGCCCGAAGCCGCCGCGCCGCTGCGCGCACTCTTCGTGATGTTGTGCAATTGCTTCGGCACAGGTCGCGCCTGCGCCTGTGCGCGTTCGCGGTCGAGCACTGCGTCGCCGCTGCGCTGGGTGTTGGCCAGCGGCCGGCCCAGTTCACTGTCGACCAGCAATGGCTGCTGGTTTTGCGGTGTGCTGGTGTTGCTGCACGCGCTCAACGCCATCAGCAACATCGGCAACGCCAGACGTGCCGGTTTGGATCCTGACCCCTTCATGAAGCTTCCTTAGCGCCCAGCGCCTGATCCATGCGAACGGTGCCTGACAAAGTGCCGGCGGTGACTTCGGTCGAGGGGTTGTCCGCGCGTTGCAAACGGGCCTCGACCACTTGCAGAGAAAGTTGTGCCGGGTTGCTCAACAGCCAGTTGAGCACGGCGTCGCCCGGTGCCGCGTCGAAGGTCAACTGCCAGGCGCCCTGTGCCTCCTGTAATTGGTAATGTCCCGCCAAGCCACTGGCCTGCAGGGTCTGCTCCAGCGACTGCGCCAGGCTTTGCCCGTCCGGGCGCACGCTGACTTCGCGCAGCAGCACTTCCAGCGCCTCGGTCTGGGCGCGCAGCTTTGGCGTTTCGGTTTGCCAGTAAGCGATTTTCTTCAGCGGCGGCTGGATCAGCGCGACCCACAACAACAGGCCGATCAGCGCAACGGCCATGCCGGCAACCATGCGTTTTTCGCGCAACGCCAACGGCTGCCAACGCGCCTGCAGCTGAGCGTTAAAGCGTTGCCACTTGACGCGGTACAGCGCGAGCGAGGCCTTATTCATCTTCTTCTGCTCCGCCGCTGTCGTCGCTTTCACTTGGGCTGGCTTCAGTGGCCGGACGCAAGGTCCAGCCCTCGTCGTCGGCGATGACACTAATGCCCGCCTGGGCCAAGGTGCTTTGCCACTCCTGATCATTGCCGCCACGCCGGGCGTCGCTCAGCAGACTCAGTTGCAAAGCGCCGTCGACAAACGCCAACCGCTCGACACTGCCAGCCATCGACGGCATGCCGCTGCCCGCCTGCAACACCAGCCGATTGAACGTCTGCGCCGGATCATCCGCCGCGCCCTTCTGCCGCGCCGCCAATTGCTGACGGGCCTGTTGCAACGGGTTGAGGATCACCGGCAACTCGGGAAATGCCTGTTTAACCCGCAGGTTCATCTGGGTTTTCAACTGCTGGCCCTGCCCGGCTTCGCGAGCGGCATACAGGTTCAAACCAATGACCCACACCGCCACGGCCAACGCTGAGAGGGCGATCGCCCTGCCCCAGCCGCGATGCTCGGCTTTTTGTTGCTGGACCGCGCCATGCAGCCCCCAACCCGGAAGCGGCCCGGTCCAGCGCTGCGCATCCGCCATCGGCAGTTCAGCACCCGGCGGAGGTTGATCACCGACCCAGTGCAAAGTGACGCCCGGTTCCCACACAACACCGTCGAGGCCGTCATCAAACAACGGCTGCACCCGCGCCACTTGCACGCTATCGCGCAGCAATAAATGCCCGTCCTGCACGCAAGCAACGGTGCCCGGCAGCACCGGCAAACAATACGGCGCCGGGTAGAGACCGCGCAGGTTCAGCCCAGCACTTTTCAGCAACTGACCAAAACGCAACAAGTGCTGTCGAGGCGCCCAAGCGATCTGCACCTGCCCTGCCTCGTCCCGCGAACTGTGCGCGATGTGCATCTCACTACTGTCGCCCAGCATCAACGCCTGCGCCGCACACTGCACCGCCGCGACAATCTTGTTCGCAGGCAACGGCGGTAAATCGAGACTCGCCAACAGGCTGTCAGCCGGGTGCAGAAAACACACCAGCGGCGGCAGTTTCGACTGCTGGCTCAACTGGCTCAGACTGAGGCGTTCTTCGCGCGTGACCTGGCCCTGTCGATCCAGCCAAGCACAGTGCAATTCACTGTGCAGATCCAGCTCCGCCAAGGGCGGCAACGCCACCTTCAACTGGCTCATACGCCCACCCGCGACCAGATCACCTGCGGCAAGCGGTCCTGGCTGCGATGCAACAATGCCTCAAGACTGACCCGCCGCTGATCGCGCCGCGCCTCACCGCGCAGGCGAAACCAGTCACTGGTGATGCCGACCTTGACGCTGGTCAGCTCCAGTTGCGGCATGCGCAAGCGGTTAACGAAGTCGCCACGGTTGATAAACCAGCGCCCGGCATCGCGCTCGGCGATCAGCGCATTCGCGCGCTCCAGAGACAGCCCCGGCACATACGCGGCCAAGACCGGCGCGGTGGCGGTGTTGCCATTGAGCCAGGTCGTCGCGGGGATCACCGTCAGGTACGGCGCCAGTTTGCCGATCAGCGCGTCATTGACGCCCTCGACACTGCGCAAATCATCGATGCTGCGCAGCATCGGCAACGTCGGGTTCTGCGGTTTGTGTGACGCATTTGGCGAGGTGGCGCGGCCACTGTCGAAACCACTTTTCGGCGCCTCGGCAATCTGCGCATTCAGCAGTCGCGGGTAGGACGCGATCACCCGCTGACTGATGCGCTGACTCAACCCGGCACTGACCCCGATCAACTCACACAAGCGCTGAAACGCCGCCACCTGCGCCTCATCAACCCGCTCGTTGGCCACCAGATTGCGCAGGTTGAATTTGCCCTGCTCATCCTCCAGTCGCCCCTCAAAACCTTGCGCGGAGAGACGCTGCGCCCACGGCTGATCGAGCCGGGTCAACGGGTCGCGCTGACGTGCATCCCAGAGCAATTGACGGCTGATCTCCAACCCGCCCTGCACCAGCCAACGGCCCTGCACACGCTGCTGATCCGCCTCCAGCGCCCGGGTCGCCACGCTCTGACGCGTCAACATGCCCGCCGCAATCACCGCCACCACGGCCGCAATCAGCAACGCGCTGATAATCGCCATGCCCTGTTGCTTCGCCCCCTCAGGCGAGCGGCTGTTCATGGCCGGCCTTACAACTGCCAGGAACCGATATCGGCATTCACGCCGTCGCCGTCAGGCTGACCGTCGGCACCGAGGGAAAAGATGTCGATCTCGCCATTCGCGCCAGGGTTGAGGTACTGATAAGGACGCCCCCACGGATCGTTCGGCAAACGCTCCAGGTACGAGCGCCAATTGCTGTTCTTCGCATCCGCCGGCCGCTCCACCAGCACTTTCAGGCCCTGGTTCATGCTCGGGTAAGTGCCGTGATCGAGGCGATACAACTTCAACGCCTGCATCAACCCACCAATATCCTGCTTCGCCGCCGTCGCCCGCGCCTGATCCGGCCGGTCGAGCACTTTCGGCACCACCATCGCCGCCAAAATCCCCAGAATCACCACGACCACCATGATCTCGATCAGGGTAAAACCCTGCTGACCACGCGGCGTGCGCAACGGTTGCTGAAGCGATTTGAAAGGTGCGATATCCATCTCGACATACCCTGGCTTGATTCGATTCGACGCGCAGTGTTGCAAGAAGATATGTCAGTGATGTTGAAAATCCTCGGGTGTTTTCGTCGTCAAGCCGTCAAGGACGGGGGTTAGCGTCGAGGGCTGGGTTTTGGTTTTGGGCCACTTATGCGTGCGCGTTCGCGGGAAGAGGGTTTCACGTTGATTGAGGTGCTGGTGGCGCTGGCGATTATTGCCGTGGCGATGTCGGCGGCTGTGCGGGTGGCGGGGTTGATGACGCAGAGTAGCGGGGTTTTAAGGGATCGGTCGGTGGCGATGATTGCGGCGCAGAGTCGGATGGCGGAGTTGCGGTTGGAAGGGAAGTTGCCGATGGGGATGAAGTCGCAGGAATGTGATCAGGGGCGGTTGTTGCTGCGGTGTGAACAGTTGATCAGCGCAGCCGAAAATGGCCGCTTACTCAAGATTGGTATTCAGGTATTCGACCGCAACCAGGATGCGCCGCCGTTGGCCAGGCTTGAGACCTTGTTGTCACGAACGGAAAGCCCCTCACCCTAGCCCTCTCCCCGAGGTAGAGGGAACCGATTCGGGGATATTCGAGAGCTACACCGACTTGAACGTCTTTCACTGAATCCAAATTCGCCAAAGCTCACCAAAGCTCACCAAAGCCATAATCGCTAAGGTCCTTCAGGTCGATGTACCCCGCAAGACACCTCGGTCGGCCCCCTCTCCCTCCGGGAGAGGGCTGGGGTGAGGGCCGCTTCGACTCGCAACCCCCAGAATCAACAAAGCCATAACCCCCAAGGCCCTTCACCAAAACCATAATCACCAAAATCTTCCAGGTCGACGTACCCCGCAAGACACCTCGGTCGGCCCCCTCTCCCTCCGGGAGAGGGCTGGGGTGAGGGCCGCTTCTACTCGCCCCCCCCCAGAATCACCAAAACCATAACCCCCAAGGCCCTTCACCAAAACCATAATCGCCAAAATCTTCCAGGTCGACGTACCTCGCAAGACAACTCGGTCGGCCCCCTCTCCCTCCGGGAGAGGGCTGGGGTGAGGGCCGCTTCGACTCGCAACCCCCAGAATCAACAAAGCCATAACCCCCAAGGCCCTTCACCAAAACCATAATCACCAAAATCTTCCAGGTCGACGTACCCCGCAAGACACCTCGGTCGGCCCCCTCTCCCTCCGGGAGAGGGCTGGGGTGAGGGTAGCTTCTAATCGAGAAGCCCAGAATCACCAAAACCATAATCGCCAAAATCTTTCAGGTCGGCGTACCCCGCAAGACACCTCGGTCGGCCCCCTCTCCCTCCGGGAGAGGGCTGGGGTGAGGGCCGCTTCTACTCGCAAGCCCCCCAAAACCGGCAACAGACTGGCAACGTACCAGGCAATGGCCTGAACCAAAGCGACCATTCAATCGGCCCCATCCAAATCAATCAGCCCCACCACCGGAACCTGCCAAGCAGGTTTTTTCCCGCTCTGACCATCAAACACCCGGCGCGCCTCGCGAAAATCATCGACGTGCTCCACAACCCAAGTCCAAATCGGCGACATGCGAACCAACAACTCCATCCCCAACGCCGTCAGCTCATACTCAACATGGGGCGGCACTTGATCCAACTCCCGCCGTATCAGCAAACCATCGCGCTCCAGCGCACGCAGCGTCTTGGTCAACATGCGCTGAGTCACGCCGGTCATTTGCCGTTTGATCTCGGCATGACGCATCGTGCCGTACACACCCAGGGCATGCAGGATACCCAGTGACCAGCGGCTACCAGCGTGAGCCAGGACTTCGCGCCGCACGCCATCCTCGTCTCGTCTTAGCGTCTGGCAGATCGCTTCTGCCTGGCTAAGGATTTCCTCATCGGTCATGTGTCCTCCTGGTATCACGCGTGTGCCTTCTTCTGAGCGCTGCGCAATCGTGCCAGCATCGACAAATCATACAGACGACGAATCTCAGGAAACATCATGACCGCCGCGACCCACCCTTCCCCGCAATCCATTCTCGTACTCGGCGCCGGCGAACTTGGCCTGCCGGTGCTGCGCAATCTTGCGCGGGTAGCAAAACGCTCGCCCGGCAGCACCATCAGCGTCCTGCTCAGGGATTCGACCATCAACACGCAAGCCCCCGAGAAAAAACTGGAAATCGATGAACTGCGCAGTCTGGGCATCCAACTGGTCGCTGCAGATCTGGTTAACGACTCCATCGATCAACTGGCCGAAGTGTTCGCAGCATTCGACACCGTCATAGGCTGCGCCGGCATGGTCGCGGGCCGTGAAACGCCGATGAAACTGGCGACAGCCGCGCTCAGGTCCGGCGTGAAGCGCTATATCCCGTGGCAGTTTGGCGTCGATTTCGAAGTAATTGGCCGGGGCAGCCCGCAGGATTTGTTCGATGCACAACTCGACGTGCGCGAGTTGCTCCGCGCCCAGGATCAAACCGAATGGGTGATCATCTCGACCGGCATGTTCACCAGTTTTCTGTTCGAGCCGGTCTTTGAGGTCGTCGATTTTGAGAGCGATACCGTCAACGCCTTGGGCAGCCTGGAAACCAGCGTGACGCTCACAACACCCGAGGACATCGGCAAGCTGACAGCGGACATTGTTTTCTTCGAACCGCGATTTCGCAATGAGATCGTGTACCTGTCTGGCGACACGGTGACGTATGGGCAGGTGGCGAGCCTGCTTGAACGTGTGCTGGGGCGGCCCTTCAAGCGTAACGTCTGGACGGTTCCGTACCTGATGCAGGAACTGGAAAAAGACCCCACTCACCACATCAAAAAATACCGCGCCGTATTTGCTCAAGGCAGAGGCGTGTCGTGGCCGAAAGCGGGGACTTTCAACGAACAGCAGTCGATTCAGGTCACTACGGCTGAACAGTGGGCTCGAGACAACCTGGCAGTCGATTGACGCAAAGAAAGCCCCCCCAATCGCAGGTACAGAAACGCGTAGGTCTCTCGATATTTATCGCGGCTAAAGAGCCAGCCCGCTCCCACCTTGGAACACACTCAAAGGTGGGAGCGAGCCTGCTCGCGAAGGCGCGAGAGTTCACACCTGATCAATCACCAAGTGCCCCCGACACCCGTATCACTCCGGCAATTGCAAATTATCCAGCGCCCGATTCACCGCCAATTCCCCGAGCATGATCAACTGCGCAATCCCCGCCAGCGCATGGCGCTGCGATGCCGGCAACAGGCTGGAGACGTTCTGGGCGATGGTTTTGGCCGAAGCGAGTGTTGCACTGGCATCGACCAGCAGTTCTTCGGTTTTGTTGTCCGCCGTCACGGCATACATCCCACGGTTTTTACGTGGGGGCGGCGTGGAACCGGGTGGACAGAGGTAATGGTCGAGCGCGCGGTCGGCGGCTTCGTGGAGTTTTTTGGAATCGATGGATTCGTAGGGGGAAACCGAGGCGGTTTCGGGCGGGTTGGGTGTTGGTTTGATCATGAGTGAAGCTCCAAATTTATACCTGGTGGAACCACCAACACCTGTCGCTAAACAAGTAAGGGTGGCAGCTGTACGCGGGTTAGCGAACCGAGAGGTATAAGACCCGGCAGACCCGAAGGTCTCCCACGCACAGCCACCATATCGTCGTCGCAAACGTCTGCGACAAACTGGAGCGTCGTTGTACTTATACCTGGTCAGGTCGCTAAACCCGGTCGCTGGGTTGCCAGCGACACGTAGACGATAAAGACCAGGTACAAAGCGCACAAGCCGGCGGATTCTGGCGTAGCTGTAGGCAAAGGCGCAAGGGTGTGTAGCCTGAGAGAGTGTCTGGAGATGTCTTTTTAAACGTTGGTGTTTATCGAGACCGAATTCCGTCACGCCGCCCTGAATAGATCCGTCCTCTTAACCCGAGTCCCCCACTCCCAGCAAACGAAAAAATGGCCGAGGTTGCCAGCCGTAACTGGCAACCTCAGTAAGTAAAAATAGCTGTTGCTTCCAGCACATATCGACTTCAGCCTAGGTCTTCAGGACTGTATCGATGCCCAACCAGTACTTGTGAAAGGAGACGGACTTATTTAATAAAAACAAATCATTCCCTATTCAGTCCCTATTTGCCTGCTTCTTTCTCAACTAATTTCCAGACCAGAAACCCAACGAACAAAAAACTTCGATTCACAAATCCTACTGAAGAACGTTTTTTAGCAGTCGTTGGTTCACCTCTCGCGAGAGTTATCGCTCCAAAATGACTATTATTGAATCCAGTCATCAATAGTTCGCCGTTTGGTTTTTTTCCCCGTTAAAAGTACAGGTTTACCCCAGTCAAAAATAGAGACAGATATCCTATATTTCTGCCCCTTCAAAACTGTGCGCAACATACCTTTGATATTTTCCAATAGAGGAGGCTCAAGATCAGCATATAAAGGGTAACCTTCAGGGTATTTCTTACGCTCGACCCAATACATGATGCGTGAAAACACGAACATTGCAGTGATCATTGCGCCCATAGAAAACGGCATCATAAGATAGACTGGTATGGTATCAGGATTATGGAGCAGTACACTTACCCCATAGTCATGGAAGATGTAGCCACCAGCTATCAGTAGACCAGGAAGTGTATTCATAAATATTAGGAGCAGTACGAGCACCGAAAGGCGCTCGAGAAACGGTGCTCTTACCTCTGCTGCCGTATGATCAACTGGATTCTCCTGCCCGATTATTCTTCCTGTGACTTTTACCTCGGTCATCGGATTACCAGTGCAAAAAATCGGAATCACCAGATACTCATTTTGATTTATGCAATCGAAATTTATTTGCAATGTTTTTGCATCTACAACTGTCACAGAACAATCAGTTTGTTCTTCAACAGGAACAATCTTGGCACTCACAAGCGCCGCATCATCACCCAGTACAACCTGTAGCTTTGACGAAGGCAGAATGTCGGCTTGAGTTATTGGTTGATCCCCCTTATTCCAGACAACTAGCCCAATAACGTAAACACCTCTGTGTCGGCTTCCTTCTTCATTACATAGATAAAAAGGAAGCTCTTCTGGTATCTCCGCTACAATACCTCGGAGTAACAGGCTAGCCTCAAGACGCTTTTTAGGTTCCTCTCTTCGTCTACCCAAAAAGGTGGCGATCAATCGAAAAAAAGCGACGACTGGCGAAAGTAGCTCTCCAAAAGTCATAATAGCGCCCCCATTCAAAATAAAAAAACATACACCACTCGAAGCGCACTTATTAATGCTAAAAAATCACTCCCCTCTAATCACAACCTGGTCAAAATCCCAGTAACGAAATTAGGGACGAATTTATTTTTCACAGCCACACCGACCAAAAAAGACCTTCACCCAAGAAAAAAGCTGGGAATATCTTTATCGTTTCTAAAAGGCAGCAACTTTAGTTGACTGCCTATTTGAAACGACCTTCAATATCAATGAAACAGGCCATTAATAGAGAGCAGCTTTTTCCCCTCAGCTAAAATGGTCGAGGAGTTTTCTCTCGTATAACAATGCTCACCAACAAAGGAAATTGATTTCTGACGAGGTATGCGCACCCTCAGAACAGACAGTCCCTTATATTCGACAAAATCTATCTGGGAGAGAACCTGAGACTTTAAAGGCTCGGACAGCTCTGATTTTCGGATGTATCCTAAAAACTTCTCCAAATATTGTTCTGTATTGTAATTCATTATCTCCATTTCACGTTCCAGCCCTACAACGTAACGCGCCCCTACGACTACTGCTTTAACACCATCTAGCGTGAAGATTTTTTCGGAGTCAGCTTTTTTATCCGCAACACCAATGAAGATATAGCCATCAGCATCAGGCCCCACATTAGCAATACCACAAATCGTTTCAATGATCTTT
Source organism: Pseudomonas sp. VD-NE ins (assembly GCF_031882575.1). Taxonomy (NCBI): domain Bacteria; kingdom Pseudomonadati; phylum Pseudomonadota; class Gammaproteobacteria; order Pseudomonadales; family Pseudomonadaceae; genus Pseudomonas; species Pseudomonas sp. VD-NE ins. Next base: position 3,873,273 of record NZ_CP134772.1, read on the forward strand.
GGTGGTAGTTTCTCGTCGAAATATCGCTTGGGTGATAAATTTATTAAACCTTGCTTACACTCATATCTTGACGTTTCAATTCTAGATCTTCTAAGGGAGTTCTCCATGTCGAGTGCTAAACCAGCCCCATGCCTAAACATGGGTGGATCTTTTTTGACAAAGAAGCGTTGAATGAGCCCGGTAGTCTTATCTACGTTTGTTATCCGATCCGCAGTGGTAGAGTAATTAGCACTTTGAATCATAGACCGTTGCAAGCCTTTCAAGGCAAGCATTATTTTTGAGTAATCATCAGCTGTCATTTCATTAACTATAACTAATTGATGAAATGCCATAAATATTGAAAAGAAAGAACCTTTGATGGGGTTGCTCGACGAAGGATTCACTACTGATCGCAGTGCATAGGGGCTCGTGCTATAGCCATCAATAACTTCGGTCAGAACCGACATTGTCACTTTAACTTCTTCTTTTAATCGCTCACTACCATAGCTATGGAATTCCCTGCGAACCTTTGAGTACTCAGATTCCGCTTCATCATATATCTTATCAAAGAGCTCCTTACTTCTCGCAATTGGCTCCCCCCTTATAATAGAGACACATATATCAGTGATCATCTCTTCATCTTCGCTATCGCGAAGTTGTTGGGATTTTAATATTCCTTGCCGACACCAAAAAATTTCTTCTGCCTTTAAGGCGTAACCCATACCGGACCGATATGAGTCAATACTTATCTCTGGCATGCTAGAAAGCGGAAGCTTCTCTCTTGATGAGTCTCCTCTTATCTCAGATGAAAGTTCCCTGATCAAAAGTGAGAATTCATCTACTCGACCTGCTTGGCGCTTTTCTTGAGCACTTAACTGACGACCTCCGGAGTTTATTCTACCGAACACATCCGTTATCTGCTCTTCGCTTTCGATAGGAAAAATAGTTACCGCTAACTGATAGTCCAATATATTTGCGCAAATATTTGACGGAAGAAAATTTGTCTCTTCACGCGGAGCAGGTATGAATGATCCTGCGTCGGCTGCTAATTTGGCTCGAGAAAACTCCTTGATATCAAAGAAGGCATCATTAACCGCAAAAGAGTTTTCAATAAAAGAAAAAACTGCATTGAGACGTTGCATTCCGTCCATTATCTCATATATCACTCCCTCCCCATTTGAAGCGTCTGCGAGCATAATTAGAGGGATTGGATAGTCGGAAATCAAACTATCTATTAACTTCTGCTTTTCCGCCAAAGTCCAAACAAGTTTCCTCTGATATTTCCTGTTAACTATTAGTCGATCTTCACGATAAAGGCGATAAGCCTCTTGAACACTCATGCCGCGCGGGGTAATACTCATGACTTATATTCCTTTAAACAATCATATGGCCAGCTTTACGAGGTCTTCGAGGTCATGCTAGTAAATCTCAAAGGCTGATAAGGCTCATGCCATAATGCCATTATCGACGTATTTACAGAACCCTAAAATTCTCTGCTCTCTATTTCTAGGAAATTTTCTTCTCGACGTACCGATTTGAGGCGGCGGCGTACAGAGTTTTTTATCACTCAATGCAGCGCTGGCTGCGAGTTTGGCCCCTTTGCCGAAAACTATAACCGTCCGCTCTTGGCGCGGATCTTTTCGACGAAGTTTTTGGACGCTGGCGATTTCTCGCGAATGGATGCTATGGACTGAACACCGACCAAGAAAATTTTTTTGCGCCCCCCACGACATTCTCCATTTCTTCGTTCGTTGCTCGTCAAGGCACTTGAACCGGCTGTTCAGAAAACGTAATACCTCGACTGAAACAGCAGGATGATCGACTTCAACCCTAAAATCACGGCCTCACCAACCCAGGCAAAACCACCCCCTCCGCCAACCTCTCCACCCCCAACCTTACCCTCTCCCCACCCTGCTCAATCACCACCCCATCCCCCTCCACCGCCACCAACTTCACCCCAGGCCCCACCTTCTCCCCCTGCAAAAAACTCCTCGGCGGCCCATCGTTCAGGCTCAATATCGCCACCGCCCCCCGACTCCCCGCCATCACCCCGCTCACCTTGATGTCCATCGGCGCCGTTTGATTGGAAAACCACTGCAATGCCGGGCTATCACTGCGCGCCGCCAGCAATTGCGGGGCCGCTGCCGAGGTGTGTGATTCGGCGGAGGTCAGCAGCAGCGACGACCATGTCGCCACGCCGACCAGCGCGGCGAGCAGCGCGAAGGCCTGGACCATTTGGGGTGGCGAAAAGCGTGCGGTGAAGGTCATGGGTTGAATCTCCTTTTTATCCCTGCTGTCAGCCTACGCGGCAATTCTCTCCGTTTTATTTCACACGCCTTACATGTTGGCCGTGCACGATGGCGCAGGACGCAAAGGAGCGCGCGCGCGATGAACAGGCAAGAGGGTTTTACGCTGATCGAGTTGATGGTGGTGCTGGTGATCATCGGCATCGCCAGTGCGGCGATCAGCCTGAGTATCAAGCCGGATCCGTTGCAGTTGCTGCGCAAGGATGCCGAGCGTGTGGCGCAGTTGCTGCAGGTCGCGCAGGCGGAGGCGCGCGCGGATGGCCGGCCGATTGTGTGGGTGAGTGATGCCAAGGGGTTTCGCTTTAGTCGGCGCAGTGACAGTGGCAAGGGGTTTGATCATTTCGCGCAGGATCCGCAGTTGCGGCCGCGTGCCTGGCAGAGTCCGAAGATGGAGGTGCGGGTGGAGCCGAAACAGAGGGTTGTGCTGAATGCTGAGTGGATTAATCCGCCGCTGCAGTTGACGTTGTCGGATGGGTTGAATCGCTTGAGTGTGCTGCGTGATGGCAGCGGAAGGATCAGCCTGCAATGAAGCGCCAGCAAGGGTTTACATTGATTGAGGTGATGGTCGCGATTTTGTTGATGGCAGTGGTGAGTCTGATTGCCTGGCGGGGGCTGGACAGTGTGACGCGGGCGGACAGTCATTTGCAGGCGAGCAGTGAGCAGAGTGACGGTTTGTTGCGGGCGCTGAATCAGTTGCAGCGGGATGTGGAGATGCGGGCGGGGATTGAGTTGACCGAGCCGAAGAAGGTTGGGGTGGATGATGAGCCGCCGAGCGCCCCGCCCGCTCTGACTGTGCGCAGTAGCGACACTAAGGGTTTTCGGCTGGACATTATTCGTACGGCGGCGGATCAGCCGGGGGCGTTGCAGCGGGTGCGGTGGTGGGTCAAGGGCGACACGTTGTATCGGGCGGTGGCTGAGGCGCGGAGTCGGTATCCATTGCCGGCGCCTGGGAATGGGGTTGCTGTTTTGAGTGATGTCAGTGATGTGCAGGTGCGGGTTTGGGAGGTGGATAAGGGCTGGCGGCAGTTGAGCGGGAATCGGCGGGAGGATCCGTTGGGGTTGGAGATTCGGTTGAGTCGGGGGACGGCGCAGGGGGTGGAGAAGTATCGGCAGGTGATTGGGCCGTTGGATTGATGCGTATCCCTGCAAAGCTCCTACATTGGGATTGGTTGAAATCAGTTGGAAATTGGTCGGCTTTTAGGCCGCCATCGCTGGCAAGCCAGACTCCCACAGGGATTGAGTACAACCGGTAGATATTGGTTGGCTGGCAGGCCGTCATCGCTGGCAAGCCAGCTCCCACAGGAATTGGGTGAGGTCAGTGGGGATTGGTTGGCTGTGAGGCCGCCATCGCGAGCAGGCTCACTCCTACAGTTGGATCGGGTACATCAGCAAGAGAGTGGTCGGCTGGCAGGCCGCCTTCGCGAGCAGGCTCGCTCCCACAGTTCTTAATTTGCGTACAACCCAAGCGGCAAAGCCGCCCCACTCAACAAGATGAGCGTTAGCTCGGCTGCAGCTCTTGATCTTGATTTTGATCCACGGGCGACGTCGGAAGGCTGAGTGGAGGGATTCATCCGGGCGTGGGAGCGCAGCGACCGTTTGGCGCAGCCAAATACATCGAGAGGAGGTGCAGCGAAGCAAACCGTAGGCGATGCGCCCGGATGGATCCCGCAGCGAAGGTACCCCGAGCTTTAGCGAGCGGGCCGTACGTAGGAGCAAGCGTTTTTTTTGCTTACTTTTTTTAGGCGTTTGTAAAAAAAGTGAGTCGCCGTAAGGGCGAAACCCTAAGCCGCCGTTACCGCAGCAACGGATATGTACCCAATCAAACCCACTAGCTCAAAACGACAACGCCACCCGGCAGCTCAGTGCATTTGACGCCATAGGCATCCCGAATCAGCAATGCAACGCCGGCGAGCTGATCAAGGCTAAAGCGCGCCTGGACGCGGCGTTGGCCGAGTTCGCGGTTGAGCAGCAGCAACATCCCGGGGCGGTAGCGGTTGATTTCGTCGATCATTTGGCTGAGGGTTGCGCCGTTGAACACCAACACTTGCTGACGCCAATTCATCACCGCCGCCGTGTCGACACTCTGCACACTGCCAACCTGCCGCGCGTCATAGGTCACCTGCTGGCCCGGTTCGAGGCGCAGGCTGCGGCCTTCTACGTCGACTTCAACCGCACCATCAAGACAAGTCACGCAAACTTGCTGATCAGTGTTACGCAAATTGAACCGCCCCTGACTCGCGCGCAACCACCCTCCCCCAGCCTGCATCGCCAACGGCAACCGCGCGGTCTGCACCTCAACTTCACCACTGACCAGTTCAAACCCCTGCACACCGTCAGACACCGCACGCTGATTGATCCGCGTCTGCGTGTTCAGCTCCAGACTCACACCCTGCACAGGTTCAAAACGCCGCTGCTGACCAACTTCAGTAATGTAGTCCGCACCCAGCCCTTCAAAACCACCGGGAATCGTCCCGCGCACCAGCAAAAACGCCGCCGACGCAGCAATCGCCCCACCGAGAAAAACACGTCGACCAAACCCACGCGGCGCCTGCATCTGCTCCACGGCCGGTTGCAGTTGCTGCCACAACCGCTTGGCCTCTTCGAACGCGCGGGCATGCTCGGCGCTCTGCGCGCACCATTCGCGCAAGGCGCGGGCGTCGGCCACGGTGGCGCGGCCGGAGGTCAGCAGGACCAGCCAGTCGCGGGCTTCGCTGTGCAGATTGTCGGCCGCCGATGGCTCGGCAGATGTCAGTCGAAAGATGTTCAAACGCGCAGATTCTCAACGAATTGATCGGGCACTATTCAGAAGACGGTTTTCCGGCCCCGCGACCGAACCGCTGAAACACTTTTCTTTCCAGTTTCGCGGCGCAGAAGCCCAACGCGGCTTTGATTTCCTTCTCGACCATGCGCGTGGAAATACCGAAGCGCTGCGAGATTTCCAGATGCGGCGCCTCTTCCAAACGCGCGGCGATGAAGATCTTCCGGCGCCGTGCCGGCAGCTCGTACAACGCACTGAGCAGCGACTGGATTTCCTTCTGCCCGCCCACCACCCGCGCCGGATCAAGGGCTTCGTCGCCGATTTGCAGCAGCTCTTCGACTTCCTCGCCGGTAAGCAGGCGCGCGTCGGCCTGGCGGCGGTCGGCTGCGATGTTCAGGGCCATGCGATAGAGGTAGGCGTTGGGCCGCAGAACGTTCGGCGGCGTCTCCATGCGGTCGACCCGCAGGTAGGTTTCGTGCAGCACGTCGTTGGCCAGATCTTCCGAACCGAGACGCCTGCGCAGGCGCACCCGAAAGTCCTCGTAGGACGTCAGGAACAGTTGGACCATCGAACCTTGTCCGGTGTCTTTCATCCCCCGGAAACTCCTTCCCATTTGGTGCATTCCATGCGTTTCCCTGACGACTCCGGTAACAACAGCAACGTGACCGGCTGACGCAAGGCGCTGGGCGTCGGCCGGTCGATTTTGAGATTGCGAAAACTTTCCACCAGCGCGTTGTCGCGCCGTACATCACCGGTCGAAGTGACCAACCGGTTGTGCTGCACCAAGCCGTCGCGGCCAACCCAGACCTGTAACACCGCGCGATAACTGCCCGGTCGGGTCAGCGGCGAACGGCACAGGTTGCGCTCGATCGCCGCTTGCACCGCCGTGGCGTAGTTGCGGTTGACCGCGACACTTTCCGGCGTCTGTTTTTGTGCCGGCGCCGGCACGTCTTCGACCTGCGCCACTTGCAAGGTAAACGCATCGTCGCGGGCATAACGCGCCATCAAACCACTGCCGCCGAGCAATCGACGCAGGGCATCGGCGGCGGTGTATTCACCGTCCACCGCGAGCGAGCGACGACCGCGACTCAACTGACTGTCGACCAGCACCGCAACGCCAGTGGCGTGGCTGTACTGATCCAGCGCGTGCGCCAGATCCTGTGCCGGAATGTGCAGCGTCATGCGCAGGTCCGCCGGCACCGCGTCGGCCATGGCGTGGCCCGCCGCACAGCCAAGCAGCCACCCCAGACACATCCGGCGCACAAGCCTCGTTGAACGCTGAAAACCGTCCGTGGAATTGCCTCGCTGCACGGCTGACGAATCCTTGGAAATCGTCATCCTGAGGGCTGTTTATGAATCTGGTGTGACGGGCGGTGCAAAAAAACCATCACGGGAATTGCGCAAGGCTTGCACTAGACTCAAGCCATAGCGCGGCCCCGTCGGGCCGGCCAGGAGGCGAGCATGAACACACTGTGGCGATTGAGCCTTGGCGGGCTGTGGTTGATGGCGCTGTCGAGCGCTTATGCCGAGCAGCCGTTGGGCTGTGTGGAAGTGACGGTTGGCGGTTACAAGGCGCCGAATTACGACTGTTTGAGCCAGCAGATGGGCAACAACCCGGAAGGCGCGGCGGCGGCGGAGAAGAATCAGGAGGCGCTGAATGTGCCGGTGAACAAGCGGCCGCCGAATCAGGTTGGGCTGGCGACGCCGGCGGCGACCAGCACGCGGATGGGCAATACCTTTGGCACGTCGGTAAAACCGCAACGCCCACCGCAATGATTTTGATCGTTCCCACGCTCCGCGTGGGAATGCAGCCCGGGACGCTCCGCGTCCCATCCAGAGCCGAACGCAGAGCGTCCGTTGAGGCATTCCCACGCAGAGCGTGGGAACGATCATGGGGGGCTCAGTCGCTGACCGCTCGTTCCCGTGCTCCGCGTGGGAATGCAGCCCGGGACGCTCTGCGTCCCATCCGGAGCCGAACGCAGAGCGTCCGTTGAGGCATTCCCACGCGGAGCGTGGGAATGATCAGGGCGGGCTCATTCGCTTGGGGTTTGGCGGAAGCTCACCGCGAGGCGATTCCAGCTGTTGATGGTGGTCACGGCCATGGTCAGGTCAACCAGTTCGCCTTCGTTGAATTGCTCGCGCGCCTGCTGATACACCTCATCAGGCACACGGCTCTCCGCCAATAACGTCACCGCCTCGGCCCAGGCCAGCGCCGCACGCTCGCGCGGGTTGAAGAAGTTGCTGTCGCGCCACACCGCGATCGCATACAGCCGCCGATCACTCTCCCCGGCCCGCCGCGCGTCCACCGAATGCATGTCGGTGCAGAACGCGCAGCCATTGAGCTGTGAAGCACGGATGCGGATCAGTTGCAGCAGCGGCTGCTCGATACTGAGGTTGGCGGTCAGCGCCTCCATGGCAATCATCGCTTTCATCGCCTTGGGCGAAGCGTTGTAGTAATCCAGGCGCGGGGACATGGCGGTTCTCGGTGGACGGAATAATGAGTTCACCGTAAACGCCGGCAGCGATGCATTACAGTCCCAATTGCACGGAAAATCGCTACACCACTGAATCCGGACACACACTGACCCTGTGGGAGCTGGCTTGCCAGCGATGGCGGTATATCTGCTGACACTATTGCTGGATCCGAAGGCCTCATCGCTGGCAAGCCAGCTCCCACAAGGTACGTGACCAATTCGAGTTTTTTACTCCACGCAACTACTGCCCCGCAAACAAACGGGAGTAATCTGGCCGGCACACTCAACTGCCCTGGGAGCCTCGTCGGTATGGAACTTCACGTCGTGATCAACGGCCGCAAGGATCTTGCCGGTCAGTTGTATCAGCAGTTGCGCGGGGCCATCGAGTCCGGGCGTCTGGCTGCTGGCACGCAATTGCCGCCCAGCCGTCTGCTCGCCGAGCAATTGGGCATCTCGCGCAAGACCATTTCCGACACCTACGCGCAACTGACTTATGAAAACTTCCTCACCGGGGTGATCGGCAAAGGCACCTACGTCAACGCGCGCCCGGCGCAGGTTCAGCGCAAACAGAGTCACACCGAACTGGCCAGTGCCGAGGTGATCGAGAGCTGGCGCAATCTGCCGGTGTTTCTCCGTCACCCGACGCTGGAAGGCTCGCTGCGCTACGACTTCATCGGGGGCGCGACCAGCAAGGGCCAGTTTCCGCAGGATGACTGGCGCCGATGCGTCGCCCATGCGATGCGCCAGATGAGCCAGTCCAAGGGTTTCTACAGTGTCGCCGAAGGCCTGCCGGCGCTGCGCAATGCGATTGCCCGGCACATCGCGTTTTCTCGCGGGATCAACTGCCAGGATGAAGACATCGTCGTGTGCAATGGCGCGCAACAGGCGCTGGATCTGATCACCCGTGTGTTGATTCGCCCGGGCAGTCTGGTGGCGATGGAAGATCCCGGTTATCCGCCGGCGCGCCTGTTATTCGGCACCCATGGCGCCGAGGTGGTCGGGATTCCAGTGGATGCCGAGGGCATTCAGGTCGAGCTCATTCCCGATGGCACGCGCCTAATCTATGTCACGCCGTCGCACCAGTTCCCGTTGGGCATGCCGATGAGTCAGGCGCGCCGTGAAGCCTTGCTGGCTCGCGCTCATGAGTTGGGTGCGATCATCATCGAGGACGATTACGACAGCGAGTTTCGCTATGAAGGCCGGCCCACTGATTCGCTGTTCAATCTCGACCAGCGCGGCATCGTCGCCTACGTCGGGACATTCTCGAAAACCCTGCTGCCGGAGCTGCGCCTGGGCTATGCGATCCTGCCGCCGGCGATCCTTGAGGCGGTGATCCGCGCCAAGCAGCTCACTGACCTGCACGCTTCGACCCTGCCGCAATGGGCGCTGGCCAAGTTCATCGCCGAGGGTTGCCTGCTCAAGCATATACGCCGCTGTCATGCGATTTATGCGCAGCGCCGCGAGCGGATTCTGGCGCGCATGGCCACCGATCTGGCGCCATGGCTGGAGGCGGTGCCGGCCAGCGCCGGGTTTCATATGGCGGTGTTCTGCAAGGTGCCGATCGACTTGCCGCTGGTGATCGAACTGGCGAAAAAGGTCGAAGTCGGGCTGTACTCGATCAATGGTTTTTATCATCAGCAACCGGCGAAAAACGGTTTGTACTTCGGCTTCGGCGCCATCGAAACCCTGGACATCGATATCGCTCTGGATCGCCTGCGCGACATCCTCCAGCAGGTCGCCTGAGCGATTGGCCTAAAGATTTAACCGCCGATTGGTTATTGGTGTTCCGGGGGTGCAGGCCTATCCTGCACAGGCGTTATCCCTCAATGAGCAGGATTCGTCCGGCCTGATTCAGGAGTGTGAGCAATGTCCAACGAAGTGATCAATACGGTGCAGGTACAGGCTGCGGCCGGCCGCTCGGAGGAGCTGGGCAAGCAACTGCAGAAGATCGTCGAAACCTTGCGCGAAACGCCGGGCTGCGATTCCTACCTGGTCGACCGCTGCCCCGAGGACAGCCACCGCTGGACGGTCAGTGCCCGCTGGCAATCGGAAGCGGCGATGCAGGCGCATTTCAACCGGCCCGAGGCGCAGGGGTTTATTGACCTGATCGATAGCCGGTTGGCCAATAGTGTGGATTTCAACAGCTTTCCTATCGTCTGATCTGACGCTATCGCTGGCAAGCCAGCTCCCACAGGGTTCAGCGTCGTTCGATAATTTAATGAACGACACAAAACCTGTGGGAGCTGGCTTGCCAGCGATGGCTTATTTGGAAGCGATGAAAATCCACAGATTGGTCACCCAATCTTCCCGAATATTGGCCGTTTGAATGCACCGCCCTGCGGACTACTGTGATCAGCAACACCCCGATTATCACAGGTAACCCGCCATGAAAGCCCTGCCCTTCTTCGCTGCCGCCCTCGCCCTGAGCCTTTGCACCTCGGCAGCCTTTGCCCACGACCCGTCGGAAAAAGTCACCGTCCTGCAAGACCAGATGCTGAAAAACGCCCCGGGCAAAAAAGCCATGATGATCGAAGTGGACTACAAACCCGGCCAGTCCTCTATCGCCCATAAACACGACGGCACCGCCATGGCTTACGTGCTCGAAGGTGAAGTGATTTCCCAGGTCAAAGGTGAACAACCGATCACCTACAAGAAGGGCCAGTTCTGGTACGAACCCGCTGGCTCGGAACATCTGGTGTCGAAAAATGCCAGCCAAAGCAAACCGGCCAAGTTGCTGGTGTTCATGGTCCTGGCCCCGGATGAACAAGTGTTGATCCCGCTGAAAAACTGATGGCTGTTTAACCAGCCATAAATAAACGGGCGCAAATCGATGATTGGCGCCTTTTTATTTCCCGGCGCAATTAGTGATTAAGGGTTAAAGCGAATCAGACTATTGCTCAGCTTTTATTACAGCAAATTGTCAGGTTGGCGGGTTTAGTCTGAATTAACTGTCGTCATAAACGACTTTTAAACTTTCCGACTGATGTTGTTTCACGGGAGAAACACCATGAAACTTGCGCTCACCAGTGTACTGGCGATATCGGTTTTAGCTCTGTCAGCCTGTTCGGTACCCACCGCGCCTCAAGCCGTTTCCTCACTGGACACCCTGCTCCCCCATCCCACCGGCCGCAGCAGCGCCACCCAGGTAAAAAGCGGTCCCGGCGTGTCGCTCGGCGTGGTCTACAGCCCAAGCACCCAGACCAACCGTGAATACCTGCGTGACTACCAAGCCAACGCCGGCACCGGTTTCGGCCAGAGCCTGCTGGTGCAGCCGATCCACGACGCCTACGTCGCCAGCTCGAAACCGGACATGGCGGTGGAGTGGGTCAACGCGTCCTTGCAACGTCAGTTCGGCTCGGTGACGGTGTATCCGGACATGCAGAGCCTGCGGGCGGCCAGACCGGATGTGGTGGCGATCGTCGACACCCACAGCCAGTTGATCACTTCGCGCAGTTCCGACATCAAGGCGGATGTCAGTGCCGATTTTTATGATGCGCGGTTGAACTATATCGGTACGGCGAAAGGTTCAGATGCGCGGGAATTGACGCCAGTGTGGGCGGACTTCAAACGGTCGGAAGAGATAGTGGCGGATATTAATCAGCAGCAGGATGTGCAAGTTCGGGCGCTGCAGAAGTTTGACCGGTCGCTCAACAATTTAGTGGCCAGACCGGCGGACAAAGTGTCGATGCTGGATAGTAAACAAGGTCAGAAGTTGTATTGAATGTAAGGGCCTGCTCGCGAAGGGGTCAGACCTAACACTACAAAACCCTCAGACATAAAAAAGCCCCGGCATCTCACGACACCGGGGCTTTTTCATTCAACCACTACTTACGCCAATTCAAGCTCGGCATTCGCAGCAGCCGCAGGCACTACCGCTTGCCCACTCAACGCCAGATCCAGCAGCTCACGGTTGGCCACTGCATACATGGCGTAGTCCGTGCCGCTTGCCGCGCGGATTTCCACCAGCATGGCGCGCCAGCGCGAGATCATGCTTTCGTGCTGTTCCATCCACAGCGCCAGACGTGCTTCCACATCCAGTGTGCCGTCGCCCTGTTGCAGGACGGAGATGGTGATCGCACGTTGCTGCCAGTCGACATCATCACGGAACGCTTCACGGGCCAGGGCCTGCCAGTTGTTTTCAACCGGCAGCGCGCTGATCTGTTGCAGGTACCAGGTGATGTCCAGCGCACTGCCCACGGCGAAGTAGGCCTTGGCCACTTCGGCAGGGTTCTGGCCAGTCACGTCGGACGCTTCGATGATCGGCAGCAGCGTGTACAGGTGCGAGGTGCCCGCAACCATGCGCGCCAGCAATTCCGGTACTCCGGCTTCAACGTACGCCTGATAACGCGCCTGCCAGTTTTCACGGATTTCGCCGCTCAGCAGTTCGTCGAGCTTCAGACCCAGCTCTTTCAGGTGCGGACCGAAGTGCGCGACGTCACGGGCAGCGTTCTGCTCGTTGCGGCGGGCACGCAGGAACCAGCGAGTAGCGCGACGGCCCAGACGCATCAGCTCGTCCATCAGCTCCAGCTGAACGTCAGCGCTGACTTGGTAGTCCAGCGCTTCGATCTGACGGAACCAGTGCGGGAGGTGGAAGATGTCGCGCACGATCACATAAGCGCCGGCCACGTTCGCCGGGCTCATGCCGGTCGACTCTTTGAGTCGTTGAACGAAGGTGATGCCCATGTGGTTGACCAGGTCGTTGGCGATCTGGGTGCTGACGATCTCGCGCTTCAGACGGTGACGACGCATGGCTTCGGAGAACTTGCTGACCAGAGACGGCGGGAACGCCGTTTCCATGTCGCGGGTCAGGTAATCGTCGTCCGGCACCAAGGAGCCCAACAGCTGCTCTTTGAGGTCGATCTTGCTGTACGAAATCAGCACCGACAGCTCAGGACGGGTCAGGCCGTGGCCCTCAGCAATACGCTCGGCCAGTTGCTCTTCGGTCGGCAGGAACTCGATGGCACGGTCCAGCTTGCCACGGCCTTCCAGATCGCCCATCAGACGCTTGTACTCAGCGATGCGCGCATACGCACGACGCGCCGCCAGGGACAGGGCCTGAGTCTGCTTGTAGTTGTTGCCCAGCACCAGATTGCCGACTTCGTCGGTCATGCTCGCCAGCAACTGGTTGCGTTGCTTGTCGGTCATGTCACCGGCCTGAACCACTTCGTTCAGCAGGATCTTGATGTTCACTTCGTGGTCGGAGCAGTCCACGCCACCGGCGTTGTCGATGAAGTCGGTGTTGGAACCGCCGCCATTCAGACCGAATTCGACACGACCCAGTTGGGTCATGCCGAGGTTACCGCCCTCGCCCACCACTTTGCAGCGCAGCTCGTTACCGTTCACGCGCAGTGCATCGTTGGCCTTGTCGCCGACATCGGCGTGGCTCTCGGTGCTCGCTTTCACGTAAGTACCGATACCGCCGTTCCACAGCAGATCCACCGGCGCCTTGAGCAAGGCGTTCAGCAGTTCGGTCGGGGTCAGCTTGTCGGCCTTGATGTCGAAGCGTTCCTGCATCTGCGGGGAGATTGCGATGCTCTTCGCGCTGCGCGAGAAGATACCGCCACCTTCGGACATGATGCTGGTGTCGTAGTCGGTCCAGGCCGAACGCGGCAGGTCGAACATGCGCTGACGCTCGACGAAGCTGGTCGCCGGATTCGGGTTCGGGTCGATGAAGATGTGCATGTGGTTGAAGGCAGCGACCAGTTGCAGCTTGTCGGACATCAACAGGCCGTTACCGAACACGTCACCGGCCATGTCGCCGACGCCGACAACAGTGATGCTGTCTTCCTGAACATTGATGCCGCGCTCGCGGAAGTGACGTTGTACGCCCACCCACGCGCCTTTGGCGGTAATGCCCATTTTCTTGTGGTCATAACCGGCCGAACCACCGGACGCAAACGCGTCACCCAGCCAGAAGCCGTAGTCGATGGCGATGCCGTTGGCGATGTCGGAGAAGGTCGCAGTGCCCTTGTCCGCAGCCACTACCAGGTACGGGTCGTCATCGTCGTGGCGAACCACGTTCAATGGTGGCACCAGTGCGCCGTCTTTCAGGTTGTCGGTGATGTCCAGCAAGCCCGAAATGAAGATGCGGTAGCAGGCGATGCCCTCGGCCGCGATCTCGTCACGGCTGCCGCCCAGTGGCAGGCGACGCGGCAGGAAGCCGCCCTTCGCACCCACTGGCACGATGACCGAGTTCTTCACTTGCTGGGCCTTTACCAGACCGAGGACTTCGGTACGGAAGTCTTCTTCACGGTCGGACCAGCGCAGACCACCACGAGCGACGTTACCGAAGCGCAGGTGCACGCCTTCAACGCGTGGCGAGTAAACGAAGATTTCGAACTTCGGCACTGGCTTCGGCAGTTCAGGGATCGCGTGCGGGTTGAACTTGAAGCTGAAGTACGACTTGTTCTGGCCGTTGGCGTCAGTCTGATAGAAGTTGGTCCGCAGGGTGGCTTTGATCAGGTCGAGGTAACGACGCAGGATACGGTCTTCGTTGAGCACCTGGACGTCGTCCAGTGCGGTCAGAATCGCTTGTTCCAGACGCAGTTGCTTGTCTTCCAGATCGTCGTCGCTGAGTTTGCGCGCCAGATAGAAGCGGGTCTTGAACAACCGGGTCAGCTCGCGAGCGATGTCGGTGTGGTTGTTCAGGGTGCTGGCGATGTAGCCCAGATCGAAGCCCAGACGAATCTGCTTCAGGTAACGCGCGTAAGCACGCAGCAGCGCCACGTCGCGCCAAGGCAGGCCGGCGGTCAGTACCAGACGGTTGAACGCATCGTTTTCGGCGTCGCCGCGAACGATGTGGACGAAGGCGTCCTGCAGGGTGTCGTTGAGTTGCTGGATGTCGAGGTCGAGGCCTTCAGCGGCAGTGAACGCGAAGTCGTGAATCCAGAACTCGCGGCCATTGGTGTGACGCAGACGGTAAGGGAATTCACCCAGCACGCGCAGGCCGAGGTTTTCCAGAATCGGCAACACGTCGGACAGCGCCAGCGGCGTGTCGGCGTGATACAGCTTGCAATGCAGCTCGCGCTGGCCGGAAACCTGACCGAGCGGCTGGTAGAAGCTCATCACCAGCGGATTTTTTTCGTTCAGGCTCAACAAGTGCTGCATGTCGACCACGGCCGAATGCGCGGCAAAACGCTCGCGGTAGCCGGCAGGGAAGCCTTTCGGGAAGTCCGCCAGCACGTTGGTGCCGTGGGCTTCGCCGAAGCTTTCGACGGTCAGTGCAGCGTAGTCGTCCTGCCAGCTGCGGCAGGCTTGCACGACTTCTTTTTCCAGCAGCACCGGGTCGATGTCGAGACGGTTTTTCGGGTCGACACGCAGGATCAACTGCACGCGGGCCAGCACCGATTCGGAGAAGAACGTCCAGAATTCGCAATCGGAAGCCTTCAGGCGCTCCATCAGCACTTGCTGGATCTTCTGGCGAACTTCGGTGGAATAGATGTCGCGCGGCACGTAGGCCAGGCAGTAGCAGAAACGACCGTACGGGTCTTTGCGCAGGAACACGCGGATCTTGTTGCGTTCCTGGATCTGCACGATCGACATCACGGTGGTGAACAGTTCGTCGACCGGGGTCTGGAACAGGTCATCACGCGGCAGGACTTCAAGCACCTGCGCCAGTTCCTTGCCCAGGTGAGCCTTGGACTGGAAGCCGGAGCGCGTTTCGATTTCTTCGACCTTGCGGCGGATGAACGGGATGACCCGCACGCTCTCGCCATACACCGAGGAGGTGTACAGGCCCATGAAGCGGTGTTCTTTGATGACTTTGCCGTCAGCGTCGATTTCACGGATCGACACGTAGTCCGGGTAGGCCGGACGGTGAACACGGCTTGGATGCGCAGCCTTGGCGAACGACAGCAGGGTCGGTTCGCGCAGGTAGTTCACCGCATAGTCTTCGATGCGCAGGTCATCGTAGGTCAGGCCGGTGCGCAGCAGTTTGGTCAGGCCGAGGAAGGAGTTCTGGTCGTATTCGATGTGGCCGCCGTCGGCCTGATCGGTGACCACGAATTCTTCGTAGCCGAGGAAGGTGAAGTGGTTGCCCACCAGCCATTCCAGGAAGCTTTTGATTTCGTTCTTTTCGTCTGCATCGACGGCGAACGCGCTGTTGTCGAGCTGGGTGAGGATGTCCTGCACTTTGGCTTTCATCGGCTCGAAATCGGCGACCGCGACGCGGACTTCACCGAGAACCTGTTCCAGCTCTTTGCTCAGCACATTCAGTTCGGCCGCGTTGGCGCAGCGGTCGATTTCCAGGTACATCAGCGATTCGTGCAGAACGCCTTCGCCGGTGCTGCCCTTCGGCAGGATTTCCAGCAATTCGCCCTTGCTGCCACGACGCACGCTGAGCACGGTGGTTTGCAGGGTATGGATGCTGTAGCCGCGACGGTTCAGCTCGGTACGAACCGAGTCGACCAGGAATGGCAGGTCATGGTGCAGGACTTCGACCGCGGTGTGGGTCGACTGCCAGCCATGACGCTCGTAATCAGGGTTGTAGACGCGCACTTGCGGTTGCGCGTGATCGAAGCGCTCAAGCAGGCGCCACGCGGAAAGAGTACAGCCAGCGAGGTCGGAGAGGCGACGTTGAGTCAGCTCGTCCAGGGAAATGATGCCGAAGAATTGTTCAGCGAACAGCGCCACTTGTGGCAGTGCCTGTTCACTGATGTGCTGCGCCAGTGCCGCTTGCAGTTGGTGCTGGAAGTCGGCTTTGCTGGCTGCGGTGAAGAACGCCATCTGTGGTACTCCGCTTAAGCTTGTTATTGATGGAAAGCGTCGCGTGCAACACCCCTTTCGGGGCTTGTGTCGCCCTGTTCCTGATTCTCGGGCAGAGGAAACAGGGGACAGGTGGGTGAAGCTGGACGGGACACTCAGGTCACATTCACCTTCCATAGAATGAGCATCTGCAAAAGCGACTGCCAGCGGTGCCAACAATGCCTTTACGGGTGCTCATCCGTTGCGCAGCTTAAAGGGTGCGACAATGTGTCTGCTTGCGGTGCTGCGACATATTCGGTCATTGGCACGTAAAACAAGGCTTTGGCAACGATAAACACTAGCACTCGTGGCGCAAAACGGTGGTCTGAATGCCCGTTTTTACGGGACATCCGTCCCAAGTCCAGACCTTTCCCTCTACATATCCAGAAACGAAAACGCCCAAGGCCGTTCTATCGACCTTGAGCGTGGCATCGTGTTCAGCGCGAGCGATTGACGCGCATCAGCCCCGCCACGTAAAAAATCCTACCTTCGCGTCAGCAATTTCATCTCCAACAATAAGAAAATATCGCAGGATATTTCTACCGCAGCTCTTTTTAAATCAAAAAAACACCAAAAATAACGACCATCAAAAAGCTTTTATAAAAACTTACAACCCGACAAGAATTGTCTCACAAAACTAAAAGACCGGACCCTACAGAATATTTCTGCCAGCAGCGCTATTAATATGTGACCGAACCACGGAACAGGTTCTTTATCAGGAAAAGGAGTCAGCGCATGCGACAACTGGAACTTCCGACAACCGTATTTTATGGCGACGGCACATGGGAAATAATCAATCTGAACCCAGGCTCCATTCGCGGTGACATTCTAAAGAATTATCCGCTTGGCAATCCGATGCATGGTTTTACACTGGCCATCGAAAGCGATTATCTAGCGCAAAAACAAAACCTTGAGCATAACTTGCAAATAGAGCTCAACCTGGCAGAAAGCCGACAGCCACCGCTGGCTGACTCAACACCACAAGCATGGCTTGACAGAGCAACCAATACCGTCAACGAATTACTCTTTCAGAAAAATACAACTTTGCAACAAAAGCTGAGAGACGTGCAGACCTCTCGACAGCATGCAAAGTTGCAAGCGACTTATGATGCGATGCTGTTGAATGAGCAAATTTCCAGCCTTCAATCAAGACAAGCACAACTGTATGCCGAGATAGCCCGTCGACAAGCCGAGGCACTTGCACAACAACAGGCCGCCGAAGCGGCGCGACGTGCTGAAGAAGCTCAGAGACACGCGGCAGAACAAGCTCATTTGGCCGCTCTGGCGGAAGCTAAACGCCAGGAGGACGAAAGAAACCGGATAGCGGCCGAAGCAGAAGCCAAACGCATTGATGACTACAAACGCGCGGTGGCTTTCGTCGCCGACGCGAACAAATACATCCTTGAGAAATATGGCGCCAATCTGCACCAGGTAGTCATGGATCTGCAAAAGGATATTTCGGGGAAGAAGATCAGAAGCTATGCGGAGGCGATGCAGACTTTCGAGGCAGTGCGGACCAATCCCAATGCGCGGCTCAGTCCGCAAGATACACGCGCGGTTGTGGACGCGCTCAATGCGCTGGATAAAGCGACCTACATGGACAGTGTCAATAAGCTTGCCAAGGGGTTTGGCGTGACCGGAAAATCGTTCAGGCCCATTCGGTGATCGAAAAGACGGTCATTGGCTTCCGGGACGGTAACTGGAAGCCCTTGATTCTGGAGCTTGAGAGTATCGCGCTCGGCGCGGGTGCTGGCGCGGCGGTGGCGACATTGCTCGCAGTGTTCAGTCCGGGTTTCGCCGCTAGCGCAATAGGTATCGTTGCTGTTGGCGTAGCGATTGCCACAATCGCATCTCTTTTAAATGCCGATAATGTAGAAAAAATAAACGTTTTCATCTCTGACCACTTAGAAACTGCACTGAAAGAGCAGCGCTAAAGTCACTGTCGGGGTCGAGCACGCCTAGCCAGACCCCGATTACCAAAGCGGCATAAACCTCGATTCCAAAGAGTGCAGTTCATGACGAGTAAAAAACCAGATCAACCTTTACCTTTGATTGCATTCGGACTTTTCGCTACGCCCATTTTTCTAATTAACCTGATCCTTCCCGCCCACCCTCAGTCCAGCTTTGACATGGCGATTGATCACTTTCTGGACAATCAGCTATTCGGACTGATTGGTTTCTGGTCATCCTTGTTTCCCTTCAGCTCAAAAGCGACTGCAAATTATATTGCGCTTTTTGCCCCCCTGCTCGCTGCTGTCTCAACCTTTTATGCCTTCACGGAAAAGTTCGACTCAACGCAGTTCGATCAAATCACACTTAGACGATATCTGACCTTGCTTTTCGCAGGAGTAGCTCTCTCAGCACTCTTTATCTGGTGTTTTTATTTGACATCAACAGACCTCGGAACAACCAAAGGCAAATATGGAAATTTGTTCGGACTTAATATCTTTTTCTTTTCCGCCCACAACGTGGCCATGTCTTTATTTCCATTTCTCGTCGTACCATTTATGGTGCAACGCTGCTTGTATTGCATCCCACGTCGCATTCTAAAAAGGTGGTGGAACTCTAGAGAAAAAGCGTGAAGCAATAGCAGCAAAAACTTTTTTGGGGTGGCAAAATTACATTTTGTCCGCGCCGACCAGGAATCCCCCCATGCAAATGACCACCGCCCTACTCATCGTCAACCCGTGCGATGACGAAGAAGACAACATGGCCATGCTCTGCTGCCACAGCGACAAGGGCGATATGTTCCTGATGAGTCGTTATCCGGATGAGGATGAGCTGGAGATCACCCTGGATGGCGAGCCTTCGACGCTGGACGGGGTGAAAGTCACGCTGACCTCGACTCTGCTGAAGATCGAGATTGCGGCGGCGGATGCCGATGCGTTGAATGGGGATGATGTGCTGGAGATCAGCTTTAACCCGGACATGGTGGATATGGATGAGGTGGTCGAGACCTTGACGAATATCCTCGACGGGACTGGCACGTTCATCAACGAAGCTTAATGGTGTCCGTTCTGGCCCCATCGCTGGCAAGCCAGCTCCCACAGGTATCGGCGGTGTGCATGCGATTTGTGCAACACATCAATCACTGTGGGAGCTGGCTTGCCAGCGATGAGGCCGGCACAGGCAACCAATCACTCCCCCACTACAAAAATCCAACAACTTCCACGATCATTTCCCGCACTTTGCGCAAAATGCCGTTAGTCGCCACCCCCCGCGATGGATTAAAGTAACGCCCCCAGCCCCGGCGTTATCCGAACGCTTGTGGCCACCCCTTTCCAGGAACAGTCACCGATGGAACATCGTGAAGCGCTGCTGGCGCTGCGAACCTTTCTTTCAACGCAGATTCTCGGCCAGGAAAAACTCATCGAGCGTTTGCTCATCGCCCTGCTCGCCGACGGCCACATGCTGGTCGAGGGCGCTCCGGGTCTGGCCAAGACCAAAGCGATCAAAGAACTCGCCGAGGGCATCGAAGCCCAGTTCCATCGCATCCAGTTCACTCCTGACCTGCTGCCGGCCGACATCACCGGCACCGAGATCTATCGCCCGGAAACCGGCAGTTTCGTGTTCCAGCAAGGGCCGATCTTCCATAACCTGGTGCTGGCGGACGAAATCAACCGCGCCCCGGCCAAGGTGCAATCGGCGCTGCTCGAAGCCATGGCCGAGCGTCAGGTCAGTGTCGGTCGCAGCACGTATGAGCTGTCGCCGCTGTTTCTGGTGATGGCCACCCAGAACCCGATCGAGCAGGAAGGCACTTACCCGCTGCCGGAAGCGCAGCTCGACCGTTTCCTCATGCACGTGAAAATCGGTTTCCCGGATGCCGCCGTCGAGCGCCGCATCCTCCAGCAGGCCCGTGGCGAAGCGTTGAACGGTGAAACCAAGCCTGAACGCCGCGTCAGCCAGCAGGCGATCTTCGCCGCGCGCAAGGAAATCCTCGGTCTGTACATGGCCGACGCCGTGGAGGAATACCTCGTGCAACTGGTCATGGCCACGCGCAACCCGGCCAAGTTCGACCCGGAAATGGCCGAGTGGATCGCCTACGGCGCCAGCCCGCGTGGCTCGATTGCCCTCGACCGCTGTGCCCGCGCTCACGCCTGGCTGGCCGGTCGCGACTTCGTCAGCCCGGAAGACATCCAAGCGGTGCTGTTCGATGTGTTGCGTCACCGCATCATTTTGTCGTTTGAAGCCGAAGCCGCCGGCATTGATCAGGATCGGGTGGTGCAGCGGATTCTCGACGTCGTAGCCGTCGCTTGACCCCCATGAACGCCCCCCTGCCGTCCGAACCGGGTATCCGCGTCAGTCTCGCCGAGCTGATCGAGATGCGTCACCGCGTGCGTGAAGTGCAGCTGTTTTCCACGCCGAGTCAGCGCAGCCCGCTGATCGGCCTGCATCACTCGAAATTCCGTGGTCGTGGTGTCGACTTCGATCAGGTGCGGGTCTATCAGGCCGGCGACGACGTGCGCACCATCGACTGGCGCGTGACGGCGCGCACGCAAGAGCCGCACACCAAGCTGTTCCATGAAGAACGCGAGCGGCCGATCTTCATCATGGTCGAGCAAAGCACGCGGTTGTTTTTCGGTTCCGGGCTGATGTTCAAATCGGTGCTGGCTGCGCAAGTAGCGGCGCTGATCGGTTGGGCCGCGCTGGGTCATAACGACCGCGTCGGCGGGCTGGTGTTCGGCGACAACGAGCACTACGAAATCAAACCACGGCGCAGCAAGCAGAGCCTGCTGCAATTGCTCAACCGTCTGGTCAAGGTCAATCAGTCGCTGCACAGCGAGCGTGAGCCGGATCGCGATGCGTTCGGCGTGGCCCTGCGCCGTGCCCGTGAAGTGTTGCGCCCCGGCAGCCTGGCCATCGTGATCTGCGACGAACGTGCGCTGTCCGACAGCGCCGAACAACAGCTCAGCCTCTTATCGCGTCATTGCGACCTGTTGATGTTGCCGATTTCCGATCCGCTGGATCACGCCCTCCCCGCTGCCGGCCTGCTCAGATTCGCGCAGCGCGGTGCGCAACTGGAACTCGACACGTTGAACTTTGAGCTGCGCCAGACCTATCGCGCCCAGGCCGAAGCACGCATCGCCCGCTGGGAATTGCTCGCGCAAAAGCTGCGGGTACTGCTGATGCCGCTGAGCACACAGAGTGAAATGGTCGAGCAGATGCGCGAATTCCTCAATCCGCAGCGTCCGGGGAAAGGTCGATGAACGGCCTCGAACAACTGCAACCGCTGATCTCGCCGCCACCGATTGCCTTCTGGCCGCCGGCACCGGGTTGGTGGCTGCTGCTTCTGTTGTTGCCGCTGCTGGGATTCGCCGTGTGGCGCCTGCGCCGTTTTATTCCACTGAAGAAACGCCCGATCGTGCGTGCTGAACAGCCGCTCGATCCGGTGCGCATCGCCGCCCTCGCTGAACTGGCACAAATGCCCAAACCTTACGACGGTGCCCCGGCCGGCGCCTGGTTGCAGCAACTCAACGGCCTGCTCAAACGCCTGTGCCGCAACCACTATCCCTACAGTCAGAGCCACACCCTCAACGGGCGTAAATGGCTGGCCTTTCTCGATAACCGCTGCCCGGCCGCCGGCTTGACGCGCTGGATGGTGTTGGTCGAGGGCGCGTACAAACCAGAATGCAAACTCGACGACAAAGCCATCGCCGGCCTGACCCAGGCTGTCGACACGTGGATTCGAAAACATGTTTGAGTTCGCCTGGCCGTGGATCTTCGTGCTGTTGCCGCTGCCGTGGCTGATGCGCCTCGTGCTGCCAGTGGCGGACAGCGGCGAGCCAGCCTTGAAAGTCAGCTTCCTCGCCGATCTCGAAGGCCTGGCCCGCCGTCGCGCTCGCGCCAACCTGCCCGCGTGGCGTCAACAAGCGCCGTTCATGCTCTTGTGGCTGTTGCTGCTGACCGCCGCCGCCCGCCCGCAATGGCTCGGCGAACCACTGCCAATTGCTGCCAGTGGGCGTGATCTGCTGGTGGCGGTGGATGTGTCCGGCTCGATGGATTTCCCCGATATGCAGTGGCAGGACGAAGAAGTCAGTCGTCTGACGCTGGTGCAGCATCTGCTCGGTGATTTCCTCGAAAGCCGCGATGGCGATCGTGTCGGCCTGATCCTGTTTGGCAGTCAGGCATACCTGCAAGCACCACTGACTTTTGACCGCCACACGGTGCGCGTCTGGCTCGACGAAGCGCGTATCGGCATCGCCGGTAAAAACACTGCGATCGGCGATGCCATCGGTCTGGCGCTGAAACGCCTGCGCATGCGCCCGGCGCAAAGTCGCGTGCTGATTCTGGTCACTGACGGTGCCAACAACGGCGGCGAAATCGATCCGCTGACGGCAGCAAAACTGGCCGCCAGCGAAGGCGTAAAAATCTATCCGATCGGGATTGGCGCCAATCCCGAGGACAGCGGTTCGACTGGCCTGCTCGGCGTCAATCCAAGCCTGGATCTCGACGAACCGGCGCTCAAAGCCATCGCCGAAGTCACCGGCGGCCAGTATTTCCGCGCCCACGACGGCAAAGAACTGCAAGCGATCAAAGACACCCTCGACCAGCTCGAACCAGTGACCCAACAACCAACCCAGGCCCGCCCGGCCCAAGCCTTGTATCACTGGCCGCTGGCGCTGGCGTTGTGGTTGAGCCTGTTGCTGGTCGCGCGCGAATTGTGGCCGGACAACCCGCTGCAACGCCTGTTCACCAAGGAGCTGTATCTGCAAAGTCCGCTGCCTGACTGGCGCGAGCGCCTCAAGCGCCTGCGTCTGCGGAGGCGCCGATGATCGCGCTCTGGCCGCACTGGTTCCGTCCGTGGTGGTTGCTGTTGCTGCCGCTGCTGGGCTGGCTGATCTGGCAACTCTGGCACCGGCAGAAACGCGCGGGGCGCTGGCAGATGATTTTGCCGCCGGCGTTTCATGCCACCCTGCTCAGCGGCGGCAATGGTCGCGACAGCAAACTGCCGTGGATCGCCCTTGGCGTGGCGTGGTTGCTGACCATCCTGGCGCTGCTCGGGCCGAGCTGGGAGCGCGTTGAACAGACCAGCCAGAAACCTGCCGATCCCTTGGTGGTGGTGCTGGAACTGACCCCGGAAATGCTCGCCAGCGACTCGCCGCCGACGCGACTGGAACAGGCGCGGCGCAAGCTGTTCGACCTGTTGCAGGCGCGCAGCGATGCGCAGACCGCCATCGTCGTCTACGCCGGCAGCGCGCACACGCTGGTGCCGCTGTCGGATGACCTGGCGACCAGTCGCAATCTGCTCGATGCGCTCAAACCGTCGTTGATGCCGGAAAGCGGCCATCGTGCCGATCTGGCCGTGAGCAAAGCGCTGGCACTGTTGAAACAGGGTGCGCTCGGTCAAGGCCGAATTCTGTTGATCGGCTCGTCATTGAACGAAGAAGAGCGCCAGGGTATTCGGCGTGCCCTCAACGGTGAGTCGGCACAACTGTTGATGCTCGGCGTCGGCACCGCCGAAGGTGCGCCAATCGCCCAAGAGGACGGCAGTTTCCTCAAGGACGAGCAAGGCGCGATTCGCGTGCCGCAACTCGACAGTCCGGGCCTGAGTGCATTCCTCAACAGTGTTGGTGGCGAATACCACCCTGCCCGCCTCGACGAAGCGGATCTTGGCGCGCTCGGCCTGCTCAACGGTCCACGCAGTCTGCGCGACGACGGCCAGACCGTGCGCCTCGATACCTGGGCCGATCAGGGTTACTGGCTGCTGTTGCCGCTGTTGCTGCTCGCGGCCTGTGCCGGGCGTCGCGGCTGGTTGTTCTGCCTGCCGTTGCTGTTTTGCTTGCCACAGCCCAGCTACGCTTTCGACTTTGAAGATTTGTGGCTGCGCCCCGATCAACAGGGCCTGCACCTGCTCAAACAGAAGCGCCCGGCCGAAGCCGCACAACATTTTGACGATCACCAATGGCAAGGGGTGGCGTTGTACGAGGCCGGCGACTACAGTGGCGCCGCTCAGCGCTTCGCCGAAGGCAGCGACGCCCGCGCCCACTACAATCGTGGCAACGCGCTGGCGAAAAGCGGTGAGCTGGAAGCGGCGATCGACGCCTATGAACAGGCACTGGAACTGCAACCGGATTTGCGCCCGGCGCAGACCAACAAGGCCCTGGTGGAAAACCTGCTCAAGCAGAAAAACCCACCGCCGCCCGCCGAGCCGGACACCAAACCGAGCGAACAGCAAAGTCTGCCGGGCGACGAACCAGCGCCCGCGACCACGCCGCCACCGGCGGTAAAAAGTGAAACCCAGAGCGAAGCGCAACCGAGCGAATCGGCCAGCGAACCGCCACCGACCACGCCGCCGCAGCCAGGCCCCAACGAAGTGCCAGGCAGCACCGAGGAAGAACAAACGGACACCGTGCCGACGCTACGCCCGAGCGAGGACAACCTCGAAGGCGAGCAACGTCAGGCACTGGAACAATGGCTGGGCAAGATCCCGGACGACCCGGGCGAACTGCTGCGCCGCAAATTCTGGTACGAACAGCAACAACATCAGGATCAGGAAAACACTCGATGACCCGCTTCACCGCTCTCTTGCTGCCCCTGCTGCTCTGCACGGCCACCGCCCAGGCGGCCGAGCTGACGGCCGAGCTGACGGCCAGCGTGGATCGCAGTCGCCTGAACTCCGGCGAGACGGTCGAACTCACCCTTGAAACCAGCGACGTCACCCAGTTCGGCAAACCCGATCTGACCGCGCTCGAAGCGTTGTTCGAAGTGCGCGGCACGCGGCAGGTCAACCAGCTCAACACCCTCAACGGTGACAACCGCGCGACCACGCGCTGGATCATCACCCTGCTGCCGAAAGAGAACGGCAGCGTGGTGATCCCGCCGCTGCAACTGGGCGACGCACAGAGCCAGCCGATCACCGTGCAAGTGGTCGAAAGCGACACCCGCGAGAATCAGAACAGCCTTGATCCGGTGTTCATCGAGGCCAGCCTCGATCAGTCCAGCGTCTATGTGCAGGCGCAGGCGATCCTGACGTTACGCATCTACCACTCGGTGTCGCTGTACGACGACAGCAGCCTGACGCCGTTGCAAATTGCCGATGCGCGCATCGAGCAACTGGGCGACACGCGCACCTACGAAAAAGACCTCAACGGTGTGCGCCATGGCGTGATCGAAATGCGCTATGCGATCTACCCGCAGCACAGCGGTTTGCTGACCATTGCGCCGCAGACCTTCAGCGCCACACTGGTCGATACGCAGCCGTCACAGGATGCCAATGCGCAGGGGCCGAAGCCGGGAAAACTGATGCGCGTCAGTTCCGCCGAAATCCCTCTGACGGTCAAACCCAAACCGCTGACCTATCCGGTCGACGCGCCATGGCTACCCGCGCGCAGCCTGAGCCTGAGCGAAAGCTGGAACCCGGAACCGGAACACACGCAGGTCGGCGATTCCCTGACCCGCAGCCTGACGTTGAAAGTCGAAGGCCAGGCTGCCTCGCAACTGCCAGCGCTGCCCGCCACCGACGTCAACGGCCTGCGCCGCTACCCCGATCAACCGGTGCTGAGCAACCAGAGCACCGACCGCGGCATTGTCGGCAGCCGCGAAGAACGCGAAGCCCTGGTGCCGAGCCGCAGCGGCACCATCGACTTGCCAACCGTGGACGTGGTCTGGTGGAACACCTTCGAAGATCACCTGGAGCACAGCAGCCTGCCGGCGCGCACCCTGCAAGTGGCCAACAACCCGAGCCTGCAAGTCGACACCCCGACCGGCAACCTGCAACCGAGCGTCGCCGATAACGACGTGTTGTGGTGGTGGAAACTCAGCACGCTAGTCCTCGCCTGCACCACCCTGCTCGGCTTCGGCCTGTGGTGGCGCGCACGCTGGCAACCGGCGGTGCACCGCGCCGCCCAAACCGGCCCGAGCCCGCGCACGTTGCTGGACGACATCAAGCGTGCGAGCCAGGCGAATGATCCGCAGGCGACGCGGCAGGCGCTGGATGCGTGGGCGCGGCAGCAGCCGGAAACGCTGGCGGACATGGCGGCGCGGTTTGTGCCGTTGTCGGATGCGCTGGATGGGTTGAATGGTGCGCTGTACAGCGAGACGGGGCAGCATTGGCAGGGTGAGGATTTGTGGCGGGCGATCCGCACGATTCCGGCGGCGGAACGGGTGCAGGATCCGGTGGGTGATAGTGGATTGCCGCCGCTTTATCCGAAGTAATGTCTGTAGGATTTTGAATTGTATGGCGTACGCCTTTTCCTGAGTGAGCGCGTCCTACGCCAATTATCGAATCATCTGACTGCAGCAAATTGTGGACACACGCAGAGTTCCCTGTCTCAAACAGACACGGGATATGCAAATGTCCAAGATCCACCCCGCCAACCTCGCTGCTGCCGCGGCGTCCAAAACCCCCATCGGTTCTCCGGGCGCTTGCCCATTGCGGCAAACCCATGTGCAACTGTTGCCCTTGGCTTATGGCCTGGTGGAACGACTTCACGACCCGGTTGCCGAATTGAAGTTGCCATATGCCCTGACCGCGCGGCCAATGGGCATTCGCCGATTGCGCGACGGCTGGCTGTACATCATCGACAGCCTCAGTGGCGAGTTGTACGAATACCGCGTGCTCGACGGGATTATCACGGCGTTGCTGCACCAAGGTAAAAACGTCACAGAAGATCAGCGTGCAGCGATCGAAGAACATCCGGCGTTGATCTTTTCGCGCAAGAGCACGCTGTATGTGACGTTTGCCGAGGTGCAGTTGACGGCTGCCAAATGCCGACAAGTGCTGGACAGCACGGAAGAGCGCGAGCACTTCATGCAGGCGGTCGATCTGGGGCCGGTCAATTGCCTGGTTGGCGGCGAGCATTTGTTGACCGTCGAGCAGACCCGGCGATGGCTGGCGGAGGTGGCGACTGGCGCTGAACCCGTTGCCGAAACCGATGCGACGCGGATGCCGGCGGTGCAGGTCAGCGATGCGCCGGAGCACGAGCGCGAGCCGTATCTGTGGGAGCAGCCGCGACGCTTTCGCGAGGCGCACATCGGCGAATTTCTCGGTCGCGTGCGCGGGCCGTATCAGGACGACACGCTGTTTCTGCTGGTCAATGATGACTTGGGCGTGATGCGTGATCTGGCCGAGTATCAGGATGTCGTGGTCGGCTGGGTCGAAGAGTGGAGCAACAGCGGCAACAACGAGCGCGATTACCTGCTGGCCAGTTACATCGAGTCTTTGAGCCAGCTCGGCAGCGTAGATTTCGACAGTCTGGCCAAGGCCAGTGACGATCCGCGAGCCAAGGCGTTTTATGCCGAACTGGAGCAACTGTCCGAACCGGATCGGGAAAATACGCGCAAGGCGGTGCTTGAGTATTTGAACAAGGGCGGCAAGGTTGAGCCCGCTTCTGCAGAGGCAACGCCAGAGCTTTCGCAACTTCGCGAAAAGGCCCTTGATGATGCGTTGGCGTTAAATCGATTCGATGGTTTAGCGCCGGACGCCAAGGCTTATGGTCGCGCTACCGCCGAGGCGGATCGACGTTTCTATACGCGCGAGTATTTTGCTGAAGTCGCCCCGCGAGACTTTGTCGACCGGCACCTTTCGACACTGGTCGACCTCGGCAAGAATCAGGACCGGCGCATGCGCGACGTGCTCGACGGCCCGTTCCTCAGCGGTAAACGCGGGGTCAACGACCTGATCGACCGCCCGGCGATGGACGACGTCCTCAACCGTCACCGCGACAACCTCGGCCGCTGGAACCGCTTGCTCGAACGCATCACCGCCGACCGCACGCAGTTGCTGATCGCCGGGCGCTTCCATCGTTCGGCCTGGTACTTCGACGCACAAGTCGCGACGCAAATCGGCCAGGCCCTCAGCACCGAATACGCCTGCCTCAAGGACCTGTGCCGCAGCGACACGGCCAGCGAAGAGATGCTCGGTTATCTGGAGGAGCACCCGGAACTGACCCGAACCCTGTTCTACACCTTGCCGCTGCGCCTGCAAATCCAGCAGGCCGGGCAGTATTCAACGCTGTTCAACGCCGGCATGGCCACGTTCAACAATCTGCCGGACTGGCTGGCCAAACTGAAAAAGATCGAACAACCGCAACTGCCGGCCCTCGACGATCTGCCCGAACACACCCGCACCGTCGCGGCCGCCGTGCAGGACACCTACAGCCCCGCACTGAATCTGGGGCTGAACCGCGTACTGGAAGGTTTCGACCTCTCAGGCGAAAAAATTCCCGAGCTGGATGAACTGTTCCAGCGGCTGCCCAAAGCCTTGCGCCTGCGTCTCTTCGACGCGGCAAAAACCAGCGGCGTGACCTTCACCGTCGCCAGCCCCGCCGAACAGACCGCGCTGCAAGGCGCGATCAAGGAAATGCTGCGCGAACGCGAATACCTGAAAACCCTCAACCGCGAACGCAACCAGCTCACCCACAACAAGAATCGTCAGGGCCATAAAACGGCGCGGGCGGTGGAATTGCAGGAAGAGATTGTGCGGGTGCGAGCGCAATTGACGCTGTTCGAAGGACGGTTGGCGGCGGCGTTGAGCCCTATCGAAGAACTGCCGGATCGCTCGGCGCGGCTGTACGGCGCGACACCGGCTCGCGCAGGGGTGACAGTGGTGTTTCCACCGGCGCAGCAGGGAGAGTTAAGGAGTTTGTTGGGGAATATTCGGTTGGGAGTGAGTGGGGTGTCGGCGGGGAGTTTGGTGAAGACAGAGGGGATGGGGTTGGTGGTGGTTTTGGTGCAGGTGGTGAATTTGTTGGGGGCAGCAAAGGAGCTGAAAAAGCAGTCCAGGAACGAACGGATTTGGGGGCCGGTTCTGAATGCCTTGATGACCACCGGTGCTGCTGGCTTCACGGCGGCACAGAGCTTGGCTGATACGGCATTAAAAGCCCGGAGTTCGACGCTTGTTGCTGGGCTTCAACTCCATGTCTTGCAGCATGTGCATGTACAGATGGGGAAGTTGCATATTGGACTTGGTGCGCCGACCTATCTTTTGGGCTTAATTTCATCGCTTACGAGTTTAAATACTCAACAAAAGCATTGGCAGGAGGCGACGCGCAGCGGGAATCTCGCAGCTCAAAACAGCGCGGCACTCGCAACCTCAGGTGCTGGAGGCATGGTGGCTGTCAACACCTATGGCTTGAGCAATACTGTCCACGCCACTTTCCAGGTGTTAACAGCTCCGAATAGTGCGGCACGAACTACCGCTTGGGCTGCCGCTGGTACTCGTCTTTCCACAGTATTCTTCCGTTTCAATCTGGCGGGTGCTCTGTTCACGGTGTTGGAACTTAGCGGAACGTGGTTGTTTGGTCGCTACAACATCAGCGCCCATGACAAATGGCTGAAAATCACGCCTTGGAGCCGAGATGCTGAGATGCGCGGTGACCATTCACTGGACGACTATCAAAAGTATTTGGCTTTTCTGATACACGCTCCTTACGCACAACTTGGTCCAAGTCCGTACGATTCCTGGCTGAAAAACCTGTTGCTCAAAGCCAAGCCAAGCGATATCCATCTTGTCCTGCCAAGATTGACATTGAGTGATCTTCTGCCTCCTCTAGGCGGTAAGGCGACGTGGCGGCTTGGCATTGGAGCGCACCGTATTTCCATTCCCCTGCACAGTCGAGGAGTACTACGAGAGCGCAAAGACGTCATCAGCGATGAAGTTTTAAGCAGCCTGCGTATTGTCAAATCTTCGCCCGAAGGACTAATGCTTTGTCTTCAGTACCCGGTGGATTCCGATTCTGAAATCACTCCAGCAAAAGAAACACTGGAGCTGGCAGTTTGTATTCAAAACTTGAACGATAAAGGCGAGTGGGCGTCGCGGACCCGCGTGATCCATCTCGATCCTCGCGGAGAAGGCCACTTCGCTGTAGTCGTTCCCCAGTTGGTAAAAGAAAATCCACCGGTGTTGCTTGTTGAAACCCAGTTTTTAGAGCGAGCCGATCATGCCGAATAATCTCGATAAGCCAATAGCTACTCCGATGCTTGAGCAACCACGAAAAGCAGGCGATATCGAGTTGTTTCCGGGTGGAAAAATCACATATCTCTCTCCGCTGCCCTTACCAACTCCGATGCCTGCTTATGGCCCACATATTGGCGAACTGAATGATGGGTATATGGACTTCGGGATGGGTTCTCCTCAAATATTTTCATGGCAAGTTATCTTGGGCGGGCCATTCAGCGTTGCATGCATGATTGCCTTTCTGTTTCCCCTCATCGGTGGTTTTCTGTTCTTTGTGTTCGGGATGGGATGGGAGGACATTACCCACGCCATACGAGGGATTTTTCATGAGGCTTATGGGAAGGCCTTTCTTGCTCTTTTTTTAGGTTTTGTCATTGGCCTCGCCGTCTGGCACCACAACCACAAAAAACGCGCCTCAATCATCCCAACCCGCTTCAACCGCCAACGCCGCGAAGTCTGCTTCATGCCCGCAGGCGAAACCGAACCCGTCTTCGTCCCATGGGAATCGCTCTCCGCCTGGGTCATCGAAGCCCAAGGCGCGACCCAGTACGGCATCCACCGCCAATACGGCATGGGCATCGGTTTCTACCAAGGCGAAACCCTCACCAGCCTCGAATTCCAATGCGCCGGCCTGCCACTCGCCATCAGCCACTGGGAGGCCATCCGCGGCTACATGGAATACGAGGTCAATGACCTCAAATCCATCCAGGACCTGCAAGACCTGCAAGGCCCCGACGACCCACCCCACGAAGGCCTGCACACTTTCCGCAATGCCCGAGCGCGCATGCATCAGCAGATCCGCGAGGGCTCCCGCACACGTGTTTCGGGCTTTTTCTGGTACCTCTACCACGTCATGACCTTGTGGACGATTCCCAACCACCTCGTCGAATGGGAAGTGCGTCGCCTCGAAAGAATCGGCAAGCAAGCACTGCCTGAAGTCATGCGCGAATGGTCAGAACCGCTGCCGCAAGACCAATGGGCCAAACCCAGTGAGGAGCTGCTGCAAATGAGTGAGCAAGTGCGGCAGATGCAAAAGCGTCAGCCACATCGACCGATCACGGAAATCTTCGCCGAGGTGCACGCGACTGGTCACGCGACAAAGCAAGGGGCGTGATTTGCCAGTAAACTCCCCTTCTTTTCGCCGCCTTATTCGTCCTTGCGGCCCTTTGATCAAAATGCGGAGTCCACCTTGCGTCTGTTCCACACCTCCGACTGGCACCTTGGGCAAAACCTGCACGGCCAGGAGCGCGATTTCGAGCACGCCTGTTTTCTCGAATGGCTGCTGCGCCAGCTGCAACTGGCGCAGCCGGATGTGCTGCTGATTGCCGGGGACATCTTCGACACGGTCAATCCGCCGGTCAAAGCCCAGGAACGCCTTTACGATTTCATCGTCAGCGCCCACGAGCAGCAGCCGTTGCTGACCATCGTGATGATTGCCGGCAACCACGATTCCGGCTCACGAATCGAACTGCCGGCGCCGCTGATGCGCCGTTTGCGCACCCATGCGTTGGGTCGGGTGTTGTGGCTGGATGACGGCCAACTGGATGCCGAACGCCTGCTGCTGCCGTTGCCGGATAAAACCGGCGAAGTCGCCGCGTGGTGCCTGGCGCTGCCGTTCCTGCGCCCGGCGGAGGTGACTGGCGCGCATCTGGGCGACAACTATTTGCGCGGCATCGGTCAGGTGCATGAATGGCTGATCGAGGCGGCCAACGCCAAGCGCAAACCCGGTCAGGCGCTGATCGCGATCAGCCACGCGCACATGGCCGGCGGCTCGGTGTCGGAAGACTCCGAGCGCAGCCTGATCATCGGCAACGCTGAAGCCCTGCCCGCCAGCCTGTTCGGGCCGAGCATCAGTTACGTCGCCCTCGGCCACTTGCACAAGCCGCAGAAGGTCAACGGTGAAGAACGCATTCGCTACAGCGGCTCGCCGATTCCGTTGTCGTTCTCCGAGATCGGCTATCAGCACCAGATTCTCGACGTCACCCTCGACGGCGAAACCCTGGTCAGCGTCGAGCCGAAACTGATCCCGCGCTCGGTTAACCTGCAACGCATCGGCCCGGCACCGCTGGCCGAGATTCTGCTGCAACTGGCCGATCTGCCGAACATTGATCTGCTCGCCGAAACCCAGCGGCAACCGTGGCTGGAAGTGCGGGTAACCCTCGATGAACCGCAGCCGGATCTGCGCCATCAAGTCGAAAGCGCCCTGCAAGGCAAAGCCGTACGCCTGGTGCGCATCGCCGCCGAATACGCCGGCAACCGTGGCGCTGACGGTGTCGAAGATGGCACTGCGCTGGTCGAACTCGACCAACTCACCCCGCAAGAACTGTTCAGCCGCGCCTGGCTCGATAACTACGGCAACGAGGTCGATGAGCAGACGCTGAAGGACTTCGCCGAACTGCTGCAAGACGTGCAACTGGAGGGCGAGCAGCCATGAAAATTCTCGCCATTCGCTTGAAAAATCTCGCCTCGCTGGCGGGGCCGTTCGAGATCGATTTCACCGCCGAGCCATTGGCCAGCGCCGGTTTGTTCGCGATCACCGGCCCAACCGGCGCCGGTAAAAGCACCCTGCTCGACGCCTTGTGCCTGGCGCTGTTCGGCGCCGTGCCGCGCCTGAACAACACCGGCCGTGATGCGAAAGTCCCGGATGCCGACGGCGAAATCGCCACTGGCGACCCGCGCACCCTGCTGCGTCGCGGCACCGGCGAAGGCTATGCCGAGGTAGATTTCGTCGGCGTTGATGGCCGTCGTTATCGGGCGCGCTGGGAAGCCAATCGCGCCCGCGAAAAGGCCGGCGGAAAGCTGCAGGCCAGCCGGCAGAGCCTGCGCGACATCGATCAGGATCAACTGCTCGCTAGCCAGAAAGGCGAATACAAAACCCAACTGGAAGCCGCGCTCGGCCTGAACTTTGAGCAGTTCACCCGCGCCGTACTGCTGGCGCAGAGCGAGTTCAGTGCGTTCTTGAAAGCAGACGACAACGACCGCAGCGAACTGCTGGAAAAACTCACCGACACCGCGCTGTACACCCGCCTCGGCCGCCGCGCCTTCGACAAGACCAAAGAGGCCCGCGAAGCGCACAAGCTGTTGCAGGATCAGGCCACCGGTGTGACCCCGTTGGCACCTGAAGCCCGGGCCGAGTTGGATGAGCGCTTCAACGCTGCGCAACAGCAATTGAAGTTGCAGCAGGCGCAGCTCAAGCAACTTGAGCAACAGCACGGCTGGCTCAAGGATTTGCGTGTGTTGCAGGACGCGCAGCAGGCCGCCACCGAGCAGCTGCACAGTGCCCAGCAGACCTCGGAAGGTCTGGCCGGCGAACGCATGAAACTGACACGACTGGAGCAACTCGGTCCGCAGCGACATCAGTTCGCACGCAAAACCGAACTTGATGCGCTGCTGATACCGCTGGCCGCACAAATTGCCGCACACACTCAGCAGCACGGCGAACTGACTGAGCGCCAAACGCAACTGGAGCAAACTCTGGAAGCGGCGAAAGTTGCCCTGAGCGAAGCGCAGCAGCGGCAAAGCGAAAACACGCCGCTGTTGCGTCAGGCCTTTGACGAGCAAAGCACCCTCGCACGTCTGGCCAAGGATGTCGCGCAAAGTGCCGAAGCCAAGCGCACCGCGCAGCAGGCTTGCACCGAGGGCCAGAATGCCATTCAAGCCTTGCAGGAAAAACAGACTCACGTCGCCGAGCGCCTGCAACGCATCGCCATCGAACTGGAACAAAGCGCTCATCTGGCGCCGTTGAGCGATGCGTGGAATGCCTACCGCGATCGCCTGCAACAGCTGATGCTGATCGGCAATCGTCTGAACAAGGGGCAGGCGGAACTGGCGAGCCTCGAAGAAAACGCCACGCGCAGCGCCGAAGCTCTGACCACGCAGAAGCAGCAACTGGAAGTACTGTTCAAAGAGGCCGGCGCCGAACCCGATGCCGTCGCCGAGCAAATCGGCATCCTCGGCACGCTGCTGCAGGACAACCGCAAACAGCTGCGCGCCTTCGAAGACCTGTCACGCCTGTGGGCCACGCAACAGGATCTCGACAAGCGCAGTGGCGAGCTGCAACAACGTCAGCTCAGCGCCCAGCAGGAGCGCGAACGACTGACTCAGGACGGGGTGAAAAGCAAAGCCGAACTGACCGTCGCCGAACAAACCCTCAACGTCACCCGCGAGCTGCTTGAACGCCAGCGGCTGGCGCGCAGTGCCAGTGTCGAAGAGTTGCGCGCGCAGTTGCAAGACGATCAGCCGTGCCCGGTCTGCGGCAGCAACGAGCATCCGTATCATCAGCCCGAAGCGCTGCTGCAAAGTCTTGGGCGGCATGATGAAAGCGAGCAGGCCAATGCCCAGAAAGTCGTCGATCAGCTCAAGGAAAAACTCATCGAGCTGCGCGCCGAAGTCGGTGGCGTGATTGCTCAGCAGAAAGAATTGCTGCAACAGCAGGAACAACTGGCCAGCCAGCAGCAAGCGTTGACGCCTAGCCTCGATGCGCATCCGCTGGCCGCACAGTTGTTCAATCAGGACGCCGACAAGCGCGATGCCTGGCTCGCCCGGCAAAACGAGCAACTGAACCAGAGCATCACTCAGGACGAACAACGCCAGAGCGCCCTGCTCACCCTGCAACAGGACGCCGCGCGTCTGACCCAGCAATTGCGTCAGGCCGAAACCGCGCACCAGCAGGCCGCGCAGCATTTGAGCAATCAGCAGCGCGAATTGAGCAGCGACCGTCAGCGCCTCGACGAAGAACTCAACGCGTTCGGCAATTTGCTGCCGGCCGATACCCTTGAAGCCTTGCGCCAGGAACCGGCGGCAACGTTCATGCAGCTTGACCGGCAGATCGCCGAACGTCTGGCGCAGGTCGAACAGCACAAGGAAGAACAGGCCGAGCAACAGCAGCGGCAACAGACGCTGGAGAAAGAGCAGGATCGCCAGCAGACCCGCGCACAGCAGTTGCTCAGCGCCGAACAGCAATTCACTGCGCTCACCGAGCAACAGCAAGCCTGCCAGCAAAAACTCGCACAGTTGCTTGGCGAGCACAGCAGCGCGGAGCACTGGCAGCAGCAGCTCGAGCAAGCGGTCGAACAGGCGCGCAACGCCGAAACCGCTACCGCGCAGGAACTGCAGAACGTGCGCACGCAACTCGTGCAGATCGCGGCCGAGTTCAAAGCGCAGCAGGAACGTTTGCAGGCGCTGCAAAGCGAAGATCAGGAACTGGCCGGCAAGATTGCCGACTGGCGCGCCCGCCATCCTGAGCTGGATGACGGTGGCCTCGAAGATCTGTTGCGGGTCGATGACGGGCAAGTCGCCGAGCTGCGCCAGCGCTTGCAGCACAACGAAAAAGCCATCGAACAGGCCAGGGTGTTGTTGCAGGAGCGTGATCGCTTGTTGCTCGATCATCAGGCGCAGCACAACGGCAACCTCGATGCCGAACAACTGGCCAGTGCCCTCGCTGAGCTGCAGAGCCAGTTCACCGTCAGCGAACAGCAATGCGCCGAACTGCGTGCCGAACAGGTCGAAGACCAGCGCCGGCAGAACGCCAATCAGGCGCTGGCGCAGCAGATCGCCTCGGCCTACGCCGAATATCAGCGCTGGGCGCGACTGAGTGCCTTGATCGGCTCGGCCACCGGCGACACCTTCCGCAAGATCGCCCAGGCCTACAACCTCGACCTGCTGGTGCACCACGCCAACGTGCAGTTGCGCCAACTGGTCAAACGCTATCGCCTCAAGCGCGGTGGCAGCATGCTTGGCCTGCTGGTGATGGACACCGAAATGGGCGACGAACTGCGCTCGGTACATTCGTTGTCCGGTGGCGAGACGTTCCTGGTGTCGCTGGCGTTGGCATTGGGACTAGCGTCGATGGCGTCGAGCACGCTGAAGATCGAATCGCTGTTTATCGACGAAGGCTTTGGCAGCCTTGATCCGGAGTCGCTGCAACTGGCCATGGATGCGCTCGATGGCTTGCAGGCGCAGGGCCGCAAGGTCGCGGTGATTTCCCACGTGCAGGAAATGCACGAGCGGATTCCGGTACAGATTCAGGTACAGCGTCAAGGCAACGGTTTGAGCACACTGGAGGTGAAATGAACACGCTGTACTCCTTCCGCCGCTGCCCGTACGCCATGCGCGCGCGGATGGCGTTGCGTTACTCGGGTGTACCGGTGGACATCGTTGAGGTCAGCCTCAAGGCCAAGCCTGCCGAGATGCTGGTGATCTCGCCCAAGGGTACGGTGCCGGTGCTGAATGCAGAGGGTCGGGTGATTGATGAGAGTCTGGAGATCATGCGCTGGGCCTTGGCGCTGAATGATCCGGATGATTGGCAACTTGACGGCGATTCACGGATTGCTGAACTGATTGAAGCGAATGATCAGGGGTTCAAGGTGCATTTGAATCGCTATAAATACGCCGAGCGCTATCCCGAGCAGCCGATGGAGGTTTATCGGGCCGAAGGCGCGGTGTTTTTGCAGCGTTTGGAGGGGTTGCTCAATGATCGTGATTACTTGCTGACTGATCATCCGAGCCTGGCGGATATCGCCCTGCTGCCATTCGTTCGGCAGTTCGCCCATGTGGATCGCGAGTGGTTTGCGCAGACGCCATATCCGCGATTACAGGCATGGTTGCAGCGCCTCCTCGAATCCGAGCTATTCACCTCGATCATGAAGAAATAACCCTTACCTTCCTGCTTGATGATCGTTCCCACGCTCTGCTTGGGAATGTCTCTCGGGACGCTCTGCTTTCCAATCGGACGCGGAGCGTCCGGGGCTGCATTCCCACGCGGAGCGTGGGAACGATCAGTCAAGCGCTTTACGCCAGCGCTTGGCACATGCCGAGCGCCATGCAATCCACTTCGAACGGCCCGAGAAAATCCGCCGAGACTTTCACCGGTGGATTGCCGGCCATCAGCCCCAACGCATTCGCCCGTTCGATGTTGTGCGCAATGTTGTGATTGGCCTCTATGGCCCGCGCCAGCCCACCAACCGAGCCCTGGCCGATACCTAATAATGAAGCGCCGTTGGTGAAAAACGCCAAACCGGCGACCACCCAGAGTCTGTAGCCTTTCATGCTCCGCCGACTCCCGCGAGTTCGGCCCGGTCGACCATCACGCTTTGCGAGCGGACTTCGAACTGGATGCCGGCGTGGGCAACTTGAATCGGGGCTTCGAAGGTATGTTCCATCTGCGAGGCGATGCTGACGACCAACACTACGGCCAGGTAAAGACCGATGGCCAGATAGGCGCCGCGTTTGGCTGAATGAAGGATTGCGCTGGCCATGGTGTTCTCCCGTGGGCATGTTTCGATGTCCACAGAATCGATCAAAAAAGCCGTGGCAACCACTCAGGGTTTTCCATAGTAAACATCAGCTTCGTTGATTATTTAGCCAGTCTATTTGCAAGTTTGAAGAAACCTATCGTGCTGCGAAAAACACACGCACACGTGTAGGAGTTGCCGAAGGCTGCGATCTGATCGTTCCCATGCTCAGCGTGGGAATGCCTCTTGGGACGCTCTGCGTCCAGTGACGCGGAGCGTCACGGGCTGCGTTCCCACGCGGTGCGTGGGAACGATCCCAAGGGCAAGATCAAGACTGCAGCCTTCGGCAGCTCCTGCAAGGGAGTTGTGTGCAGACTTTCAGTGTTGGGCTTTGTGATCCAGGGCGGCGTAGAAGTTGGCGCTCTGCTGCAGATATTTCTGGGTGTAACTCTGGGTGTGGGATTTTTTGCTGGTGATTTCAACGTTGGCACCGGCTGGCAGTACCACGGTGGCGGAGATGGCGGAAGCGGCAATCACGGAGAAGAGATTGAAGTTCATGGCGGTAACCCTCGTGTTCGGTTGGCTTGCTTGCCCGGTTGGGCCGTGGAGCAAACTTAACGCTCGAGGGTTGATCGCTTGAAATGCTTTGTAGCATTACCGGATATCAGCGCGATTAATACAAAGAGACAGGCCCCGTAAACCGGGGCCCGTGGCTTATTGTCGCACTAGAAACTTGAGGTCGCTCGGCGCATCCATCGGCAGTTTCTGCACGGTTTTGCCGAGCAGACCGGTCTTGCCATCGCGCTCGACGACGACAATTTCGTTGCTCTTCTGGTTGGCGATCAGCAGGAATTTGCCACTCGGATCGAGGCTGAACTCGCGTGGGTGATCGCCGTCCACCGAACGCTTTTGCAGCTCTTTGAGCTGGCCGCTCGCCGGATCAATCGCGAACACCACCAGTTGATTGGCGGTGCCACGGTTGCTGACATAGAGAAACTTGCCATCAGCCGAGGCATGCAGCGCCGCGCCGGCCTTGTCCGAGGTCGGCTGGCCGGCGGCCAGATCGACCAGTTGCGTCTGGGTCAGCACGCCGTCGTGGTAATCGAACACCGCGACCTGCGCGCTCATTTCCATGGTCAGCCAGGCGTGTTTGCCATCAGCGCTAAACAGCAGATGACGCGGGCCGCTGCCGGCCGGCAAGGGCACTGCGGCGGTCATCGCCGGCGTCAGCGGCAAGTCCGGGTTGGCCTTCGGATCGAACAGGTAGACAAAGATTTTGTCCGCACCCAGATCGTTGGAGAATACGTAGCGGCCGTCCGGCGAAGAAACCGTCGAGTGCACGTGGTTGGAGGCCTGGCGCTCAGGATTGATCCGACTCGCCGGGTGCGCGCTCATCTGCACCACTGGTTTGAGTTTGCCGTCGGCGCCAACTGGCAATACCGCCAGCGTTCCACCCGGATCTTCCATCACCGAATAGTTGCTGACGAACAAGTGGCTGGCATCACCGCTGAGGCTTGAATGGGTGGGTTCGTTGCCCAGGCTCTGCACTTGATTGATCAGGGTCAGGGCGTGGGTTTTCGGATCGATCGAATAGCTGCTGACGCGACCGACCGGGTCTTTCTGGCCCGGGCCGTTTTCATTGACCACGAACAGGCGTTTCTGATCCTTGGACAGGGTCAGCCACGACGGGTTTTCACTTTTCACCACTTGCAGCGGTTTGGCGGCGATCTGGCCGGTGGCGCTGTCGAAGTTCATTCGATAGAGGCCCTGGCTGGTGTTGGCGGTGTAGGAACCAACCAGCAACTGGAAGTTCTCGGCGGATGCGCTGGAAAGCCCCATGGCACCGACGCTGCCAGCCATCAGCAGCGGCCAGAATTTACGCATTTTCATCAGTGTCATCCTCATCGTCGCTGCTGCTGACTACGTCACCATGGCAGACCAGACGGTGTTCGCCGATCGCTTTGGTTTCATTGAAATAACCGACGATCAGCCAGCTTTGCAGTGAGTCATCAAACGTTGCCGCTGCAACCTGCGCCGGAGTGAACTCCCAATGCTTGGCCGCTCGGCCATCGATGCATTCGATGTGCAGGTTGTCGTCTTCATCGAGGGCGAATTCGAAGGCGTGCAAGCCGTCGATTTCGACCATACCGCAGTGTTCGAGGGCGTTGAGAAGGGTTTGGGCAGTCATGGCAAACAGTCTTTCTAGGGGGAAAGGGCCAATGATAGCTCATTGACGATGCAGAACCCCTGTGGGAGCTGGCTTGCCAGCGATAGCAATCTGTCAGTCACATCTATATTGGATGTGCCGCCGTCATCGCTGGCAAGCCAGCTTCCACAGTGATTTGCGGTGTGGATTAGAGAGCGTCGCGTGAGGGCTTGCCGTCAACCAGGCGCTGGATGCGCAGCGGGTTGGCGTTTTTCAGCGGCTCGGGCAACAAGCTGTCCGGGTAGTTCTGGAAGCATACCGGGCGCAGGAAGCGGTCGATGGCCAGCGTGCCCACCGACGTGCCACGGGCATCGGACGTCGCCGGATACGGCCCGCCGTGCACCATCGAATCGCACACCTCGACACCGGTCGGATAACCGTTAAGCAGAATTCGCCCGACCTTTTGCTCCAGCAACGGCGTCAGCTCGGGGAAACGTTCGAAGTCCGCCTGCTCGCCAATGATCGTCGCCGTCAGTTGCCCATGCAGGCCGTGTAACGCGGCGCTGAGTTGCGCTTTGTCTGCCACTTCGACAATTACCGTGGTCGGGCCGAACACTTCTTCCTGCAACACTTCATCGCCATCGATCAACAGGCTTGCATCGGCCTTGAACAATTGCGGTTGCGCCTGATTGCCCTGCTGTGGATTGCCGGCCAGATGCTCGATGCCGGAGTGTGCCAACAGTTTCTGCAAACCTTTACCGTAGCTGCCGAGGGTGCCGGCGTTGAGCATGGTTTGCGCCGGTTGATCGCCGATCAAACCGGCGACTTGCTGCACGAAAGCGGTGAATTGTGGCGAACGGATGCCGATGACCAGGCCCGGATTGGTGCAGAACTGACCGCAGCCTTGTACCACCGAGGCGGTGAGATCGCGAGCCACGGTGTCGGCGCGCTCGGACAAGGCCTGCGGCAGGACGATCACCGGGTTGATGCTCGACATCTCGGCGAACACCGGGATCGGTTGCGGGCGCGCAGCGGCCATGTCGCACAGTGCGCGGCCACCCTTGAGCGAGCCGGTGAAACCGACCGCTTGAATGGCCGGATGCTTGACCAGCCATTCGCCGACGCCACCGCCGTAGATCATGTTGAATACGCCGGCCGGCATCGCAGTTTTTTCTGCTGCACGAATCACCGCGTCAGCGACCAGCTCAGCCGTGGCCATGTGGCCGCTGTGAGCCTTGAACACCACCGGGCAACCGGCAGCCAGCGCCGAAGCGGTGTCGCCGCCCGCCGTGGAAAATGCCAGTGGAAAGTTGCTTGCGCCAAACACGGCGACGGGGCCGAGACCAATGCGGTATTGGCGCAGATCCGGACGTGGCAGCGGTTGGCGATCCGGCAGTGGCAGGTCAATGCGCGCACCGTAGAAATCACCGCGTCGCAAGACTTTGGCGAACAGGCGCATTTGCCCGCTGGTACGTCCGCGCTCACCCTGAATGCGCCCGGCCGGCAGCGCTGTTTCGCGGCAGACCACAGCGACGAAATCATCACCGAGCGCATCAAGCTCATCGGCAATCGCGTCGAGAAACTGCGCGCGGCGTTCGGCGCTGAGGCTGCGATAGGCCGGATAGGCTGCGGCGGCGGCTTTGGCTGCAGCGTCGACCTCTTCAACCGTGGCCTGAATGAAATCGTGCGGCAATTGTTCGCCCGTCGTGGCATCGACGGATTGCAGTTTGACGTCGCCAGCAGCACTGCGCTGACCGCCGATGTAGTTGTGACCGAGAATCTGAGTCATGGGATCTCCTTAAAGGGTGCCGATGCTGTCCGGCTCGAAAGCGGCCGCGATCGGCACGATGCCGTTGACCAGCGGTGCGCCGAATTCGGCCTGGCTGATTTCGAACAGGTCGCCCGGTTGCGTGCGGATACCATCGGCGAACGACAGGGTCGCGGTGCCGAAGAAGTGAATGTGCACGTCGCCCGGACGGAGGAACTGCCGGTATTTGAAATGGTGGTATTCGAGGTTGGCGAGGCTGTGGCACATGTTCGCCTCGCCGCTGAGAAACTCGTTTTGCCAGAGCACTTCGCCGTCACGCAGGATGCGACTGGTGCCTGCCAGATGTTGAGGCAATTCACCGCTGCGAAGTTCCGGGCCGTAACTGCAACTGCGCAGTTTCGAGTGCGCGAGGTACAGGTAATTCTTGCGCTCCATGACGTGGTCGGAGAACTCGTTGCCCACCGCAAAACCGAGGCGGTAAGGCTTGCCGTCGTGGCCGATCACGTAGAGGCCGGCCATCTCCGGTTCCTCGCCGGCGTCCTCGGCAAATGGCGGTACCGGGAAAGGTTGCCCCGGACGCACAACGATGCTGCCGTCGCCCTTGTAGAACCATTCTGGCTGCACACCGGCCTGCCCCGCTGCCGGTTTGCCGCCCTCCACGCCCCATTTGAAAATGCGCATGGTGTCGGTCATCGCCGCTTCGTCGCCAGCCTGCTGGTGCATTTTGTCCCGCGCCGAAGCGCTGCCCAAGTGGGTCAGACCGGTGCCGCTGATCAACATGTGCGCCGGGTCCGGATGGTCGAGGGGCGGCAGGATGCGCAGTTGCGCCAGTAGCTCGGCGTAATCGTGGCTGATGCCGAGGCCGAGGGTTTGCACTTGCTGCTCAAGGGAGTTGCCGGCCTCGATGGCGGCCAGCGCCAGATCGCGCACGCTGCGCGCGTCCTGCACTTCGCGCACCAGACCGTTGTCGACCACGCCGACGCGGCGCTCGCCGTTGCTTAATTCGAATTGAACCAGATGCATATGTCCTCTCCTGTCTACAAAACTTCGAAACACTGCAAAACCCTGTGGGAGCTGGCTTGCCAGCGATGGCAATCTGTATGACACATCAATGTTGAATGTGCCGCCGTCATCGCTGGCAAGCCAGCTCCCACAGGTTCCTTGGTGATTGATAGCGGGGCTCAGGTACGGGTGGCACCGCGTGCACTTGCTGCGAATTGGTCAACCGGGAGCACGTGTTTGCGCTCCAGCACGCGATAGACGATGCCGGTCAGAATCAAGCCGAACACCATCACCCCCGAGAGGAAATACAAGCCGGACGCCAAATTGCCGGTGTACTCCTTCAACGCCCCAATCACAAACGGCCCGATGTACCCGCCCAGATTCCCCACCGAATTGATCAACGCGATTCCCGCCGCCGCACTCGCGCCAGCAAAGAACCGCCCCGGCAACGTCCAGAACACCGCCGTGCAGGAAAACAGCGCAAACGCCACCAGACACAGCGCCGCCAGTTGCGCCACTGGCATCGACAGCCACGCACTCATGAACAAGCCAATCGCGCCCAGCACATACAGAACAGCCAGATGCCCGTAGCGATCATTCAAACGATCAGAACTGCGCGGCACGATCAGCAAGCCGCTGATCCCGAAGATGTACGGCACCGACGACACGAAACCGGTGACCAGATCGCTGCCGCCGAACTGTTTGATCAGCGTCGGCAACCATAGACCGAGGCCATAAATGCTCAACGTCACCGGCAGATAGAACAGCGCCAGCAGCAACACACGTTTGTCTTTCAGCGCATGCAGCGGATTGCCGTGGCGGGTCTGGCCGTATTCCTGCAGATCCTTTTTCAGCTCGCCGGTCAGCCAGTCTTTTTCCGCCTGATCCATCCATTTCACTTGCTGCGGGCCGTCCGGCAACCAGCGCAGCACCGGCCAGGTCAGCAGGATCGCCGGGGTGCCGATGACGATGAACAGCCACTGCCAGCCGTGCAGGCCGAGGACGCCATCCATGCCGAGCAAACCGCCGGATACCGGGCCGGTGATCATCATCGCGATCGGCTGGGAAAGAATGAACAGGCCGAGAATCTTGCCGCGATGGCGAACCGGGAACCATTGAGTGATGTAGTAGAGAACGCCAGGAAAGAACCCCGCCTCGGCCGCGCCGAGCAGAAAGCGCATCACGTAAAAACTGTGCGGGCCCTGGACGAAGGCCATGCCGATGGTGATCGCGCCCCAGGTGATCATGATCCGCGCGAACCAGCGTCGTGCGCCGAAGCGTTCGAGCATCAGGTTGCTGGGAATTTCAAGCAGGAAGTAACCAATGAAGAACAGCCCGGCGCCGAGGCCGTAAGCCGCATCGCCAATGCCGATATCGGCGCCCATGTGCAGCTTGGCGAAGCCGACGGCGGAGCGATCCACATAGGCGATCAGGTACAGCAGGATCAGGAAGGGAATCAGTTTCAGCGTAATGCGCCGGATTAGCCGCAGTTCCTGGCTCATGAGATCGGTCTCCGATTGTTGTTTTTATAGAACCTCGGGGGACGCCTCTCACGGTTAACCGTCAGGGCCATCCCTCCGTCGAAAACGACTATATAGTAATACTAATTTACCAACAACACTTCCAAACCTAGGATTTTGCGCTTAGATTAAGCCGTAGCTGGAACACTATAGTCATACAATAAGAGAATCGATCATGTCTGATAAGAAACCCACCCTGCGCTCCGCCCAATGGTTTGGCACGGCCGACAAGAACGGCTTCATGTACCGCAGCTGGATGAA
Source organism: Pseudomonas sp. VD-NE ins (assembly GCF_031882575.1). NCBI lineage: Bacteria > Pseudomonadati > Pseudomonadota > Gammaproteobacteria > Pseudomonadales > Pseudomonadaceae > Pseudomonas > Pseudomonas sp. VD-NE ins. Next base: position 3,917,358 of record NZ_CP134772.1, read on the forward strand.
GAATCAGGGCATCGCCGACCACCAGTTCCACGGCAAGCCGATCATCGGCATCTGCAACACCTGGTCGGAACTGACCCCATGCAACGCGCACTTCCGCCAGATCGCGGAGCACGTCAAACGCGGGGTGATCGAGGCTGGTGGCTTTCCAGTGGAATTTCCGGTGTTCTCCAACGGCGAATCGAACCTGCGCCCGACCGCCATGCTCACCCGCAACCTGGCGAGCATGGACGTCGAGGAAGCGATTCGCGGTAACCCGATCGACGGCGTGGTGCTGCTGACCGGTTGCGACAAAACCACCCCGGCGCTGCTGATGGGCGCGGCCAGTTGCGACGTGCCGGCCATCGTTGTCACTGGCGGGCCGATGCTCAACGGCAAGCACAAAGGCAAAGACATCGGTTCCGGCACCGTGGTCTGGCAGCTCAGCGAGCAGGTCAAGGCTGGCACCATCACCATCGATGACTTCCTTGCAGCCGAGGGCGGCATGTCGCGTTCGGCGGGCACCTGCAACACCATGGGCACCGCATCGACGATGGCGTGCATGGCTGAAGCGTTGGGCACTTCGCTGCCGCACAACGCGGCGATTCCGGCGGTGGATGCGCGGCGTTATGTGTTGGCGCACATGTCCGGCATGCGTGCGGTGGAGATGGTGCGCGAAGATCTGAAACTGTCGAAGATTCTGACCAAGGAAGCCTTCGAAAACGCTATCCGTGTGAACGCTGCCATCGGCGGTTCGACCAACGCGGTGATTCACTTGAAAGCCATTGCCGGGCGCATCGGCGTCGAGCTGGATCTGGACGACTGGACGCGCATCGGACGCGGCATGCCGACCATTGTCGATCTGCAACCGTCCGGGCGCTTCCTGATGGAAGAGTTCTATTACGCCGGTGGTTTGCCAGCGGTGCTGCGGCGTCTCGGTGAAGCCAATCTGATTCCCAATCCGAATGCACTGACCGTCAACGGCAAGTCGATCGGCGAGAACACCAAGGACGCGCCGATCTACGGCGAAGACGAGGTGATCCGCACCCTCGACAATCCGATTCGTGCTGACGGTGGCATCTGCGTATTGCGCGGCAATCTGGCGCCACTGGGTGCGGTGCTCAAACCCTCCGCCGCTACGCCGGAATTGATGCAGCATCGCGGCCGCGCGGTGGTGTTCGAGAACTTCGACATGTACAAGGCGCGGATCAACGATCCGGAGCTGGATGTCGATAAAGATTCGATTCTGGTGATGAAAAACTGCGGGCCGAAGGGTTATCCGGGCATGGCCGAAGTGGGCAACATGGGTTTGCCGGCCAAGTTGTTGGCCCAGGGTGTAACGGACATGGTGCGCATTTCCGATGCACGGATGAGCGGCACGGCGTACGGCACGGTGGTGTTGCACGTCGCGCCGGAAGCGGCAGCCGGCGGGCCTTTGGCGACGGTGCAGGAAGGCGACTGGATCGAGCTGGATTGCGCCACCGGGCGTTTGCATCTGGACATCCCGGATGCTGAACTGGCCGCGCGCATGGCGGATCTGCAGCCACCGCAGCAATTGTTGGTGGGCGGTTATCGTCAGTTGTACATCGACCATGTGCTGCAGGCGGATCAGGGCTGTGACTTTGACTTCCTCGTGGGTTGCCGAGGGGCTGAAGTACCGCGCCATTCCCACTAATACCGCCGCCCCCCTGTGGGAGCGAGCCTGCTCGCGAAGAGGGAGTGTCAGTCGACATCTATTTGACTGATATGCCGCCTTCGCGAGCAGGCTCTCTCCCACATTTGGTTTTGTGTACTCCCTCAAGATTGTGTCGTGCCTGCTATGATGCGCGGCATCTCCATCGCTCAGGATCGCCCCGCTCCCCATGGATTACCGCAAACCCTCCGACCGTAAAAGCATGCACTCGCGCATCGTCCAGGAACTGGGCATGCAGATCGTCTCCGGACGCTTTTTGCCCGACGACAAACTGCCCGCCGAAGCCTTGCTCTGCGAGGAGTACGCGGTCAGTCGGCCGGTATTGCGCGAAGCCACGCGGGTGCTGGTGGCCAAGGGGCTGGTGTACTCCAGACCGCGCGTCGGCACCGTGGTCAAAGCGCGCCGCGAATGGCACATGCTCGATCCCGATGTACTGCACTGGCTGATGCAAAGCAGCCCGCAGAATGAATTCTTCAATGTGCTGACCAGTGTGCGCAGCATTATCGAACCGGCCGCCGCAGCCCTCGCCGCTCAGCATGCGACCGAGGCTGATATCGCGGCGATTGGTGAGGCGTACCAGCGCATGGAAGCGGCGCCGACACCGGAAGCCTTGTTGCAACCGGATCTGGATTTTCACAGCCGGATTGCCGATGCGACGCACAATGATTTGCTGGCGAACCTGTGCAACATGTTGTCGGTGGCGATTGCCGAAGCGTTGAAGCATTCGAATCAGCGGCCGAATCTGCATGAATTGGCGTTGCCTCGGCATAAGGCGATTTTGACGGCGATCGAAAATCGGGATGCGCTGGGGGCTCGGCATGCGACGTTGGTGCAGCTGGATGATGCGCGTAGTGCACTAAGTGTCGTGCTCGGAACAGAACTGTCTTAACGCTTGAATCCTCTTGCCCTCACCCTAGCCCTCCCGAAACGTCGGACCGCCCAGAGGTAGAGGGGACCGACCGCGATGTCTTGCGTGGTACATCGACCTGAAAAACCGAGTCGATTATGGATTCACAGCTGGACGCTCAAGTCGGCGTAAATCTCCAATCTCCCCCAATCAGTCCCCTCTCCCTCTGGGCGGTCCGACGTTTCGGGAGGGCTAGGGTGAGGGGCTCTTGATCCTGAGCCACAAAAAAAGCCGCAACCCTAAGGTTGCGGCTTTGTCGTTTCAGGCTCGCAGATCAATGCGCAAACAGTGAATTGCCCTTCTGCCCCGCCAGTTTCTCCGGTTTGATCAGGAACTTCGCCAGTGCCGGCAGCAGCCACAGCGCACCGAACATGTTCCACAGCAGCATGAAGGTCAGCATCAGGCCCATGTCGGCCTGGAACTTGATCGCCGAGAAGATCCAGGTGCACACGCCGATCGCCAGGCACAGACCGGTGAACAGCACCGCTTTACCGGTGGATTTCAGCGTCTGGTAATAGGCTTCCTGCAACGGCAGCCCAGCACGCAGGAAACTCTCCAGACGGCTGTAGATGTAGATGCCGTAATCGACACCAATCCCCACACCCAGCGCCACCACCGGCAAGGTCGCAACCTTCACGCCGATGCCCATGAACGCCATCAGCGCGTTGCCGAGTACCGAGGTCAGCACCAGCGGCAGGACGATGCACAAGGTCGCTGCCCACGAACGGAAGGTGATCATGCACATCACCGCCACGCAGATGTACACCAGAATCAGGATGGTCAGTTCAGCCTGTTTGATGACTTCGTTGGTGGCCGCTTCGATCCCGGCATTACCGGCGGCGAGGATGAATTCCAGACCGTCCTTGTTATTCTCCTGGGCAAATTCCTGCACCGCATGCACCGCCCGATCCAGGGTTTCGGCCTTGTGGTCGTTGAGGAACACCAGCACCGGCGCCAGCGAGCAACTGTTGTTGTACAGACCGTCGGCGCGGGCAATCGAGTTGTTCAGTACGTCCGGGTTGCGCGACAGGGTTTCCCATTTCAGGTTGCCCTCGTTCATGCCCTTGATCATCTGCTTGGACACGGTCACCAGCGAGATCGCCGACTGCACGCCCTCGGTGTTCTGCATCTTCCACATCAACTCATCGATCGGCGCCATGGCTTCGTAGCGCGAGCAACCCTCAGCCTTGGTCTTGACCATCACCACCAATACGTCAGAGCTGGTGGAGTAATTGCTGATGATGAAGTTGTTGTCCTTGTTGTAACGCGAGTCCGGACGCAGTTCCGGCGCGCCCTGGTCGAGGTCGCCGATTTTCAGGTTCTGGCTGTACCAAAGGCCGCCGCCGAAAGCGATCAGCGCCAGCACCACCGAGATGCGGGCGACTTTCGGGTTGGCGAAATTCGACAGCAGGCGCCAGAACGGATGCTCGCGGTTCGCGTCTTTCTTGCTCCTGGCAATCGCGCGCTTGCTGATGCCGACATAGGAAATCGCCACCGGCAGCAGGATCAGGTTGGTGAACACGATCACCGCCACGCCGATCGATGCGCCGATGGCCAGTTCACGGATTACACCGATATCGATGATCAGCAGCGTGATGAAGCCCACCGCATCCGCCAGAATCGCGATCATCCCCGGCAGGAACAGTTGCCGGAAGGTGCGCCGCGCGGCGGTCAGGGCGTTGTCAGCCTCGCTGGATTGCAGGGCGATACCGTTGATCTTCTGCACCCCGTGGGAAATACCGATGGCGAAGATCAGGAACGGCACCAGCATCGAATACGGATCGAGCCCGAAGCCGAAGAAGTGCATCAAGCCGAGCTGCCAGACCACCGCCACCAACGTCGTACTCAGTACCGCAATGGTGCTGCGTACGCAGTTGGTGAACCACAGCAACAGGATCAGGGTGATGACGAAAGCAATGCCGAAGAACAGCACCACCATTACCAATCCATCGATCAGGTCGCCGACCTTTTTGGCGAAACCGACGATGTGGATTTTGACGTTGGGGTTCTGTGCTTCGAACTTGTTGCGGATCTTGTCTTCGAGTTCATGGGAGAACTTGCGGTAGTCCAGCGCGAGCAACTTGCCCTGGTCTTCCGGGTCCGGGTAGGACTCCAGCAGCGGGATGTCGACGATGCTCGACTTGAAGTCGTTGGCCACCAGACGCCCGACCTGGCCGGACTTGAGCACGTTGTTGCGCAGCAGATCGAGGCTGTCCTGCGAGCCGTTGTAGCTCTGCGGGATCACTTCACCGCCGGCAAAACCCTCTTCGGTCACTTCGGTCCAGCGTACGCTCGGGCTCCACAGCGACTTCAGGCCGGAGCGGTCAACGCCGGAGATGTAGAACACCTCGTCGTTGATCTGGCGCAGGGTCTCCATGTACTCCTTGGAGAAGATGTCGCCGTCCTTGGCTTCCACCGAAATGCGCACGGTGTTGCCCAGGTTGGCCAGATCGTTGCGGTGTTCCATCATCTTCTCGATGAACGGATGCTTGAGCGGGATCATTTTTTCGAAACTGGTCGACGGCCGGATCAACGTCGCCTGCCAGAACAGGAAAATGCTCACCACCAGGCAGATCAGGATCACTGCCGGGCGGTTGTTGAAGATCAGGCGCTCAAGAAACGTCGCCTTGTCCTGCTGAGGAGTGATCAAGGAAGTCATAGCCCCGCCTTCTTGTTATTGATCTCGGCACCGTTCGGCAGGGTGGTGTGAACGCCACCTTGCCCGCTCAGAATCAGATTGCCGTCGCCGGCAGCGGTGACGGACGACAGCGAGATGCGGTCCGGGCGGTTGAACACGCTGAACGTTTCGCCGTTGTCGCTGCTGCTGATCACCGAACCGCCGTTGCCGACAATGACGATCGAGCCATCCGGGAGCAAGGTTGCGCCGGACAGGCCGAACTCCAGCGATCCGCGCGCGGCTTTCAGCTCGACCTGCTCCCAGGTGCTGCCGAAATCCGTCGAGCGATAGAGATTGCCGCGCAAGCCATAAGCCAGCAGGGTCTGCGGTTGCGCGGTGCCGATCACGCCGAACAGCGAGCCTTCGTACGGGCCTTCGAGTTTTTCCCAGGTCTGACCGTCGTCGGCGGAGCGGAACATGCTGCCCGACTCGCCGACGATAAACAGCCCGGCATCCTTCACTGCCGCGATAGCGTTAAGGTGGAATTGATCTTCGTTGTCGAGGCGGTCGCTGACGTCTTCCCAGTTTTTACCGCCGTCAGTGGTTTCCAGCAGCGCACCGTACGCGCCCACGGCGAGGCCGCTGTTGACGTCCTTGAACCAGACGTCGAGCAGCGGCGATTCACGTTTGAGGTCTTCGAATTGCTTGGTCCAGGTCAGACCGCCGTCTGCGCTGGCGAGGATTTGCGCGTCGTGCCCGACCGCCCAGCCGTGCTTGTCGTCGACAAAGTACACCGCGGTCAGCAGTTGCCGGGTCGGCACCTTGGCCTGTTTCCAGGTTTTGCCCTGGTCATCGGAATAAAGGATGTGCCCGCGATCGCCGACCGCGACCAGGCGTGCGCCGGCGTGGACGACGTCGAGAATCAGGCTTTTCGCGGCTTTAGTAGATTCGGTGGCATAGACCACGTCAGCCGGGGCCTCGGCGGCAAGCACAGGTGCCGACAACGTGGCAAAGCCCAGCAGAGAGAGTGCTGTGGCCAGCAACGCGGTGTTGCGTAACGCCGGCGGGCGGCAACGACTCATAGACCTTCCCCTATTTATTATTGTTAGGCCATCTGGCCTTCAAGGGCGCCGCAAGTGTGCTCCGCTGATGGCTGCTCAGGAGCATAGTCCTGAAACCCGCAATCCAGAGCCACTTCGGAAGCTGGCTCATCCTATCGGGCTTTCGAAACGTCTGACAATCGGCGCCACGTTATCTTTTGTTAACCGAAAGCAGCTCTCTATAACAGATGAATTCCCTTGTAGGAGCGAGCCTGCTCGCGAATGCGGTGCACCAGTCACCCAGTTTATTGGCTGACCCACCGCTTTCGCGAGCAGGCTCGCTCCCACAGGGGTCAGAGGGGGTCTTGGAATTTGTGGTTGTCAGTGAATGCAGCGCCATTCGCCGGATGTATGACGCAATTCTTGCGAGGGGACTTGCACGATCGGTATTATGGTATACCATCATACGCACAGACACTCTCAATCCCCCTACGGAGCAGCTCATGAGTTTCGAAATTCGCAAGATCGTCAGCTATGTCGAAGAAACCTTCATCGAAGGCGGCAAAGCCACTGACAAACCAGTGACCATGGTCGGCCTCGCCGTGGTGATGAAAAACCCATGGGTGGGCAACGGTTTCGTTGAAGACCTCAAGCCGCAGATCCGCGCCAACTGCTCCGACCTCGGTGCACTGATGGTTGAGCGTCTGGTCGGCATCATCGGCGGTGCCGAGAAGATCGAGGCCTACGGCAAAGCCGCTGTGGTCGGTGCCGACGGCGAGATCGAACACGCCTCCGCCGTGATCCACACCCTGCGCTTCGGCAACCACTACCGCGAAGCCGTCAACGCCAAGAGCTACCTGAGCTTCACCAACAAGCGCGGCGGCCCGGGCACCTCGATTCAGATCCCGATGATGCACAAGGACGACGAAGGTCAGCGTTCGCACTACATCACTCTGGAAATGCAGATCGAAGACGCGCCGCGTGCCGACGAAATCGTCGTCGTGCTGGGTTGCGCCGACGGTGGTCGCCTGCACCCGCGCATCGGCAACCGCTACATCGATCTGGAAGAACTGGCCGCCGAAAAAGCCCAGTAATCACAATAAAAAGGCACTGCAGGAGCGCTCCATGATTCGGCTCACCGCTGAACTCACCCCGGCTGGCACCAGTTACCTGGCGACCGGCCAAGGCCAGCCCGTGGTTTTGATCCACGGCGTGGGCCTGAACAAAGAAATGTGGGGCGGGCAGATTGTCGGCCTGTCCAGCCAGTACCGGGTGATCGCCTACGACATGCTCGGCCATGGCGCCAGCCCGCGACCGGCCAGCGGCACCGCTTTGCTCGGTTACGCCGATCAGTTGCTGGAGCTGCTCGACCACCTCAATCTGCCGCAGGCAGCGGTGATCGGTTTCTCCATGGGTGGTCTGGTCGCGCGGGCCTTTGCCCTGCATTACCCGGAGCGCCTGCAAAGCCTGGTGGTCTTGAACAGCGTGTTCAATCGCAGCGAAGAACAGCGTGCCGGCGTCATCGCCCGTACCGCGCAAGCGGCCGAACATGGCCCGGACGCCAATGCCGAAGCGGCGTTGTCACGCTGGTTCAGCCGCGAATATCAGGCGGCCAATCCGGCGCAGATCGCCGCATTGCGCCAGACCCTCGCCAATAATGATCCGCAGGGTTACCTGACCACCTACGAATTGTTCGCCACTCAAGACATGTACCGCGCCGACGACCTGGGCAGTATTCAGGCGCCGACGCTGATCGCCACCGGTGAACTCGATCCGGGTTCGACCCCGGAAATGGCCGAGCAACTGGCCCGGCGCATCCCCGGTGCGAAGGTTGCCGTGCTGTCTGAGCAACGGCATATGATGCCCGTAGAGTCGCCGCGTCTGGTCAACCAGACGCTGCTGGAATTTCTGCAATTCGCACACTCCCGACAAAACCATATAAAGGGGATCGTTGCATGACACTCGCACGCTTCCAGATGTGCATCGGCGGAGAATGGGTCGATGCCCTCTCCGGCAAGACTTTCGAAAGCCTCAACCCGGCCACCGCACAAGCCTGGGCCGAACTGCCTGACGCTGATGAGGCCGACGTCGAACGCGCCGTGCAATCGGCGCAGACTGCATTCGACAGCCCGGCCTGGCGTGGCCTGACTGCGACCGCACGCGGCAAACTGCTGCGCCGTCTCGGTGATTTGATCGCGGAAAACAAGGAACAATTGGCGCAGCTGGAAAGCCGCGACAACGGCAAGCTGATCCGCGAAACCCGTGGGCAAGTCAGTTATCTGCCAGAATTCTTCCACTACACCGCAGGCCTGGCCGACAAGCTCGAAGGCGGCACGCTGCCGCTGGATAAGCCCGACCTGTTCGCCTACACCGTGCACGAAGCGATGGGCGTGGTCGCCGCGATCATTCCGTGGAACAGCCCGCTGTACCTGACCGCGATCAAACTCGCCCCGGCCCTCGCCGCTGGCAACACGATTGTGATCAAGCCGTCAGAGCACGCCTCGGCAACGATTCTTGAACTGGCGCGTCTGGCCCTCGAAGCCGGGATTCCGCCGGGCGTGGTCAACGTCGTCACCGGTTACGGCCCGAGCACCGGCGCCGCCCTCACCCGCCATCCGCTGATCCGCAAAATCGCCTTCACCGGCGGCGCAGCCACGGCGCGGCATGTGGTGCGCAGCAGCGCCGAGAACTTCGCCAAGCTGTCGCTGGAACTGGGCGGCAAGTCGCCGAACATCATCTTCGCCGACGCCGATCTGGACAGCGCGATCAACGGCGCGATTGCCGGGATTTACGCAGCGTCCGGACAAAGTTGCGTGTCCGGGTCGCGCCTGCTGGTGCAGGACGAAATCTACGACGAGTTCGTCAATCGGCTGGTGGAGCGCGCCCAGCGCATCCGCATCGGTAACCCGCAAGAAGACCACAGTGAGATGGGCCCAATGGCCACCGCGCAGCAACTGGCGGTGGTCGAAGGTCTGGTCGCCGATGCCATCGCCGAGGGCGCGCGCTTGCGTACCGGCGGCAAGCGCCCAACTGATCTCGGCGAGGGCTGGTTCTACGAGCCGACGCTGTTCGAATGCGACCGCAACTCGATGAAGATCATGCAGGAAGAAGTCTTTGGCCCGGTGGCTTCGGTGATTCGCTTCAAAGATGAAGCCGAGGCACTGGCGATCGCCAACGACTCACAGTTCGGCCTCGCCGCCGGCATCTGGACGCGCGATCTCGGCCGCGCTCATCGCCTCGCTCGCGACGTGCGTTCGGGGATCATCTGGGTCAACACTTACCGCGCGGTGTCGGCGATGGCGCCGATCGGCGGCTTCAAGAACAGTGGCTATGGACGCGAAAGCGGCATCGATTCGGTGCTGGCCTACACCGAACTGAAAACGGTGTGGATCAACCTCTCCCAGGCACCGATGCCTGATCCGTTTGTGATGCGCTAGGAGTCCTGCGAAATGATCGAACCCGGCATTTACAAAGACGTCATGAGCTCGTTTCCGTCCGGCGTCACGGTGGTCACCACCCTCGACCCGGATGGCGCGATAGTCGGCATCACCGCCAGCGCCTTCAGCGCGCTGTCGATTGACCCGGCGCTGGTGCTGTTCTGCCCTAACTACGCCTCCGACACCTACCCGGTGCTGCGTGACAGCAAGAAATTCGCAATCCATTTGCTGTCCGCCGACCAGACGGCTGAGGCCTATGCGTTTGCCGGTAAAGGCAAGGAAAAGGCCAGGAACATCGAGTGGCATTTGAGCGAATTGGGTAACCCGATTCTGGCCAAGGCCACGGCGATCATCGAATGCGAGTTGTGGCGGGAATACGACGGTGGGGATCACGCGATCATCGTCGGTGCGGTGAAGAACCTGATCCTGCCCGAGCAACCGGTGACACCGATGATTTACCACAAAGGCAAGCTCGGGCCGTTGCCGACCCTGGCCTGAAGCGACAATGCAAAACCCTGTGGGAGCTGGCTTGCCAGCGATGAGGGCTTAACATTCAACATTGATGTTGGCTGATAGTCCGCTATCGCTGGCAAGCCAGCTCCCACAGGGATTGAGGTGAGGCAAAGAATATGAGTAACGAAAAGTACGAAAAAGGCCTGAAAATCCGCACTCAGGTATTGGGCGAAGCCTACGTGCAGCGTTCAATCGACAACGCCGACGATTTCACCCGCCCGCTGCAGGAAATGGTCACCGAATACTGCTGGGGCCATGTCTGGGGTCGCGAAGGTCTGTCGCTCAAGGAGCGCAGCATGATCAACCTGGCGATGATCTCGGCGCTCAACCGTCCGCACGAACTCAAGCTGCATGTGCGTGGCGCCTTGCGTAACGGCCTGAGTCGTGAGCAAATACGCGAAATTCTGCTTCAGGTCGGCATTTATTGCGGCGTTCCGGCAGCCGTGGACAGTTTCCGGCTGGCCCGTGAAGCCTTTGCCGAAGCCGACGCCGAAGCCTCAGTCAACCCCTCGGCTGTTTAGATGCCCGTCTGGCATGGACAGCCAACCGAAAGAGCGGACCCCATGAAACGCCAGCCACTCGACGACAGCTTCAAGGTCAATCGCAACCCCGTTACCCTGCGCGAAATCGTGCTGGATAAACTGCGTAGCGCGATCATGAATTTCCAGCTCATGCCCGGCGATCGTCTGGTCGAGCGCGATCTGTGCGATCGCCTCGGCGTCAGCCGCACCTCCGTGCGCGAAGCCTTGCGTCACCTGGAATCCGAAGGCCTGGTCGAGTTCGCCGATGCCAAAGGCCCGCGCGTGGCGATCATCACCCTCGCCGATGCCGTCGATATCTACGAATTGCGCTGCGTGCTTGAGGGCCTGATCGTGCAGCTGTTCACCCTGCGCGCCAAGGCCAAGGACATCAAAGCCCTGGAAAAAGCCCTCGACGAGAACCGCAAGGCGCTCAAGGACGGCGAACTGCAACAGGTGATCGATTCGGTGCAGGGTTTCTACGACGTGCTGCTCGAAGGCTCGGGCAACCATGTCGCGGCCACTCAGTTGCGTCAACTGCAGGCACGCATCAGCTACCTGCGCGCGACCTCGGTGTCGCAGGAAAACCGTCGCGGCGCGAGTAATCAGGAAATGGAAAAAATGGTCGAGGCGATCAAAAGCGGCGATCCGCTGGTGGCGCATCAGGCCTGTGTCGATCACGTTCGCGCTGCCGCTGCGGTAGCGCTCGACTATCTCAAGCGCAAGCAGGAAGAAACCGGAGCAACACCGGCCATGACCCTGCCCATCGCGCTGAAAGAACCCCGTATAGGTCACTGATATGTTCAGCCCGAGCTATTGCCCGAAATGCGGTGGCCCTGACCTCGGTCAGCAGATACCGGCGGGCGATACGCACGAGCGCCTGATGTGCCGCGGCTGCGGCTACATCCACTACGTCAATCCGAAGATCATTGCCGGCTGCATCATCGAGCAGGACGGCAAATACCTCTTGTGCCAACGGGCGATCCCACCGCGCCCGGGCACCTGGACGCTGCCGGCCGGCTTCATGGAAAGCGGCGAGACCACCGAGCAAGCGGCCATCCGCGAAGTCTGGGAAGAAAGCGGCGTGCGCGCGGAAATCGTCTCGCCGTACTCGATTTTCAGCGTGCCGAAGATCAGCGAGGTGTACATCATTTTTCGCGCCATCGCGCTGGAGATCACCGGGCAATATGGCCCGGAAACCCTCGATTACAAGTTCTTCGCCCCGGAAGACATCCCGTGGGAGCAGATCTATTACCCGGCGATCCGGCAGATTCTCGAGCGCTATATCGAGGAGCGCCAGGCTGGGGTGTATGGGATCTACATGGGCAATGACGACAGCGGCAAGATCCACTTCATCCGCTGACAACGCTTCGCTTTTTGTCTGATCGTTCCCACGCTCCGCGTGGGAATGCCTCTTCGGACGCTCCGCGTTCGGCTTTGAAAGGGACGCGGAGCGCCCCGGGCTGCATTCCCACGCGGAGCGTGGGAACGATCACTACCGTGGGCTTCAGAGTGGGGCGATGCCTTCGACGATGATGATGTCTGCCTTCGCCCATTCTTCGCGATAACTTTTCGCTTCCTGGTACGCCGCAGAGTGGTAGCACGCCACAGCCTTCTCATAGCTCTCGAACTCGATCACCACGCTGCGCTGCGGCGTCTTGCGCCCTTCCATCGCCTCGCTGCGCCCGCCTCTGGCCAGAAACTTCGCGCCGAATTCGGCGAACGCCGCCGGCGCGCGCTGGGTGTATTGGCTGTAATGATCGGCATCGGCTATATCCACGTGAGCAATCCAGTACGCCTTCATAGTGACCTCTTTGTTGATTTTGTATTATGGTATACCAATATATTTCCAACGAACCCTGAGAGTCCAGCATGGCCTTCAACAGCATCGAAGAAATCATCGAAGATTATCGTCTCGGCAAAATGGTCTTGCTGGTCGATGACGAAGACCGTGAAAACGAAGGCGACCTGCTGCTGGCCGCCGACCGTTGCACGCCGGAGGCGATCAGCTTCATGGCCCGTGAAGCGCGCGGGCTGATCTGCCTGACCCTGACCGACGAACATTGCCAGCGTTTGGGCCTGGAGCAAATGGTCCCGGCCAATGGCAGCGTGTTCAGCACCGCGTTTACCGTGTCGATTGAAGCGGCGATTGGCGTGACCACCGGCATCTCGGCGGCGGATCGCGCCTGCACGGTGGCCGCCGCCGTCGCGCCGAATGCTCGCGCCGAAGACCTGGTGCAGCCGGGCCACATCTTCCCGCTGCGCGCCAAGGAAGGTGGCGTGCTGACGCGCGCCGGTCATACCGAAGCTGGTTGCGATCTGGCGCGTCTCGCCGGTTTCACCCCGGCCTCGGTGATCGTCGAGGTGATGAACGACGACGGCACCATGGCCCGTCGCCCGGATCTGGAAGTGTTTGCGCGCAAGCACGGGATCAAGATCGGCACCATCGCTGACCTGATCCACTATCGCTTGAGCACCGAACACACCATCGAGCGGATTGGCGAACGCGAACTGCCGACGGTACACGGCACCTTCCGCTTGATCACCTTTGAAGATCGCATCGAGGGCGGCGTGCACATGGCGATGGTCATGGGCGATCTGCGCCGCGAAGAGCCGACGCTGGTGCGCGTACACGTAATCGATCCGCTGCGTGATCTGGTCGGCGCCGAGTACAGCGGGCCGACCAACTGGACGCTGTGGGCGGCCCTGCAACGGGTCGCGGCAGAAGGTCATGGCGTTGTCGTGGTGCTGGCCAATCATGAGTCGTCGCAGGCGTTGCTGGAGCGCGTGCCGCAATTGACCCAGCCGCCACGGCAGTTCAGTCGCTCGCAATCGCGGATTTATTCGGAAGTCGGGACTGGGGCGCAGATTCTGCAAAACCTCGGGGTGGGCAAACTGCGGCATCTCGGCCCGCCGCTAAAATACGCCGGCCTGACCGGGTATGACCTGGAAGTGGTCGAAAGCATCCCGTTCAGCGAATGAAGCAACTCTCACCCCAGCCCTGCCTGTCCACCCAGTCTGCGGTACATACAGGGAGCGGGCTGGGGTAAGAGGGAAAACCTCACTGACATACGCAAAGCCGAAAGCCGCCGCCAACCGATATCGTCCATGGGTAAACGTCATCCAGTTATTGCGTTTAAAGTACACGAACCGTTACGCCATCCCCCCTACAACACCTTGCGTCGTTACCTACGCGTACGCCAGAATCCGCCGGCTTACACGGCTATGGGCCGGGCTATATCGTTTGCCTGTCACTGCAAAACAGTGATCGGGTTTGGTAGCCCGTCTGTAATAGCCGTGTGACAACACCCTGTGCTGTCTCTTTGTGGAGGCTCAGTTCAATGGTAGTCATGCGTGGGGCTCACTCGTGAGCGCCGGGTTCCTATTGCAGCCGGTCTACCAACCCGCGTATGGCCACCACCCACTCGTTTGGTAGCGAGAGTGATGGCTCCTTAAACTGCGATAGGAGTTTCATCCATGTTCAAAATCACACCCAATCCTCCAGACACCGGTCCAATCCCTCACGACCCCGCGCTTGACCCGCAAAAGGTCAAAGAAGCCACCGACCGCGCCCTCGACTATTACCTGCGACCCGAAGCACTGGGCGCTCCACCAAGCTCGCCCCCGTTTCGCCCGGTCTATCTGGTCGACCCCACGCTGGATGAAGAAACCCTCCTGGTCGAAGCCTGTGAGTCGCTTTCCTACGCCCACTCCATGGCCGGTAACATCGCCAACTCGATAGGCGGCCCGGAGCGCAAACCGCTGCTGGCGCTGCAACAGGTGATCATGCTCAACGAGCTGTTGGTCAACCGACTGCTGGACAAGCTGCGCGTACCGCAATAATCACCAGACCGAATAAGTGAGGGGTTACCCCCTCACTTTCGCGTTGCCCCCTCTGTCGATTAATGAGCAGCACTCATCAATCCATCCCGATTTACCCGTCTAGTCCCCGCCAGTCACCTCGCTTACTGTTCTCCCCACGCCCAACGGGAGATCGACATGCACAAGCGCACATTCGGCAACAGTTCACTCGAAGTAATGGCGCTCTGCCTGAGCGTTGGCGCGATGTTCAGCCTTACCACCCAAGCAGCCGAGGCACCGAAATCCATGACCACCCCGCAAACCACCGCACAAGCCCTTTCGAGCAAACAACAGACGATTCCACTGATTGCTGCGTTCATGGCGACCAGCGACATGCCCAACCTCAACACAACCCTCAATCAAGGTCTCGATGCTGGCCTGAGCATCAGCGAAACCCGGGAAATTCTCGTGCAGCTCTACGCTTACGTCGGCTTCCCGCGCAGCCTCAATGCCTTGAATGAACTCATGACCGTGGTGCAGGCGCGCAAACAACGCGGTATTGAAGATGCGCCGGGGCGTGAGCCAAGCCGGGCGATTCCAGTCGGTGATGAGCTGCTGGCTGCCGGCACCGCGAATCAAACGAAGATCTCGGGCGCTCCGGTCAAAGGCCCGGTGTTCGAGTTCGCCCCGGTGGCCAATCAGTTTCTGCAAACCCACCTGTTCGGCGATATCTTCGAGCGCGACAACCTCGACTGGCAAAGCCGCGAACTGGCCACCGTCGGGGCGCTGGCAGCGACGCCGGGCGTGGAATCGCAATTGCGCTCGCACATGGCCGCGAGCCTGCGCGTCGGGCTCAGCGAGACACAGTTGGGCGAGGTCACTGAGCTGCTGAAAAAGCACGGTGATGAGCAGACTGCCAAACGTGCAAATGCAGCGCTGAAAGAGGTTCTGGCGGCTTCGAAAAAATGACCGGAACAACGACCTGAGATCGATTTCTCAAAGAACAATAGCGGGGTCAGCTTTTTGAACTGCCGCCCCTTTTGATTGCTGAGGTTATCGGCGTGAGCATTCGTCGGTGTTCGGTGTTGGTGGATGCGCTGATCTACACGCCCTGGCGGCGCACGTGCGATCAGCGTCCATACTGTGGTTTTTCAATAATCGGGAAATTGTCATGCCCTCCCCCGAATCCACCCTTTTGCAGAGCTGGCACGACAACGCTGACGCCTGGATCGAGGTGATCCGCAGCGGTGCCATCGAAAGCCGTCAGCAGGTTACCGATCAGGCGATTGTGCTGGCGATCATGGGCCGTCAGCCGCAGCGCGTGCTTGATCTGGGTTGTGGTGAGGGCTGGTTGTTGCGAGCGCTGGCGGATCGCGGGATTGACGCCGTCGGTGTGGATGGCGATGCGCGGCTGGTTGAAGCGGCGCGTCTGGCGGGGGCGACGCAGCTACATGTCGCGAGCTATGAAGCACTGGTCGATGGCAAGGTCGACCTCGGTCGCGACTATGAGCTGATCTGCGCCAATTTCTCATTGCTGCATCAGGACATTATTCCGCTGCTGGCCGCGATGAATGCGCTGCTGGTGCCCGGTGGTGCTCTGCTCATCCAGACCTTGCATCCGTGGGCTGTCGCGGCGGGTGACTATCAGGATGGCTGGCGCGAAGAATCCTTCGCCGGGTTCAAAGGCCAGTGGCAGCCGATGCCGTGGTATTTCCGCACGTTGTCGAGTTGGCTGAATGCACTCGATATGGCCGGGTTTCAATTGCTTGGCTTGCAAGAACCACAACACCCGCAAAGTCCGCTGCCGCAGTCATTGCTGATGATTGCTGAACGCCGCTGAATCCTGAAAAAACCGCACACAGTGGTTTGGGGGGGGCCCGGAATTTGTGACCACCACAGAACCCTGTGGGAGCCAGCCTGCTGGCGATAGCGATATGTCTGGCGACATCAATGTCGAATGTCAGACCGCCATCGCTTGCAGGCAAGGAAGCTGTTCGACAAGACCTGCTACACCGGGCTCGGCAACTTCGGCACCGGTTTCTACGGCGAACCGCGCAGCCTGCAAGTGAGCGCGCGCTGGGATTTCTGACGCACCGCAACTTGTCGATCTACGGCACCTGCAATCGACCAAGGACTGACTACGCTGAATCCAGCGTGTCTAACCTGCCGAGGATGACTGCCATGCAACGCTTTCAAAAACTCACACCCTGCCTGTGGTTCGACGATCAGGCCGAAGCGGCCGCGAAGTTCTACTGTTCGATCTTCGATCACTCGAAAATCACCGGCCTGACCCACTACAGCAAGGTCGGCCAGGAATTTCACGGTAAGCCGGAAGGTGCGGTGATGACCGTCAGCTTCGAACTCGATGGCCAGACCTTCACCGGGCTCAACGGTGGGCCGATGTTCAAGTTCAGTGAGGCGATTTCGTTTCAGGTCAATTGCCAGAATCAGGAAGAAGTCGACCATTTCTGGGGCAACCTGTCCGAGGGTGGCCCCGTCGAAGCCCAGCAATGCGGCTGGCTCAAGGACAAATTCGGCGTGTCGTGGCAGATCGTGCCGGTGGCGTTCATGCACATGATGCTGGATGCCGACACCAGCAAATCGCAGCGCGCGATGCAGGCCATGTTCCAGATGAAAAAACTCGACATTGCCGAACTCGAACGGGCCTTTGCCGGCCAGAGCTAATACACTGGCGCCCTGGCCTGCCGGGAATAACAACGATGAAAAACGCTGCCGCCAAGCATCCTGAAAAAGCCCCGCGTTTCTGGCGCGACGCGGCCCTGCCCTTTATTGAAGCGCGGGCCATCGCCGATGGCCGCGAGGTCTGCTACGCCCGGCATTCCCACGCGCATTTTTCCATCGGCGCGATCACCGCCGGGCGCAGTACTTACGTGCATGAGCAAGCTCAGTTCGAAGTCGCGGCAGGCACGGTGGTGCTGATGAATCCCGGCGATGTGCACGCGTGCAATCCGATTGATGATCAACCGTGGTCGTACGTGATGTTGTACGTCGAGACGCCATGGCTGACGGATTTGCAGCATCAGTTGGGCTTTGCCAGTGATCTTGAGTTTCGCCGTTTTTCCACGACTCACCTCGATGATGCTGCGCTGTTCAACGAACTGAACGGGCTATATCAAACGTTGGTCGACCCGCAACAGGATGTGCTGCGCAAGCAAAGCGCTGCGGTGGAGTTTTTCAGCGATCTGCAACTGCGTTTGAACCCCTCCGGCCCCTCTCTGCGCGAGCCGAATTTCAAACTGGAACGCGCTGCCGACTTCATCCGCGAGCACTGTACCGAGGTGCTGAACCTCGACGACATCTGCGCTGCGGCACAGCTTTCACCGTCCTACCTGATCCGCGCCTTCAAACAGCATTACGGCATGACGCCCCACGCCTTTGTGGTCAACCAGCGCATCCAGTTCGCCCGCGAGCGCTTGCGCAGCGGTGAGTTGATTGCCGATGTCGCGCTGGAAGCCGGGTTTGCCGATCAGGCGCATTTTCAGCGCGCGTTCAAGCAGCATCTGGCGGTGACACCCGGCCAATATCGCGGCTGATGGCTTGCCCCGATTGATCGTTCCCACGCTCTGCGTGGGAACGATCAATCGCTGGCCATCACATTCAGATATTGACATATCGGTAAATTCCGATATCGTCGCGGCATGGAACTACTCGAAATCTTCAAAGCCCTCTCGAACCGCACACGCCTGGAAATCCTCAAAGGCTTGAAGGATCCCGAGAAACATTTTCCTCCCCAGGATGAAGGTGACGTGCACACCGTGGGCGTTTGCGTCAGCAGTATTCAGGAAGGCGTCGGGCTGTCGCAGTCGACGGTGTCCGATTATCTGGCGACGCTGCAACGCGCCGGCCTGGTCGAAGTCAGGCGCATCGGCCAGTGGACTTACTACAAACGCAACGAAGCAGCGATCAGCGCGCTGGCCGAGATCATCGGCAGCGAGCTGTAATTTTTTACCCCGCTATATCGAGAATTCCCGATATCCCTTTTTACCGAAACGAGGCAATGCAATGAAAGCGATGATCCTTACATCATTTGGCGGCGCGCAATCGTTCGAACTGTGCGACGTGCCCAAGCCAGTGCCACACGCGGGAGAAGTGCTGGTACGGGTTCACGCCACCTCCATCAATCCACTGGATTATCAGGTTCGCCGTGGCGACTATGCCGATCTGGTGCCCCTCCCCGCCATCACCGGTCACGACGTCTCTGGCGTTGTCGAAGCGGTCGGGCCCGGGGTGAAGGCGTTCGCACCGGGTGACGAAGTCTGGTACACCCCGCAAATATTCGACGGCCCCGGCAGTTATGCCGAGTATCACGTGGCAACCGAAAGCATTGTCGGCAAGAAGCCGCCCGCGCTGAGTCACCTTGAAGCAGCCAGCCTGAGTCTGGTTGGCGGCACGGCGTGGGAAGCGCTGGTCGTGCGGGCGGCGCTCAGAGTCGGTGAAAGCATTCTGATTCACGGCGGCGCGGGTGGCGTCGGTCATGTCGCAATTCAACTGGCCAAAGCCATCGGCGCGAAGGTGTTCACCACCGTGCGTGAAGGCAATTTCGAGTTCGCCAGGCAGATGGGCGCCGATGTGCTGATCGACTACGAAAAGGAAGATTACGTCGACGCGATCCTGCGGGAAACCGATGGCCGCGGCGTCGACGTCGTCTTCGACACTATCGGCGGCAACACCTTGGCACGCAGCCCCGACGCCCTCGCACAACTGGGCCGCGTGGTGTCGATTGTCGACCTTGCCCAACCACAAAACCTGATTCAGGCCTGGGGCAAGAACGCCAGTTATCACTTCGTTTTCACCCGGCAGAACCGCGGCAAGCTCGACGAGCTGAACACATTGATCGCCAACGGTCAGTTACGGCCACACGTTGGCGCGGTCTATG
Organism: Pseudomonas sp. VD-NE ins; assembly: GCF_031882575.1. NCBI lineage: Bacteria > Pseudomonadati > Pseudomonadota > Gammaproteobacteria > Pseudomonadales > Pseudomonadaceae > Pseudomonas > Pseudomonas sp. VD-NE ins. Next base: position 3,936,757 of record NZ_CP134772.1, read on the forward strand.
CGCTGGCCGACATCGGCCTCGCCCATGCCCGGCTGGAGACACCCAACAACGGCGTGCAAGGCAAAATCGCGATTGCTGTCGTGCCGTCGTCCGAACTCGCCAATCGCTGAACTCAGTGCAAGGAGAACACCATGATTTATGAGATCGCTTTACTGCCTGTTCACAAAGCCCAAACCGCAGCGTTTCGGCGTGCGTTTGCCGAGGTCGAGCCTTTGCTGGAGCGGGCAAAGGGTTACGGCGGCCACCTGCTCGCGCCAGGAATCGAAACGCCGGAGGTGTTCAATCTAATCGTGCGCTGGCAATCCCTTGAGGATCACACGCCGGGGTTTGAAGCGAGTGAGGACCATCGGTTGTTCATGCTGGGGCTGGAGGAATATTTTTCGGACGAGCCGAAGGTCTGGCACATTGAGGGGGGCGATTTTGCGCAGCCGTTCAACTAGTCTCTGGCAGTGACGCCGATCAATGTGGGAGCGAGCCTGCTCGCGAAAGCGGTGGTTCAGCCGGCATATCCAGTGACTGACACACAGCATTCGCGAGCAGGCTCGCTCCCACAGGGTCAAGTGAACAGCAGGTAAATTGCACTCAATGCCAATAGTCCCGCCATGCTCCGATTGAACCAGCGCATCCCCGCCGCATTGCTCAAATACCCGCGCAAAAACGTCCCCGCATACGCCCAGCAGCCAACCGACAAATAACAGATCACCAGATACACCGCCGCAAACTGCCACACCAGCCGCGCCTCGCCATCGGCGACAAACGCGCCCATGCCCGCGACACACGCCAGCCAGGCTTTCGGGTTAAGCCACTGCATCACCGCGCCATACAGCATCGATGGCGCCCGCCCGGAATCCTTGGCGTTCAACTGTCCATCATCCATGGCCAGCTTCCACGCCATGAACAACAAAAACGCCACACCGGCCAGTTGCACCACGCGGGTCATGAATGGCCAGAGTTTCAGCACCTCGTGCAGACCCAACCCCATCAGCACCAGCAGCAACACAAACCCCAACGTGGCCCCGGCGACATGCCGTTGACTGGCACGAAAGCCGAACTGCGCCCCGGAACTCAACGCCACAATGTTCACCGGCCCCGGCGTGATGGACGCCGCCAGCGCAAACGCCGCCATGGAAACAATCAGACTCATCGCACACCTGCTTCAAATCGGGGAACAAGGTGCTCACGGTATCGAGCGCCTGATCCCCGGTATTGAAGAAAATGCCCCTGACGACACAAATCCCCTGTGGGAGCGAGCCTGCTCCGGGCAGCGTTCCGACGAAAGCGGTGGATCATTCAATGCTGCATTGACAGAACAATCCCATTCGTCGGAACGCCGCCCGGAGCAGGCTCGCTCCCACATGAAAATCAACGCTCAGTCCAGGCGCGGCACGGTGAAGCGGAACTCGCTGCCCCGCCCCGGCTCGCTCTCGGCGAAGATCCGCCCGCCGTGGGCTTCGACGATGCCTTGAGTGATATACAAACCGAGACCGGTGCCGGTCGGGTTGCCCTCTTTCACCGTCCAGTATCGGTCGAACACATGCGGCAAATGCTCTTTGGGAATGCCTTCGCCGCTGTCACGCACGGTGAAGACGATGTCAGCGCCGACCGACGTGGCCTGCACGCCCACCGTGCCTAGGCGTGGGGTGAACTTGATCGCGTTACCGACCAGATTCGACAGCACCTGAAACAGCCGCTCCGGGTCAGCATGAATGCGCAAATCAGGATCGGCCGCGAAGGAGATGCTGATGTCCTTGTCCAGCGCCAGCGGCGCGAGCAACGCCTGTGCTTCCTCGAACATCTGCCCGACGTCGAGTTTCTGCGGGGTGATGGAGTAGCGCCCGGCATCGATTTTCGAGGTATCGAGCAAATCCTCCAGCAGCGTGTTCATGCGTCCGGCGGCTTGTTGCATGGTGTCGATCGCCGTGGAAATGCGCCGCGAAGTGTGCGGGCCGTCGGAGCTGAAGGCCTTCTGCATCATGCCGCAAAGCATCGAGATCACCGTCATCGGATTGCGCAGATCGTGGGAGACCACCGCCACCAGCTCATCGCGGGCGCGCACCGCTTCCTGCTCGCGGCGCACCTGGCGGGCCAGATCGTTTTCCAGCGCCGAACGGCGCAGATCGTTGGCGGCGAACAGATCACCGTGGCTCCACTTGGTGGAGATCCCGGCCATCTCGACTTTCCAGATTTCGAACGAGGTGCGCGGGCGCAAGCGCAGGCCGGCGTCGGAGTTTTCCAGGTCCAGCGGCTTGCGCGGATCGCCGCTCCAATTGATGTTTTCCTTGACCTCCGGACGGAACCAGAACACGCCGTTGTCCACCGGTTTCGGCAGGCTCATGGCAAGCACGCCGCTGGCCACCTGCTGATACTGCGCGGCCGGCGGATAGACGCTGGCCAAATGATGACTGGCAAACACCGCCTCACCACTTTCCTGCAACCACTTGTGCAAGGCGCGGATCTCTTCCGGTTCCGGGCAGTTGCCGTAGCGATGCAATTGTTTGTCTTCGATGATCGCGATGCCACCGGCATTGGTCAGCGCCATCAGCGTTTGCGGCTGATTGGCCAGACCATCAAAGACATTCTGCGGCGAGTCGATCATCGCTTGATTGAGCAACGCCAACGCTTCGACTTTCTCTTCACGCTGACGGCTGATCTCCAGTGCTTCCATGGCGCTGATCTGCAGCGACAGCACTTGGCCGATGGTCTGACACGCCGCGCGCAATTCGTGCGGCACGTGCAACGGCTGGCGATTGCCGCAACTGATCAAGCCCCAGAGTTTGTCGCCCTTGAGCAGGGAAATGCTCATCGACGACAACACGCCCATGTTCTTCATGTACTGACAATGGATCGGCGACACGCTGCGCAGCGTGGCGAAACTCAGGTCCAGCGGCGTGTTCGTGTCCGGACGCAACTTGGGCAGCAGCGGCACCGGTTGGTAGTCGGCATTGGGGATGATGCGCAGCCAATTGGTGCGATACAACTCGCGCGCCTGTTCGGGAATGTCCGACGCCGGGAAGAACAGGCCATTGAACACTTCCATCGACGGGTCGGAGGCCTCGGCGATGACCTGACCGTGGCCCTCCTCCTCGAAACGATAGATCAGCACCCGGTCGTAACCGGTCATGGCCTGGATTTCCTTGACGCTGATGTCGTACAGCGCCTGCAAGGTGGTGGCCGCTTGCAGACGCTGGAGCATGCGCCCCAGATGGGTCTGGTTGCCGGCAACATTGCGCGGCTGGAAATTCTCGACGTGGATTTCCAGCTCCAGAATCAGCACACCTTGATGGCGATGCAGCAAGCCCTCGAACGCGGTGCCGTTGAGCCTGAAGCGCAGCGGCTGCAAGTCGGACAGCGACGGTTGAAGCAAGGCTTCGCGCACTTGTGCCGCTTCGGCGTCGCCGATCAGACTTTGCAGTGGCTGGCCGATCAGGCTTTGCGGCGCGCGGGCCAGCAGGGTTTCGACGTTGGCGCTGACCTGAATGATCGCCAATGCAGGCTCACTCAGGGTCAGCAGCAAACCGTGGGGCTGGATCGCCCCGGGGAAACGGATCGGCTCGTCGGCACAGTTGGCCAGCAGCTCTTCAAAGGCTTCTTTGTCTTGCGGGTTCATGCCAGTACCTCCCGGCTTTCGAGCCAGCGCTCGAAACAGCTGAATGTGGTTTGGGCTGCCGCGACCACAGTCGCGCGCTCGTCGGCGCTCATCGGGCGACTGCTCAGGTATTCGAGGAAGTCACGCCAACGCCGGCCCGTAGCGGCGCCGTAGATATCGAGAAAAGCTGCGCCGTTATCGGCTTCCAAGCCTAATCGTGAGGAAATTTCGCGGCGCAGGATCTGCCCGCCGAGCGTCGCGCCCTCGAGCACGTAGAGCACGCCAAGGCAGGCAGCGCTTGAGTCGATGATCGGCAACTGCTGGCACTGCGGCAGGCCTTGCAGCGCTGCGGCGAATACGCCCAGCGCGTGCAGATCAGTGCACAAGGTTGGCGCCTTCAGACGAGGAGTCAGATCAAAATCAGCGGGAATCGCGTCGCTGCGGAGCAAGGCGTTTTCCAGCGGCAGATAGAAGCCGTAATAAGCCTGCATCAACCGCACAAAAGCCTGGGTATCGAGGGTATCGGAGAAAAAAGGAAGGCGTTTTTCCAGCGCGATGTGCAGTTCGGCAGTGCCGGCTCGCAGATCTTGCAGCACCGGTGGCACATAAACTTCACGGGCCTTTGCTTGCATGTAGATCGCTCTTGGTGGGGCCGCCTGGGGCCAAACGGGGTGAGTGCAACGTCGGCGAAATCTTACACGGCTATCGCGGTTTCTGACCGGATGGAAAGTTTTTTCTGCCGATTCCATCACCCTCTGATTCATTCAGAGTAAAGGCATCTGCAAAAAGTTCGACCGCGTTGCCCAACAGCGCCGGGCGCTGTACCGCGACAGCACTGCGTGACTGTATGGGTCTGGACGCCTGGGGGCTGTGATAAAAATATCGCTCTGGTTTCTGGAGTGCCGTCATGGATCTCGCCACGCTCATTCTGTTTCTCCCGGCCTGCTTCGCCCTGAACATGGCCCCCGGGCCGAACAACCTGCTGTCGGTCAGCAATGCTACGCGCTATGGCTTTCGCCGCGCCTGCACGGCGGGTATCGGGCGAATTCTCGCGTTTGCCGGAATGATCGCGCTGGCTGGAGCCGGGCTGTCGGTGGTGTTGCAGACCTCGGAATGGCTGTTCCATGCGATCAAGATCATTGGCGCGGCGTATCTGTTGTACCTGGCCTGGCAGTTGTGGCGGGCCAATCCCGAGGCCGAGCAGCAAGCAACAGGCGCGAGCGTTGGCTTCTTCGCGTTGGCGCGACAGGAATTTCTGGTAGCGGCGGGTAATCCGAAGGCGATCCTGCTGTTCACCGCGTTTCTGCCGCAGTTCGTCGACCCGGCGCGCCCGGTGCCGGCGCAATTTGCGGTGCTGGGCGTGCTATTTCTGCTGCTGGAATGGATCGCCATCAGCGCCTACGCCTGGATGGGCCTGCATATGCGCCGCTGGTTCGCCGAGCCGCGTGGCAAGCGGATCTTCAATCGTTGCTGCGCAGGCCTGCTGTCGGCGGCGGCCTCGGTGCTGCTGATGGCGAAACGTGCTTAAGCCTCCGACGGGCCTTTGAGTTCGACCTGATTGCCGTCCGGATCGAAGCAGTACAGCGACGGCCCTTTGCCCTCGGCGCCGAAGCGTGACTCGGCCTTTGCCACGTTCAGGCCGAACGTTTGCAGATGTGCAATCAGCGCCGCTTCATCGAACGGTTCGATGCGCAGGCAGAAGTGATCGACGTTACGCCGCTCGCTGCCGGCCGCCCCGCCGCCCTTGCGGCCGAGTTCGCCTTGCAGGTCGACGAGGTCGATCATCGAAGTGCCGGCGCGCAGGTGGATCAGGCCCAGCGGTTCATTGCGCTTGACCACTTCGGCGCCGAACACCTGGCCGTAGAAGTCGATGCTGCGTTGCAGATCGGCGACGCGCAGGACGATGTGATCGATATGTTGGATGGAAAACGGATGCATCGGGCACACCTCAACAAACGGTAGGAGCTGCCGATAGCGGCGATCTGGGATTTTGGGACGCGGAGCGTCCCGGGCTGCATTCCCACGCAGAGCGTGGGAACGATCAAGATCGCAGCCTGCGGCAGCTCCTACAAGGTAGTTCAGGGGATTTGAAAATTCACTGTCGATTTTTCGGTGGAGCCATCGAGAATCTGGTTTTACTCTCGGACCATGAACATACAAACCGCTGTCCTGCCGCCCCACGCCGAAATGGTTCGCGCCATGCTCGAACGCGACACTGCTTATGAAGGCGTGTTCTTCACGGCCGTGAAAACCACCGGGATCTTCTGCCGCCCCAGTTGCACGGCGCGCAAGCCGAAACCGGAAAACGTCGAGTTCTTCGCCCATGCCGATGACTGCCTGTCAGCGGGCTATCGCGCCTGCCTGCGCTGCAAACCGCTGGACGCCGCCGCCATTGCCCCGGACTGGGTGCAACGCCTGCTCAAAGCCGTGGAAGCCGATCCAGAGATGCGCTGGAGCGATGCGCAGCTGCTCGCCGAAGGCATCGAGCCGCTGAAGCTGCGGCGCTGGTTCAAGCAGCATTTCGGCATGACCTTTCATGCGTGGCTGCGCACGCGCCGGCTGGGCATGGCGCTGGGCGGGATCAAGCAAGGCACCTCGATTGATCATGCTGCGTTTGATTCAGGCTACGAATCGCTCAGCGGCTTTCGGGATGCGTTCCAGAAGTCCTTTCACATCACCCCGGGCCGCGCCGAACACAGCGAGCCGCTGCTGTTCACCCGGCTGACCACACCACTGGGGCCGATGATCGCCATGGCCGAACGCCGTGGACTGGTGTTGCTGGAGTTTCTCGATCGCCCGGCGCTGACCCGCGAAGTCGAAGAACTGCAAAACCGCTATGGCTACGCGGTTGCGCCTGGGCACAACGCGCATTTGCAGCAGATCGAGCAGCAACTGGCGCAGTATTTCGCCGGCCAACTGAATGCCTTTACCGTGCCTCTACATCTGCCCGGCAGCGAGTTCGCCCGGCAGGTCTGGTCGGCGCTGCTGCAAATCCCTTATGGCCACACCAGCACCTACGGCGCGATCGCCGCCGGTTTGGGCAAACCCGGTGCCAGTCGCGCAGTCGGCCTGGCCAACGGGCACAATCGACTGTCGATTGTGGTGCCCTGTCATCGGGTGATCGGCGCGGATGGCTCGTTGACCGGCTATGGTGGTGGGCAGCCGCGCAAAGCGTTTCTGCTGAGGCTGGAAAACGCCGCCGTGCAGCTCACCCAGGCACTGGCATTCTGACGAATCGAATCAACTGACAAGAAGGATTTTTGATGAACGCGCTCGCTACGCAGTTTCACCAGTTGCACCAGCAAGGCCTGTTGATTCTGACCAACGTCGCCGACGCCACCGGCGCGCGACTGGTCGAGCATCTGGGCGGTAAAGCGGCTGCCACCAGCAGCGCGGCGGTCGCCTGGGCTCACGGTTACCCGGACGGCAATACCCTGCCCCTTGAACGTCTGGTGTCGACCGTGGAATCGATCGCCCGGGTGATCAGCATTCCATTGACCGTGGATGTCGAGGCCGGCTATTCCGACGACCTCGGGCGCGTGGCCGAAGTGCTGGATGCGGTGATCGCGGCGGGTGCCGTGGGGATCAATATCGAGGACGGTTCTGCGGATCCGGAGTTGCTGGTGCGCAAGATCGAAATCGCACGTCAGGTGGCCAACAAGCGCGAGGTGCAGCTGTTCATCAATGCGCGCACTGATGTCTATCTGAAAAGCCTGGTGCCGGCCGAAGACCGCGTTGCCGAAACCCTGCATAGGGCGGCGCTGTATCAAGCGGCCGGCGCTGATGGTTTGTTCGCGGCGGGCGTTACGTCGGCCTATGAAATCGAGGCGATCTGCAAGGGCACTGCGCTGCCGGTCAATGTCTTGGGTTTCGCTTGCCTGCCTTCGCCTGAAGAACTGCAAGCGCTGGGCGTGCGCCGCTTGAGCGCGGGTTCCGGCATTGCCGAATTCCTCTATGGCGCGATGGGTGGGCTGGTGAAAAGCTTTCTGGCCAGCGGCAAACTCGACACCCATGACCTCAAGGCCTTCACCTATGGCGAAGTCAACGGCTTGCTGAAATAACATGCCTGATGCCTATCAAGCGGCCAGCGCGTTTCTGGCCGCGCTCGATCCCGATTGGCAGCGCCATGTCGCAACGGTGGGTCCGTGCCTGCATCAACCGCATCCGGCGCGTGATCCGTATGAATCGCTGGTGCGGGCGATTGCTTATCAGCAGCTGCATGCCAAGGCCGGCGATGCGATTGTCGGGCGCTTGGTGGGGTTGTTTCCTGGGCAGTCGTTTCCTCGACCGGAGCAGATTCTTGCGACGGGTTTCGAGCGCATGCGCAGTTGCGGGTTTTCCGCGGGCAAGATTGCGACGATCCAGGGGATTGCCCAGGCGACGCTGGATGGCGTGGTGCCGAATTACGCCACGGCGTTGGCGATGGACGATGAGGCATTGATCGAACGCCTTGTCAGCTTGCGCGGGGTCGGTCGCTGGACGGTGGAGATGTTGCTGATTTACAGCCTGGAGCGCATGGATGTTTTGCCGGCGGATGACTTTGGTGTGCGTGAGGGTTATCGGCGGTTGAAGGGGTTGGAGGTGCAGCCTACGCGCAGGCAGATGGTTGAGATTGGGGTGGCGTGGAGTCCGTATCGGACGGTGGCGGCGTGGTATTTGTGGCGGGTGCCTAAACCGTTGCCCTCACCCTAGCCCTCTCCCAGTGGGAGAGGGAACTGATTGGGGTAGATTGGAGATTTACGCCGACTTGAAATAGCGTCTTTGAATCCATGATCGCCAAGACTTCTCAATTCCATAATCGCCCTAACCCTCTCCCAGAGGGAGAGAGGACTGATTGGGGGAGATTGGAGATTTACGCCGACTTGAAATAGCGCCTGTGAATCCATGATCGCCAAGACTTCTCAATTCCATAATCGCCCTAGCCCTCCCGAAACGTCGGACCGCCCAGAGATAGAAGGGACTGATTGGGGGAGATTGGGGGTTTACGCCGACTTGGCATAGCGGCTTTGAATCCATGATCGCCAAGACTTAGATCCATAATCGACTCGGTTTTTCAGGTCGATGTTTAACGCAAGACACCTCGGTCGGCCCCCTCTCCCGAAGGGAGAGGGCTGGGGTGAGGGTCAGCTTTTCACAGCCCGGACTTCAACCGGCTAAACGCCCGCATCAGCGCCCGATTGAACGCCTTGCCATTATCATTTTTGCTGTACAGCGTGGCCCTGACGTCGGCCGAAGGATACGTCCCCGGATCATCGCGAATCGCTGCATCGACCAAGCCATCCGCAGCCGTAATCGCATTGGCGTAATGAATGGTGTCAGTAATAGGCGCAATCACCTCCGGCATCATCAAATAATCCATCAACGCCAACCCCGCCTGGGGATGCGGCGCATCCTTGGGCACGACCATGGCATCGAACCAGATCAACGTGCCCTCCTTCGGAATCCGGTAACTCAGCGTGAACGGTTTCTTCGCCGCCTCAGCCTGCCCCGCCGCGATCGCCACATTGCCATTCCACGACATCGCCACGCAGGTGTTGCCGTTGGCCAGGTCGCTGATGTTCAGGTCGTTATCGAAGTAACGAATGTACGGCCGGATCTTCGCCAGTTGCTGCTCGGCGAGTTTCAAGTCATCGAGGTTCTGCCGGTTGATGTCCAGCCCCATGTACTTCATGACAGCGGCAAATACCTCGTTGGGATCGTTGAGCAGACTCACCCCGCAGTCAGCGAATTTCGAAACCACTGCCGGATCGAACAACATCGCCCAACTGTCCGTCGGTGCATCGGGCAAACGCTGCTTGATCGCCTGTTCCTGATAGCCCACACCGGTGGTGCCCCAGGCGTAAATCCCCGCATAGCGATTGCCCGGATCGAACACCGCCATGTGCTGGCGAAACTCCTCGCCAACCCCGGCAAAGTGCGGCACCCGGGTCTTGTCCAGCGGCTGGATCGCGCCGCTTTCGATGGCCCGCGACAGATGCTGCCCGGCGGTCAACACGAGGTCGTATCCGCTGCGCCCGGTGAGCAATTTGGTCTCGACGGTTTCCAGCGAATCGAAGTGATCGGCGACCACATGAATACCGGTCTGCGCCTCGAAATTCTTCAGCGTATCCGACGCCAGGTACTCGCCCCAGATATACAGATTAACCACCGGTTTCGCCGTATCGGCAGCCTGCACACACAAGGGTGCAAGCACCAGCAATAACGCTTGAGTCAGTTTGTGCAGGCCCATGATTACACTCCTTTGCCGGCGTATTGCGGCATGGTGATGCACGCGACGTTGCCGCCACCAAGGAGGATTTCCCGGGAGTTTTCGATGCCGACGATCTTGTGCTGCGGGAACAGTTCGGCCAGCGTCGCCAACGCCACTTGATCGTTGCGATCACCAAACAGCGGCACCACGATCGAGCTGTTGCCGGCGTAGTAGTTGATGTACGACGCGCAGATTTTCGTGCCGGCCTGACGGGTGTGAGTGCTGTCTAGCTGATCGAGGCCTTCGGCTTCTTCGGCGGTCCACTCGAGCACATCCGGTTGCGGCAATTTGTGCACGATCAGCTCACGACCACGGCTGTCGCGGGTGCTGCGCAGGATGTCGTAGGCCTCCTGGTAGATTTCCCACTGCGGATCGTCGCGGTTATCGGTCCATTGCAGCACCACTTCGCCGGGACGGACGAAACAGGCGAGATCATCGACATGGCCATCGGTTTCGTCGAACTTGCAGCCGCGTGGCAGCCAGATCACTTGCTCGGCACCGAGGTAATCGGTCAGGCGTCGGGTGACTTCGTGCTTGCCCAGATGCTGGTTGCGATTGCGGTTGAGCAGGCATTGTTCGGTGGTGAGGATGCTGCCCTGGCCATCGCTCTGGATGCCGCCCAGCTCGGCAATCAATGGTGCGCGGTAGCGGTCGAAACGCTCGATCTCGAGGATTTTGCTGGCGATCTGATCGTCCTTGTCCCACGGGTAATAGAGACCACCGTCGAGGCCGCCATAGGCGTTGAATTCGAAGTCGACGCCGCGCACTTCACCGCTCTGGTCGTTGACCACAAAGCACGGGCCGCTGTCGCGAAACCAAGTGTCATTGCAGGTCATCTCGACCACGCGCACTTGTGGCGGCAACTGCCGACGTGCCGTGGCGAACTGCGCGGCAGAGGCGCACACAGTGACCGGCTCGCTGTGGGAGATGGCGGTGACGATTTGCACCCAGACTTTCTGCGCAGGCTTGGCACCGTTGCGCCAGACATCGGTGCGCTCCGGCCAGCCGAGCCAGCAGCCGGACTTCGCTTCGAATTCTCCGGGCAGACGGAAGCCGTCGTGTTTGGGGGTGGAGTCGAGCAAACGTGCCATGGTCAAACCTCGTCTTCGCGATAGGAATGGAATGACCACAGGCTAAGGGCGCAAGCCACGCGCTCGCCAACGATGATTATTGCGGAACAGTTGAATTCAACTCATCAATCGGCCAGTTGATCGTTGAACCATTCGAGCATCTGCGCCACCGCCGGACGCTCCAGCCGGAGCCGCTCACAGACCAGCGCGTATTGGCCGAGCGCGGTCATGCTGGAGGCAAAGGGCCGCACCAGCCGGCCACTTTGCAGATCTTCCTGCGCGGTGAGGTTGTCGCCCATGGCTACACCCTGCCCTTGCGCCGCCGCTTCCAGCGCCAACCCGGCGTGGGCGAAATACAACTGGCGCTGCGGGCGTAGATCGCCGGCGTGGCTGGTCAGCCAAGCGGTCCAGGTCTTGCCGTCCTGATCGTCGTGCAGCAGGCAGTGGCGAGCCAGATCCTTCGGGCTTTTCAAAGTGCCTTGGTTAAACAGGCCGGGGCTGCACACCGGGAAGAACTGCAAGGCTGGCAGAGGCCGAACGAAGTAAGCACTGCTGTCCACCGGGCCGGTGCCGTAGGTGATCGCCAGGTCGATGTCTTCGCCGGGCGCCGTGGCATCGATCGGTTGTTCGTAGAGGTGCAGGGTGATGTGCGGGTAACGCGCATAGAAATCGGTGAGGCGGCTCATCAGCCACTTTTGCGCGAGTTCGGCGGTGACGGCCAGTCTGAGCACAGCCAGCGAGGATGGATCGCGCAGTTCATCGCAGGCATCGCCGATCAGTTCGAAGGCTTGTTGCAGGCTTTGCATCAAGCGGCCGGCGGCGATGGTCGGGCGGATTTGTCGACCTTCGCGGATGAACAGCGAGACGCCGAGTTGTTCTTCGAGTTGACGGATTTGATGGCTGACGGCGCTGTCGGTGACGCACAGTTCGGCGGCTGCACGGCCGAAATGCGCGTGGCGGGCGGCGCATTCGAAGGTGCGCAGGGCGGCCAGTGAGGGGAGTCGTCGCATGGGGGGGTGGTCCGTTTTTTTGGTCATGCTGACTGGGCTTTGGGTGTGCGTCCAGCCCCGTTGCCCTCACCCCAGCCCTCTCCCAGAGGGAGAGGGTTAGGCGGGCGGCGTTCCGATGAGGGGCCTTTGACTGTATCGCACTGTATACCCCGAAGCCGCAGACACACCAAAAGCACAATCCCCCACCCCGCCGACACATCCCCGATACACCCCGACGCTGAAATGCCCCGGTCAATTTCACTCAACTCACCGGAGCTGCACCATGACCACAACCCTTTCAAGCGCCGTCAAAACCCTGCACCTGAACCTCGACCGCGCCGGCACCTGGCTTGCCCCTCTGACCCTGCGCCTGTTCATCGCCTGGGAATTCTTCGAATCCGGGCTGGAGAAATTCAACGGGCAGAATTGGTTCGAAGACATCCAGGACAAATTCCCCTTCCCGTTCGATCACCTGCCGGCAACACTGAACTGGGAACTGTCGATGTGGGCCGAACTGATCTGTGCGCTAGCGATTCTGGTGGGGTTCGGCACGCGCATCTCAGCGATTTCGCTGATAGTGGTTACCGTTGTTGCCACCGCCGCCGTGCACTGGCCCGCTGACTGGTCGTCGTTGAGCGAGCTGGCGCAGGGGTATGCGATCACTAACAAAGGCTTCGGCAACTTCAAGTTGCCGGCAATTTACCTGGCGGCGCTGCTGCCACTGGTGTTCGCCGGGGCGGGCAAGTTGAGTATTGATGCGTGGCTGGCGCGGGTGTTCTGGAACCGAAGCACCCGCTGAAGCTCAATGCGCGCGGTCAAGCCCGGCGAGCAAGGCGCTGTCACGGCTGTAGATGTCCGGCGAGTAACGCACGCGGCCGCTGCTGTCGACCTGCGCCGTCCAGTAGGTCATCAGGATCGGCACCGGCGCCGACAGGCGAAATTCGTGGGTGGTGCCGGTGGCCAGCAAGGTTTCGGTGCGGGCCTTTTCTGCCGGAGTCAGGAGCAGATCACGCAGTTGCATCGGATGCTCGACCCGCACACAACCGGAACTGAAGGCGCGCGGGCCTTTTTCGAACAGCGCCTTGCTCGGCGTGTCGTGCAGGTACACCGAGAACGGATTGGGGAAGCGGATGACCATTTGCCCCAACGGATTACGCGGCCCGGCGTCCTGACGCAGCATTATGTTGCCGGGGTTGTCCCAATCGATGTCCGCCGCCGCCAGCGGCTGACCGTTGGCGTCGAGCACTTGCAGATTCTGCCGGCTGAGGAAGGTCTGGTCCTTGCGGATTTCCGGCAGTTTGTCTTCTTTCCAGATGGTCGGCGGCACGGTCCAGGTCGGGTTCAGAGTCAGCCGCGTCACCCGGGATTTCAGCAGCGGCGTCTGGCGTTCGGCGCGGCCCACCTGAGTACGCGTCTGCCACACCGCCACACCGCCCTGATACAGCGTCAGTTCAGCGGCGGCGACGTTGACCAGCAAGCCACTGGGCTCCATGTCCTGAGCCATCCAGCGGAAACGTTCGAGGTTGACCCGCAACTGTTCGCGACGGGTCAGCGGACTGATGTTGAGTTCGGCAATCGTTCCCGGTCCGACCACACCGTCAGCCTGCAGCGAATGGTTGGCCTGAAAGCTCTTCACGGCGTCGACCAGCACGCCGTCATACGCATTGCCGGACGTACCGATGATCTGTGTCAGATAGCCTTCGCTGTACAGCCGCTGAGCCAGTTCCGGGACACGTTTGTCTTCCATCGCCGGGCGCAACAGCGGCCCGCTGCCCACTGACTGCCATTGCGGCAAGGCTTTGAGCCGTTGCGCCGCATAAAGCTGACGCAGGTCCTGATATTGCGCCAGACGCGGACGGGCCAGATCGAACGCGGCAGGAATGTCGTGCATGCCCGGAACAGCGATGGCCAACAATTCCGCCTGACGGTCACGCGGGGCGTCGTCGGCATGCCACAGCGGCTCAAAGTGCGATTGCAGCAGGCGACCGTAGTGCAAATCCTGCAGGGCCTGAAGGTAGTTGCGGCTGATGTCGATGTCGGCGCACAACTCGCCATCCTGCGGCACGGTGGTCGCGATCGGATAGCGTTTTGGATTAAGGCCATCGTCTGCCAACAGCTGCAATTGTGCGTGCAAGGCCGGCAATCGTGCCGATTCACTGGCCCACACCGGCATCCAGTCCTGCTGCGCGTAGAAAGCCTGCAACTGCGTCAGCGCCGGGCCGTTGAGATGCGCAGCAATCGCCGGGCACGACTGCGCCAGACTGATCATTACAGCCTGCAACGGACTTTGCGGCTCGACCGGCATTTCGGCCGGTGGCGTTGGCAATGTCTCCAGCGGCGGCAACGGCTCATCGGCACAAGCGACAAACGGCGCAGCGAGCAAACAAATGCTCAAGTAGCATGCGTACTTTTTGAACAACTGCTTTACTCCAATCCATGGCCGTCTAGATGATGGCCAACCTTACATCAGGTGCGCTGAACAGTCAGGCTCGATCTGCGGGCTTGCGGGTATTGACTGGGAGTCAGGAGCCAAAGTGCCGAATATGTAGCAAGTGAGGACACTTTATAAAATGTTGACGTTTTTGCGCCGACTTCTGTTGACCACCGCGACGCTGGTCGTGGTGTCCAGTCCCGTTTTTGCCGCCGGCAAACCATCGCCGGTTCTCTTCACCAGCCTCGCGCACGCCGCGCCAGAACTCAATCCCCAAGCGCTGAAAGGTGCGTTGAACGCCATGCAATGCGCGGTCAACAACGGTGCGAAACCGTCCCGCCACCTGGCGATCATCGACTATTCGCAACCGTCCACCGAACGCCGCCTGTGGATCTTCGATCTCGGCAAAAAGAAACTGGTGCTGCGCGATCTGGTCGCCCACGGCTCCAATTCTGGGGAAAACTTCGCTACGCAGTTTTCCAATGTCGAAGGTAGTTATCAATCCAGCCTCGGCCTGTTCCGTACGCAGGAAAGCTACGAAGGCACCCACGGTTATTCGCTGCGCATGGACGGTCTGGAGCCGGGCTTCAACGACATGGCCCGCGATCGCGCCATCGTCATTCACGCCGCCAGTTATGTGAATCCGTTGTGGAGCAAGAAACAGGGGCGCATCGGCCGCAGCCAGGGTTGCCCGGCGGTTCGGCCGCAGATTGCCAAGCAGGTGATCGACCGGTTGAAGAATGGCCAGTTCATGTTTTCCTGGTACCCGGATCAACGCTGGCTGAAGTCTTCGCCGTACCTCAACTGCCAGCCGCAGCAAGTGGCGAGCATCCTCAATACCCACGCGAGCTGACGGCACAACCTGTAACCCTGTGGGAGCTGGCTTGCCAGCGATAGCGGTGGATCAGTCAATGAAATTTTGACTGTGCCGGCCTCATCGCTGGCAAGCCAGCTCCCACAAGGATTTGAGTTGAGTCTGGAAAATCTTCACACACCGTTTC